>NZ_JAMPZF010000009.1:0-540 GCF_024747315.1 Vibrio sp. HS-50-1 | reverse complement strand
TTGATGTTCAAATCACCAAAGTTGTCTCTCATTATTTGAATGAGCGAGAGACATTTCGATTTTGCCGGACTCAATTTCCAAGAACACTTGAATGTGTTTTTTGGTGTTTGTCATAAAGACAAACATTGAGAACTTTACAATCAACAATAAATTGTTGATTTGTCAGCTTTCCAAATTGTTAAAGAGCTAGATTTTCTCGTCTCTTTTACTTATAAACCGTATCAATCTGTGTGAACACTCATCGCAATAATCATCGTTTAAGGAGGTGATCCAGCGCCAGGTTCCCCTAGCGCTACCTTGTTACGACTTCACCCCAGTCATGAACCACAAAGTGGTAAGCGTCCCCCCGAAGGTTAAACTACCTACTTCTTTTGCAGCCCACTCCCATGGTGTGACGGGCGGTGTGTACAAGGCCCGGGAACGTATTCACCGTGGCATTCTGATCCACGATTACTAGCGATTCCGACTTCATGGAGTCGAGTTGCAGACTCCAATCCGGACTACGACGCACTTTTTGGGATTCGCTCACTTTCGCAAGTT
>NZ_JAMPZF010000008.1:0-2051 GCF_024747315.1 Vibrio sp. HS-50-1 | reverse complement strand
GTAATTGAATTGTCTTCATCGACACTGTAAGCCAAGTTGCCCGATACTGGCGCATCGTTTATTGGCAATACATCGATGTTTGCATTAGTTGACGCAGTTGCACCGTCTTCATCAACAACCACAACATCTAGGCTCACATCGCCATCGAAGTTTGCGTTTGGTGCGAAGCTGAATGTACCGTCACCGTTATCGGTAAAGATACCGTCGGAACCGCTGTAGCTGACGCTATCAAGTGCTACCTCACCTTCAATATCGGAAGAGTTTGCCAACAACTGTTCAGCACTGATGGTGATGACTTCATCTTCATCAATGGTGTAACTGGTTGCACCTGCGATTGGTGGGTCGTTAACCTCAAGTACTGTGATACCCGCAGTGGTTGAGTCTGTCGCACCCTCTTCATCGACAACCACAACGTCTAGGTTGACCTCGCCATTGAAGTTCTCATTTGGCGAGAAGGTGTACGTACCATCGCCATTGTCTTGGAACACACCATCGTTGCCACTGTAAGTCACACTACTGATGTCTACGCCGCCTTCAATATCCGATGAGTTCGCTAGCAGCTGTTCGTCACTGATGGTGATCGAGTTGTCTTCGTGTACTGTGTAAGCCGTGCTACCCGTAACCGGTGGATCGTTCACCTCAAGTACTGTGATACCCGCAGTGGTTGAGTCTGTCGCACCCTCTTCATCGACAACCACAACGTCTAGGTTGACCTCGCCATTGAAGTTCTCATTTGGTGAGAAGGTGTACGTACCATCGCCATTGTCTTGGAACACACCATCGTTGCCACTGTAAGTCACACTACTGATGTCTACGCCGCCTTCAATATCCGATGAGTTCGCTAGCAGCTGTTCGTCACTAATGGTGATCGAATTATCTTCATGTACTGTGTAAGACGTGCTGCCCGCAACCGGTGGATCGTTCTCTGGCGTCACGCTTACATCGATATTTGCGGTCACGGTATCCGTGCCATCGGAAACATCGAAAGTGAAGTTCACGTCGCCATTAAAGTTCTCGTTTGGTGCGAAGCTGTAAGTGCCATCGCCATTGTCAGTTAGGACACCGTCCGCGCCAGTGTATGTGACACCTTCTACCGATAGGTCATCACCATCGATATCCGTTGCGCCATCAAGCAGATCTTGGTCAGTGAAGGTCAACACGCCATCTTCACCAATGGTGAACGCTTGATCTTCCGGCTGCGGTAAGTCATTGACAGGGTTAACCTTTAGGTCCGCCGTTGCAACGATAGTATCGGTGCCGTCGTTGATATCGAACGTGATATCAATGTCGCCATTGAAGTTCGCATCAGGCGTAATGGTAAAGCTACCATCGTCATTAGCCGTAACCGTTGCATCACCGTCAACCACTAGGTTAGAAGCGGTTAGGTCATCACCATCCACGTCGCCGGCTTGAGCAAGAAGCTGCTCTTGGCTGAGGGTGATAGAGCCGTCTTCATCCACGCTGTAAGCCAAATCACCTGATACCGGAGCATCATTGATTGGCAATACATCGATGCTTGCATTGGTTGACGCAGTTGCACCGTCTTCATCAACAACGACAACATCAAGACTGACGTCACCGTTGAAGTTTTCATTTGGTGCGAAGCTGAATGTACCGTCACCGTTGTCAGTAAAGATACCGTCGGAGCCGCTGTAGCTGACGCTATCAATCGCGACTTCGCCTTCAACATCAGAAGCATTCGCCAATAGCTGCTCAGAGCTAATGGTGATGACTTCGTCTTCGTTCACTGAGTAACTTGTCGCACCAGCGATTGGTGGGTCGTTCACCTCAAGAACGGTAATACCCGCAGTGGTTGAGTCTGTCGCACCCTCTTCATCGACAACTACAACGTCTAGGCTTACCTCGCCATTGAAGTTCTCGTTTGGAGAGAAGGTGTACGTACCATCGCCATTGTCTTGGAACACGCCATCTGCGCCACTGTAGCTCACGCTATCAACCGAAACATCGCCTTCAATATCTGACGAATTCGCTAGTAATTGCTCATCGCTGATGGTGATCGAGTTGTCTTCGTGCACGGTGTAAGACGTGCT
>NZ_JAMPZF010000007.1:0-446454 GCF_024747315.1 Vibrio sp. HS-50-1 | reverse complement strand
CGATGGTAGTGTGGGGCTTCCCCATGTGAGAGTAGAACATCGCCAGGCTTTAAATTTAGTTTTCTCCTTTTAAAAAGTTGAAGACAAAAGTTAAGAGAGCCCGTTTGTAAAAGCGGGCTTTTTTAGTCCTTACGGACACAAATAATGTGCTGATATGGCTCAGTCGGTAGAGCGCATCCTTGGTAAGGATGAGGTCCCCAGTTCGATTCTGGGTATCAGCACCATTTATTGTTTGTTTTAGACTTTAAATTAAAGCCTAAAACAAAACGTAAAGAATTTGCTTGGCGACCATAGCGTTTTGGACCCACCTGATTTCCATGCCGAACTCAGAAGTGAAACGAAATAGCGCCGATGGTAGTGTGGGGCTTCCCCATGTGAGAGTAGGACATCGCCAGGCTTTAAATTTTGGACACTTGCTGATTACAAGCGAGTGATACCACTGCGGAGTGGTAGTTCAGTTGGTTAGAATACCGGCCTGTCACGCCGGGGGTCGCGGGTTCGAGTCCCGTCCACTCCGCCACTTATATTAAGCCTCAGTCGAAAGACTGGGGCTTTTTCGTTAATGCGAGTATATTTTTCCCTTCAATCGAATGAGTCCTGCGGAAAGGCCTATTAGTAGCCCGGAACCGCTGCCACTTATATTAAGCTTCACTTGAAAGACTAAGATTTTTGGTATCTGTAGGACCAGCTTTACCCGCAACCGAATTGCACAATTCTAGTTGAATGTAATCTTGCTCATTTCTCTACAGATTCGAACCTATAGTAAATGCTGGAGATTGATGGGTTATGTCGGTCATTAGACCGATGAATCCGCATAAGCTAGCTCGTAGTCTCATTCTTGTCACTGCGTATTTCGTTAACGCTCCTCTCTAATAAGAGTTTTCTACTGCTACTTCGCAAATATTCATCGTTCTAGTGTTCTGGATAGTCCCTAGGAGAATGGATTGCTGGAGTTTGTTACCGCTAGTCTGATTTAGTCATTGGAAGAGAATGAGCGTCTAGACTGTTAAGGGAGTAAAGTCATTCGAACATTCATGTCTTTTAGAAAACTTTGTTTTCTTTGCTGATCTTGCTAGTAAAGATTAACCTAAGAGGAGTTCTCGTAGGAGTAAGTTTGATGATGCAACAAATAAAAAATGAAACCTTGAAATCCGTATTTAAACAATGGTCTTCCGAAGAGGGAATTGTGGTCATCAACCCTGCAACTGATCAAGAGTTAGTTCGATTAAAGCCCAATGCTCTTGAGGAATTAGATGACATTATTGGTAAGTGTAAAACCGAGCAAATTCGCTGGGCAAAGTTAAGTGCTAAAGAGCGCTCTCGTCGCTTGAAAAAGTGGTATCAATTACTCCTTGATAATGCAGAAGACATTGCCACAATTATTACCTTAGAGCAGGGAAAACCATTAACCGAGAGTAAAGGGGAGGTGATGTATGGCGCCTCTTTTGTCGAGTGGTTCTCAGAAGAAGCCAAACGTGCTTATGGCGAAGTTATACCTGCCCCCTCGACAGATCGACGTCTGTCTGCTATTCGCCAGCCTGTAGGGGTATGCGCTGCAATTACGCCGTGGAACTTCCCTATTGCGATGATTACAAGAAAAGCAGCACCAGCCCTGGCGGCAGGCTGTGGCATGTTGATCAAGCCCTCTGAGCTTACTCCTCTTACTGCAATTGCTGTTGTTGAATTAGCTTATCAGGCAGGAATCCCAAAAGAACTGCTTCCTGTGGTGGTATCAGAGCAGGCAGCTGAGTTTGGCCAAGTACTAAGTACTGATCCTAGGATTAAGAAAGTTTCTTTTACGGGCTCTACGCGAGTCGGGAAGATTTTGATGAAACAAGCCAGTGACTCTGTCAAAGCGGTTTCGATGGAGTTAGGTGGTAATGCACCTTTTATTGTTTTTGACGATGCAGATTTAGATGTGGCTGCGGAAGGGCTTGTCGCTTCGAAGTTCCGTAATGCAGGGCAAACATGTGTTTGTACCAATCGGCTGTATGTCCATGAAGATGTAAAACAAGCTTTTATTGAAAAAGTATTGTCGAAGTTAAACAAATTACAGCTTGGTAATGGTTTAGAGAAAGGTGTCACATTAGGTCCTGTTATTACGATGGCTTCTAAACATCGCCTAGAGGCAGTGATCGATCAAGCCGTACAAGAAGGAGCTTCTATTGCCAACTCTCCACAGAGGCGCCCTGGGCGCTTTATGGAGCCCGTTCTTTTGGATAGCGTCAAGCAGAATATGTCGATTGTTCAGCAAGAGCTATTCGGGCCTGTGTTACCTATTATTACCTTTGAGAATGATGAACAAGTTCTCGGAATGGCGAATGACACAGAGTATGGTTTGGCTTGTTACTTCTACACGAATAACTTCAAGCGTATTGTTGCTTTCAGCGAAGGTCTGGAATACGGCATGGTTGGTGTCAATGAGGGGATTATTTCTACTGAGGTGGCCCCGTTTGGTGGAGTGAAAGAGTCAGGAGTTGGCCGAGAAGGTGCGAAACAAGGGCTCGATGAATATTTGGAGACAAAGTATATTTGTCTCGGTGGTTTAAGCTGAGTTGGTTGATTTAAGCAAAAAGCTGGGTTTTACCTGGCTTTTTTGATCTGGGAGATGTGTGCCACCCACTATGATTATTATTTATTGGTGAACATTGCTTATGGAGGGACTATCGATAGAAAGCAGAGTTGTTGGTGAGCAGATATTCCACTCTAAGTTAAGAGATGCCTTCAAGGTAATGATCTAAACTCTGATTTTCTTTCCTGAGTGACATGAGTAGAAAAGAGTTTGACTTTAAACCAATGCAAAAAAGCCGTATCAAGAGATACGGCTTTTTCTAATATGGCTCCTCCTACTGGACTCGAACCAGTGACCTGCGGATTAACAGTCCGTCGCTCTACCAACTGAGCTAAGGAGGAACAAATTTTAATAAGTGGTGCCGACTACCGGAATCGAACTGGTGACCTACTGATTACAAGTCAGTTGCTCTACCTACTGAGCTAAGTCGGCACATTTTCGTTAATAAGTAATCGACTTACTAACTGAAAAATGGCTCCTCCTACTGGACTCGAACCAGTGACCTGCGGATTAACAGTCCGTCGCTCTACCAACTGAGCTAAGGAGGAATTGTCTTTTTAAAAGAATAAATGGTGCCGACTACCGGAATCGAACTGGTGACCTACTGATTACAAGTCAGTTGCTCTACCTACTGAGCTAAGTCGGCACACTATATTCTTTAACTATTGTTCGTGCTAAGCACCAACAATTAATAAATTGTGGTGCCCGGAGGCGGAATCGAACCACCGACACGAGGATTTTCAATCCTCTGCTCTACCGACTGAGCTATCCGGGCGACGAGGTGTATTAAACGGTTTTTCGGCTCTTAGGTCAACCATAAAATTAAAATAAAATATCGTTTGATGAAAATGTGCTCGGAGTGGGCTGTTTTTATGCATTTTTGATACAAATACACCATTAACTAAGCTTTCTTTAATGGAGAGATAGGAGTTTGAAAGTAGAGTAAATGGATAAAAACAAAAAAAGCACGCTTGAAAACGTGCTTTATACTAAACAATTGACTTTAACCTAGTGCTTTACAGAGAACTTGTTTACCCAACCTTCTAGCTCATCTGCCAGCGAAGCTAAACTTTGAGTGCTTGATTGGCTCTCCGTTACCACAGAGTTGAGCTGGCTTCCGCTTTCCTCGATAAGATTGACGCGCAGCGCAATATCATCGCTAACCTGAGTTTGTTCGGCTGCTGCGGTCGCGATCTGCTGACTCATTGCGGTGATAGATTCTAACGCCGTTACAATTTGCTGCAGAGCTTCAGAGGCATTCTTAGACTCTGTTACTGTGCCCTCACTGGTTTCTGCACACACTTCCATTGTGTGAATAGCGTTACGGGAACCTTCTTGCAGGTTGGAGATCATATGCTGAATCTCTTTAGTGCTATCTTGTGTTCGGCCTGCCAGGTTACGCACCTCGTCGGCAACAACGGCAAAGCCTCGACCTTGCTCTCCGGCACGTGCTGCTTCAATGGCAGCATTGAGTGCGAGTAA
Source organism: Vibrio sp. HS-50-1 (assembly GCF_024747315.1). Taxonomy (NCBI): domain Bacteria; kingdom Pseudomonadati; phylum Pseudomonadota; class Gammaproteobacteria; order Vibrionales; family Vibrionaceae; genus Vibrio; species Vibrio sp. HS-50-1. The sequence goes on along the minus strand of NZ_JAMPZF010000007.1, from coordinate 442,400 downwards.
GTTTGTTTGCTCTGCAATATCGCCAATTACATCGAGCACTTTCACTATACTATTTACATCCTGATCTAGATCGGCGACCGCTTTACTTGCAGTATTTAATTGAGAAGCCAAACCTTGAATGTTTTCAACAGTACTGTGAATCAGCTTCTGAGTATGCTGACTTTGTTTATCGGCTTCGTCTGTGTTGTTTGCTGTATCACTTGCCGAGTTGGCAACATGGTTGGCTGAAGATGCCATTTCAGTCATCGCAGTGGCAATCATTGCTGTTGACTGCTGCTGAGATACGGTGAGATCGGCAATCGTATTTGAGCGAGATTCTACGGCAGATAACTCAGCGCGCAGTGCGTGCATGGATTTCTCAAGGTTTGTCACCATGCTGGCTAGCGATTGACTCATATCTTGCACCGCACGATAGATACTTCCTCTCGGCGCCACTGCATCAAAACTGGTCTGAATGTCGCCTTGTGCGACAGCTTGAACGGCTTTGCGCACATCGTTTGGCTCTCCACCAAGTAGATTGAGCATCTTGCGAATCGAGATAATCAGGCCACCGAGAATACTCCCCGCGATAACTAAACATAGTACAAGCTGCCATTGAGCGGTAGCCCAGAAGCGAGCATTCACCTCATTAAAGCCGATCCCTGTACCTACAACCCAGCCCCAATGTGGTGTTTTCTCGGCAATAGAGTGTTTTTCTTCAATGCTTCCGTCGGCCTGCTTTTGACTCCAAGTATATTCGACGATTTGACCTGTTTTGCGCCCCAAAACATCTAAGATAAGTTGGCCGACGCTGTTGCCATCTCCATCACGAAAGTCGTGAAAGCTTGTGCCATGTAATTGAGGGTCAAGCGGAGCTGCAACAAAAATCATGTTCTCATCTGCGACATAAACGTATTCGTTGTCTTTGTAGATATTATTACGGAGTAGGCGAGTGGCTAATGATTTCGCTTCGTCCTCTGGCATTTTGCCTTCGATAGCCATTTTTTCTACTTCGGTAAGAATGCTGTACGCACTTTTGAATAGCTCAGTAACCCGAGCTTTGTTATCAAGGTTACTTGCGACGCGAAGTGTCCATAAGCCCGTTGCGGTCAGTGCTAGGAGTGCTAGCAATATGATCGCAGATAATAAATAGGCTTGAGTTTTTAGTTTCATATTTGGCTCACAAATAAAGTGTCATCACTATGCAAGGCATAGTTAAAAGAAGAAATGTAATAACTCGGGCATCTTAGTGAAGATGAATATGAGCGCATACTAGTGCGTATTGAAATTATGATGAGGATTAAATTTTTAGCGTAAAATAAGTGTTTTTTAGAGATTGGGCTTAATATTTTGCGATGCTAGAAACAGAGAAACAGAGAAACAGAGAAACAAAGAAAATGAAATGAGCATAGGGCAGATGCCAAAAAGCCGCATCAAAAGATGCGGCTTTTAAAAATGGCTCCTCCTACTGGACTCGAACCAGTGACCTGCGGATTAACAGTCCGTCGCTCTACCAACTGAGCTAAGGAGGAATTATTCGTGTATCGTGTTTAGCAATGACACCAAATAATGGTGCCTCGAGGCGGAATCGAACCACCGACACGAGGATTTTCAATCCTCTGCTCTACCGACTGAGCTATCGAGGCAAAAGAATGGTGCCGACTACCGGAATCGAACTGGTGACCTACTGATTACAAGTCAGTTGCTCTACCTACTGAGCTAAGTCGGCACACTTTATTCTTTTTAGAAGAGATGAACTCTTCGTTTTAAGAATCTCATTTTTATGAAATTCTTGAATTTGGCTCCTCCTACTGGACTCGAACCAGTGACCTGCGGATTAACAGTCCGTCGCTCTACCAACTGAGCTAAGGAGGAACTATTCTGTTTTGTGTCTTGCCAATGATTTAAATTAAGCAAGCGCACCAAATATGGTGCCTCGAGGCGGAATCGAACCACCGACACGAGGATTTTCAATCCTCTGCTCTACCGACTGAGCTATCGAGGCAAAAGAATGGTGCCGACTACCGGAATCGAACTGGTGACCTACTGATTACAAGTCAGTTGCTCTACCTACTGAGCTAAGTCGGCACACTTTATTCTTTGTGCTTTTGTCCGTGTTATAACATTTCGTTAAGACACCAACAAATCAAATTGTGGTGCCCGGAGGCGGAATCGAACCACCGACACGAGGATTTTCAATCCTCTGCTCTACCGACTGAGCTATCCGGGCGACGGAGCGCTATTAAACGGATTTTCCCGCTTTGCGTCAACCACTTTTTTTAAATAATTTCAAAAAAGTGCTTGTTCGAACGCTTTTTATTCAACTGTCACTACAAAGTTTGCTTTGAGTTAAATTCCTTTTTGAAATTTGTAACTTTTTCTAGGTAACGACGTGCTTCTACGTTCGGATGTTTCTTAGTTAATGCCCAATAAACTTGGTTGGGTTGCAACGAATTAAGATCTTGCATTGCGCGTTTGCGATCGCTGCGATTGAATGTGTTTAAAACGCCCCCTGTACCGCCATTGTAAGCGGAAATCATACTGTACTCGAGAGAGGTAGGGTGATGGACTTCTCTTAAATAACGATTTTTTAAAATGTAGAAATACGCAGTACCGGTATCGATGTTGTTTTCTGGATTAAACAAATATTCCGGGCTTGGTTGGCCTGAGCGCTTTTTCACGAGCTTGAATACGTCTCGACCGGCGGTTTTAGGTACAACTTGCATTAAGCCATACGCATTTGCCCAACTTACTGCGTACGGGTTGAAGCTGCTCTCGGTTTTAATAATGGCGTATATCAAATCTTCTGGAATATCGTATTTCTTGGAAGCTCGGCGCACGATATCGGCGTATTGGTAGCTGCGTGTTGAAAAATGGTCTTCAACCATGGGGATTTCGACGTAATACGCTTTCTTGAAATCAACGTCTTTGGTCTTGATTTTGTTTGCGATGAGATACTCCGCAAATCGGTTTGCCCGCCAAGACCACTGAATTGGCTTATTGTCTTGATCGACAACTTGTTTATACAGAAATGGTTGCCCTTCTAACGTGATTCCTTTTGAGGAGAACAAGTCGACGTGAGCTGGATCGTCTGGCGTGAGTAAGGTAGTGACAATCGCCTCTTTGAGGTGCTTTTGGGGCTCGGTCGGTGATACGGTTTCAATCGTGATCACGCCTTTGCGAAAGTCGACTTCGGCACGGCTAAGGTAGTTATCGATATATTTGACGTAATTACTTTTGCCTGCGTACTTAATTTCTTTTTTACCCCAGCGCTTTTGAATATTACCAGAGAAACTATTGATCAGGGCATCCAACGCGGCGGTATCTTTTTCAAATTGTCCAGGTAGCTCAGCTAAGTTATTGGCAAAACGGTTTGTGGGCTCGTAGTTGACGTCATAAATCTTTTCGACGAATTCACGGCTACAGCCAGCCATTAAAAGTGCAGCAGCAATAAAGACAATTTTTTTCATAAGTATCAGGGCTATTGAAGGTAATAGAAAAATGACACCACAAGTGGTTGTGATGTCATTGTTTTAACTCAAGCGACTTTATTCGCTCGGCGGTGTGTAACCTTCGATATGAACGTCTTTTCCTTCAAAGAGGAAGTTTACCATTTCTGTTTCGATCAGTTTTCGGTGCTCTGGATCCATCATGTTGAGTTTCTTTTCGTTGATCAACATGGTTTGTTTGTGTTGCCACTGAGCCCACGCTTCTTTCGAGATGTTGTCGAAAATGCGTTTACCTAGTTCACCAGGGTAAAGTTGAAAGTCTAGACCTTCGCCTTCTTTTTTTAGTCGAGCACAAAATACAGTGCGGCTCATAATGACTCCTTGTATTCAATTAACGAAGTTCGTGGGGTAGCGCTTCCAGCAATAGTTTTACTGGCGCGGCTAAACCGACTTCTTCAGGTTTAGATAAGTTATACCAAAGACCTTTGTTGCCTTCCATTATCACGTCCGGTTGCTTTGATAAATCAATCAAAATTGGCGTGATATCGAGGTGGTAATGGCTAAAGGTATGGCGAAAGGTAATCAGTGTTTGCTGCTGCTTGATATTGCTGGCTTGAATGCCACGTTGATCCAGTAGCAATTCAATGTCGCTTTCTACATCCACATGTTCGGTTTGTGGGAAGCAAAATAAGCCACCCCAAATGCCTGTTTGTGGTCTTTGTTCTAACCACACTTCATGACCATTTTCGGTGTTGTGGTGAAGCATTACAAAACGAGTTTGCTTGATTGGCTTGTTTTTTTTCGGTTTTTTACCCGGGTAGTCGAGCACATTGCCTTGTTGTTTTGCCACACACAGATCCGCAACAGGGCAGAGGCTACATTTGGGTTTGCTGCGTGTGCAGACCATCGCGCCCATGTCCATCATTGCCTGGTTATACTTATCTACGTCCGTTTGTGGGGTATGCGTTTCGGCAATTTCCCACAGCTGGTTTTCAACCTTTTTTTGTCCTGGCCATCCTTCGACTGCGAAACAGCGGGATAGGGTGCGCTTCACGTTGCCATCAAGAATCGCATGTGGTTGTTTATACACAGACGATAAAACGGCGGCTGCGGTAGAGCGGCCAATCCCCGGTAAGGCGTTCATTTTCTCTATATCAAGAGGAAACTCACCATTGTATGTAGAGGCGACCTCTTGTGCTGCTTTGTGAAGGTTACGGGCTCGGGCGTAATACCCTAAGCCAGTCCAAAGGTGCAGGACTTCATCTTGCTCAGCATTGGCAAGATCGATCACGGTTGGAAAACGCTCCAAGAAACGTTGGTAATACGGAATAACCGTAGTGACCTGAGTTTGCTGAAGCATGATTTCAGACAACCAGACACTGTATGCGGTCTTATTTTGTTGCCACGGAAGATCTTTTCTTCCATATGCGTCATACCATTCTAGGATGGCACTGGCGAAAGGTGTCACGACTTGCTCTGTATTCTATTATTGGTTAGGTGCAAAATTGCACCACATAATGGGCAAGAAGTACAACGGATAAACAGTAGGGATATAAAGAGGTGTGCTATTGCTTTTGGGCTGCCATAGGCCAAGAGCTCAACAAATACTTGCACCTCAGTAAATTCTTTGGATAATCCCCGCTTTGATTAATCAATGTGCAGGCAAAATCAATGAGTGAAGTAACCACTAACGAATACAACGAAGACGGAAAGCTGATCCGCAAAATCCGCAGCTTTGTGCGCCGTGAAGGGCGTTTGACTAAAGGTCAAGAGAGCGCGATGAATGAATGCTGGCCAACGATGGGTATTGACTTCAAAGCTGAACTTCTCGATTGGAAAGAAGTGTTTGGTAACGACAACCCCGTTGTACTAGAGATCGGTTTTGGTATGGGTGCTTCATTGGTTGAAATGGCAAAGAATGCACCAGAGAAGAACTTCATTGGTATCGAAGTACACAGCCCGGGTGTTGGTGCTTGTCTTGCGGATGCGCGTGAGGCGGGAGTCACTAACCTGCGTGTGATGTGCCATGACGCAGTCGAAGTGTTTGAGCATATGATTCCAAACGGCAGCCTATCGACACTGCAGTTGTTCTTCCCAGACCCTTGGCACAAGAAACGTCACCACAAGCGTCGCATCGTTCAATTAGGTTTTGCTGAAATGGTTCGTGAGAAGCTGATCCCTAATGAAGGTATTTTCCACATGGCGACAGACTGGGAAAACTACGCAGAGCACATGATTGAAGTGATGAACCAAGCGCCAGGCTTCGAAAACATTGCTAAAGATGGTGATTTCGTTCCTCGTCCAGACGACCGTCCTTTAACGAAGTTTGAAGCTCGTGGTCACCGTCTTGGTCACGGTGTGTGGGATATCAAATATAAGCGTATCGCGTAACTAGAGGAGTTCATGGGATGTACCATTACGCGATATTAGCGAATCCGGGTCATAACCGAATTTACTTTGATAGCGCAATGACCATTGCCTGTTCAGAGCTAAAAGCAATTTTAGCTTCACAAGGCGTGGATGTGACAGAAATTGGTAGTAAAGAGGTTGGCTTACCTGCAGCGTTGGTGTTTTCTTGTCAGGAAGCTCTAAGCGATGAGCAGACGCGAAGAATCGCAGCCTCTTCGATTTACTATGCACTATTTGAAGTGCGCGAAGATGGTTTACTTCGACCAATTCAAGCGCCAGCGTTCAATACTTTCCCGGAAAGCATGAGTCAGATTCTGCGTTATACCGGGAAAACAAACGAGCAGTTTACTCGCTTGATGGTAAATATCGGCATTAGTGCGTCCAATACGGGAAGTGAGCAGCTGACCTTAATGGATCCAATGTGTGGTAAAGGTACAACCTTGTTTGAAGGCTTGATCCATGGTTTGAACGTTGTGGGGGTAGAGATCAATGCCAAGTGGGTGCAAGAGATCCAGACCTTTATCGTTAAGTTCATGAAGAATGGCCGCTTTAAGCACAAAGTGAGCAAAGAAAAGCGCACCGCGGGTGGCAAGAAAGTGGCGGATGGTTTCGTGGTTGAAGCTGCAGCAAATAAAGAAGATTACAACCAAGGCAATCTTCAGTTTATAAAGCTGTATTCGGCTGATACTCGTATCGCTGATCAAGTCGTGAAAAAGAACTCAGTTGACGTGATGGTGTCTGACTTGCCTTACGGCGTGCAGCACGGCAGCAAAAATGCCAAGGACAGCAAACTGAACCGCAGCCCACTAGAGCTTTTAAAAGAGGCTCTGCCTGCATGGAAAGTGGTACTGAAAAAACAAGGTTCAGTGGTGTTGTCTTTCAATGAATTTACGTTGAGATGGAAAGACGTCGCGGCATTATTTGAAGAGCAAGGTTGGAAGGTACTTTCAGAAGAGCCTTACATCGGTTATCTTCACCGTGTTGATCAATCTATCAACCGCAATATTATTGTGGCAGTAAAACCATAATCGACTTGAGTCGAACGAACCCTATGGAAAAGCCAACGACACGTTGGCTTTTTTTACCTCTGAGCTCAACGAGTTCTCTTGTAAATAGAAGGTAGAGAATGAAACCGACAGTGGAAATTTTGACAGATATTTTGGCGGAAGTGCGCCCTTTAATCGGCCAAGGCAAAGTGGCTGATTACATTCCTGCTCTGGCAAAAGTACCAAGCAACAAGTTAGGTATTGCGGTATACACCAACGAAGGTGAGGTTATTAAGGCGGGCGATGCCGATGAACCTTTCTCTATCCAATCTATTTCAAAAGCATTGAGCTTGACGTTAGCGATGTGCTTGTACAAGCAAGAAGAAATTTGGTCTCGAGTGGGAAAAGAGCCTTCGGGGCAGGCATTTAATTCGCTAATCCAGCTAGAAATGGAGCAAGGTATTCCTCGCAATCCTTTTATTAATGCCGGAGCGATAGTTGTGGCGGATCTGTTGCAAACTCGCTTATCTGCACCTCGTCAGCGTCTATTGGAATTTGTACGTCAGCTTTCTGGTGATACTCATATTGTGTATGACAAAGTCGTCGCGGCATCCGAAATGATGCATGGTGATCGTAATGCGGCGATTGCATATCTCATGCGCTCGTTTGGCAACTTCGAAAATGAAGTGATTCCAGTGCTGCAAAACTACTTCCACGCTTGTGCGCTGAAGATGAGCTGTGTCGATTTGGCTAAAACGTTTAGCTATTTAGCAAACAAGGGCACATCGGTACAAACGGGTAAGCCTGTAGTTTCTCCCGTGCAAACCAAACAACTTAATGCACTGTTAGCAACGTGTGGCCTGTATGATGGCGCGGGCGAGTTTGCTTATCGTGTTGGCATGCCTGGTAAGTCTGGCGTCGGTGGTGGCATTATCGCGGTAGTACCTGGCGAAATGACCATTGCAGTATGGTCTCCAGAGCTTGATCCTTCAGGTAACTCGCTTGCTGGCACTAAGGCGCTTGAGTTGCTATCGGAGCGAATTGGCCGTTCGATTTTCTAATGTTGAAGTTCTATATAAAAAGCCTCTCAATTGAGAGGCTTTTTTGTTTTTGGGCTGCGTTACTCTTCGCTTTCTTCGGCCATAAAGGCTTCGAGCAAGTCATTAAGGAAGAGCTTACCTTTTTCAGTTATTTGCCAATGAGTGGCGGTTTCACTCAAGTAGCCCATTTCTAACGCCCAATCGATGGTTTCTTGAATCGTACTGAGCGGCAAGCCTGTGGTGTCCACGTAATCTTGCTTCGGGCATGCTTCCATTAAGCGGAATCGGTTCATGAAAAACTCGAATGGACGGTCTTCATCCGCGACGACATGTTCTGTATGCAGATAAGGTTTGACCATATTTTGATAAGCCGCTAAATAGCCTCGCGGGTGTTTTACCTTTGTCGTTCGAATAATACGTCCGTCGGTAAAACTGAGTTTGCCATGAGAGCCACAACCGATACCAAGGTAATCCCCAAAGCGCCAGTAGTTGAGGTTGTGCTGACACTGATAACCCGGCTTGCTGTAACCGGAGATTTCATATTGCACATAACCCGCGGCTGCAAGTTTTTGGTGTCCGAGCTCGAAAATATCCCACAAGTCATCATCGTCAGGTAGCGTTGGTGGCTTGTAGTAGAACATGGTGTTTGGTTCGATGGTCAGCTGATACCAAGACAGGTGCGGCGGTGCCAACTCAATCGCTTTGTCCAAATCTGCCAAGGCTTGTTCGATGCTTTGATCAGGTAAGCCGTGCATGAGATCGAGGTTAAAACTGTTCAAACCGATTTGATGCGCCAGCTTAGCAGCATTGACGGCTTCGTCTTGGCCGTGAATGCGCCCCAAACGCTCAAGCTTCTGCTGCTCAAAGCTTTGCACACCGATAGAGATACGCGTTACACCGGCTTTACGGTAGCCAACAAAACGCTCTGCTTCGATGGTGCCTGGGTTCGCTTCCATGGTGATTTCGATTTCAGGCTTGAACGGAATACGCGCTTCAATGCCCTTAAGTAGACGCTCGATGCCTTCTGCCGAAATCAAACTCGGCGTACCACCACCAATGAAGATTGAATGCAGTGGACGTGGCGCTTCGTTAAGGCGGTATTTCTCAATGTCAGTATCCAAATCTTCTAGAAGGGCACTGATGTACTCTTCTTCTGGAATCTCGGTTTTGAGCGCGTGAGAGTTAAAGTCGCAATACGGGCACTTTTGTACACACCAAGGGATGTGTACATACAAGCTGAGTGCTGGGGGCGTTAACATGGTCTAATTCGCTCGTGATTACTGAGACACTTGCTCAGACAGTTGAGCAAACAACGACTTGAGCGCTTTACCGCGGTGAGACAGTTGTTTTTTACGTGCAGGTTCAAGTTCGGCTGACGCACAGTTGTTTTCAGGAACAAAGAAGATTGGGTCGTAGCCAAAGCCATTTTCACCGTGTGCTTCAGTTAGAATGCGGCCTTCCCATTTACCGTGGCAGACGATAGGCGTTGGGTCGTTCTCGTGACGCATGAGGACTAATACGCAGTGGAAACGTGCTGTACGTTCTGCTTCTGGTACGCCTTCCATTGCCGCTAGCAATTTTTCTAGATTCTCTTGATCAGATGCGTTCTCGCCTGCGTAACGTGCAGAGTAAATGCCCGGAGCGCCTTTTAAGAAATCGACTTCTAAGCCAGAGTCGTCTGCAATCGCAGGAAGCCCTGTTTCTTGTGCTGCATGGCGAGCTTTAATGATTGCGTTTTCAATGAAAGTTGTACCCGTTTCAGCTACTTCCGATACATTGAATTCACTTTGCGCTAATACTTCAAAGCCGAAGTCAGACAACAAATCTGCCATTTCACGAACTTTGCCTTGGTTACCGGTTGCTAGCACAATTTTTTTCATGGGAATCTCTTTTAATAGTGATAGAGGAGAACAAATCGTTCTCCTCTAGATATTCTTTAACTAATAAGTGGTTTTTAGCCTGCTTAGATCCAAAAGCTTTTGGATCATCACAACCCAATTACTCTTCAACATAAAACTTCTGGGTGAATTTAAGCTTACCAGAGCCTTTGTTTCCAGCTTTTACGTCAATATCGAAAGTAAAAGTTTCTTCGTGGGTAATTGGCAGTTCGGCTAAATAGTATATCGCATTGCCTTCTTTGACTTCACGAAAGGACAAGGTCTGAGTTTGGCCGATGAGGTTTTTCGCGCGTCCAGCAATTTTTGCTTCTAATGCAGGTTTACCCAATGAAGCTCTATCTAGCACGCTAATATTAACCACAGCGAGGTATCCATTACGCTTGATATCGTAGCTACGTGCGACTTTCGGTGTTAAGAATGTCGAGTTAAACGCGACATAGTGTACTTCGATATCTTTCATATTTTTAAACTGATCGGCGAAGCTTGGTAACGACAATAGGCTGATCAGTAATGCGGTAATCCATTTGCTCATTGTTACTTCCTCAAAGCACTTGTTATAAAACAACCATAGCCGCAATTTTACCTTGGTCACGGGGTAAAAATGCGAACTCAGTCATTGGTACTAGTAAGTGTGGTACAAAATTGTAAATAAAAAGCCATCATAAGATGGCTTTAATTTCTGTCGGTATCTGGGTAGGTGATTCTATCCGAATTTGTTTGTGCCGTCCTAATTCACCTTTTTCTATGTGAACCAAACCCTTAGCGATTTTAAACTGCTTGGCTAAGAACTTAGTTAGGTGCGCATTAGCTTTGCCATCGACAGGTGGAGCAGTAATGGCGATTTTGAGCTCTTCACCATGCAAGCCAACAATTTTATCGCGGCTTGCTTTAGGTTGAATATAGAGCTTTAGGATGATGTCCTCGCCATCTTGCCAAACTGCGGCTGACATTATAACTGGAACCAAATTGGACCAATGATATCACCCATCAAGAAGTTCGCGAACTGCAAGCCGATAAACAGTACCAGTACGCTCAAATCAAGACCACCAATAGCCGGAATAATACGACGGATTGGTGCGCACATTGGCTCGGTTAATTGATGGAATACGTACTCGATAGGGCTGCGACCTTGGCTTACCCAGCTCAAAATTGCACGGATCAATAGTACCCAGAACAGCAGACCTCCAGCGGCTTTGATTAATGATAACAAGCCCAAGAACAAGAAATCAGCGCTGAAAGAGACGGAACCGTTCGAAGCTATCAGGATCAGAACGACAAATTTAAGCACACACAACACGTAGGCAAACAACACGGTTGCTAGGTCAATATTCCCCACGGATGGGATAATGCGGCGCAGTGGACCAATGACCGGCTGAGTCGCTTTTACTATGAATTGCGAGAATGGGTTGTAGAAGTCTGCGCGTGCAGCTTGCAACCAAATTCGCAAAATTACGACCATGATGTACAGGTCAAATAGGGTTGAGATGAGAAAACTCATTGAATTCATAAGGTACCCTTAACAAGTGATGGATGATACTAAACGGAGTTCATCCAAATAATTAAAACAGTTTTTCCATTTCTTCCGCGCGAGCCACAGCAGCTTGCATGGCTTTAGCAACAATATCTGAAAGTTGATGTTCGTTGAATGTACGCAGTGCTTCTGCCGTTGTCCCACCTTTCGATGTCACGTTCTCACGCAGGGTCGATAGCTCAGTTTCTGGGTTGCTAACCACCATACTGGCCGCGCCCAATGCAGCTTGCTGAACCAATAGTCGAGCGGTGTCTTTATCAAAACCTTGAGCAATCGCTTCTGCTTGCATCGCCTCCATAAACAGGAAGAAGTATGCCGGAGCACTGCCTGCTGCGGCAATCACATTATTGATGCCAGACTCTTGCTCAACCCAACATACTTTACCGACCGCTTCCATTAACTCTGCGGCAAAAGCTTTGTCTTGCTCAGTTACATGGGCTGGTGCGAATAAACCACTCATGCCCAATCCCAGTTGTGATGGTGTATTTGGCATAACACGAACCAAGTTCAATTTGGTGGCTAGCATATCATCCAATCGTGAACAGTTGATGCCAGCGGCAATAGAAATCACCAGTTTATTAGTGAAATCGATCGCTTGCAGTGGTTTACAAACATCCGCCATCATTTGCGGTTTCACAGACAATACCACCACATCCGCCTCGGTCGCCGCTTGGATGTTATCGCTGGTGGTACGGATGCCAAAATCTTGTTCTAGCGGAAGACGGCGAGCCTCTGAAGGAGCTGTCGCGGTAATGTTTTGCGCTGGGTATCCGTTAGCAACCAAGCCAGAAACAATGGCTCTCACCATGTTGCCAGCACCAATGAAGGCGATTTTTTTATGTTCCATTTGTCTGATTTCCATCATGATATTTAGAGTTTATTGTGCGCTCAGGTGTATAATGGCGCCGCTGTTACTTACTGCTCCTATTGGCGAGTAAGATGATTGCGCGATTTACTCTTTAATTTAACGACGAATTTATGTCGCTAGTGAGCGTTTTGTTGATTTAGCTGTAGTCTCGCACGCCGAAAATAGCGGTTCCAATACGAACCATTGTACTACCAGCTTCGATTGCAGCGGTCATATCACCACTCATTCCCATTGATAATGTATCGATTTCTGGGAACTGTGCTTCGAGTGTTTGCTTCAATGTGGCCAACTTCTGAAACTCATGAAGCTGTGATTCGTAGTCAGACACGTTGGCAGGAATCGACATCAACCCTCTTAAAGTGAGGTTGGGTAGGCGAGAAATCAACTCCGCCAGCTCGAATACTTCCGCTTCGGTGACACCAGACTTAGATGCTTCACCACTGGTGTTAACCTGAATCAGAACTTGTAGCGGTTTAAGTTCGCTTGGACGCTGATCATTCAGGCGTTGAGCAATCTTGGTTCGATCTATGGTGTGAACCCAATCGAAATGTTCGGCAACAAGTCGCGATTTATTCGACTGAATCGGGCCAATGAAGTGCCATTCGATTCGATTATCTGGATAATGCTCGGCAAAGTGCTGAACTTTACTGACGCCCTCTTGGACGTAGTTTTCACCAAAGGCGGTTTGTCCCGCTTGGTAGGCTTCGAGAATTGCCTCGACAGGTTTAGTTTTGCTTACCGCTAGAAGTTGCACTGACTCTGGAGTTCGACCACATTTTTGCTCGTCATATCGAATTTGAGAGGTGATATGTTCAATATTTTGTTGAATACTACTCATAGCTGTACTTTAGACTTAAGGATTTTAAATGGATATCACTGAGTTACTGGATTTTAGTGTAAAACATAATGCCTCGGATCTACATCTTTCTGCAGGTGTCCCACCAATGGTTCGTATTGATGGGGATGTGAGAAAACTAGGCATTCCAGCGTTTACACACCAAGAAGTGCATCGTTTGGTTTTCGAAATCATGAACGATGCCCAACGCAGTGAGTTCGAAGAAAAACTCGAAGTCGACTTCTCTTTTGAGTTGCATAACGTTGGTCGTTTCCGTGTCAACGCTTTCAACCAATCTCGTGGCTGTGCGGCAGTATTCCGTACCATTCCAAGTAGCATTCCAACTTTGGAAGAGCTGGAAGCTCCCGAGATCTTCAAAAAAATTGCGAACGCTGAAAAAGGCTTAGTTCTGGTTACTGGCCCAACAGGTTCTGGTAAATCGACGACCTTAGCAGCCATTGTTGACTACATTAATCGTAATCACAACAAGCACGTACTCACAATTGAAGATCCGATTGAATTTGTTCACAACAACAATAAATGTTTGATCAACCAGCGTGAAGTACACCGTGATACGCATAGTTTCCAAAACGCACTGCGCAGCGCATTGCGTGAAGACCCGGATGTCATTCTGGTTGGTGAGATGCGTGACAAAGAAACCATCAGCCTTGCGTTAACGGCGGCGGAAACGGGGCACTTAGTCTTCGGCACGTTACACACTAGCTCAGCGGCAAAAACCATTGACCGTATTATCGATGTGTTCCCTGGCAGTGATAAAGACATGGTGCGATCGATGCTTTCTGAGTCCCTTCGTTCGGTTATCGCACAAAAATTATTGAAACGTAATGGTGGTGGCCGTATTGCATGCCATGAAATCATGATGGCAACGCCTGCGATTCGTAACTTGATCCGCGAAGACAAAGTCGCGCAGATGTATTCGATCATTCAAACTGGTGCGGCTCACGGCATGCAAACCATGGAGCAAAATGCTCGTCAGTTAATGGCACAAGGTATGGTCGCTCGTGAAGAGGTCGATAGTAAGATCGGGTTAGAAGTGCAGCAATTCTCGTAATACGTAGGTGAACACGGAAGATGGATCTAAATAAATTTCTCGAAGGTATGCTGGCGCTGAAAGCGTCGGATCTTTACATCACGGTTGGTGCGCCAATTTTGTTTCGCGTGGATGGCGAATTGCGACCACAGGGTGAAAAACTTACCGAGAGTGATGTCGCGGCATTACTCGACAGCGCTATGGAGCCAGATCGGCGTCAGGAATTTCGTAAAAGTCGTGAGTCGAATTTTGCTATTGTGAGAGATTGTGGCCGCTTCCGTGTTAGTGCCTTTTTTCAACGGGAATTACCGGGTGCGGTGATTCGTCGTATTGAAACCAATATTCCCACCTTTGAGCAATTAAAGTTACCGTTAGTGTTGCAAGATTTAGCGATAGCCAAGCGTGGTTTGGTGCTGGTGGTTGGTGCTACTGGGTCAGGTAAATCCACCACAATGGCGGCAATGACGGGCTATCGAAACAGCAACAAGACGGGACACATTTTGACGGTCGAAGATCCGATCGAATTCGTGCATGAGCACAAGCGCTGTATCGTGACTCAACGCGAAGTTGGGTTAGATACGGAAAGCTATGAAGTTGCGCTTAAAAACTCGCTGCGCCAAGCGCCAGATATGATTTTGATTGGAGAGATCCGTAGCCGTGAAACAATGGAATACGCGATGACATTCGCTGAAACAGGCCATTTGTGTATGGCAACGTTGCACGCCAACAACGCCAACCAAGCCTTAGAGCGCATTCTTCACTTGGTACCGAAAGATCAAAAAGAACAATTCTTGTTTGATTTGTCGATGAACCTAAAAGGTGTGGTTGGTCAGCAGCTGATCCGAGACAAAAATGGGCAGGGGCGTCATGGTGTATTTGAGATCTTGCTAAATAGCCCACGAGTATCTGATTTGATCCGTCGCGGAGATTTGCATGAGTTGAAGTCAACCATGGCTCGCTCAAATGAGTTTGGTATGCTGACGTTCGATCAATCTCTTTATAAGTTGGTGATGCAAGGTAAGATCAGCGAAGAGGATGCGCTGCACAGTGCCGACTCGGCGAATGATCTGCGCTTGATGTTGAAAACGCAGCGTGGTGAAGCATTCTCTACGGGCAGTTTGGCGAACGTTAAGATCGATATGGATTAATCCAATCCAGAAACAAAAAAGGTTGGCAGAAGCCAACCTTTTTTCATTGTGCTTGAAGTTTTTACTCACCCCAGAGGGCTTCAAACCAGCTTTCTAGAATCACCACCGCTGACTGGCAGTCCACATTCCCTTTCGATAGGGCTTTGTAGCCGCCCATGCTGAACAACTCCGCACGAGCTTCTGCTGTAGATAAACGCTCATCATGCAGTTCAACAGGTAAGCCGTATCGGCCTTGCAGACGCTTAGCAAATTTTCGTGCACGAGGGGTTATGGTCTCAAGGTCTTTGCCATGAAGATCAGTTGGTAAACCGACCACTAGCAAATCTGGCTGCCACTCTTTGATTTGCTTTTCGATATCGTCCCAATTTGGAATACCGTCATTGGCTTTAAAGGCTTTTAATGGGGAAGCTGTACCAGTAATTTCTTGGCCAATAGCGCTACCAATGCTTTTGGTTCCAAAGTCAAAAGCCATAATTGTGCGTGACATAAGGTGTCTCTATCTAATGTAACTGTATTTCGGACTAAGCATGTCCAGAGTCTGCTGAAAGATGACTGGGGTCGATGCCCAGCTTTTCGACCGCTTTCTTCCAACGCTCGTTGATTGGTGTATTAAAGATAATTTCAGGCGTCGCTTCAATGGTGAGCCAAGAGTTTTCGACCAGCTCACTTTCTAATTGGCCTGCACTCCAACCTGAATAGCCAAGTGCCACTAAGTAATCACTTGGTTCTGCTTCTGTTCCTAACACCGAAAGAATATCACGTGAAGTGGTTACTGCGAGGTCATCGGTCATTTGGACGCTGGACTCGTAGTAATCTTTAGGTTTATGCAGAATAAAACCACGATCTTCCGAGATTGGGCCGCCATTGTAGACTGGTCTATCTAGGCTGGCTTCAAATAGGCGCGGGTGTACTGGCTGAACTTCCACCTGCTTGAGCATGTTGCCGACGGTGATATCAACAGGAGCATTGATCATCAACCCCATAGCGCCGTCTTCGTTGTGCTCACAAACGTAGATCACGCTGTTTTGAAAGTACGGATCTTTCATCCCAGGCATGGCAACTAAAAAGTGATTTGTGAGATTCATACTCATATTGACCCTTAACTCTCGTAAATGCCCCTAAGCAAACATCATATAGTTTACCTCTAGGTATGTGCATGAGTTTGCTTAAGTTAATGTACTACGCTCTCTATTAACTGTAATACAGTTTGAGTTATTCGCCTTTTACTCGACGCTCAATCGCATCCATCAGTTTGCCAGTGATTGAGATGTCAAAAGCCGCTTCAATTTCGCGAATACAGGTTGGGCTGGTGACGTTGATTTCTGTTAGCTTGTCGCCAATTACGTCAAGGCCAACAAAAATAAGACCTTTTTCTTTCAGTGTCGGAGCGACAGTTTGAGCAATCTTAATATCGGTCTCGCTTAGTGGTCGAGCCTCACCTGTGCCACCAGCGGCTAGGTTGCCGCGCGTTTCACCTTTTGCAGGAATACGAGCTAGACAGTAAGGCATTGGTTCACCATCTACGACTAAGATACGTTTGTCACCGTTGCTGATATCTGGCACGAAGGTTTGCGCCATTGCGTAGTTTTGACCGTGGTTGGTCAGTGTTTCGATGATTACAGAGACGTTAGGGTCGTTTTCTTTTACGCGGAAGATAGATGCGCCGCCCATACCATCAAGCGGTTTTAGGATGACATCACCATGCTTTTCACGAAACTCTTTAATTTTCTCTGCTTTTCGCGTCACTATTGTCGTTGGTGTCAGCTCAGGGAACCACGCTGTAAACAGTTTTTCATTACAATCACGTAGACTTTGAGGTTTGTTAACGATCAGTGCACCTTGTTCTTCTGCACGCTCAAGGATGTAAGTCGCGTAGATGTATTCTGTGTCAAACGGAGGATCTTTACGCATTAGTACAGCGTCTAGCTCAGACAGTTTGATCGTTTGCTCTGATTTGAACTCGTACCAACCGTTTGGATCTTCTTTTAGCTCCACCACTTTAGTATCTGCAATGGCAACGCCTTGATCGAGATGCAGATCATTCATTTCCATGTAGTGGATTTCATAGCCGCGTCGTTGCGCTTCAAGCATCATGGCAAAGCTAGAGTCTTTTTTGATGTTAATGGACGAAATTGGGTCCATCACAATGCCGAGTTTGATCATTATTTTTCTCCGTTTAACCAAGATCGCCGAAACGAACTTGTAAGGCTGTAATTGCTGTCAGAGCCGCTGTTTCGGTGCGCAGAACGCGAGGGCCGAGTAGCGTTTCTTCAAATTGATATTCTCGAGTCATCTCGATCTCTTCAGACGATAAACCGCCTTCAGGGCCGATCAGTAGGCGCACTTTTTCAACCGGTGTTGGCAGTGTGTTGATTGAGTAGTTAGCACGAGGATGAAGATTGAGCTTTAAGCCATCGTACTCTTCTTTACACCACTCTTCCAAGCTCATAATTGGACGAATTTCTGGAACGACATTGCGTCCACACTGCTCACAGGCACTGATGGCTATTTTTTGCCATTGCGCGAGTTTTTTCTCAAAGCGCTTTTGGTCAAGCTTGACGCCACAACGTTCGGAAATCAGAGGTGTGATGGTATTGACGCCAAGTTCCACTGACTTTTGGATAGTGAACTCCATCTTATCGCCACGTGAAATAACTTGACCAAGGTGCAGGTCTAAAGGGGATTCAATACTGTTTTCTACACGCTCAGTAATGTTAACCAAAACCGTCTTTTTGCTGACTTCACTGATAACCGCTGGGAATTCTGCGCCGCTGCCGTCAAATAGGAGAACGTCTTGGCCTTCTTTCATTCGCAGAACACGGCCGATATGGCCTGCTGCGTCGTCACTTAAAGCAAGTGAGCCAAGTTGATGAATGGTTTCTGGATGATAAATTCGAGGGATACGCATGAGATTTCCAGCAAGAGAATAAACTTAAACCCTAACATGGATGCTTTCCACCGAAAAAACAAGGGGCAAGAAGCGTTTCAATATCAGTTATTGAAACGCTTCAAGGTAGAGGAGCACTAGAGTGCGCGACAGGCTTTTTGAACAAATGGGTTATGATTGCCTTGTACTTTGGCAATGCGCTCGTCACGCTCACATTCCCATTTATCGACTGGGTAGGTTTTGTTCCAAGCACTCATCAACTGCGTTTGTTGTTTTGATAATTTAAAGCCGTACTCTTTGCTCATGTATAGGTAGGTACGAGCAATCGAACCTCGAGCACGGTCTGGTGGCATGACTTTACGCTGCTTAAAGTTCACTTGCATCTCACAGCGACCATAACTCACGCCATCCATACCGTTCCATTGGCTGAAGTTGTAGTTCGAACGGTCACCGTTTACTTCACCAATAGCAGGAGTTAGGTTGTGCAAGTCTGCTTCCATCAAACGAAAAGTTTTGTCTTTTTTCTTACAGTTTTTACGTCCGCCATCTTGCCAGCATTGACGCTGGTGGCCAAATTGCCACGCAGGAACAATGTGCTCCCATTCGATTCGTGCAGCCCGTTTTTCTTGTTTACGGACTTGGTAACCGCAAGAGGCTAAATCGGGTAAGCCTTTCTTGCCTTGCCATTGAATGTTACAGCCACAGTAGAAGCTTGTTGGGTGGTCTTGATAAATTTTGACCGCCTCACGTTTGGCGGCAGAGAATGAGCTCGGTGGCGCGGCAATCGCAGTGCTAGAAAGCGCGATAAGTAACAAAGAGAATAGGTATTTCATGATAAAAGTCTTTATAAAGTATGACTTTATTCATGATAACACGCATAAAATAGCTTTAGTGATGAGTAAGTTAACAATAAGTGGCGAAGGGAAGGTTTTGATCAACTCGATCTTTATTTTGGGAACGCAAGTAACACTATGAGGTAAGGGCTACGATAATTGAATGCCGGTGAAGTTAAGTGGTTGGCGGCATTTTTGACAAGAGTACGTCGCCTCTTTGCGCAGCACTTTATTATGACGGCGAATCGATAGAGGGTAGGTCATACAACCACAACGATACTCAAAGGTTTTACCTTGAACGGATTTTACTTCAAAGCTGTGAGTGGTTTTGGCTGGTACGTTAAATACGGCTTCCATGACACCTTGCCATTCTTTACCGTGAGGCCTAACTCGCCCGTAAACCTGATAAGTAATCAGGTGTGCTACTTCATGAGGAATGACTTCATCTAAGAATGCTTGGGTGTTTTCGCGAAATAAAACAGGGTTTAGGCGTACTTGATTTAATTGAAGGTAGGCTTTTCCTGCCGCTTTCCCACGGACGTCGAAGGTGATTGTTGGAATCGGGAAAGAACGTTTGAAAGCTTGTTCCGCCATCGCGATACAGTCCGCCATCACTTGCTTGGCTTTATAGCTGAGTTCTATATCCACAATTCACCTCGATAAATCAAATAAAAAAGCCCCCGCATTGCGAGGGCCAGATCATAGCATCAGTTAATTATGGTGTGTGTTTTTTCTTGATGGTGGCATGGTAAGCGTGCCATGTACCGTAGCCTAGAATTGGCATGGTAAACAACATTCCGATCCCGTAGGTCGCAAAGCCGATAAGAATACCGCCACAGATGATCGCTGCCCAAACAATCATTGCTGGAATGTTGGATTTCACGGCATTAAAGCTGGTAAACACAGCGGTCATCATGTCTACGCGACGCTCCATCATGAGCGGAATAGAAAAGGCTGAAATGCTAAACACCACACAAGCCAAAACAAAGCCAACTAAAGAGCCGATGACAAGGAAGGGTAGGAACTCACTTAAAGGTGCCCCTTGAACAGAAGGGTAGAGTGCATGAAGTAGAGCGGCAATGCGCATCCAAAATATCATACACACTGCGAGTAACACGGCGAACGCCCATTGAGATGTTGAGTTACGACCGATCGCTTTCATTGAATGGAACAAGCTTGCTTTGTGTCCGCGCTCTCTCTCCCAACTGGCATCATACAAGCCCAGCGCGAGAAACGGACCAATTAACATGTAAACAATCAAACTGGGCATGACGACTAAGTGTGTGCCTTGCCACTGTACGAGCAAAACAATGCCTATCGCAGCTGCCATAAAACAGATGCCATAGAAAGCACTAATAAGCGGCATTCGCACGAAATCATGCAGACCTAATGCGAGCCAATGAAAAGGTGCAGAAAGATTGACCGTATTGCACGGTATGGTTCTGGCGTATTCGTTGTCTGGCACTTCCTTTCGCTTGTTGTGGAAGTCCGATGGATTAACAGTTCGAGGCATAACTCCTCCTTGATTTATTCCCACATTATCCGCTTATACCAACTGACAGCGGTTTTTGTTCAGTCAAACTTGAAGCGACTTTTTCAAGTTTACATCTGAGCATTGGCTTAGTTTGGTATCGGCCATAAAGATGCTTAACTCATGTCTTTACTTAAGTGTTGCTTCCACAGTCGCCAGCATCCGACGTCTCTATTTAAATTGGAATTAACAATATTTTAACTATTGGCGGAGATGGGATAATTTACAAATAATTGCTTAAAATTTATTCGGTATAAAAATGAGGGAGAAACAGGACTGCTTTGTGCGGCAGGGCGGTATGAGCCGAAATGACTAGATAAAAGTTGCTGAAAATAAAAAGCCCCCACCATAGGCGAGGGCTTGATAGATTCTTGCTTAGCTTGATTATTTGATGCCAGCGAAATCGCGTAGAAGTGCAGCTTTGTCTGTCGCTTCCCACGGGAATTCTTCACGACCGAAGTGACCGTATGCCGCTGTCTTCTTGTAGATAGGTTGAAGAAGGTTAAGCATTTCTTGTAGACCGTATGGACGTAGGTCGAAGAATTGACGAACCGCTTCAATGATGATGTCGTGAGGTACTTTCTCAGTACCGAACGTTTCCACCATGATAGACGTTGGATCAGCAACACCGATTGCGTAAGAAAGTTGGATCTCACAACGGTCAGCCATGCCAGCCGCTACGATGTTTTTCGCTACGTAACGTGCTGCGTATGCTGCACTACGGTCAACTTTTGATGGATCTTTACCAGAGAACGCACCGCCACCGTGACGAGCTGCGCCGCCGTAAGTATCTACGATGATCTTACGACCTGTTAGACCACAGTCACCCATAGGACCACCGATTACGAAGCGACCAGTTGGGTTGATGAAGAAGTTTGTTTCTTTGTTGATCCACTCAGAAGGTAGCACTGGTTTAATGATCTCTTCCATTACCGCTTCACGCAGGTCTGAAGTTGAGATTGAATCACAGTGTTGAGTTGAAAGAACAACCGCGTCGATACCAACGATGTTACCTTGATCGTATTGGAATGTTACCTGAGATTTTGCATCAGGACGCAACCAAGGTAGTGTGCCGTTTTTACGAACTTCTGCTTGCTTTTGAACAAGACGGTGAGAGTAAGTAATTGGCGCTGGCATTAGTACTTCAGTTTCGTTACAAGCGTAACCAAACATAATGCCTTGGTCGCCTGCACCTTGTTCTTTAGGGTCAGCTTTATCAACACCTTGGTTGATATCTGGCGACTGTTTACCGATTGTGTTTAGTACCGCACAAGAATCTGCGTCAAAGCCCATATCTGAATGTACGTAGCCGATTTCACGAACGGTTTCACGAGTTAACTCTTCGATGTCTACCCATGCTGAAGTCGTGATTTCACCACCCACCATTACCATACCGGTTTTAACGTAAGTCTCACATGCAACACGAGCCTTTGGATCTTGCTCTAGAATCGCGTCAAGAACCGCATCAGAAATCTGGTCTGCAATTTTATCTGGATGACCTTCTGATACTGACTCAGAAGTAAACAGGTGCTTAGCCATGTTAGCTCCACTATATCTGGTTTAAAACTGGGGAATGATAAACTCTCCAGCGCAAATTAATACTAATTTTTGTAGGTGTATCTACATCTAGACGTCTATTCTAAATTTGATTGCTCGAATTACAAGCTCTTTTTTGGTTTTTGTTATAACCAAACGTTTGCCTGATTTATTGATAATTTTAAGAACTTCGAACGATTTGGCGCGAAAGGTGCAATATTTGTGAGGTTTTGGACTGGAAAACGTTTGCACACCCAACAGGGCTTTGAGAGAATTATGACCTACTTTTCGTTTCGCTTAATGTACTCAGGAGCAGACATGTCGTCTCGTAAACATCTTGCCAATGCAATTCGTGCTCTAAGCATGGATGGTGTTCAACAAGCTAACTCAGGCCACCCAGGCGCACCAATGGGTATGGCTGATATCGCTGAAGTTCTTTGGCGCTCTCACCTAAACCACAACCCATCAAACCCAGAGTGGGCCGACCGCGACCGCTTCGTGCTATCAAACGGTCACGGCTCAATGCTTATTTACTCTCTACTGCACTTAAGCGGTTATGAGCTATCTATTGATGATCTGAAAAACTTCCGTCAATTGCACTCAAAAACCCCAGGTCACCCAGAGTACGGCTACGCGCCTGGTATCGAGACAACAACGGGTCCTCTTGGCCAAGGCATCACTAATGCTGTTGGTATGGCTATCGCAGAGAAAGCACTAGCGGCACAGTTCAACAAAGAAGGTCACGACATCGTTGACCACTTTACGTATGTGTTCATGGGTGACGGCTGTCTAATGGAAGGCATCTCGCACGAAGCATGTTCTCTTGCTGGGACATTAGGTCTAGGCAAACTGATCGCGTTTTGGGATGACAACGGTATCTCTATCGACGGTCACGTTGAAGGTTGGTTCTCTGACGATACACCTAAGCGTTTCGAAGCTTACGGCTGGCACGTAATCCCAGCGGTAGACGGTCACGATCCTGAAGCAATCAACGCAGCGATTGAAGCGGCTAAAGCGGATCCTCGTCCGACTCTAATCTGTACTAAAACAATTATCGGTTTCGGTTCTCCTAACAAGTCTGGTTCGCACGACTGTCACGGTGCGCCATTAGGTCACGATGAGATTCAAGCGGCTCGCGAATACCTAGGTTGGGAGTACGGTCCATTTGAAATCCCTGCAGATGTTTACGCTGAGTGGGACGCAAAAGAAGCAGGTGCAGCGAAAGAAGCGGCTTGGAATGAAAAGTTTGAAGCATACGCAGCAGCTTACCCTGCAGAAGCAGCAGAGCTTAAACGTCGTCTAAACGGCGAACTTCCAGCAGAATGGGAAGAAAAAGCGAACCAAATCATTGCTGATCTTCAAGCAAACCCAGCGAATATTGCATCACGTAAAGCATCGCAAAATGCACTAGAAGCGTTTGGTCAAATGCTTCCTGAATTCATGGGCGGCTCTGCTGACCTAGCGCCTTCTAACCTGACCATGTGGTCTGGTTCTAAGTCTCTAGAAACGGATGACTTCTCTGGCAACTACATCCACTACGGTGTACGTGAATTTGGTATGACTGCTATTATGAACGGTATCGCACTACACGGCGGTTTCGTTCCTTACGGTGCGACATTCCTAATGTTCATGGAATACGCGCGTAACGCAATGCGTATGGCTGCGCTGATGAAAATTCAGAACATCCAAGTGTACACGCACGATTCTATCGGTCTTGGCGAAGATGGCCCAACTCACCAACCGGTTGAGCAAATGGCATCTCTACGCGTAACGCCAAACATGAGCACATGGCGTCCATGTGACCAGGTTGAGTCTGCCGTAGCATGGAAACTAGCGATTGAACGTAAAGATGCACCAACAGCACTTATCTTCTCTCGTCAAAACTTAGCGCAACAAGATCGTACAGCTGAGCAAGTAGCGAACATCGCGAAAGGTGCTTACATCCTGAAAGATTGCGAAGGCAAGCCAGAGCTTATCCTTATCGCAACAGGCTCTGAAGTTGAGCTAGCAGTAGAAGCTGCGACTCAACTAACAGCAGAAGGTAAGAAAGTACGCGTGGTTTCAATGCCATCAACAGATGCATTCGACAAACAAGACGCCGCTTACCGTGAAGCAGTATTGCCATCAGACGTAACGGCACGCATCGCTATCGAAGCGGGAATCGCAGACTTCTGGTACAAGTACGTTGGTTTCGACGGTCGCATCATCGGCATGACGACATTTGGTGAATCTGCACCTGCTGGTCAGCTATTCGAGATGTTTGGCTTTACGACTGAAAACGTAGTGAACACAGCAAAAGAATTGCTAGCGTAACTGCTAGATTGTCTCAATAGTCCGAACGTAAAGGACGACTGTTAGATACTAAAGTTGGAAAGGCCATCATTGCGATGGCCTTTTTGTTTTTTGTCAGGTTTTCCAACCTTGTGGAATGCTTTGGTGAATACAGTCTAAAAGTACGGATAAGCGCAGTGGTGGTCTTCCTGCAGGCGTATAGCAGTTAATGGAGATGGGCTCTGAAAGCCAACCTTCTAAGCAAGGTGTGATTCGACCCGGGTGATGTTTCTCGTAGCCGCTTGCTGTCCAAGTTGGCAACAGTCCAATACCATGACCATTCGCGATGCTGTCGATCTGCATTGCGATGTTGTCGCTGTATAAGCGACTCACAAATGGCTCTAAAAAGAACTCACCGTGTTGAGGGTGTGAGAGCATCAATCCATTTTCTTGCACTGAACCAAAATCGATCCATGGATGTGCTTCAAGTTCTTTGGGGTGCGGTATAGGCCCATGTTGTTTTAGATAATTTGGAGAGGCAAAAGGCGTATAGCGAAATACCCCCAGCACTTCTTTTCGCCAGTCTAGCTCTTTACGTTCACCGAGCCAGATGAACAAATCTGGGTCATGGTGCGCTTCAGAAAAGTCACTGGTAAGTTGAACCCTAACGTCAGGATTATCAGCAAGAAAACGATTGAGTACGCCGCCGAGCCAGCTTCTAACTAAGGCAGTGTGACAAACAATATGCAGTGGCCCTGAAACTTGGTTCGTTAAACCTTGAAGCGCGTCATAACTCTCTTCACTTAACTCAAGAATCTGGCGACTGTAGTGGGCAAAAATTTCTCCCGCTCTTGTCAGAACTAATCGGTTACCTTGTCTTGCGGTGAGAGCCTGACCGAAATCTTCTTCTAATTGTGCTAAGCGACGACTCAGCGTTGATTTAGGCTGGTTAAGGGCCTTGGCAGCGGCGGTCAAACTCTTATGCTGATTGAGCGCATCAAAGGCTCTAATTGATGCTAAGTCGTGCATATTTCATTTACTCCTTACTGCGTTATGCACGGGTTCCATAAATGGGAAGAACCGTTCCATAACTCTCACTATGCATCTCATTCTATTTGTGAATAATTCACTTTCGAAAATAATAATCATTATCAATTATGGAGATGTAGATGTCTACTCTTAGACTGCCAGTTATTACTGCAACTGGTATTTTAGCCTTCGTCAGTGTCCCTCATGTGTTTGCCAATGATGCGGTTTCTAAAATGGAAACAGTGGTTGTAACTGCATCAAGTTATGAGCAATCTCAAGCGGACGCGCCTGCAAGTATTAGTGTGATTTCGCGTGAGGAGTTGGACTCTCGTTATTACCGCGATGTGACTGATGCACTAAAAAGTGTGCCTGGTGTCGTCGTAACAGGTGGTGGTGACACTACCGATATCAGTATCCGTGGTATGGGTTCTAAATACACTTTGATACTGGTCGATGGTAAACGTCAAAGCACACGTGAAACTCGCCCAAATAGTGACGGCCCTGGTATCGAACAAGGCTGGTTACCCCCTCTTCAAGCGATTGAGCGAATTGAAGTTATCCGTGGTCCAATGTCGACGCTTTATGGCTCTGATGCGATTGGTGGTGTAATTAACGTGATCACGCGAAAAGACGCGATGGAGTGGACAGGTAATGTTCAGCTAGGCACGGTTCTGCAAGAAAACAGTCGCTCGGGCGGAGAGCAGAGCGCGAATTTCTTCGTCAATGGGCCGCTAGCCGAAAATCTATCTCTCCAAGTATACGGTCAGTATACCGCAAGAGAAGAAGACGATATTGAATACGGTTATGAAGATAAAGATATGCAAAGTATCTCTTCAAAACTGACCTACCAGATTAATGACCGCCATTCTGTGCAACTAGAGGGTGGCACATCGGCACAAAGTCGTCGCGGTAACGTTGGCCTTTCCGTACCAACGACGGGTTGCCGAAGAGGTTGTGAGGATTCACTCAACGAATATCGTCGTAATTATGTAACGCTAAGTCACAATGGCGACTGGGACTCGGTTGGCATCTCAGATACTTACTTACAACGTGAAGAGAGCGAGAACAAATCTCGCGAGATGACGATCACCAACACCACGTTCAAATCGAGCTTAGTGACTGGAATTGGAAACCATACGCTGACGACTGGTGTGGACGCCACTCATGCAGAGCTTGAGGATTTCACCTCCAACAAAGCGTCATCGAAGACCGAAACATCGAATACGCAGTGGGCTGTTTTCATTGAAGATGAATGGAGAATCGCCGATCCGTTTAGCGTTACGCTTGGTGGTCGTCTAGATCATGACGAAAACTATGGCGCGCACTTTAGTCCGCGTGTCTATGGTGTATGGCGAGTTGACCCGTCTTGGACTGTGAAAGGCGGTGTGGCAACAGGTTTCCGTTCTCCGCAATTACGTGAAATTACTCCTGGTTGGGCGCAAGTCAGTGGCGGCGGTAATATCTACGGTAACCCAGACCTTGACCCTGAAACGTCGCTAAACAAAGAAATCAGTGTCTTGTATCAAGGTGACTCTGGTTTAGATGTCTCTTTGACTGCGTTCCATAATGAGTTCAAAGACAAGATCACACGTGTTGTTTGCCCAGATACCATCTGTACAGATGGACCAAACCAATGGGGTGCAGATCCAACGTACCGCATTAACGTGGACGAAGCGGTCACACAAGGTATTGAAGCGACCTTAGCATCGCCATTAACGGAAACCATTTACCTCAGCTCGAGCTACACATTTACTGACTCAGAGCAAAAAACAGGTGAATACAAAGGCATGCCGCTGCAGCAGCTACCAAAGCATCTGTTTAATGTGGATGTAACTTGGCAAACAACAACAGATCTAGAAAGTTGGGCTAAAGTCACTTACCGAGGTAAAGAAATGGATCCGGTTACTGGCCCATCAAGAAACAGTATCGTAGAGCCTGCTTATACCTTTGTGGACGCTGGTGTGACATACCAGTTAACCGATAATACTCGTATTAAAGGCGCGATCTATAACTTGCTGGATGAGGAAATCAGTTACGAAGAATACGGATATGTCGAAGATGGTCGTCGTTACTGGTTAGGTTTAGACGTCGCATTTTAATTATTGTTGTAATAAGGCCGAGCATTGTCTCGGCCTTTTTTAATCCTGCTTTACTATGATTCAACAGGTGCGTTTTTCAGCCTGATCAGGTAGTATCTGTGACACGAAATTTTTGGTAGGGCGAAGGATAAATGCTAAAGGTTGCGATCAATGGATTTGGACGTATAGGTCGTAATGTTCTGCGAGCCGTGTATGAAAGCGGAAAACATCAGCAGATCAAGGTTGTGGCGGTTAACGAATTAGCTCAGCCAGAAGCGATGGCGCACCTACTGCAATATGACACTAGTCATGGTCGCTTCGGTAAAAAAATCTCCCACGACCAAGAACACTTGCATGTTCATCATGACAGCGGCGAATATGATTCTATTCGCATTCTTCACCTCTCTGAACTCGAATTACTTCCTTGGCGCGATTTAGAAGTCGATATTGTTTTGGATTGCACTGGCGTGTTTGGTTCACAAGCCGATGGGCAAGCGCATATAGAAGCTGGCGCGAAGAAAGTGCTGTTTTCACACCCGGGCGCAAGCGACATAGATAATACGATTATCTATGGTGTGAACCACGAAACTCTGAAAGATGAACACCGTGTTGTCTCTAATGGCTCATGCACCACCAACTGTATCGTTCCCATCATTAAAGTGTTAGATGAAGCCTTCGGTATTGAGTCCGGTACCATTACCACGATTCACTCTTCCATGAACGATCAGCAAGTAATCGATGCGTACCATAACGATCTACGCCGTACCCGCGCTGCTAGCCAATCTATTATTCCGGTTGACACCAAGTTGCATAAGGGGATTGAAAGAATCTTCCCGAAATTTTCCAACAAATTCGAAGCAATTTCTGTTCGTGTCCCAACCGTTAACGTCACCGCAATGGATTTAAGTGTCACAATTAATACAAATGTGAAAGTTAATGACGTAAATCAAACCATTGTTAACGCATCTCAGTGTACATTACGTAACATTGTTGACTATACTGAATCGCCACTCGTTTCCATCGACTTTAACCACGACCCCCATAGTGCGATTGTAGATGGAAGCCAGACTAGAGTGAGTAACGGGCAACTCGTAAAAATGCTCGTTTGGTGCGACAACGAATGGGGCTTTGCTAACCGGATGCTGGATACTGCCTTAGCAATGCAAGCTTCTTCTCAAGTGGAGCAGTAATGACGAAGAAGTGATGGAGAATTTTTATTTCAAGCCTTGAAATAAATCCATGATATCTCCATATCATCTATAACCAGTTTGAAGAATTAACAGGCTTGGCAGGGTTGCCGAGTTTTCGAAAACTTTAATTATCAATATTTGAGAGGACACATCATGTCTGTAATCAAGATGACTGACCTGGATCTTGCAGGTAAACGTGTATTTATCCGTGCTGACCTAAACGTGCCAGTAAAAGACGGTAAAGTAACTTCAGATGCACGTATCATCGCATCTCTTCCAACTATTAAGCACTGCCTAGAAGCAGGCGCTAAAGTAATGGTTACGTCTCACCTAGGTCGCCCAACTGAAGGTGAATACGCTGAAGAGTTCTCTCTACAACCAGTTGTTAACTACCTAAACGACGCACTAGATTGTGAAGTTAAGCTAGCAAAAGACTACCTAGATGGCCTAGAGCTAAACGCTGGTGAACTTGTTGTTCTAGAAAACGTTCGCTTTAACAAAGGCGAAAAGAAAAACGACGAAGAGCTATCTAAGAAATACGCAGCACTATGTGACGTATTCGTAATGGATGCATTCGGTACGGCTCACCGCGCTCAAGCGTCAACTCATGGTGTTGGTATGCACGCACCTATCGCTTGTGCTGGCCCTCTTTTAGCAAACGAACTTGAAGCGCTAGGTAAAGCAATGGACAACCCAGCTCGTCCAATGGTTGCTATCGTAGGTGGTTCAAAAGTTTCTACTAAGCTAACTGTACTTGAGTCTCTATCTAAAATCGCTGACCAACTTGTTGTTGGTGGTGGTATTGCTAACACATTTATCGCAGCTGCTGGCCACAACGTTGGTAAGTCTCTATACGAAGCGGATCTAGTAAACACTGCTAAGAAGCTAATGGATGAGTGTGCAATTCCAGTAGCAACTGACGTTGCATGTGCGAAAGCATTCGACGAAAACGCAGAAGCAGAAATTAAACACGTTTCTGAAGTACAAGACGACGACATGATCTTCGACCTTGGCCCAGATTCAACAGCTGAACTAGCAGAAATCCTTAAGAACGCGAAGACTATCCTATGGAACGGTCCAGTAGGCGTATTCGAATTCAAGAACTTCGAAGCAGGTACTAAAGGTATCTCAGAAGCTATCGCAGCATCTGAAGGCTTCTCTGTTGCAGGTGGTGGTGACACGCTAGCAGCTATCGACAAGTTCGGTATCAAAGCTGACGTTTCTTACATCTCTACAGGTGGCGGCGCTTTCCTTGAGTTCGTAGAAGGTAAAGTTCTTCCAGCAGTAGAAATGCTAGAAGCACGCGCTAAGTAATTAAAGCAAAGCGGGGGAGTGATTCTCCCGCTTTCTTGTTTGCTGCAACGTGTGAGGAACTCTGCTAGAATAGCCTCAGTTGTGAGCAAACGTTTGCAAGATTTTCAACTTAACAAGTTTTGTTTAAAAACGACAGATAAATAGGATTACATCCATGTCTAAGATCTTCGACTTCGTAAAACCAGGTGTTATCTCTGGCGATGACGTTCAGAAAGTATTTGAAGTTGCAAAAGAAAACAGCTTTGCACTTCCAGCAGTAAACTGTGTGGGTACTGACTCTGTAAACGCAGTACTTGAAGCAGCTGCAAAAGTTAAAGCTCCAGTTATCGTTCAATTCTCTAACGGTGGCGCTGCTTTCTTTGCTGGTAAAGGTCTAAAACTTGAAGGTCAAGAAGCTCAAATCCTAGGTGCTGTTGCTGGTGCGAAATACGTTCACGCTGTAGCTGAAGCTTACGGTGTTCCAGTAATCCTACACACTGACCACGCTGCTAAGAAACTACTTCCTTGGATCGACGGTCTACTAGACGCTGGTGAAGAGTACTTCGCGCAAACTGGTAAGCCTCTGTTCTCTTCTCACATGATCGACCTTTCTGAAGAGTCTCTAGAAGAGAACATCGAGATTTCTGCTAAGTACCTAGAGCGCATGGCTAAAATGAACATGACTCTAGAAATCGAACTAGGTTGTACTGGTGGTGAAGAAGACGGCGTTGACAACTCTGATATGGATGCGTCTGAGCTATACACTTCTCCAGAAGACGTTGCATACGCATACGAGAAACTAAGCGCAATCAGCCACCGTTTCACTATCGCAGCATCTTTCGGTAACGTACACGGCGTGTACAAGCCAGGTAACGTTGTTCTAACTCCAACTATCCTACGTGATTCTCAAGCGCACGTTTCTGAGAAATTCGGTCTTCCAGCGAACTCTCTAAACTTCGTATTCCACGGTGGTTCAGGTTCTTCTCTAGAAGAAATCCGTGAGTCTATCGGTTACGGTGTTATCAAAATGAACATCGATACTGATACACAGTGGGCAACTTGGGATGGTATCCGTAAGTTCGAAGCTGAAAACCACGATTACCTACAAGGTCAAATCGGTAACCCAACTGGTGAAGATGCACCAAACAAGAAGTACTACGATCCACGCGTATGGCTACGTGCTGGTCAAGCTTCAATGGTAGCTCGTCTAGAGCAAGCATTTGCTGACCTAAACGCAGTTGACGTACTATAATCGTTACTGATTAAGTTACTTAAAAACCCGCTTTTTGAGCGGGTTTTTTTATGTCTATCATTTTGCCCCTATGTTTCTTTCCCTGTTTTCCTATTGATATCTTTATGCGTCAGGTTGTATTTTCTGGTGGGATGTTCCCCCTTTAACGTTTTTAAATAAAAACATAGGAATATCAGTCATAGGAGTGGCGAAATAAGAGTGCATTGCGTAACCTGTAACAAGCCAATATCAGAAAACTCTGATAAAGTCTTGTTTTGCATATCTTTGCGAAACTCTGACTTTGAAAAAAGTCAAAGTTGGGATATTGTGCCAAAAATCTGACACTGTTCAGTGGGGCAATAGGGATGTTGTTTTAGAAAAGAGCCTTTAAAAAACAAGGTTCATAAATTAACGGCAATTGGATTTATATATCTTTATTTTTGAGGATAAGAATTATGGCAGGTGAATCGGTGGGTATCGATACCACTTTAACGGATGGTCTAACTCAGGCTGAAACTTGGCTGACAAACAACTCAGATCTACTGGTTCAGTACGGTGTGAACATTATCTCTGCGCTGCTTATTCTGTTTATCGGTAATATTATCGTTAAAGCAGTCGCTGGTAGTGTTTCTAAAGTACTAGAAAAGAAAAACATGGATAAGGCTGTCGTTGAATTTATTCACGGTCTTGTTCGTTACTTGCTATTTGTAATCGTACTTATCGCAGCTCTTGGTCGATTAGGCGTTCAAACCGCTTCAGTCGTGGCTGTAATCGGTGCGGCAGGTCTTGCTGTTGGTCTTGCGCTACAAGGTTCACTATCAAACTTTGCAGCTGGTGTACTCATTGTTGCGTTCCGTCCATTCAAATCTGGCGACTACGTAGAAATTGGCGGTGTAGCGGGTAGTGTTGAAGCAATTCAAATCTTCCAAACTGTTCTAAAAACACCAGACAACAAGATGGTTGTTGTGCCTAACTCGTCAGTAATCGGTGGTGCAATTACTAACTACTCTCGTCATGCAACGCGACGTGTCGACTTAGTGATTGGTGTGTCATACAAAGCGGATCTTAAACTAACGAAGAAAGTAATTCGCGAGACGCTAGAAAAAGATCCGCGTATCTTGAAAGATCCTGATATCACAATCGGCGTACTTACGCTGGCAGACTCTTCAGTAAACTTTGTGGTTCGCCCATGGGTGAAAACTGCAGATTACTGGGGCGTATACTTTGATGCAATGCAAGGTATTAAAGAAGCATTGGATGAAAATGGTATCGAAATTCCATTCCCACAAATGGATGTTCATCTGAACAAAATCGACGCTTAATACAAGCGGTAGATATTCGAAAGCGAGGCCAATTGGCCTCGCTTTTTTATATCTCATAAAGAATGTGATTACCGGCAAGCAATAGACGTTTTAGATGTTTACCTGCAAAGCCAAAGGTGAATTCAGGCAATCCTGGCGTATAGAGCAACTCTTCGTGTTGATACAGGGTTGTATCAACAATGAGCGTTACATATTCAGGTAAGCCAATCGGACATACCGCTCCAGGCAAACAACCTAACACTTCGACCATTTCATCGTCGTCACAAATTGAGGGGCGTTTGCCTGTGACGGCTTTTATTTGTTTGGCATCGAGGCGAGAGTCTTTTTCTGTTAGATAAATTGCGTAGCTTTGTCCTTTAAGTTTTAAGAAGAGGCTTTTGGTGTGCGTGCCTGTCCATCCAAGCTCGGACGCAATTCTTATATCCGTGTCAAAGTCTAAGATGGCTTCATGCTGCCATTCCCGAAAAGGAATAGAGAGCGCGTTGAGTCGCTCTCTATTGATATCATAGATACGCTTTAGTGACTCCATGTCTTTGTTGTCCTGTTGATTACCAGTACTTTTCAATAAGTTCACTCGCTAAGATATACGCTATCGTGAACATCATTACTGCGACCGCGATGTCGATGCCTTTTTTCACTCTTGGCTTTGATAGGGTAGGGCCTAGTTTTGCGGCTCCTATCGACAAGGTATAGAACCAAACAAAGGAAGCCATCATCGTACCTAGTGCAAAAGCAATTCGGTCATGGCCTTCAAACTGCCCACCAATAGAGCCCAGAATAACGACTGTATCTAAGTACAAGTGTGGGTTAAGTACTGTGACGGCTAAAGCACCTAATATGACCGTTCGGCGACCACGAGCGACGACTTCACCTTTTGATTCTGACTCACTATCTGACTTAAACGCGCTCTTAAGTGACAGTAATCCATAAAAGCTCAGGAAGGCAATACCACCAAGCGTCACCGATGTTAGTAAGATTTCATTTTGAGACAAAATCGCACCACCACCAAAGATACCTAGAGAAATGAAGATCATATCTAGGATGCTACAAATAGTGGCAGTCGTCAGGTGATGATTGCGCTTTATGCCTTGATTTAAGACATACGCATTTTGTGCGCCGATCGGAATGATCATTGATGCCCCTAAACCAAACCCTTGCAATAGAACCCACAAGCTCACACTTCACCTCACTTCAAAATAACCAATAAATTCTCAGAAGAGTGAAAGATAAAGAGTTTATCTAAATAAGTATAATTAATGATTTTAATATTATATTAGCTGGGCTAATTTAAGGGTTGATGTTTTATCAGGAGAGGAAGAGCAGGATGAGAGGGTTGGACTATAAATGGATTGAGGCATTAGATGCAGTGGTTTATCAGGGGAGCTTTGAGCGTGCAGCCGAACATTTATTTGTCTCGCAATCAGCGATTTCTCAACGTATTAAACAATTAGAGAAGTTTCTCGCACAACCCGTTTTGGTTCGTAGTCAACCACCCAAGCCAACGCCGATTGGTAAAAAGTTATTAGGCCTTTATCGTCGAGTGCGCTTACTCGAGCATGAAATTCTGCCCGAAATCAAGAATGATACCAGTACTCGACCTGTACAACTCTCTTTGGCGACCAATGCTGATAGCCTTGCTACTTGGCTACTGCCTGCACTGCAAGATGTCATGAAGCAGCGTCAAGTTGAACTCAAACTCACTATCTATGGTGAATCTCGTTCCATCGAAAAGCTAAAAAGTGGCGAAGTGACGGGGGCGATCAGCTTAGAATCCCAGCCGATACCTGGCTGTAGAGCGGATTACTTGGGACGTGTTGATTACGTTTGTGTCGCGAGCCCGGAGTTTTATCAGCGTTACTTTGCTCAAGGCGTTAATAACCAGACGTTGGCCAAGGCGCCGGCCGTTTCGTATGATCAATATGATGACCTACATAAAACCTTTCTTACCGAGCATTTCAATGTCAGCCCTGATAGCGTCATTCACCATAACATCAGCAGCTCTGAAGCGTTTCTAAAAGTGGCGTTAGCTGGTGTAGCCTATTGCTTAATCCCTCGTTTGCAAATTACCGACGAGCTAGAGCGTGGCGCGTTGGTTGATGTTACTCCCGGTTTTTTAATGTCCCATCGGATTTATTGGCATCATTGGCAACTGGAAACGGGGGTTCTACAAGAAATCTCACACGCGATAGTCGGGTATGCTCAGCGGCACTTACCTCAATAAGTTCATTGTCGCATCGATGGGTTCATTGCCGACAGAGTGTTTCGTTGAAAAATTACGCCAATGTTACATAGTCAAAGTTGTGTTAGAAGTCATTCTGAGTGCTTGGATAATCGACAGAAGTTTCTATTATGAAACCATACACTTTCTCAGTAGTGATAGTTTTGTCTGAATCTTGAGCCTTTCTGCTGAGAGTAAGTACTTTATTTTTGTATGGATGGATTTATTGAATGAGACTGTATTCATTTTTGCTGGCTTCTGCACTCAGCCTTACTAGTGCTTCAGTGTTGGCGAACTCGCCTGAATTTGCTCACGTAACGACGACAGGTTATGGTGAAGTTATTGCTACACCAGATATGGCGACGTTTTCTGTAAAAGTGGTAGACACGACAATGACTGCTGAACAGGCCAAGCAGTCAGTAGACAAAACCGTTGAGCAATTTCTGAAAAATCTGTCCGATGCTGGCTTATCAAAAGACAATGTTACCAGCTCGAATTTATACCTTGCGCCTCAATACCATTACCCTAAATCTGGTAAAGCAGAGCTCGTTGGTTATCGCGCTTCTCGTAGCATTGATGTGACGGTTACGGATCTAAAAAACCTAAACCAGTACCTAGATATGGCGTTAGAAGCAGGGATTAATCAGGTTGATAATATTCAACTTAAGGTAAGCAACCAGGCTGAGTATCAGCAAAAGGCACGCATGGCGGCTATCCAAGATGCGCGAGAAAAAGCAGCGTCACTGGCTACTGGCTTTGAGAAAAAATTGGGTGATGTCTGGCAGATCAATTACAGACAGATGCACGTTCAGCCAGTTCTAATGCGCTCGATGGCGATGGACAGTAAAGAAGGGGCAAACAGCTACCAGGATTCTACCATGATTATTCGCGATCAAGTTGACGTGATTTACAAGCTGAAGTAATACTGGGTGCAAAAAGAAAAGGCAGGGTATTCCCTGCCTTTGTTATTTCTGCTTCACAAATTAGTGAAGGATACGAGCACGGATAGTGCCTTCAATACTTTTCAGTTTCGCTAGCGCTTCTTCTGAGCGCTCGGTTTCAACATCGATCACCACGTAGCCGATTTCAGCGGCTGTTTGTAGGTACTGTGCGGCAATGTTAATACCGTCTTCCGCGAAGATGGTGTTGATCTGAGTAAGAATACCAGGACGGTTTTTATGGATGTGAAGCAAGCGAGAGCATTCACCACCGTGCTCTGGCAGTGACACCTCTGGGAAGTTTACGCTTGAAAGCGTAGAGCCGTTGTCAGAGTACTTCGCCAGTTTTCCTGCGACTTCAACACCGATGTTCTCTTGTGCTTCTTGCGTTGAACCACCAACGTGTGGAGTGAGAATGACATTATCGAACTTCTGCAAAGGAGATTCGAACGGGTCGGCATTCGTTTTTGGTTCTGTTGGGAATACATCAATCGCTGCACCCGCAATATGACCTGCTTCTAAACTATGGCAAAGCGCTGGAATATCCACGACAGTGCCGCGTGCTGCATTAATAAAGATTGAGCCTGGCTTCATGCGAGCAAACTCAGCTTCACCCATCATATTTTTTGTTTCTGGCGTTTCAGGAACGTGCAGAGAAATTACATCACACTTGTTTAGTAGTTCACTCATGGTATGCACTTGCGTCGCATTACCAAGGGACAATTTGTTCTCGATGTCGTAGTAGTAAACGCGCATACCTAAGTTTTCGGCAATAATACCTAGCTGCGTACCAATGTGGCCGTATCCGATAATGCCAAGACGTTTGCCACGTGCTTCGTAAGAGTTGTCAGCACTTTTCTTCCAAATACCGCGATGTGCAAGCGCATTCTTTTCAGGAATGCCACGCAGAAGTAGTAGGATTTGACCAAGTACCAGCTCCGCCACACTGCGTGTGTTAGAGAACGGTGCATTAAACACAGGAATGCCGCGTTTTGCTGCTGCGTCTAGGTTTACTTGGTTAGTACCGATACAAAAACAGCCAATTGCAACCAGTTTATTCGCCGCATTGATTACCTCTTCGGATAGGTTCGTACGGGAGCGAATACCGATGAAGTGCACGTCTTTAACCGCTTCAATCAATTCTTCTTCCGGAAGGGAACCTTTATGGTACTCAATGTTGGTATAACCAGCTGCTTGAAGAACTTCAACTGAAGAAGGGTGGAGTCCCTCTAACAAGAGGATCTTAATCTTTTCTTTTTCCAGTGAAACTTTGGCCATTTTTTCTCGTCCTTAAAATGGAAAGGTGGGCTAATGTGGCGCACATTGGGCAAAACTATTAAAAAGGGGATAATTGATAGTTTTGTAGGAGGACAAACGTTTCCTTGTGCGTCTTCTGTTCAATAAAGTAACAAAAAAAAATTGCTTTGGGTAAGAAAATTACGGAATAAGAGATAATTTTCTTAGAGAAAGGAATAAAAAACGGTGCCTTGCAGCACCGTATGTAATGAAATAACAGAAAAGTGAACCAGATAGGTCGATTTGAGCTGTTATTTATTCTTCAATTTTTGCGCCTTCTGGTGTGCCTGTGATTACGACGTCAGCACCACGGTGAGCAAAAAGACCCACAGTCACCACACCCGCGATACCGTTGATCTTGTCTTCCATTTCTTTCGGGTTAGTAATCTGCATGTTGTGTACATCCAAAATTACGTTGCCGTTGTCAGTCACAACGCCTTCACGGTAAGCCGGGTCACCACCCAGTTTTACTAATTCGCGCGCAACGTAAGAGCGTGCCATTGGGATCACTTCTACAGGTAGTGGGAACTGACCTAGTACGTCAACTGCTTTGGTGCCGTCAACAATACATACAAACTTATCAGAGATTGCTGCGACAATTTTCTCACGAGTCAGAGCCGCGCCGCCGCCTTTGATCATTTCACGTGCTGGGTTAATTTCGTCTGCGCCATCAACATACACATCCAGCTTCATTACGTCGTTACACTCGTATACTTCAATACCAAGCTCTTTAAGGCGCTCAGTTGAAGCGACAGAGCTAGACACTGCACCTTTAATATCGTCTTTGATAGTGCCTAGTGCATCGATGAAGTGATTCACGGTAGAGCCAGTACCAACACCGACAATGCTGCCTTTCTCAACATATTTTAGTGCTGCCCAACCAGCCGCTTTTTTCATTTCATCTTGAGTCATGCCAATCTCCTGAATAGATGTTCGTTAACGTTTGCGGGCGTGATTATAGCGGCTTACTTGCCACTTTCCCATTGCCATATTCGGCTTGGGGTCACGATCTTAGGTAATGGAATGTCCCAGCTTTCGATTGGTAAGCGTTCTACATGTTGGCAGTCGTGAGCGATACCAACAGGCTTGGCACCTTCTCCGGTTATAAACCAATGAGACAGGGTACGGTCATAATACCCTCCGCCCATGCCTAAGCGGTGGCCGATGCTGTCGAATCCAACCAAAGGTGTACAAATGATATCAATTTGACGAACGGGCTTGAGATGGCGGATGTCCAGTTTGGGCTCTAAGATGCCGTATTTGTTGTAGACCAATTGATCATCACTTACGTACAGAAGAAACAGTAACTGACCTTTGGAAAACGGATGGATGACAGGTAGATAAACCGATTTTCCCTGTTGCCACAACCACTCAATGAGCGGCTTGGTATCAAGTTCACCGTCAGCAGAAAGATAAATAGCAATATGCTGCGCTTGCTGGATTTCAGGAAGTTGAGAGAACTGAGTGACAAGGTCGATCCCCGCTTGGAATTGCGTATCGCTACACAATGCGTTGCGCTTTTCACGAATCTGTTTGCGGAAGTCTTGTCGAGAGAGGTCTGACATAGAGAGAATACCCCAGGGTGCCGTTGAGGATTGTGGCCCTTGAACCAGCTGGTTCAAGGCGGATCAGCAATGACAACCGTAGGCTTCTCGGTGCATGCCGAGCTTGCTCAATAGTTACCAAATACTAACCCTTAGGTATTGCTTATCGGCTCAGGGACTTAAATCCTGCTGACGCACACCCCAGGGTAAATTTTGTATTTACTGCTGTCCTTGCGTAACTTTGCTTAGTGCGTTCTCTAAAGACGCGGTGAGCTTTTCCATTCGCTCAGTAATTTCTTGCTGTTGACCATTGGATTCGTATGACTTGGTGTGCAACTCATAGCAAATATTCAATGCAGCAAAGGTCAGCAGTTGGATTTCATTGGTTACCTTAGTACGTTCGCTCATTTCTTTCAATCGGCGATCCAGATCTTTTGCCGCTGCAACAAGAGACTCTTCTTGTCCTGTCGGACAATTCACTCGTGTAAGTTTGCCTAATATTTCAACGTCGATCGCTTGATTGCTCATGATGAATAAACTCTATATTCGCGCTATCTAAGGTGTTGCTTCATACAACTACCGAGGAGCAAACTATAGGAAAACCGCTATTAAGATTCAAGCATTTCCCATCACAGAAAGAGAAATGATGACGAGATCACACAGGAATTGGGCAAATTGAACAAATGCTGTCCAAAATTGAATTTGATAGCCGTTTCAGACCACTAACCTTGATGGTAGGATATACCAATACATTATTACGTAAGAATGAGCCAAGTTATGAGTGAAATCACCCTTCCTGAATACCAATCTATTGCTGCTGAACTGCAATCGGCAAGCCTAGCAGTGACACCGGCGGAGTTACATGGCTTATTTGTTGGCATGTTAAGTGGTGGATTGGCGATCAATGATCAAACTTGGCAGCCGATTCTTTTTGACTACACCAATGATGGGATGGGGTGGCCCTCGACAGCACTCACTTTTGCTCAGAGCATATTCAACGTTACTGTTAATGAGCTTACTGGCACATCAATGGAGCTGTCTTTACTATTGCCAGATGAGCCGGGCGAAGAAGGCTTATTCGCATTAGCCGACAGTGTGTCCGACTTTGTAAACCACTTTATTTCTGGGTTAGGTCTAGCAGGCGTTGCGCTTAATAAAGCATCTGATGACGCTAAAGAAGCACTGGCTGACCTAGAAGAGATTGCCAAATTAGGCATCGATGAAGATGACGATCTTGGTGAACAAGCGCAATTGCTAGAGCAAGTGATTGAGCACATCAAAGCTTGTGTACTAACGATTCATGCTGAATTTGGTGTTCGCCCTGAAAGCAGCGACAAAAAACCTACTATTCACTAATCGTAGACTGTCCAGAGGTTAGTATGAAGCAATATGATGTAGTCATTGCTGGTGGTGCCATGGCTGGTGCAACGTTAGCATTGGCGATTGACCATTTGTCTCAGGGAAAGCTCCGCATTGCCGTTGTTGAGCCTTTTAAAGCACAATCAGATATGCACCCTGGTTTTGACTCTCGCTCAATCGCATTGTCTTACGGTACTGTCAATCTGTTGCGTCAACTACAGCTCTGGACTTCGTTAGAACCGTTTGTCACACCTATTGAACATATCCACGTTTCTGACCGCTCTCATGCTGGGATGACGGAGATTACCAAGCAAGAGGTTGGGGTTGAAGCTCTAGGGTATGTTGTAGAATTAGCCGATGTTGGGCGTGTATATCAAGAATTATTAGACAGTAGCGAGTCAATTACGCTGTTTTGTCCTGACTCCGTTACCGATATCGAGCGCGAGCAAAACTGTACCCATGTGACGTTGAAAAGTGGTGAGCAACTTGAAGCAAAACTGCTGGTGGCTGCAGATGGTGCTGTTTCGACCTGTTGTCAGAAAATTGGTCTAGAACTTTCTGAGCAAGATTTTGAACAAGTGGCTGTCATTGCCAATATTGTGACTCAAGAACCTCATCAAGGTAGAGCCTTTGAACGTTTTACTGAAAATGGCCCTGTTGCTTTATTGCCAATGAGTGACAATCGAATGTCCTTAGTTTGGTGTTTGCACCCTGAAGAAGCCCAAGCCGTTCTTGAGTTATCTGATCAAGCATTTCTCCAGCGTTTACAGAACGATTTTGGTTGGCGTTTAGGCGCGATGAAAAAAGTGGGGCGTCGTGCAAGTTACCCATTGCTTCTTCGCCATCGAAAGCAAAATATTTCACATCGCTTTGCGATTGTTGGAAATGCGGCGCAAACGCTGCACCCGATAGCTGGACAAGGCTTTAATCTCGGTATTCGCGATGTAGTCTCACTAGCAGAAGAAATTGTGCAGCAAAGTGAGGATGTGGGTCTTTATCAAGGCCTGATGCGCTTTAGTCAACGTAGAGAAGCAGATCGAAGCGAAACTATTTGGCTAACCAGTGCCTTAGTGCATGTTTTTTCAAATGATTTACCCGCGATGCGAATTGGCCGAAATACTGCCTTAGCAGCGATGGATAACCTTTCTATTTTTAAGCAGCCGCTACTACGCCATACACTTGGCTTGGTAAAACGATGAACGGCCGCACTGAATTAGGTAATAAAAAGCAATGATGCAAAGTGTAGATATCGCCATCATCGGCGGAGGGATGGTTGGGTTGGCACTTGCTGCCGCGTTCAAAGACAGTGATCTGCGTGTCGCCGTTATTGAAGGTAAAGTGCCAGATGATTCGTTGAAAGAATTACCCGATGTTCGTGTGTCTGCGCTGAGCCGCTCTAGTGAGACGATTTTGCGTAAACTTGGTGCTTGGCAGGGCATAGAACAGCGCCGAGCTTCACCTTACCATGGCATGGAAGTATGGGAACAAGATAGCTTTGCCAGCATTGAATTTAATGCACAAAGTATGGCACAACCTGATTTAGGGCATATTGTTGAGAATCGTGTGATTCAACTTGCGCTGCTTGAACAAGTCCAAAAGCTCGATAACGTCACTATGTTTATGCCTGCACGTTGCGCGACTCTCGCGGTCGGTGAGCAAGAAAGCTGGCTGACGCTCGATAATGGCCAAGCCATGACCGCTAAATTAGTGGTCGGAGCCGATGGGGCGAATTCGTGGCTTCGCCATCAAATGGATATTCCATTAACGCATTGGGACTATGGTCATCATGCTTTGGTCGCGAATGTCAAAACTGCTATGCCACACAACAGCATTGCGCGCCAGATATTTACTCCTCACGGACCGTTGGCATTTTTGCCAATGTCGCAACCAGATATGTGCTCTATTGTTTGGTCCACGGAGCCAAATCGAGCAGAGCAGTTAGTGGCGATGAGTGAACATGATTTCAATAAAGCGTTGACGAGTGAGTTTGATGCTCGACTTGGTCTATGTGAAGTACTGGGAGAGCGTGCTGCGTTTCCTTTGAAAATGCGCTATGCGCGAGATTTTGTTGTCGAGCGAGTCGCGCTGGTTGGTGATGCGGCCCATACCATTCACCCATTAGCGGGGCAGGGTGTGAATTTAGGTTTATTAGATGCGGCCAGTCTTGCTCAAGAAGTATTAGCACTTTGGAAGCAGGGTCAAGATATCGGCAGTAAACGCAACCTAAGAAGCTACGAGCGTTGGCGAAAAGCGGAAGCGGCAAAGATGATCGCTACTATGCAAGGGTTTCGAGATTTGTTCTCTGGCGAGAACCCTGCTAAGAAGCTTGTTCGTGGCATTGGCTTGAGTTTAGCGGGGCAACTGCCGGGAGCGAAAGATGAGATCATGAAGCGCGCGCTTGGTTTAAAGGGACACTTGCCGGATCTGGCGCGTCAGTAAGTGCAAAGCGAACTTCAAATACACAAAAGGCTGGTTAATCCAGCCTTTGTTTTATCAACATTTTGCTAAGCATATGCGCATCGGAGTTTCATTATTTCTTGATTGATCTCTTTGACCGCTCGGAAATGGCGTTGCTCTGCTTTCTCCGGCAGTATTAACTTACCGTTATCAAACTCGAATCTACCGACCCCGTAAATATAAATTCTTCCTTTAAAAAGACGACTTATATGTTTAGCAATCATACTTGGTGTATAGCGCTTAAACAGTCTCATATTTACTTTCCTTTTATCTAACCTAGCCTAGGTATTCTACGTTCTGGACGCGAAAATTATTGTGACAGCAATAGTATTAAATACAGATGTAGGGTGTTGCGTCAGAGAATTGTGTTGTCTTAGACAATTTGACAGTGTCATCTCTTAAATAGCGTGAGGATTACCCCAAAAATAACCTCTCTAAAGGAACCCTTACGCCAATACACTCCTTTTTACGTGACGCATTAAGCAATAGTTTTGTTACAGAATTAAGAATAGAACGAAAACGGTTGTTTGCTAGTTGTTTCTATTAAGGTCGTGCTTCGCGTAACACACTTTACGTTCTAACGATTAGAGGAAATGAAAGAGAAAAAGTTCCACGTAAAAAAAAGCCCGCTTCAGCGGGCGAATAGTCACAGATGCATTACACAAAAGTGGATAACTAACTGCATGAATGCTGTCACTCAGCTAGCTGACTCACTTTATATTGGTTAAGTGCTTGTTTGAAACTTAACCAACAAATTCAGCATATACGAGTTTTATCTTTGTGACTATTTATGTTTTATATGTGATTAAAAATTCTCATGTCTATTTTTGTAGATATGAGCGAGATCACGCAGTGATAGAAACACTACGTGTCATTACATTGTTTTTAGACGATTAACGACAGATCTCAGCTACGGTCGGCTGGCACAATTGGATAAGATCTTGAATAGAAAGCGCCAGCCCAGCCATTCGATCGCCACTGCTGATCGTGACTTCCTGTTCTTCTAGTAAGCTGGGGTCGAACACGATTGGCATATGACGTTTGAGTAACAGAGGAGTGACAGTACCAACTTTGTAACCAGTGATGGACTCAACATCGGCTTGATCAACACAAGTCATCCGGCGACATTTCAGTAACGAGCGCACTTTTTTGGGATCAACGCTACGATCACCTGGTGCACAGGCGAGTGCATATTGATTACCCATGTCTCGTAGCAAGATTGCTTTCACCATTTGAGAAGGGCGAATGCCGCGTTGGTGCGCGACATCCTCAATGGTGGTTGCTGGTCTTTGATGCGGTAACAGACGAAACGGAATGTGTTGGTCTGTGAGAAATTGCATCAAAGGAGTATTGATTGTATTACTCATCATCAAGACTGTAAGGCAGTGATTCGATTGTCCATTCACATTCTGGTTGCGCAACTAAACGAAGACGAGTGTCTTCATCGAGATTATTAGGCAGCACGATCAGGCCAATCGCGTGATTGTCACTGAACTGGTAGTGATTTAATAAAGCACCTACTGAACGCCAGTTTTCACCTACGCTGCGTTCGAGCTCAATTGGTTCGTCACTGAATGGAGCAGAAGTTGCCCCTTTTACGATATACATCGCACGTTTATTGGTACCGCGATACTTCGCTCGTGCTACCGTTTCTTGTCCCGTGTAGCAGCCCTTTGTGAAGCTTATGCCTCCTAAAGCTTGCACGTTAAGTGCTTGTGGAATGTGAGCATTCTGCGCGGATGCAGAGACAAATGGTAAACCTGCCTCAATATCGAAACGATTCCAAAGCTCATTTGTCGTAAAGACAGCGTCGGTAGTTTCAACGATTTGCTGTGCTTCTGGCGCACTTAATATCAGTAACCAGCGATCTTGTGCAACTTGCACTGCTGTGCCACCGTCAACTGGGCGAACGCTGCCAGTTGTCTTGCTCATTGTTGAAATGAATTCACCGGCTTTGACGCCAGCGACACCTAAGATAACGTCATCAGAAGCTTCAATCGTTACTTTAGAGAAAATGGCGTATTTCTTTATTTCACTAAGTTCTACGT
This sequence comes from Vibrio sp. HS-50-1, assembly GCF_024747315.1. Lineage (NCBI taxonomy): Bacteria > Pseudomonadati > Pseudomonadota > Gammaproteobacteria > Vibrionales > Vibrionaceae > Vibrio > Vibrio sp. HS-50-1. The sequence goes on along the minus strand of NZ_JAMPZF010000007.1, from coordinate 398,145 downwards.
CAATCGCCGATTTTGGTTGGATCATGCCGTAGCCATCATGATGATGGAAAAGGCGGAACACGCTCCACATTTTGCCTTTCGCATCACAATGTGCGCCCAGTGTTGATTGGTCTTGTTCTAAAGAAACAACATCGCAGGTAACCTGACCTTGTAAGTATGATTTTTTATCGTCACCGATCATGGTGATCATGCCGAAGTTATCCAGCAGTGAGATAGATAACTCTGGAAGTGCGTCTTGAGTTGAGAGAGGTAATGCTGAAAAACGAGTTTGCCATTCCATAATTACAATGCCTTTTGAAGATATTTTTCCGCTATGTTATACCCAAATAACCTTGAGATACTAGGGGAGCGATTTACGAATCAACATTTGTCTGCTTTCACTATCGTATTGTGACCCGCACACTAGTGACGTAGCACATCCCTTGTTACACTCCGCACTAACAACAAGACATCTATGAAGGAATAGTGAATGTACACTCCGGAAGAAAAAGCGCGTATTAAATGGGCTTGTCGTCGAGGCATGCTTGAGCTTGACGTAGTAATTATGCCGTTTTTTGAAGAGTGCTTTGATACTCTGAGTGAACAAGAGCAGCGTGACTTTGTTTCTTTACTTGAATGCGATGATCCTGATCTGTTTACTTGGGTAATGGGGCATGGCCGTAGCGAAAATTTAGGTCATGCAGCAATGGTTGATAAAATTGTCGCCCATAACCTCAGCAAAGTTCGTTAATTTTACTGCTTCTCCCTCTCTGACTGCCCGAGTCTTCGATGTTGTACTTTTCTTATTGATGACTTGGGCTGTTATCTTCTCTAGCATTCCGCTCGTATTATCGACTTATTTGTTATTACTGATTGTTAAGGCTCTCTCAAGCCAAGGCCTTGTTCAACCTACAAGTCATGGGCATTGGTATGTGCACTGCGATGGCTCGGTTAGGTTTGATGCCCTTGAGTATGGCGAATACTCGGAAGATATTGAGTCCGAAAAGGGTCATTTACAGCGAGTCGATACATCGGCATCACCATTCAAGATAACATTCCAATTGCAATCTGGCCGTAGTGTTACGATTTGGCGTGATAGCTGTGACGATGAGCAGTATCGTCAACTATCTTTGGTATTACGCCAATGGGAAATGAAACAGGGAGCTGATGCTCCCTGTTGATGTAATAGTTTAATTGGTAAAGTTAAAGCTGTTTAGCTGGAACCAAAATCGTTGGTCCGCTGTTTTCCAGTTGGTTCGGATAATCAAGCGTGTAGTGCAAACCTCGACTCTCTTTACGCTGCATCGCACAACGAACCATCAGCTCTGCTACTTGTAGAAGGTTACGCAGTTCTAGTAAGTTGTTCGACACGCGGAAATTGCTGTAGTACTCGTGTGTTTCTTGTTGCAACAGCTGGATACGGCGTAAGGCGCGCTCTAAACGCTTGTCAGTTCGTACAATGCCCATGTAGTCCCACATAAACAGACGAAGCTCGTGCCAGTTGTGCTGAATGATCACTTCTTCATCACTATTGGTTACTTTGCTTTCATCCCAACATGGCACCTGTGAGGGGAGCTCAACGTTAGTGTGATGTTTTAGAATATCTTTTGCCGCAGACCAAGCATAAACCACACATTCGAGAAGTGAGTTTGATGCCATGCGGTTAGCACCATGCAGCCCGGTGTAGCTAACTTCACCAATCGCATACAAATTTTTCAGATCGGTGCAGCCATTTCTATCCACCATGACACCGCCACAAGTGTAGTGTGCAGCAGGTACGATTGGGATTGGCTCTTTAGTCATGTCGATGCCCAAATCCATCAAACGTGAATAAATGGTTGGGAAGTGTTTCGTAATAAAGTCAGCAGGCTTATGACTGATGTCGAGATACATACAGTCGGCGCCTAAACGCTTCATTTCGAAGTCGATAGCACGAGCCACCACGTCACGCGGAGCAAGCTCTTTACGTTCATCGAAATCTGGCATAAAGCGAGAGCCATCTGGACGACGCAGGTAAGCACCTTCGCCACGCAACGCTTCAGTCAGCAAGAAGTTACGTGCTTCTGGGTGATATAAACACGTCGGATGGAACTGGTTAAATTCCATATTCGCCACACGACACCCTGCACGCCAAGCAATCGCAATACCATCACCAGACGACACATCTGGGTTAGAGGTGTATTGATAAACCTTTGAAGCACCACCTGTAGCGAGAACCACAAATTTGGCTCGCACGGTTTCGACATGCTCTTCGTTTCGGTTCCAAATATAAGCACCGATAACTTTGTTTTTATCACCGCCAATTTTGTCTTCGGTGATTAAGTCCAGAGCATTGTGACGTTCGAGAACATGAATGTTTGGATGGTTATGAGCGTTATCTTGCAGGGAGGTTTGCATCGCCATACCTGTCGCATCTGCCGCGTGAAGAATACGACGACGGCTATGACCACCTTCACGAGTTAAGTGGTAACGAGGCTCATCGTCAGAGTCATCCTCTTCACGATCAAATGGGACACCACCGTCGATCAACCACTGTACGCACTCTTTTGAATGTTCAGCAATGAACCTCACAGTATCTTCGTCACAAATACCATCGCCGGCGATTTGTGTATCTTCAACATGTGAATCAATGGTGTCTGACTCATCAAATACAGCAGCAATACCACCCTGGGCATAATAGGTCGCCCCTTCGCTGCGTGGCCCTTTACTCAGCACCATCACTTTACAGTGGTTAGCTACGCGCAAAGCCAACGACAAACCAGCCGCGCCACTCCCTACCACTAACACATCACACTCATGTTCACGATTTGTGTTCATATAACTTTTATAATCCCAAGCTAAGGTAACAAAGTCACCTTGTGTATTATTTGCACACCATGTGCATTCCATTATCGCGACACCTGTCGCAAGGGCTAAGTTGGGAGACCTATCGACATCCGTGTTACTGCGGTGACTGAGCCACTCTTCTTTTTCATGCAGAGCATGAGCATGCTTCCTAAGTTATATTTGTAACGCGGTGTTCAGATAGCCATTAGCCATGCAAATGAAAAGTAATAGTTTGTCAATGCCATTGCTTTTCCATGCTCGACCCAGCACAATCTGGGACAGAGATCATTCATTATACCCATTTCCCCTCAAGATGCTCGCTTGTCAAACTTAGACTAAAGTCAGGCAACGGTGGTCATTTGGGTATAGACATCACACTGTGAAAAAACAATGACAAAAAACTTGAGAAACCATGGAACTTTCTCATTCACGTTAGGGTCACAATAGTGCTCAAGTAAGCAGTGGTGTCAATACTACGTTTTGCATAATTAGTACCCATATCTGAGAAGAGTAGGGGCATAACAAATAGGAGTATCCGCTCGAATGAACGAGCAGCTGACCGATCAAGTATTGATTGAGCGAGTTCAGAATGGCGATAAGCAAGCATTCAACCTGCTGGTAACGAAGTACCAGAACAAGGTATGTAATCTTATTTCCAGATACGTTAGTAATCCTGGCGATGTACCAGATGTAGCACAAGAAGCGTTTATTAAAGCTTACCGAGCTATTCCCAGCTTTCGTGGGGAGAGTGCGTTTTATACGTGGCTGTATCGCATTGCAGTGAATACTGCGAAAAATCACATTGTTGCTCAAGGGCGTAGACCTCCAGCGACAGATGTCGATGCTGAAGATGCTGAATTTTACGAAACAGGTAGTGCACTTAAAGAAATATCGAACCCTGAGAACTTAACGTTGTCCAAAGAATTGCAACGGGTGGTGTTCAGTGCAATCGAAGCTTTACCTGAAGATTTAAAAACCGCAATGACATTACGAGAGCTCGATGGCTTGAGTTATGAAGAAATTGCAGAAGTGATGGATTGCCCGGTAGGAACGGTACGATCGCGTATCTTCCGTGCTCGTGAGGCGGTGGAAAAGAAAATCAGACCTCTTTTGCAACGCTAGTACAAGTAATAACTATGGTGAAAATAATGGCTGACAAAGAAAAACTTTCAGCTCTCATGGATGGAGAATTGGTCGATAAGGCTTTAATTCAAGAGTTAGAGCAAGACCAAGAGAGCCGTGATGCTTGGCAGAACTATCACCTGATTGGTGATGTGATGCGAGGCGAAGCGCCAGCAAAACCTGAGTGGAATATTGCTGAAAGCGTGGCGTTAGCGTTAGAAGATGAACCTGCACACCGTGCGTTTGATGCGCACAGTGCAAATGTTATCTCAATTGCTGATACGCCAAAAGAGTCGCAACCAGAACCGCAAAAAGCAAAACGTCAGTTGCCAGGTTGGTTGACACAGTTTGGTCAAGTTGCTGTTGCTGCATGTGTATCGCTTGTCGTTATTTTAGGTGTACAGCAGTACGGTGGTAGCGATTCAATGTCGCCGCAAACAGACCAATTGCCTGTGTTGCAGACAGTTCCGTTTGCTGGCAGCGCAGAGCCTGTGAGTTTAACTCGTGAGTCTGTTGAGCGTTCTGTAGGTGAAGCAAATATGCAAGAGCAACGTAAGCGTGTTCATGCTATGCTGCGAGACTACGAATTGCAGTTACGAATTAACAGTGATGCATCTCAACAAGATGCAAATCTGAATCCGGATATTGAATGAAAAAATTTCTGATCAGCGCTTGCGCTCTGTTCAGTATGATGTCTTCTCAAGCCTTTGCTGGTGATAAGCCAGCGGAGGCTTTATTGCATCAAATGAGCGAGGCGAGTAAGAATTTAAGTTACGAACTCTCTTATATCCTTATCAAAAAGAACAGCATTGAGCCGTTGCTGTATCGTCATGCGACGCATGGTGACGATCAATATGCTCATCTTGTCTATTTAAGTGGCCCTGTACGCGAAGTGATTCGTCGCGGCACAGAAGTAAGCTATATCGAAACGGGTTTAGAACCATTCACCATCGAGTCAGGTAAAATGGTCGCTCCGACCATGCCTATGCTCAATACCAATATCGATGAGCTAAACTTGTATTACGACTATGTAAAAGTGGGTAGAGCTCGTGAAGCAGGTGTAGCAACACAAGTGCTGCGTGTCGTCCCTAAAGACGGTCTGCGCTATTCATACGTACTATGGATCGATGAAAAGAGTAAATTGCCGTTACGTGCCGACCTTGTGGACCGTGATGGTGAGATGCTTGAACAATATCGCACTATTTCTTACACAGTGAATCCAAAAATCGCAGAGTTAATGAGTGGCCTACAAGATGTTCAATTACCAGCTGTTCTCACCATGCCAAAAGGCGATATTGGGACCAGTAATTGGCAGGTAGGTTGGATCCCTGAAGGTTTCGAGCCGAACGAGCTCAACCGCTATCGTATGGCCGTTACTAATCAAATGGTGGAGAGCCAGCTGTATTCTGATGGTCTGTTTAGCTTCTCTGTTTACGTAGCAAACAAAGATGAGCATTCGTTAAAAGGGCAGTTGGTTCGCCAAGGCAGAAGAACGCTACACAGTTTTGTGAGCGGTCAACATGAAATCTCCGTTGTAGGAGACATTCCGCCGACCACAGCACAGCGTATCGCTCAATCTGTCACATTTAATGTAACAAAGAGTAAACAACAATGATGACCGCGTTGGCTACTGTGACAGACGTACATCGTCGCGGTAAACAATACGAAATTGATTTAAGCTGCGAACAACAGACCAGTTGCAGTAGTTGCTCTTCACAGAAAAGCTGTGGAACGGGCGTTGTGACTAAAGCCATTGGTAACAAGAGTTTATCTTGGCACCTGCGCACGGATAAATCAGTGAAGATAGGTCAAGTCGTTGAGATAGGCTTTCCTGAGTCGAGCCTGATAAAATCAGCAATGGCGGTTTATTTACTGCCGTTGTTTGGTTTGATTATCGGTGCGATGTTTGGTCACTTCCTATTAGCGCCGCTGACCGCGGGCGGGGAAGGTATCATCATATTGGCATCAGTATTATTTGCAGCTGGTGGAATGTGGATCGCAAAACGTGTTTCTCGTCCGTTAGAGGATGAATCCAAGCGCCAAGTTACCCTTGTTCGGGTACTTGGAGAGCCAATCCAGTAAGCGCTCTCCCCCTCCGCTTAAGGTTATTTGGGTATGTACTTTAAATTACGTGCGCCCGTTAACGAAATTCGGTAGAATCTGCCAACTTGATTGAAATGCCGTCAGTAGATGGCGTTTCTTACTGTCCCTATTTGTAAAGAGTTAGTCACCCTAAATCTATGAAGCACATTCGTAACTTTTCGATTATCGCCCACATCGACCATGGTAAGTCGACCCTATCAGACCGTCTAATCCAAGTTTGTGGCGGGTTAACCGATCGTGAAATGGCCGCACAGGTTCTGGATTCTATGGATCTTGAACGTGAGCGTGGTATCACCATTAAATCTCAGAGTGTGACGCTAAACTACACCGCTAAAAACGGTGAAACGTATCAGCTGAACTTCATCGATACTCCGGGGCACGTTGACTTTGCATATGAAGTATCACGTTCTCTAGCGGCTTGTGAAGGTGCGCTATTGGTTGTAGATGCGGGTCAAGGTGTTGAAGCTCAAACACTGGCTAACTGTTACACCGCGATTGAGATGGATCTAGAGGTTGTGCCAATCTTGAACAAGATTGACCTACCAGCAGCCGATCCTGAGCGCGTGGCAGAAGAAATTGAAGAAATCGTTGGTATCGATGCAATGGAAGCAACCCGCTGTTCTGCGAAGACAGGCATCGGTGTTGATGACGTTCTAGAGAACATCGTATCAGCGATTCCAGCACCGGAAGGTGACCCAGATGCGCCATTACAAGCGCTGATCATTGACTCATGGTTTGATAACTATCTTGGCGTTGTTTCTCTAGTGCGTATTAAAAACGGCGAACTGAAGAAGAACGACAAGATCAAAGTGATGAGCACGGGTCAAGTTTGGGGTGTAGACCGTCTTGGTATTTTTACGCCAAAACAAGTAGATACCGATATCCTTCGTACTGGTGAAGTAGGTTGGGTGGTTTGTGGTATTAAAGACATCCTTGGTGCACCAGTTGGTGATACGCTGACTATGGCTAAGAATGGCTGTGAAAAACCGCTACCAGGCTTTAAGAAAGTAAAACCTCAGGTTTACGCAGGTCTGTTCCCGGTATCGTCTGACGATTACGAGAACTTCCGTGATGCGCTGGGCAAATTAAGCCTAAACGACGCATCGCTATTCTACGAGCCAGAAAACTCAGCGGCACTTGGCTTTGGTTTCCGTTGTGGTTTCCTTGGCATGCTGCACATGGAAATTATCCAAGAGCGTCTAGAGCGTGAATACGACTTAGATCTTATCACCACGGCACCAACGGTAGTTTACGAAGTTGAAAAGACCGATGGTGAACTGCTGTACGTTGATAGCCCTGCCAAACTACCAGCGATCAATGATATTGAAGAAATTCGTGAACCGATCGCTCGTTGTAATATCCTGGTACCTTCAGAGTACCTAGGTAACGTGATCACGCTGTGTGTTGAAAAGCGTGGTACTCAGGTCGATATGGTTTACCACGGTAACCAGGTTGCCGTGACTTACGATATTCCAATGGCAGAAGTGGTACTGGATTTCTTCGACCGTCTGAAATCGACATCTCGTGGTTATGCGTCTTTGGATTACAACTTCCAGCGTTTTGAAGCTTCGAATATGGTACGTGTAGACGTTCTTCTGAACGGTGACACCGTTGATGCATTGGCGATGATCACACACAAAGACCAGTCTCAGACTCGCGGTCGTCAGCTGGTAGAGAAGATGAAAGAATTTATCCCTCGCCAAATGTTTGATATCGCAATCCAAGCAGCGATTGGTAACCACATTATCGCACGTTCAACTGTAAAACAGCTGCGTAAGAACGTAATCGCGAAATGTTACGGCGGTGACGTAAGTCGTAAGAAGAAACTTCTGAAGAAACAGAAAGAAGGTAAGAAGCGCATGAAGCAGATCGGTAACGTTGAGCTGCCTCAAGAAGCGTTCCTAGCCATCCTTCACGTAGGTAAAGACTAAAGTTGAACTTTGTCTCACACTTGTCGGTCTTAAGACGTTAGATATTAAAATAAGTGAAAGGGTTTCGGCTCTTTCACTTTCGTATTTTTAGATAAGGGAATTTAATGGCGAATACATTCTCACTGATGCTGGTTATTGCGACTTTGGTAACTGGCGTGGTTTGGCTATTGGAAAAGCTGGTTTTCGCGAAAAAGCGTCAGGAAAAACTGGCGGAGATTCAAGCTCAGACGTCTAATGGTTTGGATGCAGTGACCTTGCAAAAAGTTGAGCGTCAGCCTTGGTGGGTTGAAAATAGCGTCTCAATTTTTCCTGTGATTGCGTTCGTTTTAGTATTACGTTCTTTTATCTACGAACCATTTCAAATCCCATCAGGCTCAATGATGCCGACTTTGTTGGTGGGTGACTTTATCTTGGTAGAAAAATACGCCTATGGCTTGAAAGATCCGGTATGGCGCACGCAGTTAGTTGAAACAGGTAAACCTGAGCGTGGTGATATCGTGGTATTCAAATACCCGCCACAACCAAGTGTGGATTACATTAAGCGTGTTGTTGGTTTGCCTGGTGATATCGTGCGTTATTCAAGTGATAAGCAGCTTTGCGTGCAAAGCCAAGGTGAATCGGCGTGTAAACCAGTTAAACTGAGCAATGTTGAAGAAAGTCAGTTTAGCTCGAACGGTATTCCAATGATCCAACTGGATGAAAAATTGGGTAACGTGGAGCACAATATTTTGGTTAACCCTCTTGTTCGTAACCGTGTGGAGCAATACTTCCCACGTAGCGGCACGACAGAGTGGGTTGTACCACAAGGTCAGTACTTTGTGATGGGTGATAACCGTGACAACAGTGCTGACAGCCGTTACTGGGGCTTCGTTCCTGAAGCAAACTTAGTCGGCAAAGCTGTCGCCATTTGGATCAGCTTCGAGTTTGATCGTGGCGCAGATAGCGTTCTACCTTCATGGATTCCAACTGGTGTGCGTTTTAACCGCATCGGTGGTATTCACTAACCATTTTATATCGAGAGAGTATGAATTCTCCAATTGATAAACTAGAGAGAAAGCTCGGCTACCAGTTTCAAGATGCCGGGCTTATCAACTTGGCGCTGACTCACCGCAGCGCCAACAGTAAGCATAATGAACGTCTTGAGTTTCTGGGCGATTCAATTTTAAGTTTTGTCATCGCTGATGATCTGTACCATCGTTTCCCGAAAGTGAACGAGGGTGACATGAGCCGTATGCGTGCTACTTTGGTTCGTGGACATACATTGGCGGAACTGGGTCGTGAATTCGATCTAGGAGATTATTTAAAATTAGGTCCAGGTGAATTGAAGAGTGGCGGTTTCCGCCGAGACTCTATTTTAGCCGATGCGGTTGAAGCCATTATTGGCGCAATTTACCTAGACAGCGATCTTGAAGTCGTGCGAGGCATTGTACTGAGTTGGTACAACTCACGCCTTGAAGCCATTAAACCTGGCGTCTCACAAAAAGATCCGAAAACTCGCCTACAAGAGTTCCTGCAAGGCAGAAGAAAACCGCTGCCTGTGTACACAGTGACTAATATTAAAGGTGAAGCGCACAACCAAGAGTTTACGGTTGAGTGTGAAGTAGCAGGTGTGGACAAGCCTGTAATCGGGAAAGGCACCAGCCGCCGCAAGGCAGAACAAGCGGCCGCTGAAACAGCACTTGAGCAATTAACAAATGGCTGATAACGAATTCGATATCGATGCGTTTTTCGCATCACAAGGTGAGCCAAGCTCGCCAGAAAACCAGCACTGTGGCTTTATTGCTATTGTTGGTCGCCCAAATGTAGGTAAGTCGACACTTCTGAACAAAATCTTGGGTCAGAAGATTTCGATCACCTCACGTAAGCCACAAACAACACGTCACCGCATTATGGGTGTGGACACGGATGGCGATTACCAAGCGATTTACGTCGACACGCCAGGACTTCACATCGAAGAAAAGCGTGCGATTAACCGCCTGATGAACCGTGCGGCTAACTCATCTCTAAGTGATGTAAACCTAGTGTTCTTCTTAGTCGATGGTACGCATTGGACCAAAGACGATGAGATGGTGCTAACTAAGCTTCAAAAATCGAACTTCCCAGTTGTGCTTTGTGTCAATAAAGTCGACAACGTGCAAGATCGTAACGAAGTGATGCTACACATGGCTGAGATGTCTAAAAAGATGGACTTCGTTGACGTTGTGCCAATCTCTGCGAAGCAAGGGAAGAACATTGATGTACTGCGTAAGCACGTGCGTAAGCACTTACCTAAAGCAACGCACCACTTCCCAGAAGAATACGTGACTGATCGCTCCCAGCGTTTTATGGCATCTGAAATTGTGCGTGAAAAGTTAATGCGTTTCACGGGTGAAGAATTGCCATACTCGGTAACGGTCGAGATTGAACGTTTTGATTACAACCCAGAAACCGACGGTTTCCATATCAATGCCTTGATTCTTGTTGAGCGTAATGGCCAGAAGAAAATGGTGATTGGTAAAGGTGGCGAGAAGATCAAGACCATTGGTCGTGAGGCGCGTTTAGATATGGAAGAGTTGTTCGGTCGTAAGGTTTACCTGGAAACCTGGGTAAAAGTGAAATCTGGCTGGGCAGACGACGAACGAGCACTGCGCTCGTTGGGCTATATCGACGACTTATAATCTTGGCTGCGAAGATGCTTCGCTCCAACATCGATGAAAACTCAGTATCGATTAAAATAAGGAGCCGCTCGGCTCCTTATTTTTTATTTCACACTTTTTAGGCACAATGACTTAGATGAGTAATCTGTCTTCCGAAGGTTTACAGCGCTGTTTTGTTTTACATCGCCGCCCTTACAGTGAATCGAGCTTAATCCTTGATGTATTTAGTGAGGAATATGGCCGAATGACTTTAATGGCCAAAGGCGCGCGCAGTAAGCGTTCGAACTTAAAAGGCGCATTGCAACCTTTTACTCCGCTGTTACTTAAATGGTCGGGAAAAGGTTCAATGAAGACTTTGCGTCAAGCTGAGCCGATAAGCCTAGGTTTACCGTTAACGGGCATTAATCTCTACTCAGCCATGTACGTCAATGAACTGATTGGCCGTATCTTGATGGCTGAAGTGCCAATGCCAGCGCTATTTCATGATTATTTGCATGCGTTAACAGAGTTGGCACACAACGAGAACCCTGAGCCAGCACTGCGTCGTTTTGAGTTAGCATTGCTCTCTTCTATGGGGTATGGCGTGGATTTCTTGCACTGTGCAGGTACTGGCGAGCCCGTCGACCCAGAGATGACGTATCGTTACCGGGAACAAAAAGGCTTCATAGCTTCGGTTAGGCGCGATAACCTTACGTTTTTAGGGAATGAGCTGATTGCTATCAGTGAGCGGCGGTTCGTCACTAAAGAGCAGCTAAAAGCGGCAAAACGCTTTACACGTATAGCCTTAAAGCCGTATCTTGGCGGCAAACCTTTAAAAAGTCGTGAATTTTTCATTCAGACCCCCAGAGCACGGAGTAACGGAAAATGAGCTCAATTTATTTAGGCGTCAATATCGACCATATTGCCACTCTACGTAATGCACGTGGTACAAAATATCCTGATCCTGTGCACGCTGCAGAAATTGCTGAGCGTGCAGGCGCGGATGGTATCACAATTCACTTACGTGAAGACCGTCGCCATATTTTGGACCGTGATGTACGTATTCTGCGTGAAACCATTCAAACGCGCATGAATCTAGAGATGGCTGTGACGGACGAAATGGTTGAGATTGCGCTGCAAACTAAACCAGAGTTTGTGTGTTTAGTGCCTGAAAAGCGTGAAGAACTGACGACGGAAGGTGGCTTAGATGTAGTAGGCCAGCTTGAAAAAATTAAAGCTGCGACGAAAAAGCTGACAGATGCAGGCATTAAAGTTTCACTCTTTATTGATGCTGATCGTCAACAGATTGAAGCTGCGAAAAAGTGTGGTGCTCCGTTTATTGAGCTGCACACGGGTCATTATGCTGATGCGACGACAGAAGACGAACAGCAAGCAGAACTGAAGAAGATTGCCGCTGGTGCGAGTTATGCTCATGACCTAGGTATTATTGTTAATGCCGGGCATGGCCTGACTTATCACAATGTCGCGCCAATTGCTGCATTACCAGAAATTTACGAACTCAACATTGGTCACTCAATCATTGGTCGCGCGGTATTTGATGGTTTGAATAAAGCGGTTGCGGACATGAAAGCACTGATGATTGAGGCACGCCAGTCATAGGGCTATCTAGATGGCGATTATAGGGTTAGGGACCGACATTGCAGAAATTGAGCGTATTGAAAAAGCGTTAGCTCGTAGTGGTGAGCCTTTTGCTCAGCGTATTCTTTCAGAAGAAGAAATGGCTAAATTTTCACAGCTTAAGCTGCAAGGCCGTTATCTTGCTAAGCGCTTTGCGGTCAAAGAAGCGGCCTCAAAAGCATTGGGGACAGGGATCGCGAAAGGGGTCACGTTTCACGATTTTTCCATCTCGAACGATGCGCTTGGAAAACCAGTACTCGCATTGACGGGCACAGCAAAACAAATAGCGGATGCGATGGGCGTTAACCACATTCACCTGTCCATTTCCGATGAGCGTCATTACGCTGTGGCGACGGTCATTTTTGAATCCTAGCTTGTAAGTCTTAAACAAAATACTAAAAAGCCAGAGCAGATGCTCTGGCTTTCTTGTCTCTCGAGCAGATTACTGTTCAAGGTATAATTTTGCAGTCGTTGTGACTTTAATCATTTCATCTTGCAGCTCGAACATTTCAGGCTCAACCTCCTCAAGACTGATCCCTGAGCGCAGTGCTTGCTCGAGCGTCGCACAGAGTGATTTCAGCCTAGGCACTCCGCAATATGAGCTACTGCCGTGCAGCTTGTGGATGACATGAATTAGGTCATCACGGGAGATATCTTCTTGCTCCAGAGCTTGGTCAACGACTGCTTCTACTTCAGGGATGAACTCAATCAACATGCGCAGCATGTCTTTGGCGAGATCCTCTTTATTCGCGCTCTGTTTTAAGGCAGCTTGCCAATCAATAATCACATCCTGCTGAGGCGAAGAAACGGATTGTGGTGCGCTCCCTTCAGGCTCATCAACGTATGAAGGGGCGACTTTGCCAATGCTCTCAGTACAAGCATTTGGGTTCCAGTGAACCAAAACCTGTTGTAGCACATGCTCTTCAATAGGTTTGGTTAAGTAATCATCCATTCCAGCCGAGAGCAAGCGGTCTCTTTCTCCCGCCATGGCATGCGCCGTTACCGCAATCACTGGCGTGTCTTTGTTTAACTCCAACTCTTTAATGTGCTGACAAGCGGTCACACCATCCATTTGCGGCATTTGGATATCCATGAAGATTAAGTCGTACTTTTTCTCCGTCGCCAGGTTCACCGCTTGCTGGCCATTGCTGCAGGCGGTGACGGTTTCTACTCGTTCGCGGAGCAGAGCGGAAATCAGCTTCAAGTTCGCTGGGTTATCATCCACCGCTAACACCGTCAGAGGTAAACGCTCCCCTTCGCTTGGCGTAATTGGAGCACTCAATGTTGGTGGTGATTCGACATGTTCGCTAATTAGGCTTTGTAGCAGTTTACGGCGAGACAACGGCTTCGTCAGGCATTGGACGTGATGCTCTGTCATAATTTGGTCGGCAAGTGCCAGTTCGGTACTCGGCGTCCCTAGGATCACACTCGGAGCCATGCGTTTCGCTTGGTCTATCCAAGGTGTAATGACGTCTGCATCATGCGTTTGATTTGCCGCTAAATTCAGTAATACATAGTCATATTGTTCTTCGTTTTTCGGTAGCGAAGAGCGGTAGGTTACTAAGATACCTTCTTGACTTAGAATCTGTTGGGTTACGGATGCGGCTTGCATGTTTGGTTCAATCAACAGCAACTGTTTGCCAGTCAGAAGTTCCACTTCAATCAGTTCGCTCATCGGCATTTCGGTTGAGTGCAAGCGCACCGTAAACCAGAACGTCGAACCTTGGTGTAGGCGGCTAGTTAAGCTGATCTCGCCACCCATCTGGCTTACCAATTTCTGCGTGATAACCAAACCTAACCCAGTGCCGCCGTAGCGACGTGAAATGCTGGCATCCGCTTGGCTGAACGCTTGGAATAATTGCGCTTGCTGACGTTCAGAAATACCAATGCCGGTATCACGCACCATGAATTGCAGTTCGACGGAGTCCCCAGATTGAGAGCGCATTTCAACGCTAACATCAATGTTGCCTCGCTCGGTAAACTTGATTGAGTTACCGACTAAGTTCGTCAAAATTTGCTGGATACGTAGTGGGTCCCCAACTAAACCCGGTGGAATTTTAGGGTCCACTTTTAGGGTGATTTCTAACCCTTTCTCATGTGCACTTGTGGCTTGTAGGTTAATCACTTCTTCTAAACTTTCTCGGAAATCAAACGGAATGTTTTCCAGCGCCAGCTTACCCGCCTCAAGTTTCGAGAAGTCGAGAATGTCATTGATGATGTTCAGTAGATTGTTCGCCGACTTTTCAATCGTCTGTAGGTAATCAGTTTGGCTGTTAGAAAGCTGCGTTTTAAGCATTTGACGAGTAAAGCCAATAACCCCATTGAGTGGAGTACGCAGTTCGTGCGACATGTTCGCCAAGAACTCAGATTTAACCCTGGCCGCTTCTTGCGCACGTTTCTTCGCGATATCTAACTCAACGTTCTGAATCTCTAGCTGCTCAAGCGTTTCACGCAAGTCTGATGTGGCTTGGTCTATACTGTGCTGCATCTCCACGTGATATTCCGATAGCGATACCGCCATGGCGTTAATACCGTTTTTCAGTTGGTCTAACTCACCATGCATTTTACCTTCGATACGCACGTCTAGGTGACCACGGCGAATGCGGTCAACGACATTCTTCATGTGGGTGATAGGTTGGGTAACATCGTGCATCAGACGTGAAGCAAACACACTTGCCAAGCCAAGACCGAGTATAAGAACTAAAAAAGCAGAGAAAACTTCTTGATACTGTTGCAGCCTTAAAGAGGAGAGATCTAACTCAACGGCAATATAACCAATTGCTTTAGTTCCTTGGCTTTCGTTCGATAACTCCGCTAAATAGTGACCCTCGGACAAAATAGGTACGCGCAATATCAGTGAGTTTTCGTAGATTTCCGAATTGCCCAGTTGCGGGATCGGTTTATCTTTAGGGAACATCAAGGCTTCGAAATTAGGGTGAAAGTTAGATGTCACGAAGAGCTCATGATGTTCATCAAATACCGCGATACTACGAACCAGTTTAGAGTTTTTGCGATGGGCGTAGCTTATCAAGCGACGTACCGCCTCTCGGCTTTCTGATAGTAGATGAGTTTCACTGGCAATTGCTAACGGCTCAATGATGCTGTTACCAGTGGTGATAACTTGTTTCTCAAGGTCTTGGTAGCGATTAAATGAGAAAAAACCGCTCAGTAATAAACCAATGATGAGAGTGGGAGCGAGAGTCAGTGTAATTACACGTGCTCGTAAGCCATATCTGGTCATGTTATCTAATTACATCGGAGTCTGGATATGGGAAAATAACGCATTATTTCTCAAGCGCACGATAAGGCGTTGAGCAAAGAAGTGACGTCACCTAATAAACGGTAAGCATAATCAAGTCACTCGAATCACACAACGGCTGCAATCAAGAATAGTGAAGCCGAAGAGCAATTAGACATAAATCAGGCATAGAGCATGGCACGCATCTTTCAACCGAAAAAGAAAACCCAACTCAATACTCGTCATCAAGCGGTGCAAGTGGAGCGTTTAGATCACCACGGCGCAGGTATTGCTTACCTAAAGAAAAAACCGCTGTTTATTGATGGCGCATTGCCGGGAGAAGAAGTCGTCACACAATTAGTGGAAGAAAAAAGTAAATTTGCTCGCGGTAAACTGATTAAAATTCTTAAGCCGAGTGACACTCGCGTGGAGCCATTTTGTCCGCATTACCACGAGTGTGGTGGCTGTGATTTGCAACATCTAGATTATGACCAACAATTGACGTACAAACAGCAAACACTGCGTCAGCTGATGCGAAAATTTTCAGGCAATGATATCGAGCTTGATGCGCCATTATTAGGGGATTCACTGGCCTATCGTCGTCGTGCGCGAGTGAGCTTATTTGTCGATAAAAAAACACGTCAATTGCACTTTGGTTTCCGTAAAAAGCAGAGTAAGCAAATCGCGCAAGTGACCGACTGCCCAGTGCTGGCGCCGGAACTGAACGTTCTGCTTCCAGAGATTTATTCAGCACTAAAAGCGTTTAAAAAGCCGGAGCAATTGGGCCATGTAGAGCTGGTACTTGGTTATAATGGGCCGTGTATTACGTTGCGTCACTTGAGTGCTCTGACAGCGAGTGAAACTCAATCTCTAACGGAGTTGGCAAAACGTCATGGTGCATCGCTGTACCTAATGCCAGCAACAGATCAGCTAAACCTTGTTGAAGGCGATATGCCTTTCTATCAAGAAGTTGGCGTGAAAATTCCTTTTGCGCCAAATAATTTTATTCAAGTGAACCAAGCCGTAAACAAAAAAATGGTCAAGCAAGCGGCTGAGTGGTTAGACCCACAAAAGAGTGACCGAGTGTTAGATTTGTTCTGCGGCGTAGGCAACTTCAGTTTACCGATTGCGAAGTTAGCTAAGCACGTGGTTGGGGTTGAAGGTGTTGCAGAGATGGTCGAAAAAGCCACAAATAATGCATCCTTGAACCAAATCAATAATGCGCAATTTTATCACGCTAACCTTGAGCAAGATTTTGAAGGGCAGGTCTGGGCGGCAGAACGGTTTGATAAAGTGCTGTTAGACCCAGCACGCGCGGGGGCAAGTGGGATCATCGATCAAGTTTCTGAGCTTGGCGCACAGCGTGTAGTTTATGTTTCTTGTAATCCTGCTACCCTTGCTAGGGACAGCCAAAGCTTGATGGAGCAAGGCTATAAATTAACTAAATTAGGTATGCTGGACATGTTCCCTCATACCAGTCATCTAGAATCGATGGCATTGTTTGAAAAGTCCTAACTTTAGGACTTTGGCCCCTTATTTGTGGTGGGTGGTCATAAAGCCAGCGTTTACGCGCAGGTAAAAGAACTAACCTGGACGGTGTTAGTCAAACCACACGAATATAATAATTAGGATGATGAGATGGTTGCGGTAAGAAGCGCGCATTTAAACCAAGATGAACAGTTTGAACTCGAAAACTGGGTGGCTAGCCTAGGACAAGAGAAAAACACAGCCTCACGCTTAATCGAAGTATATCGAGATTGCCAGACGGTATTAGCCGATAACGAGCAAGCGGAACTGTTGTTGTGGCGTGGACGAGAAATGATCGAAATTTTGATCACCTTGTCTATGGATCAGGCCACCTTAGTGGCTGCACAACTGTTTCCTTTGGTTTCAAGTGGTGCTTTTAACAGAGAAATTCTGGAAGAGAAATACAGCAAAGAAATCATAAAATTAATTGATGGCGTTGAAGAGATGGCGGCTATTGGCCAACTCAATGTCAACATGGAAGGCAGTGCGGCGTCATCTCAGGTAGATAACGTACGCCGTATGCTGCTTGCCATGGTGGATGACTTCCGCTGCGTGGTTATCAAGCTCGCGGAACGAATTTGTAATCTTATTGAAGTTAAAAAAGCGCCTGATGAGGTTCGACGTGCGGCGGCAAAAGAGTGTGCCAACATCTATGCGCCGCTAGCAAACCGATTAGGCATCGGTCAGCTGAAATGGGAAATTGAAGATTACGCTTTCCGCTACCAACAGCCGGAAACTTACAAACAAATTGCCAAGCAGCTTTCTGAGCGACGCATCGTTCGTGAGCAGTACATCAAAGACTTTGTTGAAGACCTCACGCACGAAATGGAAGTGTCAGGTATTAATGCCGAAGTGAGTGGGCGACCTAAGCACATCTACAGCATTTGGCGAAAAATGCAGAAGAAGAGTTTGGCATTCGATGAGCTGTTTGATGTTCGAGCAGTACGTATCATCGCAGACAAACTGCAAGATTGTTACGCGGCTTTAGGCGTAGTTCACACCAAATACAAGCACCTACCGAGCGAGTTTGATGACTACGTTGCTAACCCTAAACCAAACGGTTATCAATCGATCCATACAGTAATTCTAGGGCCAGAAGGCAAAACCATCGAGATCCAGATTCGTACCAAGCAAATGCATGAAGAGTCGGAACTGGGGGTTGCAGCGCACTGGAAATATAAAGAAGGGGCAAGCAGCCGAAGCGGTTATGATGAGAAGATCACGTGGCTGCGTAAGCTATTGGATTGGCAAGAAGAAATGTCTGACTCTGGCGAAATGCTCGATGAGCTGCGTAGCCAAGTCTTTGATGATCGCGTCTATGCCTTTACACCTCGCGGCGATGTTGTCGATTTACCAATGGGGGCAACGCCGCTAGATTTTGCCTACCATATTCACTCCGAAGTGGGACACCGTTGTATCGGCGCCAAAGTCGGAGGCCGCATCGTACCGTTTACTCATAAATTACATATGGGGGATCAGGTTGAGATTATCACTCAGAAAGAGCCTAACCCATCACGTGACTGGTTAAACCCATCATTAGGCTTCGTTCATTCTGGCCGCGCGCGTGCCAAAATTAACGCCTGGTTCCGAAAGCAAAGCCGTGAGAAGAACCTCGAAGCGGGTCGTGAAATTCTTGAACATGAGTTAGCAAAAATTGGCGCAACGTTAAAAGATGCTGAGCATTACGCTCTCAAACGGTTTAACGTCAAAACACCAGATGAGCTTTACGTTGGTGTTGGTAGCGGTGATTTGCGTATCAACCAAATCATTAACCATATTAATGCGCTCGTTAACAAGCCAACGGCAGAAGAAGAAGACCAGCAAGCACTGGAAAAACTGCAAGAAGCAGAGCACAAATCACCAGCGCAAAGCCGACCGAAAAAAGACGCCGTCGTTGTAGAAGGCGTTGATAACCTAATGACGCACCTAGCGCGTTGCTGTCAGCCAATTCCAGGTGACGATATCTGTGGCTACATCACGCAAGGCCGCGGGATTTCAGTACACCGTAGTGACTGTGAACAGCTAGAAGAACTGCGCCATCACGCGCCAGAGCGTATCATCGATACTGTCTGGGGCAGCGGCTTCGTCGGGTCATACATCCTCACCGTCCGTGTTGAAGCGATGGAGCGAGGTGGTCTACTCAAAGACATTACGACACTGTTCGCCAACGAAAAGATCAAAGTGACCAGTATGAAGAACCGAGTCGACTACAGACGTCAACTCGCCATCATGGACTTTGACCTAGAAGTCACCAATATTGAAGTGCTTTCTCGTGTTTCGAAGCGTGTTGAGCAGATTAAGGATGTGATGACGGTGAAACGCCTCGGCTAATTTTTGCGTCACATTTGGCTTTTTATCTGCGTTAGCTGCACTTATTCGCTCCATCACATGGTGAACCATGCTCAGGAGTCTCATAAGTTTGCTGCCTTGCTAAAAGAGCCAACTGTTTAGTAAAAACCGACCAATGAAATAACTTAAGGTGAGTGGTTTTGACTGCTCACCTTTTTCTTTAGTAGAAAGGTTTAAAGGAACAAAAAATGAGTCATCCAATTGAACAATTAGAACAAATCATGGCGAAGTTGCGTGACCCAGAAAACGGTTGCCCTTGGGACTTAAAACAAACCTTTGACACCATCGTTCCGCACACCATCGAAGAAACCTACGAAGTGGTGGATGCGATTCAGAATCGTGATTGGCTAAATCTGAAAGAAGAGCTGGGTGATTTGTTGTTTCAGGTGATTTTTTACAGTCAGCTAGCGAAAGAGCAAGAGCTGTTCGACTTTTCGGATGTCGTCGAAACCGTGAATGAAAAACTGACTCGCCGTCATCCTCATGTTTTTTCAGATGTTGAGTTTGAATCGGACGAGGAAATCAACGCCAACTGGGAAGCCGAAAAAGCAAAAGAAAAAGCGCAGGTGGGCAAAGCGGAAGAAAGTATCCTAGACTCAATACCAAACTCTTTGCCGGCACTTTCTCTTGCTACAAAGATACAGAAAAAATGTGCGAAATATGGATTTGACTGGGACTCTCTTGGCCCGGTCGTCGATAAAGTGCGAGAAGAAATTGATGAAGTCATGGAAGAAGCACTACAAGTCCAGCCTGATGAAGAAAAAGTGGAGTTGGAACTCGGTGATTTGCTATTTGCGACCGTCAATTTGGCACGCCATCTTGATAAAAATCCAGAAGTCGCACTAGGTAAAGCAAACTTAAAGTTTGCGAGACGTTTTAAGCAAGTTGAAGGAAAGGTCCAGCAGTCAGGCAAAGCGCTTACAGATTGTTCTTTATCAGAGCTCGACGATTTCTGGGATGAAGTAAAGCGAGAAGAGTCTAGATAGGGGAAAATAAGCGGAATATACAATATGAGGCCAGTTTACCTCTTAACACGAAAACGGACTTTGGTTTGTCTTTGCTCACTTTGATTTGAAGCAAAAAATAAAAAATTACGGTGTGATAGATTTCACGTTGTGGCGGTAAGGAGCTTCTGGTATATTTATCTCCCGTCCAGAAGCACTCCATTTCCCTCATTCAACCAATTTCAGGTTAAACATGACGACAAATTACATTTTTGTTACTGGCGGGGTTGTATCCTCTCTAGGTAAAGGTATTGCAGCAGCATCTCTTGCGGCTATTCTAGAAGCTCGTGGTCTTAAAGTGACTATGATGAAGCTTGACCCTTACATCAACGTTGACCCGGGCACAATGAGCCCTACTCAGCACGGTGAAGTGTTCGTTACAGAAGATGGCGCAGAGACTGACCTTGACCTTGGTCACTACGAGCGTTTCATCCGTACCAAGATGACCAAGCGTAACAACTTTACTGCAGGTCGTGTTTATGCCGACGTACTTCGTAAAGAACGTCGTGGTGACTACCTAGGCGCAACTATTCAAGTTATCCCTCACATCACTAACGCGATCAAAGACCGTGTAATTGCTGGCTCTGAAGGCCATGATGTGGCTATCGTTGAAGTTGGCGGTACCGTTGGTGATATCGAATCACTACCATTTATGGAAGCGATTCGTCAGCTAGCCGTTGAACTAGGCCGTGAGCGCGCAATGTTCATGCACCTAACACTTGTTCCTTACCTAGCGGCAGCGGGCGAAGTGAAAACTAAGCCAACTCAACACTCTGTAAAAGAACTTCTATCTATCGGTATTCAGCCAGATATCCTAGTTTGCCGTAGCGACCGCGTTATTCCAGCGAATGAACGTAAGAAAATCGCACTATTCTGTAATGTTCCAGAAAAAGCAGTAATTTCAATGAAGGACGTAGATTCTATCTACAAGATTCCTCAATTGATCAAGTCTCAAGGTCTAGATGATCTTGTGTGTGCTCGCTTTGGCATCACAGCTCCTGAAGCTGATCTTTCTGAGTGGGAACAGGTTATTTACGAAGAAGCAAATCCTACTGGTGAAGTAACCATCGGTATGGTTGGTAAATACACTGAATTGCCAGATGCATACAAGTCTGTGAACGAAGCGCTTAAACACGCTGGCTTGAAAAACCGTCTAAGTGTCACAATTAAGTATGTAGACTCACAAGATATCGAAACAAAAGGCGTTGAGCTGCTAGAAGGCTTAGACGCGATCCTAGTTCCAGGTGGCTTCGGCGATCGTGGTATTGAAGGCAAGATCCGTGCGGCTCAATATGCACGTGAAAACAATGTGCCTTACCTAGGTATTTGTTTGGGTATGCAAGTTGCACTAATTGAATACGCGCGTAACGTTGCGGGTATGGAAGGTGCACATTCAACAGAATTTAACAAAGAGACTAAGTACCCTGTGGTAGGTTTGATCACAGAGTGGGTAGACGAATCAGGTAACGTAGAAGAGCGTACTGAAAAGTCTGACCTAGGTGGTACGATGCGTCTTGGTTCACAGCTATGTCACCTAGAGAAAGGTACGAAAGCTCGTGAACTTTACGGTAGCGCGACGATCCATGAACGTCACCGTCACCGTTACGAAGTGAATAATGTGCTTCGTCCGCAAATCGAAAAAGCAGGTCTGAAAGTTTCTGGCCTATCAGCGGACAAGAAGTTAGTGGAAATGATTGAGAACCCAGCTCACCCATGGTTTGTAGCGGCTCAGTTCCACCCAGAATTCACATCGACTCCTCGCGATGGCCACCCATTGTTTGCAGGTTTCGTTAAGGCTGCGGGCCAAAACGCACGCGGCGAATTCGAGAAGTAAAAGGATACGGGCGGCGGCGAAGGTTGTGCTGCTGCCCTTTAAAATTGACATTTATATTTGAAACGAGAGGAAACATTAATGTCTAAGATCGTTAAAGTTCTAGGTCGTGAAATCATCGACTCACGTGGTAACCCAACTGTAGAAGCTGAAGTACACCTAGAAGGCGGTTTCGTAGGTATGGCGGCAGCTCCATCTGGCGCATCTACTGGTTCTCGCGAAGCTCTTGAGCTACGTGACGGTGACAAAGCACGTTTCCTAGGTAAAGGTGTTCTTAAAGCAGTTGAAGCTGTAAACGGCCCAATCGCTGAAGCTCTAGTTGGCAAAGACGCTAAAGACCAAGCTGCAATCGACGCAGTAATGATCGAACTAGACGGCACTGAAAACAAATCTAAATTCGGTGCTAACGCTATCCTAGCTGTTTCTCTAGCAAACGCTAAAGCTGCTGCTGCAGCTAAAGGCATGCCTCTATACGAGCACATCGCTGAACTAAACGGTACAGCTGGTCAGTTCTCTATGCCTCTACCAATGATGAACATCATCAACGGTGGTGAGCACGCAGACAACAACGTTGACATCCAAGAGTTCATGATCCAACCAGTTGGTGCTAAGACTCTTAAAGAAGGTCTACGTATCGGTGCAGAAGTATTCCACAACCTAGCTAAAGTTCTTAAGTCTAAAGGCTACAGCACTGCAGTTGGTGACGAAGGTGGTTTCGCTCCTAACCTTAAATCTAACGCTGAAGCTCTAGAAGTTATCGCAGAAGCTGTTGCAGCTGCTGGTTACGAACTAGGTAAAGACGTTACTCTAGCTATGGACTGTGCAGCATCTGAGTTCTTCGACAAAGAAGCTGGCATCTACAACATGAAAGGCGAAGGTAAAACTTTCACTTCTGAAGAGTTCAACCACTACCTAGCTGAGCTAGCTAACCAATTCCCAATCGTTTCTATCGAAGACGGTCTAGACGAGTCTGACTGGGATGGCTTCAAGCACCAAACTGAACTACTAGGTGACAAGCTTCAACTAGTAGGTGACGACCTATTCGTTACTAACACTAAGATCCTTGCTGAAGGTATCGAGAAAGGCGTAGCTAACTCTATCCTTATCAAGTTCAACCAAATCGGTTCTCTAACTGAGACTCTAGCTGCAATCAAGATGGCTAAAGACGCAGGTTACACAGCAGTAATCTCTCACCGTTCTGGCGAAACTGAAGATGCAACTATCGCTGACCTAGCGGTAGGTACTGCTGCAGGTCAAATCAAAACTGGTTCTATGAGCCGTTCTGACCGTGTTGCTAAGTACAACCAGCTAATCCGTATCGAGGAAGCTCTAGGTGAGCGCGCTCCTTTCAACGGTCTTAAAGAAGTTAAAGGTCAAGCTTAATTCTTAATTGAATGAGTTTAGCTAAATAGCTTTCTAGAAACGCTCCACTTCGGTGGGGCGTTTTTTATTTAAGAGCGATGAGCCGTTCTGGCCGTGTTGCTGCCATACCTAAAGAAAGCAACCCATTTATCTGCATCGAGGAAGCTCTAGGTGAGCACGCTCCTCCATGTTTCAAAGAAGCGGTCTTAAAGAAGCTCAAGCTTAGTTCTTCATTGGATTAACCGCTTAGGTTGAAGCTTTGAAATACCCTGATTTTGCGGGGTGTTTTTGTATCTATAGGCTTGTATTTCTTGGTCTTACTTTGGTGAGTGCTAAGAATAGCTTCATATGTCTTTGTTTCATTTTGCTGCTTATTTCTTGTAAGGAGCGTGTGAGTCTCCCTTTCTCCCCTAGAGGCAACCTCGCATTTATGCTATATATGTCACCTTATCTAATTCCTTCCGGTACAGAATGTTAGCAGCGATATGCGAATCTTTGTTATAGCCCTTACGCTACTGTTTGGCTTGCTTCAATACACTCTATGGTTTGGTAAAAACGGAGTGTCTGACTACTACACAGTAAAAGATGAAATTGAAGTTCAGCAACAAGTGAACAGCAAGCTACAAGCTCGCAATAATGAAATGTTTGCTGAGATTGATGACTTAAGGCAAGGTCTTGATGCGATTGAAGAACGTGCGCGTCATGAGCTTGGTTTAGTTAAAGATGGCGAGACTTTCTACCGCATTATAGGTGAGGAAAACCATTAAAATGTTGGATGTGAACTCATCGCATGTCGCAATTGTTCCTGCTGCCGGTGTCGGTAGTCGAATGAAGGCTGACCGCCCTAAGCAATATTTATTGATCGACGGAAAAGCGGTGCTGGAACACACTGTAGAAAAGTTGCTGTCGCACCCACGAATTTCGAAAGTGGTTGTCGCCATTACCGAAGGTGACCCTTATTTCCCTGAGTTAACCATCGCGAACCATCCCGATGTAATTCAAGTCGCGGGTGGCAAAGAGCGCGCTGATTCCGTACTTTCAGGGCTAAACTATGTCAATGAACATCTGGAAAGCGAGTGGGTATTGGTCCACGACGCTGCAAGGCCATGTGTATTAACATCCGACATTGACCGTTTGATTGATGTTTGCTGCGCTCACCCAACGGGTGGCATCCTCGCATCTCCAGTGAGAGACACAATGAAGCGAGCAAATGCAGCACAAGATATCGGTCATACGGTAGAGAGAGAAGCATTGTGGCATGCATTAACTCCACAGATGTTTAAAACTCAACAACTGGCTCGAGCACTGGCTGACGCATTAGAACAAGGCTTAGCCATCACGGATGAAGCATCGGCTTTAGAGTGGTTGGGCGAAACGCCTGCTTTAGTCCAGGGTAATGCGAATAACATAAAAATTACTCAGCCAGAAGATCTCGCGTTAGCCGAGTTTTATCTGAGCCGTGAGCGCGGCTAAAAAAGAAAGGATAAAAAATGATTCGAATTGGTCACGGTTTTGACGTGCATAAATTTGGTGGTGAAGGCCCGGTCATTATCGGTGGTGTTGCTATCCCTTACGAGCAGGGCTTAGTAGCCCACTCAGATGGTGATGTTGCACTTCATGCTTTGACTGATGCGCTACTCGGGGCGATTGCTGCGGGTGATATTGGTCGTCACTTCCCGGATACCGACGATAAATGGAAAGGGGCTAATAGCCGCGAATTGTTGAAAGACGTTTATCGTCGTGTCAAAGAGCAAGGCTACCGCCTTGGTAATGCCGATGTCACCATCATGGCACAAGCACCTAAGATGGCACCTCATATTGACGCGATGTGTGCGGCGATTGCGGAAGACCTAGAAACCGATATTAGTAACATTAACGTAAAAGCGACGACGACAGAGCGTCTCGGTTTTACTGGACGCAAAGAAGGCATTGCAACGGAAGCCGTGGTGCTTCTGTTCAAGCAATAATTAACCAACTTGCTCCTTAATGCTGTGTAAACAGCGGAAAAACATCATGTCAGATATTTTATCTTCATTGGCTTACCTAACGGGTAAGCCTGTTGCATCGGCAAAAATCAAAGCGCAACCAGAACATTTTCAGGTTCGTGAGGATTTAGGTTTTGCCTTTACGGGCGAAGGCGAGCACCTAATGGTGCGCATTCGGAAAACTGGAGAAAATACCAGTTTTGTTGCGAATGAGTTGGCGAAAGCTTGTGGCGTAAAGTCGAAAGACGTTAGCTGGGCAGGCCTTAAAGACCGCCATGCCGTGACGGAACAATGGCTGAGTGTCCATTTACCGAAAGGGGAAACGCCGGACTTCTCGGCATTCCTAGCTCAATATCCGAGTATTGAAATCTTAGCGACTGATCGACACAACAAAAAACTGCGTCCTGGAGACTTAATAGGGAACGAGTTTGTTGTCACTTTGTCTGAAGTGACTGACGTTGAAGATGTAGAGCAACGCCTTGAAAAAGTGAAACAAGTTGGTGTGCCAAACTACTTTGGTAGTCAGCGTTTTGGCAATGATGGCAACAACCTTGAAGAAGCACGTCGATGGGGACGCGAAAACGTTCGTACCCGTAATCAAAATAAGCGCAGCATGTATTTATCAGCGGCGCGTTCGTGGATCTTCAACCGTATCGTTTCTGCTCGTCTAGAAAGTGGTGTGTTTGATAAATTCATCGATGGTGATATTGCACAGACAAGTTCTGGCACTCAGTTGGTTGATGCAAGCAATATCGCAGATCTACAAGCACAATTTGCTGCTGGTGAAGTGGCAATTACCGCGGCCCTAGCAGGTGATAATGCGCTTCCAACTCAAGCGGATGCGCTTACTTTAGAACAACCGTTCTTAGATGAAGAGCCTGATCTCATGGCGCTGATTCGTGGTAATCGCATGCGCCACGACCGTCGAGATATTGCACTTAAACCAAAAGACTTAGTTTGGGCGGTTGAAGGTAATAATATTACGCTGACTTTCTCACTGGATGCGGGATCTTTTGCAACCTCTATCGTTCGTGAGTTAGTTAATGAGGTTGAAGTAGAAAGAGAATACTAATGGAACAGGATTCACTAAACGCGAAGCCCCTAAGAGTCTTAATCAGCAATGACGATGGCGTACATGCGCAAGGGATTCATGTACTTGCTGATGAGTTGCGAGATATCGCTGAAGTGACCATTGTTGCACCTGACCGAAATCGTTCAGGTGCTTCGAACTCACTGACACTAGAGCAACCATTACGCGTAACTGAAATTGCCCCAAATATCTATTCAGTGCAAGGAACGCCTACAGATTGTGTACATTTCGCGCTGAATGAGCTGATGAAAGATGATTTGCCCGATCTTGTTTTATCAGGCATCAACCACGGTGCAAATTTGGGTGATGATGTTCTTTACTCAGGAACGGTAGCTGCAGCAATGGAAGGGCATTTCCTTGGTGTTCAGTCGGTTGCTTTTTCGCTGGTGGGTAAGCGTCATTTCGAATCTGCCGCAAAAATTGCACGTCAAATTGTGCAACAGCATTTAGCGTCTCCGATTCCAACGAATCGGTTATTGAACGTAAACGTGCCTGACTTACCAGCAGAAAACCTGGATGAAATCGAAGTCACGCGTTTAGGTGCACGTCATCACGCAGAGAATATGATTAAGCAGAAAGATCCGAGAGGTCATGATATTTATTGGTTAGGGCCTCCAGGAAAAGAGCAAGATGCGGGTGAGGGCACCGACTTTTATGCGATTGAACATGGTCGAGTTTCAATGACGCCTCTGCAAGTTGATCTCACTGCTCATGAATCGCTGCGTGCAATGGATAGTTGGTTAAAGGAAGAGAAGTAATGAGTAACCCACATGCTGACAGGTTGATAGCGTTTCTTATCTCCAGTGGCATCAAAGACCAAAGAGTTCTGGATGCTATCCAACGCTTACCACGAGAAAGCTTTGTCTCTCAAGCGATGATGCACCAAGCCTACGATAACAATGCGTTACCGATTGGTCAGGGACAAACTATTTCTCAACCTTATATTGTTGCTCGTATGACCGAGTTACTCGAACTAGAGCCGACGAGTCACGTACTGGAAATCGGAACGGGTTCCGGTTATCAAACCGCAGTACTGGCGCAAATTGTTGACCATGTATACTCCGTTGAGCGAATTAAATCGTTGCAATGGGAAGCAAAACGCCGTCTGAAGCAATTGGATATCTACAATGTTTCAACCAAGCATGCTGATGGATGGCAAGGTTGGGAAGCTCGTGGTCCTTTCGATGCCATCATTGTTACCGCAGCCGCAGAAGTGATCCCCCAAGCACTTCTCGCACAATTAAAAGATGGCGGTAAGATGGTGATTCCTGTTGGAGATAAGGAGCAACAGTTACTAAAAATTGAACGTAAGGGAGATGAATATCTCTCTACTGTTGTGGAAGTGGTTCGATTTGTACCTCTGGTTGCGGGTGATTTAGCTTAAGGGTTAGGGATAGGTGAGTAAGTTATTACGTCATATTGGTATTAGCTTTGTGTTTGCTGCAGGACTAGTTGGTTGTGCAGCGCATTCTCCTGCACCTGTCTCTAGCTTAAAGAAAGACTATTCAAGCCTTGAAAGAGGAAGTTACAGAGGGAGTTATTATGAGGTAAAAAAAGGCGATACACTTTACTTCATAGCTTATGTCACAGATAAAGATGTAAATGATCTTGTCCGTTACAATGAGTTAACTCAGCCTTACACCATCTACCCTGGACAGAGGCTAAAACTTTGGGCTCCGAAATATGTCGCCCCTAAATATGGCCAAAAAGTTGAACCCGTTGTGGTTCCTGTTGTTACGACGCCACCAGCCCCAGTGACGAAAACATCAACAGCCTCTAAACCGAAAAATTCAAGTAAAAACTCTAGTCAAAAACCTACAGAGACTAAGCCTAAAGTCGTACAAAAACAGCCTCCAAAGAAGGTTGAACAATCGAAAACAAAGGAGTATGTTGGTTCAAAAGATAACCAAAAAGTGAAGCAAAAATCGCCAGTTACCACGGCGAAGAGTGATAAAGTTTCTAAGTGGTTGTGGCCAACAAAAGGGAGAGTAATCAAGAACTTTTCGGCGGGAGAACAGGGAAATAAAGGTATCGACATCGCAGGACAGCGTGGTCAACCTATCGTTTCAACCGCAGCCGGCACCGTTGTTTATTCAGGCAATGCGCTACGAGGTTATGGCAACTTAATTATAGTAAAGCATAACGACAATTATTTAAGCGCCTATGCACATAATGACAAACTGCTGGTATCAGAAGGACAAAGTGTAAAAAGCGGACAGAAAATCGCCACCATGGGTAGTTCCGGTGCTAAATCAGTCAAGCTACACTTTGAAATTCGCTATCAAGGTAAATCGGTGAATCCAAAACGCTATTTGCCTTAAAACTTTGAAAAACAACTTGCGACATCATTTAGCGACATATTGAGTTGTCATGTCTTGCTAACTCGCCAGGGGGAGGCGTTATGAGTATCAGCAACACAGTAACCAAAGTTGAAGAGTTTGCATTTGACAATGCGTCAGTGAAGACCATTGATAACGAACTCGAAAAATCATCATCCACAGAAAGCAAAACGGCTGCGCGTGAAGAATTTGACGCGAGCAGTAAAAGCTTAGACGCAACTCAGTTGTATCTAGGTGAAATTGGCTTCTCACCTCTACTTACTGCCGAAGAAGAAGTGCTTTATGCTCGACGAGCCCTGCGTGGCGACGAAGCGGCACGTAAACGTATGATCGAAAGTAACCTACGTTTGGTGGTCAAGATCTCTCGTCGATACAGTAATCGAGGTCTAGCACTACTCGATCTGATTGAAGAAGGTAACCTTGGTTTGATCCGTGCGGTCGAGAAGTTCGATCCAGAGCGTGGTTTTCGCTTCTCTACTTATGCGACCTGGTGGATCCGACAAACGATCGAACGTGCGTTGATGAACCAAACTCGTACGATCCGTCTACCTATTCATGTCGTGAAAGAGCTGAACATTTATCTGCGTACTGCGCGTGAACTTTCTCAGAAGCTCGATCACGAACCTACCGCAGAAGAAATTGCTGCTCAGTTAGATATTCCAGTCGAAGATGTAAGCAAAATGCTACGTCTCAATGAGCGTATCAGTTCTGTCGACACACCAATCGGTGGTGACGGTGAAAAAGCGCTGTTGGATATTATTCCCGACGCAAACAACTCCGATCCAGAAGTCTCGACTCAAGATGACGATATCAAATCATCGCTGATTCATTGGTTAGAAGAGTTGAATCCAAAACAGAAAGAAGTACTTGCACGACGTTTTGGTCTTCTAGGCTATGAGCCTTCGACGCTTGAAGAAGTTGGTCGAGAGATTGGTTTGACACGTGAGCGTGTACGTCAAATCCAAGTAGAAGGTTTACGTCGTCTTCGTGAGGTTTTAATCAAGCAAGGTTTGAATATGGAAAACTTATTTAACGTCGAAGATGATTAAATAATCCGTACTTCAGTAGATATGCAAAAGGCTATGGTTATCCATAGCCTTTTTTCTTTTGTGCTCGCTTAAGTGAATCGATTTAAAGCATCTTCTTCAAACGATACAACTCTTCAAGTGCTTGGCGTGGAGTCAAATCATCAGGATCAATACCAGATAAGGCTTGTTCGATCTCGCTAGGTTCTGGAATTAGACTCAATTGGTTAGCCACATCTACTGCACTTGGACGTGGTGCGTCACTGTTTTGCCCTAGTTGCTCTAGCTGAGATAGTTTGTTACGCGCATTTTTGATGACCGTTTTTGGTACGCCGGCTAAGCCCGCAACAGCTAGGCCGTAAGACTTACTTGCCGCACCTTCTTGAACTGCGTGCATAAAGGCAATGCTGTCACCATGCTCTACGGCATCCAAGTGAACGTTCGCTAAGTTTGGCAGTTGGTTTGGCAACTCTGTCAATTCGAAGTAGTGAGTTGCAAATAGTGTCATCGCACCAATTTGTGTTGCGAGCCATTCCGCACTTGCCCAAGCTAAAGAGAGGCCATCGTAAGTACTGGTACCACGACCGATTTCATCCATTAGCACTAAACTGTTTTTAGTCGCATTATGCAGAATATTAGCGGTTTCCGTCATTTCTACCATGAAGGTTGAACGACCAGATGCAAGATCATCTGACGCGCCAATACGAGTAAATATACGATCTAAAGAACCAATTTGTGCAGATTCTGCAGGTACATAAGAGCCGATATGTGCCATCAATGCAATCAGCGCAGTTTGACGCATGTAGGTGGATTTACCACCCATGTTTGGACCGGTGATGATCAACATCTTACGAGCTGGGTTAAGCTCTATTGGGTTAGCAATGAACGGTTCTGTTGTTACTTGCTCTACGACTGGGTGACGACCCGCTTGAATGTGAATGCCAGCGTCTTTCACAAGCGTTGGTCGGCAGTAATCCAACGAATCTGCACGCTCTGCTAGGTTTTGTAGTACATCCAGTTGAGACAGAGCAGAAGCTAAATTCTGCAGCTTCTCCAGATTTGGCATCAATAGATCAAACAGTTCTTCCCACAGCTGTTTCTCAAGTGCTAACGCTTTCGATTTCGAATTAAGTACTTTGTCTTCGTGCTCTTTGAGCTCTGGGATGATATAGCGTTCGGCATTTTTGAGTGTTTGGCGACGTACATAGTGCGGTGGAACCAAGTGGCTCTGGCCACGGCTCACTTGAATAAAGAAGCCATGTACGTTGTTGTAGCCGACTTTAAGCGTATCGATGCCGTGTCGTTCACGCTCATCTCGCTCTAGCTGCTCAAGGTATTCTGTTGCACCGTCTGCTAATTTGCGCCATTCATCGAGCTCGGCATTATAGCCTTCAGCGATCACACCACCATCACGAATAACAACTGGCGGATTTTCTTTAATTGCACGCTCTAACAGATCACATACTTCGTCAATCGGAGCTGCGTATTGCGCCAGTTTTGCTAGATATGGATGGGTCAAAGAAGCGGTTACAGATTCTAGCTCTGGTAGCTGCTGCATGGCATTGCGAAGTCTAGCCATATCGCGAGGGCGAGCAGAGCGTAGTGCAAGGCGTGCTAAGATACGTTCAATATCACCAATTTGTTTTAACGTTGGTTGAAGATCGGCAAACAGCGCTTGTTCTTTAATCTCACCAATCGCATCAAGACGATTGTTTAACGTTTCAATGCAACGCATAGGCTGATGTAGCCAACGCTTCAGCATTCGGCTGCCCATCGGCGTCGCACAATGGTCGAGTACCGCAGCGAGTGTGTTATCGGTTCCACCTGCTAGATTTTGAGTAATTTCCAGGTTGCGTCGGGTAGCGGCATCAAGGATGACGGATTGGTCCTGATGATCAAACGTTAAAGAGCGAATATGAGGCAAAGCAGTGCGTTGCGTATCTTTCACATACTGGATCAAACAACCAGCAGCACATAACCCTAAGGACGCATGTTCTACGCCAAAACCAACCAGATCTTTAGTGCCAAACTGTTGATTGAGTTGTTGCTTAGCCGTATCAAGCTCAAATTCCCATACTGGGCGACGACGGTTACCGTTGCGGCTCGCCATTAAATGTACAGGTTCAAAATCTTCTGGGAATAGTAGCTCACGTGGTGCGGTACGCTGAAGCTCGGCTGTCATCGCTTCTTCGGTTTCTGGTTCTGTCAGTTGGAAGCGACCAGAAGTGACATCCAGCGTCGCATAACCGAACTTACCGTTGTGATGGTAAATGGCTGCGATTAAGTTATCGACACGCTCAGAAAGCAGTGCTTCATCCGTCACAGTACCTGGTGTCACGATACGCACAACTTTACGTTCCACCGGACCTTTGCTGGTGGCTGGATCGCCAATTTGTTCGCAGATTGCGACTGATTCACCAAGCTGAACAAGTTTTGCTAGATAGCCTTCTACTGCGTGAAATGGCACTCCCGCCATAGGAATAGGCTCTCCAGCTGACGAACCGCGCTTAGTTAGCGAAATATCAAGCAGTTGGGACGCTCGCTTTGCATCATCGTAAAAGAGTTCGTAGAAATCGCCCATGCGGTAGAACAGCAAAATCTCAGGGTTCTCAGCTTTTAGCTTGAGGTATTGCTGCATCATCGGAGTGTGTTTTTGTTCAGCTTTCACAGGTAAGTTCTTTTGTTTATTTCCGTAGCGGCTTAGGATACGTGAATCCCTACCAAGTAAAAAGAGACAAAGGGCATTTTGGCTATGGAAAAAACAACAAAATTGAGCGCAGATTTAGGCGCATTATTGGCAAAGTATGGTCATGTTTTAACGACGGCAGAATCGTGCACGGGTGGCGGTGTTGCGACCGCTATTACTGATATTGCAGGTAGCTCAGGTTGGTTAGATAGAGCTTTTGTTACTTACAGCAACGAAGCCAAAATGGAAATGCTGGGTGTGAGAGCGGAAACCTTAGAGGAACATGGTGCCGTGAGTGAGCCCGTTGTGATTGAAATGGTGCAAGGTGCGCTTCAACACTCGAATGCCACTATTGGGGTTTCCATCAGTGGTGTTGCTGGACCGGGGGGAGGCAGTGATGAAAAGCCGGTTGGAACCGTCTGCTTTGCTTTTGCGGATAAGCACGACTGGCTCTTTGTTGAGACCATGCATTTTTCTGGTGACAGGGCGGAAGTTCGTCAACAAGCGGTGATGCATGCATTGACTCGATTGCATCAACATTTAATTTAGAATTTCTTACACTGTCTTAGCCCAGAATTGATAAGGGCTAGAGCAAATCCTTAGAAGCCGTGAACTAAATTTTTTCTATACAGGTATAGACACTGTATGAATCAACAGTATAATGGCTTTCATTGCTGAGCAGGTTAGCTGCTTAAGAAAAATGAATTACTATTCGTCGCCCAAAGAAGATGAATAAATCGGAGAAAGTAATGGACGAGAACAAACAGAAAGCGCTCGCCGCTGCGCTAGGTCAAATTGAAAAGCAATTCGGTAAAGGCTCTATCATGCGCCTTGGTGATAACCGCGCAATGGACGTAGAAACCATCTCAACAGGCTCTCTTTCTCTTGATATCGCTTTGGGTGCTGGTGGTCTGCCAATGGGTCGTATCGTAGAAGTCTACGGTCCAGAATCTTCAGGTAAAACAACACTAACGCTTGAGCTTATCGCTGCTGCGCAACGTGAAGGTAAAACTTGTGCGTTTATCGATGCAGAGCACGCTCTGGATCCTGTCTACGCGAAGAAACTTGGTGTTGATATCGATGCGCTCTTGGTTTCTCAGCCAGACACTGGTGAGCAAGCACTAGAGATTTGTGATGCACTAGCTCGCTCTGGCGCTATCGACGTAATGGTTGTTGACTCAGTTGCGGCGCTAACACCAAAAGCAGAAATTGAAGGCGAAATGGGCGACAGCCACATGGGTCTGCAAGCACGTATGCTTTCTCAAGCGATGCGTAAGCTAACAGGTAACCTAAAACAGTCTAACTGTATGTGTATCTTCATCAACCAAATCCGTATGAAGATTGGTGTGATGTTCGGTAACCCAGAAACGACCACGGGTGGTAACGCACTTAAATTCTACGCTTCTGTTCGTCTTGATATTCGTCGTACTGGCGCAATCAAAGAAGGTGACGAAGTCGTTGGTAACGAAACGCGCATCAAAGTGGTTAAGAACAAGATTGCTGCACCGTTTAAAGAAGCCAATACGCAAATCATGTACGGCCAAGGCTTTAACCGCGAAGGTGAACTAGTAGATCTAGGCGTGAAGCACAAACTGGTTGAAAAAGCTGGTGCTTGGTACAGCTACCAAGGCGATAAGATTGGTCAAGGTAAAGCGAACGCGTGCAACTACCTACGTGAGCATCCTGAAGTGGCTAAAACCATCGATACTAAATTGCGTGAAATGTTGTTAGCGCCAGCCCTTGCGGAAGCTCCTGAAGCAGGAGAGGCGCCTGAGCAAGCTGAAGAGTTTTAATCCCTTCACAGATTAAAAAGTGATAAAGCCCTGCAATGCGGGGCTTTGTTGTATCTATTGACATCAAAAATCGAATCATCACAAAGGCCATTGAGAGTCTGTACAGCAAAAATACTTTTAGGATCACCATGTACCAAAAGCGCCAGACACCAACATTATCGAGCAAAGAGGCGGCTATCCAACTGCTTAGCCGTCGCGATCATGGTCAGTATGAGCTGTACCAAAAACTGTCGATGAAAGGCTATGAAGCATCAGACATCGAAATCGCGATTAATTTTTGCTTAGACCATAACTATTTAGATGATTTACGTTATGCGAAGAGCCAAATTCGGCAGCATGTATACAAAGGACATGGAGAGCGTCGAATTCGCCAAGAGTTAAACCAGAAACGTGTTGCGGAATCGGTGATTGAGCAAGCCATGGCTGAAGAACCGCAAGACTGGTTTGAACTTGCTAAGCAGGCGGCAGAAAAGAAATTCAAAGGTGTCAAAGCCAAGGACCAAAAAGAATACGCGAAACAAGTCCGTTTTCTACAATACCGAGGCTACAGTTTCGACCAAATTAGCTATGCGCTTGCCTTTGAAGACCAAGATTAGCGTTGATCCAATTGCGCTGATTTTTGTTTTGCTTCAAATTTTTTCTTCTACTCCCTCTTTTCCTCAAGAAAACTAGTCTCAGCTGTTTGCATGATCTACAATACGGCAAAATTCTAACTCGACTATTTTCAGGAAGAGCTGCATGTACATGAGCACTGACGAGGTTCGTAACGCGTTCCTCAAGTTCTTTGAAAGCAAAGGACACCAAATCGTAGAAAGTTCATCGTTAGTTCCACATAACGACCCAACCCTGCTGTTCACAAACGCAGGTATGAACCAATTTAAAGATTGTTTCTTAGGCTTAGAAAAACGAGCCTATACTCGAGCGACTACGGCTCAACGTTGTGTACGTGCTGGTGGTAAACACAACGACCTGGAAAATGTTGGCTTTACCGCTCGTCACCACACATTCTTTGAAATGCTAGGCAACTTCAGCTTTGGCGACTACTTCAAAGAAGATGCGATTTCATTTGCTTGGGAATTCCTAACCGAAGTTCTTAAACTGCCTGCGGATCGTCTATTGGTAACCGTTTACGAAACTGATGACGAAGCATTCGACATCTGGAACAAAAAAGTTGGCGTGCCTGCTGATCGTATCGTGCGCATTGGTGACAAAGAAGGTGGCAAGCCTTACGAGTCTGATAACTTCTGGCAAATGGGCGACACTGGTCCTTGTGGTCCATGTACTGAAATCTTCTACGATCACGGTGAACACATCTGGGGTGGTCGTCCTGGCACGCCTGAAGAAGATGGTGACCGTTTCATCGAGATCTGGAACAACGTATTCATGCAGTTCAACCGTCACGCAGACGGCACTATGGAACCGCTACCAAAACCATCGGTAGATACTGGTATGGGTATCGAGCGTATCTCTGCAATCATGCAAGGCGTTCACTCAAACTACGAAATCGATGTATTCCAAACTCTTATCAAAGCAGCGGCTGAAGTCATTGGTTATGAAGATCTATCGAACCAATCGCTACGCGTTATTGCTGACCACATCCGTTCATGTTCATTCTTGATTGTTGATGGTGTGATGCCTTCAAACGAAGGTCGTGGTTACGTACTACGTCGTATCATTCGTCGTGCCGTACGTCATGGTAACAAGCTAGGTGCACAAGGTGCATTCTTCTATAAGCTTGTTGGCGTATTAGCAGAAGTAATGGGTACAGCAGGCGAAGAGCTGAAGCGTCAACAAGCAGTGGTTGAAAAAGTACTGCGTATCGAAGAAGAAAACTTCGGTCGTACACTTGAGCGCGGTATGGTAATTCTTAACGAAGCATTAGATAACCTAGATGGCAAAGTGCTAGACGGAGAAACGGTATTCAAGCTTTACGATACTTACGGCTTCCCAGCAGACCTCACTAACGACGTTGCACGTGAGCGTGAGTTCGCGATCGACGAAGAGGGTTTCGAAAAAGCGATGGAAGAGCAGCGTCAACGTGCGCGTGAAGCTGGTCAATTCGGTACAGATTATAACGCAGCAATCAAAGTTGATACGCAAACAGAATTCTGTGGTTACACAGGTACTAAAGGCTCTAGCTCTGTAGCCGCGATGTTTGTTGAAGGTAACGAAGTAGATTCGCTATCTGCGGGCGACAAAGCCATCATCGTACTTGGTGAAACGCCATTCTACGCAGAGTCAGGCGGTCAGTGTGGTGACGCTGGTGAAATCCGTACTGAGTCTGGTGTATTCCGCGTTGAGGACACTCAAAAACTCGGTAACGCAATTGCACACCACGGTGTAATGGCAGAAGGCGTTCTAGCGAAAGGCGACGAAGTAGCAACTATCGTTGACGCAGAGCGTCGCGCAGCTATCTCTCTAAACCACTCAGCAACGCACTTGCTACACGCAGCACTACGCCAAGTTTTAGGTGAGCACGTAACGCAGAAAGGCTCATTGGTGAAGGCAGACAACCTACGTTTCGACTTCTCGCATCTAGAAGCCGTAACCGCAGCAGAGTTGAAAGAAGTTGAGCGCCTAGTTAACGCGCAAATCCGTCGTAACCACACGATTGAAACCAACGTGATGGATATTGAGTCTGCTAAGAAGAAAGGCGCAATGGCACTGTTTGGTGAGAAGTACGATGACGAAGTTCGCGTGCTATCTATGGGCGATTTCTCTACTGAGCTTTGTGGTGGTATTCACGCATCAAGCACGGGTGATATTGGTCTATTCAAAATCACATCAGAAAGCGGTATTGCAGCCGGTATTCGTCGTATTGAAGCGGTAACAGGCGAGGCGGCATTAGACGCCATTGAAGCTCAAAATGCGAAGTACGAAGAGAAACTGGCAGAATCTGCACAGAAAGCAAAAGCACTAGAGAAAGAAGTGCAGAAGCTAAAAGATAAGATGGCAGCCGCAGAAAGCGCTAACATCATGGGCAAAGCGGTTGAAGTAAATGGCACAAAAGTTCTAGTTGCGGCCCTTGAAGGTGCTGATAGCAAGAACCTACGTACCATGGTTGATGACATCAAGAATCAAATGGGTTCTGGTGTTGTACTGCTTGCAAACGTAACGGGTGACAAGGTTGGCTTGATTGCTGGTGTGACTAAAGATCTCACTGGTAAAGTAAAAGCAGGTGATCTAGTTAAAATGGTTGCAGAGCAAGTCGGTGGTAAGGGCGGTGGTCGTCCAGACATGGCTCAAGCCGGTGGTACTGATGTTTCAGCACTACCAGAGGCAATCAAAACAGTTCAGCCTTGGCTAGAAGAGCGTTTATAAGCTCTTAACTAATAAAATTACGCTCAATCAAGTTTCTTTGATTGAGCGTAATTTTTTTTAGCAACCAAGTGGTTTAATTGACCAAAAGTTAACCGAGTCATTTAAGCTGCTTGGTTTTTGTTGTAACTACTGCTTATATAATTTTTCTCAAAGGAAATATTTAAGATGTAAGCAGTTCTAAAGAGACTTCGGTCTTGGGAAGGTGAAGACTGGTGAAAAAGCCCCTTATCGTGCAAAAGTTTGGCGGAACCTCTGTGGGTTCAATTGAAAGAATCCACCAAGTCGCTGAACACATCATTAAGGCGAAAAATGATGGCAATCAAGTTGTTGTTGTCGTGTCTGCAATGTCAGGCGAAACAAACAGACTGATGGATCTCGCTAAACAGATAGATAGCGTACCTACAGCTCGAGAACTTGATGTTTTGCTCTCTGCTGGTGAGCAAGTGTCAATGGCACTGCTAGCCATGACTTTGAATAAAATGGGTCATGCTGCGCGCTCGCTTACCGGAGCACAGGCGAATATTGTGACGGATAATCAACACAATGACGCAACGATTAAACACATTGATACCACGACAATTATGGGATTGCTTGAGCAAGACCAAATCGTGATTGTTGCGGGCTTTCAAGGTGTGAATGAGAACGGGGATATCACCACATTAGGTCGAGGTGGCTCAGATACGAGCGCTGTGGCACTGGCGGGCGCATTGCGCGCTGACGAGTGTCAAATCTTTACCGACGTTGATGGTATTTATACTTGTGACCCACGTGTAGTGAAAAATGCGCGCAAATTGGCGGTTATCGATTTTCCTTCAATGGAAGCGATGGCAAGCCGAGGCGCAAAAGTATTACATTTACCTTCAGTGCAATTTGCATGGAAGAATAATGTGCCACTACGCGTGCTTTCGACATTTGATGTTAATGAAGGCAGTTTGGTAAAGGGGGAGTCAGGCAATCAAGCCGTCTCTGGTATAGCCATTCAACGTGACCTTGCCATTATCGAAGTCGATAAAGAACATTTATCTAGTGCTACAAAACAATGTCAGATGCTGGGTATAGACATTTGGAATGTGATCGAGGAAGCAGAACGGGCAGGTATCATGATAAAACAAGATGCATGTGCCAAGTTCGATCTGGTGTTCAGCGACAAAATCCGTAATAGTGAAGTGGTAAGCCTGTTGACCGCCGTGGGGCTTGAGGCCAATGGAATGGTAGAGCACGCATGCGATTTGTTGGCAAAGCGAGATATTGAGATCAATTTCAGCGCAACGAATGCACTCACTATGATGCTAGTTTTAGCACCCGAATGTGTGGATACAGCAGCAAACATTCTGCATGATGCTTACATTACGTCTAGTGAAGCATTAAACATTCAACAAAAACATGCCTTTTTAGGCTGATTTTCGCTAACAAGGTAGTTTACGAAAATATAACTTTTGTTGGATAATAGCTTTGTAGCAAGAAAATTTAGAGATTACTCAAGGAGCAAAGAATGCTAATTTTGACTCGCCGCGTAGGCGAAACACTGATGATTGGTGATGAAGTGACTGTAACTGTACTAGGTGTGAAAGGTAACCAAGTACGTATCGGCGTTAACGCTCCGAAAGAGGTTTCAGTTCACCGTGAAGAAATCTACATGCGCATTCAAGCTGAAAAAGGCAATGGCAACGTTGCTTCAGGTAACTACTAAGTCGCTCCTGTTTACAGAGCTTAGTTTGAATGAAAAAGGCTAACCGAAGGGTTGGCCTTTTTAGTCTTTAATGTTTTTGAAGATGTGCGGAAACCATTGTGTTGAGTGTGGCTGTGAATCCGTCAATATTGTTGAATCGAACACCAGGAAGTTGTTTGAAAATAAATGTCTTTTTTTCAGAGAAGACTCTCTTTTTTTCATCATAATAGAGTGGTAAAGTTCGTTTAATAGTCACTTTGATTAAATCAGCAACGGTTAAGTCAGTTTCGTGGATTTTTTCAAAGAAAGTGTTTGACATATTTTCGGTAAAACGTAATATGTGCCTCCGCAAGACGGTGAGGTGGCCGAGAGGCTGAAGGCGCTCCCCTGCTAAGGGAGTATACGGTTTATCCCGTATCGAGGGTTCGAATCCCTCCCTCACCGCCATTCTTGCAACGTTGAGACATCAACAAAAAAGTGCGTCCTTAGCTCAGCTGGATAGAGTACCTGGCTACGAACCAGGCGGTCGGAGGTTCGAATCCTCCAGGACGCGCCATATCTCTTTTGAGATATAACAATGAAAACGGTGAGGTGGCCGAGAGGCTGAAGGCGCTCCCCTGCTAAGGGAGTATACGGTTTATCCCGTATCGAGGGTTCGAATCCCTCCTTCACCGCCATTCATTGACTGGCCCGATGGCCTTTTTTTTGTTTCGTAAGAAATGAATGTGATTTGCTTCACAACTTCCTAGCAAGAAGATCTGCGCGTCCTTAGCTCAGCTGGATAGAGTACCTGGCTACGAACCAGGCGGTCGGAGGTTCGAATCCTCCAGGACGCGCCACTATTTAATAATTCGTTTGATAAACGGGTTATACAAAGTAAAATAAGATTATTGCGCGTCCTTAGCTCAGCTGGATAGAGTACCTGGCTACGAACCAGGCGGTCGGAGGTTCGAATCCTCCAGGACGCGCCACTTATTAAAGGGTATTGCCCTGATGTTGACGAAAGTTGATATCGAAAATCGCGCGTCCTTAGCTCAGCTGGATAGAGTACCTGGCTACGAACCAGGCGGTCGGAGGTTCGAATCCTCCAGGACGCGCCACTTATTAAAGGGTATTGCCCTGATGTTGACGAAAGTCGATATCGAAAACTGCGCGTCCTTAGCTCAGCTGGATAGAGTACCTGGCTACGAACCAGGCGGTCGGAGGTTCGAATCCTCCAGGACGCGCCACTTACTAAAGGGTATTGCCCTGATGTTGACGAAAGTCGATATCGAAAACTTGCGCGTCCTTAGCTCAGCTGGATAGAGTACCTGGCTACGAACCAGGCGGTCGGAGGTTCGAATCCTCCAGGACGCGCCACTTATTAAAGGGTATTGCCCTGATGTTGACGAAAGTTGATATCGAAAACTTGCGCGTCCTTAGCTCAGCT
The DNA here is from genome assembly GCF_024747315.1 of Vibrio sp. HS-50-1. Classification (NCBI taxonomy): domain Bacteria; kingdom Pseudomonadati; phylum Pseudomonadota; class Gammaproteobacteria; order Vibrionales; family Vibrionaceae; genus Vibrio; species Vibrio sp. HS-50-1. The sequence goes on along the minus strand of NZ_JAMPZF010000007.1, from coordinate 357,283 downwards.
GGATAGAGTACCTGGCTACGAACCAGGCGGTCGGAGGTTCGAATCCTCCAGGACGCGCCACTTATTAAAGGGTATTGCCCTGATATTGATGAAAGTTGATATCGAAAACTGCGCGTCCTTAGCTCAGCTGGATAGAGTACCTGGCTACGAACCAGGCGGTCGGAGGTTCGAATCCTCCAGGACGCGCCACTTACAAAAAAAAGCCTCGCAATTGCGAGGCTTTTTTTGTATCTGGACATCAGGAACTATAGCCTAGAGTTGTTAGAGGCGAGGTCCTTCTTTTCCAAAAGCGAATATGTGCTTATCTAAGCAATTTGGAATAAAGTTTCTGCTGTAGTTTGTGAATCCATCCTTACTATCTCTCCTGTATATTGATTTCCGTTTCTTTCACTTCAATCGTTTAAATGTAACTTCTTTGTTTTTTATTTGTTTATTAATTGTTATTAAATAACATCCTTTTGTTTTTATTAGCTTTTATGTGTAAATCTCGATTTGGTTTTGAAATCCAAATCGCAGTTTTTATTTATGTCCTCCTTTACTCTGTTCGTAAGGAGATAGCAGATTCGCAGTAATTATTTTGTCATGAACTGTGATCTGGGTAGTGAATAAATAATCATTTATCAGGATTATTACAAACCTTCCTTAAACAAAATTGACAAAATTTAACCAATCGAGATAATCCATTGGTCGGGATTTGACGCTATTAAAGTCCTGCACGTTGTCAGGATGACAAAGAAAGGAAGCAACATGACTAATATAGGAAGCCTGCTAGTAGATGCGGCCACCCTGATGCTAACGGGGATGGCGGTCGTATTTATTTTCCTCACTATTCTTGTTTATCTCGTTCGGCTAATGTCGAAATTGGTACCAGAAGAAGTACCAGAGCCGATCGCAGCACCAAAAACAAATACTAATATTCAATCAACCTCTTCAGCTGTTAGTCCACAAGTAGTGGCGGCGATCTCGGCTGCGATTCATAAACATCGCGCCTCATTCGCGAAGTAGCCGAACCAGGATTAAAAAGGAGTTTAAGAGCATGTCTAAACCACTAGCTATTACAGATGTGGTCCTTCGTGATGCCCATCAATCACTATTTGCTACGCGTATGCGTATTGAGGATATGCTGCCTATCGCAGCTGAGTTGGATAAGGTTGGTTACTGGTCTCTAGAGACTTGGGGGGGCGCAACGTTTGATTCTTGTATTCGATTCTTAGGGGAAGATCCTTGGGAGCGTTTACGTGAGCTGAAAAAAGCGATGCCCAATACGCCAATGCAAATGCTACTGCGTGGTCAAAACCTTTTAGGATACCGCCATTATGCCGATGACGTAGTAGAGAAGTTCGTTGAACGCGCGCATGCTAACGGTATGGACGTGTTCCGTATCTTTGATGCAATGAATGACGTGCGAAACTTCCAGAAGGCCGTTAAAGCAACGGTCGATGTTGGCGCACATGCTCAAGGTACGCTGTCTTACACAACAAGCCCTGTGCATAACGCAGACACTTGGGTTGACTTGGCAAAACGCCTAGAGGATTTAGGTTGTCATTCACTGTGTATTAAAGATATGTCTGGCTTACTCAAGCCTTATGAAGCGGAAGAGCTTATCACGCGTATCAAAGCGTCTTGTGATGTGCCATTAGCACTTCATTGTCACGCGACGACAGGCTTGTCTACTGCGACAGCGGTAAAAGCAGTTGAAGCTGGTATTGATATTCTCGATACAGCGATTTCTTCAATGAGTTGTACCTATGGTCACACACCGACGGAAACGGTAGTCGCGATGCTAGAAGGAACCGAGCGAGATACGAATTTGAAGCTCGAGCAACTAGAACCTATCGCCGCGTATTTCCGTGAAGTACGTAAGAAGTACGCGAAGTGGGAAGGTCAGTTGAAAGGTGTAGACTCTCGCATCCTGATTGCTCAAGTGCCTGGCGGCATGCTGACCAACATGGAAGGCCAGCTGAAAGAACAGGGCGCGGCGGATCGCATTGATGAAGTCTTAGAGGAGATCCCTCGTGTACGCGAAGATCTTGGTTTCATTCCATTGGTGACTCCAACTTCGCAGATCGTCGGAACGCAAGCGGTGATTAACGTGCTTACTGGCGAACGCTATAAGAGCATCACTAAGGAAACCGCTGGTCTATTGAAAGGCGAATACGGTCAAGCGCCAGCCGAGTTAAATGCAGAGCTGCAAGCTAAAGTACTTGATGGCAAAGAGCCTATTACTTGTCGTCCTGCCGATTTGCTTGAGCCTGAAATGGAGACGCTTACTGTTGATCTGATGGAGAAAGCAAAATCAGAAGGTATTAAGCTAGCAAGTGAGCGTGTTGATGATGTACTTACTTATGCGCTTTTCCCTCAAGTTGGTCTCAAGTTCCTTAAGAATCGTGACAACCCAGAAGCATTTGAACCTGCACCAACGCTAGAAGCCGCGAAGCCTGCCGTACCTGCGGCGCAAACAGCAACTGGCGGCGTAGAAACTTATAGCGTACGTGTTGACGGACAGGTGTATGAGGTGGAAGTCGGTCCTCAAGGCGAGCTAACCTCTGTCGCTCCTTCTGCGGCGCCTGCAAAATCGACGGCACCTAGCGCACCTTCTAGCGCTTCTGCTGAAGCGGTGCCTGCTCCTCTTGCCGGTAACATCTTTAAAGTGAATGTTCAGCCTGGTGCTGAAGTGGCTGAAGGCGATGTACTACTGATTCTTGAAGCAATGAAGATGGAAACAGAAGTGCGTGCGGCGCGTGGTGGTGTGGTTCAAGAGTTGAACGTTAAAGAAGGCGATGCTGTCACAGTAGGTGCGCCTCTGTTGAGCCTGGCGTAAGGGAGTATCATGGACGGATTGTTAACCCTTTGGGCAGAAACAGGGATCGCTAACTTCGAGTTCGGCCAAATCTGTATGATGCTGGTTGGTTGTACCTTGCTGTTTTTGGCAATCAAAAAAGGCTTTGAGCCTTTACTGTTATTGCCGATTGGTTTTGGTGCTATCTTGGCGAATATTCCAAATGCTGGCTTTACTGAGCCTGGCGGCTTGCTCTACTACGTTTACTACATTGGGATTGAATCGGGTGTGTTCCCGTTGTTGATCTTCATGGGTGTGGGTGCGATGACCGACTTTGGTGCTTTGATCGCAAACCCAAAAACGTTGTGGCTAGGTGCGGCAGCTCAGTTTGGTATTTTTGCGACACTGTTTGGCGCTATTTTGCTCAACTATGTACCTGGTATGGAGTTCTCCATGGCGGATGCATCGTCTATCGCTATCATCGGTGGTGCGGATGGCCCAACGGCGATTTTCTTAGCAAGTAAGTTATCACCAGACCTGCTTGGTGCGATTGCTGTAGCCGCGTACAGCTACATGGCTTTAGTGCCAATCATTCAGCCGCCAATCATGAAGGCGCTAACCACTAAGGAAGAACGTGAGATTCAAATGGCGCAACTGCGTCACGTGGGTAAATGGGAAAAGGTATTGTTCCCGATGGCAGTATTACTCATGACGATTCTTTTCCTACCTTCAGCAACGCCTCTTGTCGGTATGTTCTGTCTTGGTAACTTAATGCGTGAAGCGGGTGTGGTCGATCGTCTATCGAAAACCGCACAAAATGAGCTGATCAACATCGTGACGATCTTCTTGGGCTTAGGGGTTGGCTCGAAGCTGCAAGCGGATCAATTCCTGAACTTAGAAACATTAGGCATTCTAGGGCTTGGTGCGGTTGCGTTTAGTATTGGCACGGGTGCTGGTGTGCTAATGGCTAAGTTGCTGAACAAGTTCTCAAAAGAAGACATCAACCCACTTATTGGTGCGGCTGGCGTTTCTGCGGTACCAATGGCCGCGCGTGTGGTGAACAAGGTCGGCTTACAAGCTAACCCGCAAAACTTCTTGTTGATGCATGCGATGGGACCAAACGTTGCAGGTGTATTGGGATCAGCGGTTGCCGCTGGTATCTTGCTAGCACTTGTCGGCTAGTCATTACCGAAAATGGAATGATCAACCAATTTACAAAATCACGATTAACTTCGGTTAACAAAATGGTTTATAGTCAAAGGGATGCTTTCGCATCCCTTTTTGTTTTCTTGCAGGGAATGGTTTATGGAACACAAACAGATCGTTATCACTGAATTTGGTGATGCCAACGTACTCGCGATTCAACATGCTTCTACACCATCACCACAGCCTGGTGAAGTCTTAGTAAAAGTCGCTTTTTCAGGCGTAAATCCTATTGATGTTAAAACTCGAGCCGGACTCGGTTGGGCAGCTGCGCAGAACAAGGATAATTTACCTTGGGTACCAGGTTACGACATCTCAGGAAAAGTCGTGTCCTGTGGAGACGGGGCGTCGCGTTTTAATGATGGTGATGAGGTGGCTGGATTTATCGGTTTCCCAGTCCGAGGCGGTGGGTACAGTCAGTACGTATGTGTTCCAGAAGCTGAGTTAAGTCATGTTCCCAGTTCAGTTACTTTAGAGGCTGCAGCAGCATTACCGTTGGCTGGCCAAACTGCGGCACAAGCTCTCAGCAAAGCCAATGTGACAGAAAACGATCGCGTACTTATCCTCGCTGGAGCCGGTGGCGTTGGACACCTAGCGGTACAAATCGCGGTCGCGACTAAAGCGGAAGTCTTTACAACCTGCAGTGAACGAAATTTAGACTACCTGGCTACCCTTGGCGCTCACGCAGTGAACTATCAATTTGCACCAGTGTCAGAACGTGTTGAAGACGTTGATGTTTTGATTGATTTAGTAGGTGGAGATGCCGCGTTAGATGCGCTTAAATGCCTGAAAGACAATGCGAGAGTCATCACCGTTCCAACCATAACAGCTGAGCTGATTTGTGAAAAAGCCAAACTCCTAGGCTTTGAGGCTAGTGGCATGTTGGTTGAACCAGCTCCTGCGCAGTTAGATACCTTGTTGTACATGGTTGGCGTTGGTTTACTGAAGACTGAAATTCAACAGGTTTATCCGATGAGCGGTGTGATTGCTGCTCACCAGCAAGTTGAGTCAGGAAGAACCAGAGGCAAGGTGTTGCTTGATATGACATGCTAGAAGCATTTAATACGAGCTTTGAAAGTTTAGCGCTTTGGTTTTCAGATTCAGCATTATGGGTGCTTTTCATGACCGGTTTTCTCAGTGCCACTTTGTTACCTGGTGGTTCTGAGGCGGGCTTAGTTGCCACTCTCTCATTTAATCAATATTCCGTTTCGTCAATTATTATGGTCGCCACTATCGGCAATACGCTTGGTGGCTTAACAAATTATTGGCTTGGCTTGTGGATTCCCAACAAAGCGCAAGAAGAAAAGCACGGTCATACCGCATTAAACTGGCTGTCTAAGTATGGCTATTGGGGATTGTTTTTTAGCTGGTTACCCATAATTGGAGACCCGCTGTGTTTAGCCGCAGGGTGGCTGAGAATGAAGTTTCTGCCTTGCGTGATTTTAATATTTTTAGGAAAGGCTGCCAGGTATAGCTTACTTGCGGCTATCTATCTCGGATTATTTTAAGGAAAGTACATGAAGATGTTTTGGGTTGGCGCGTGTTCACTTTTGGTGATCACGGGTTGTGCATCAAATACGCCTGTTTCATCACTGCCGAAAGGGGTAACTTTCGTTGAGTCATCGAAAGCTGAAGAAGGCAAAGTTAAGATTCCATACCAAAAGTATAAACTCGATAATGGTTTAACGGTGATCTTAGCTCCTGAAGATTCTGACCCATTGGTCCATGTGGATGTGACTTACCATGTTGGTTCGGCTCGTGAAGAAGTGGGTAAGTCTGGTTTTGCGCATTTCTTTGAGCACATGATGTTCCAAGGTTCAGAGAACGTTGGTGACCAAGAGCACTTCAGAATCATCACAGAGGCTGGAGGTACGTTAAATGGTACGACAAACCGTGATCGTACTAACTACTTTGAAACTGTCCCGGCTAACCAGCTAGAGAAAATGCTGTGGTTAGAGTCTGACCGTATGGGCTTTTTGCTGGATGCGGTTTCTCAACGCAAATTTGAAATTCAGCGTTCTACTGTAAAAAATGAGCGAGCTCAGCGTTACGATAATCGTCCTTATGGCTTAATTTGGGAGCGCATGTCTGAAGCGCTATATCCTGAAGGTCATCCGTATTCGTGGCAAACTATTGGTTATGTTGAAGATCTTGATCGTGTTGATGTGAACGATCTCAAAGCGTTTTTCTTACGTTGGTATGGCCCAAACAATGCGACTATCACTATCGGTGGGGACTTAGACGTTGAACAAACTCTTGAGTGGGTAAATAAGTACTTCGGTTCGATTCCTCGTGGGCCAGAGGTTGAAAATGCGCCGAAACAACCTGCAAAACTGCAAGAAGACAAATACATCACGCTAGAAGATCGCATTCAACAACCGATGGTGATGATCGCGTGGCCAACAACTTACAACGGCGAAGAAAGCCAAGCGTCTCTCGATACGCTATCTGAAGTGCTAGGTGGCGGTACAAACAGCGTGCTCTACCAAGACTTAGTCAAGACTCAAAAAGCCGTCGATGCGGGCTCATTCCATGACTGTGCAGAACTGGCGTGTAACTTTTACGTTTATGCAATGGGTGACTCTGGGGACAAAGGCGACCTATCAAAACTGTACGACGAGCTTTTACAGTCACTCAATCAGTTTGCTGAAAAAGGCGTGACAGAAGATCGCCTTGAACAATTGAAGGGTAAGGCGGAAGCGGATGCTATCTTTGCATTAGAAAGCGTTAAAGGCAAAGTAACGCAGTTGGCATCCAACGAGACATTCTTCGGCGATCCAGACCGTCTTGAGCAACAGCTTGAGCAGATCCGCGCAGTCACGCCTGCATCGGTAGAAAAAGCGTATACGGATTTTATCCAAGGTAAGAACAAAGTGACCCTAAGCGTGGTACCAAAAGGAAAAACTGACCTTGTCGTAAAACCAGCGACCTTTGTGACGCCAAAGCGTACGCTACAAGAATACGAGAAGATCACTGATGATCAATTGGCGTATCGTCGTGCGACCGATAACTTCGATCGCTCTGTGCAACCGCCTGTAGGGGAGCCAGTGAAAGCGACGATGCCTGAGTTGTACGAGCTTCATTTCAATAATGGCTCGGAATTGCTTGGTGCGGTTAGCGATGAAACACCAACGGTCATGATGCAGTTTAGTTTACCTGCGGGAACACGTTTTGTTGAAAAGGGCAAAGAAGGTCTTGCCCAGTTGACCGCAGCAATGTTGCAAGAAGGCACAACGAAACGTAGTGTCGAAGAGATTCAAGCTGAGCTCGATAAACTAGGTAGTGTCATCTCCGTGAATGCAACGGGCTACACAACAAACATCAGCGTTTCTGCTTTAGAAAAGAACTTAGAGCCGACGTTGAAAATTGTCGAAGAGATGTTGCTGTCTCCTGCATTCAAGCAAGCAGACTTTGAGCGAGTGAAGATGCAAGCGCTAGAAGGCCTTGTGTATGAGCATCAAAACCCAAGTTGGATGGCATCACAAGCGACTCGCCAGGTGCTCTATGGGGACTCTGTCTTTGCTCGACCAAAAGACGGCACGCAAGCAGGTGTCAGTGCACTAACGTTGGATGATGTCCGTGAATTCTACTCGAAGCATTACACGCCACAAAGTGCACAAATCGTCGTTGTTGGTGACATTGATCAACAGGAAATTGAACAGCAACTGACGTTCTGGAAAAACTGGCAGGATGAAGCTGCACCATTGTATGCACCGCAAAGCATCGCTGCATTAGGTGAGCAAAAGATCCATCTTGTTGATAAACCAGGTGCACCACAAAGTGTGGTCATGATGGTTCGTCAGGGTATGCCTTACGATGCAACGGGCGATTTTTACCTGAGCCAACTGGCAAACTTCAACTTAGCTGGAAACTTCAATAGCCGCATTAACCAAAACCTACGTGAAGACAAGGGTTACACATACGGCGCTTACGGCTACTTCTCTGGAAATCCAGAAACTGGCTCGGTTGTTTTCACCGCGCAAGTACGAGCGGATGCAACGGTTGCTTCTATCATTGAGATGGAAAATGAGCTAAATGAATACTCGCAGTCAGGAATTACTGATGAAGAGATGAAATTTATGCGTCAAGCGGTCGGTCAAAAAGATGCACTGAAATATGAAACGCCAACACAAAAAGCGGAACTTATCAGTGATATTCTTAAGTACAACCTCGATCAAGATTACTTGCAGCAAAGAAACGCTATCGTAGAAAAAGTCGATAAGCAGACTTTAAATGCACTGGCTCAAAAGTGGTTTGATCCAAATGACTATCAAATTATCGTCGTTGGTGATGCTAAATCACTGCGTCCTCAATTAGAAAAGTTGGGGAAAGACGTAGAAGAGCTTGAAATCATTCGATAGAGTACACATTTAATAGCGGAGAAACGTTTCTCCGCTATTCATCTAGATAAGCGACTTTTCGTGGGTTATTTATCTAGATGCATTAAATATCAATAACTTAGCTTACGCTTGTCCTTTGTGATAAGTGTCCTGCTCCCAATATAAGCGAACCTCATTTTGACTGATTTTGCTGCGCGACTAAAAAAAGTTGCATCAAACCCCGAAGTATTTAAGCAGTTTGGACGCGGTGTTGAGCGAGAAACTTTGCGCTATCGTCAGGATGGACATCTAGCAACAACACCTCATCCAGAGGGGTTAGGCTCAGCGTTCACAAACCAATGGATCACGACTGATTTTTCTGAATCATTGTTAGAGTTCATTACTCCTGTGTCACATGAAATTCCAGAACTGATGGCACAACTGAAAGATATCCATCACTTCACCCAGACAAAAATGGGTGAAGAAAAGATGTGGCCTCTTTCTATGCCGTGTTATGTTGGCTCGGAAGAGGATATTCAGCTTGCTCAGTACGGCTCTTCGAATGCAGCAAAAATGAAAACCCTGTACCGAGAAGGCCTAAAACGCCGCTATGGCAGCCTGATGCAAATCATCTCAGGTGTGCATTTTAACTTCTCGTTCCCTGAGACATTTTGGGATGCGCTATACGGCGAGCAAGATGAACAAGCCCGCCAAGATGCTAAGTCTGATGCCTACTTTGCGCTGATCCGTAACTATTACCGTTTTGGTTGGATGATTCCGTATTTCTTCGGCGCATCGCCAGCGTTATGCGGCTCTTTTATTCAAGGTCGTGAAACCGATCTGCCATTCGAAAAAATTGGCGGCACTTTGTATTTGCCGAAATCGACGTCTTTGCGTTTGAGCGATCTGGGCTACACCAATAGTGCGCAAAGTGTACTGAAAATTGGCTTTAACAGCATTGATCAGTATCTGGATGGTTTGAGCGATGCGATTCGTCACCCATCAGAAGAGTTTGCGAAAATAGGCGTCAAAGTGGACGGTGAATACCGCCAGCTTAATTCCAATATTTTACAAATTGAGAACGAGCTATACGCTCCAATTCGCCCGAAACGCGTGTCGAAAAGTGGTGAGAAGCCTTCAGATGCGTTACGACGCGGTGGGGTTGAGTACATTGAAGTTCGCTCTCTAGACGTTAACCCATTCAGCGCAGTGGGGTTGGATGAAGAGCAAGTACGATTCCTTGATCTCTTCCTGACTTGGGCGGCCTTGTCAGACTCGGATCCAATGGACAACTGTGAATTAGAGTGTTGGCGCGACAACTGGAACAAAGTCATTGTTTCTGGTCGTGAAAAAGGGCTAATGCTTCAAATTGGTTGCCAAGGTGAACGTCTATCTCTGCAAGATTGGGCGCATCGAGTGTTTGTCGAGCTGCGTCAGATAGCACAGCAAATGGATATGGCTGCTGGTGGCAGTGCATACCAAGATGTGTGTAATAAACTCGAGACATGGATTGATAACCCAGAACTAACGATTTCAGGTCAACTATTAGAGCTGACGAAAGAGCTTGGTGGGTTAGGTAAAGTCGGCTGTGCGCTTGGCATGAAGTACCGCGAGGAAAATCTAGCTCACGGTTATCAGTACTACTCACAAGATACGATGGAAACGGAAGTGGCGTCGTCAGTAGAAAAGCAAAAGCAAGCGGAACAAAGTGACACGCTATCTTTTGATGATTTTTTGGAAGATTACTTTGCTTATCTGAAGCAGTAGTGAATAGGTAAAGGTTGGGTGGGATTGAACATTAAACCGTTAGTAGTATCGGTACTCGGAAGCATGTTACTTGCAGGTTGTGCCACGGCACCGCCAAAGCAGCAGAATAATTTATGTGAGATATTTCGAGAGAAATCCGGCTGGTATGATGATGCCAAAGATATGGAAGAAAAGTGGGGAACCCCCATTCATGTCGCTATGGCTATCATTAAACAAGAAAGCAGCTTTCGGCACGATGCGAAACCACCCAAAGACTATTTATTGGGATTTATCCCTTGGGGACGAGTCAGCAGTGCGTATGGTTACGCTCAAGCTCAAGATCCTGCTTGGGAAGATTTCCAAGATGCGACGGGTCAGGGCGGTTCTCGTACCAACTTTGATGATTCAATGATGTTTGTCGGTTGGTATACTCACGAAACGAGGCGCCAACTAGGGATTTCGTTATGGGACCCATACAGTCAATATCTGGCTTATCATGAAGGTCGAGGTGGGTACAAGCGAGGTACTTATAAGCGAAAGCCCAGCTTGCTCAAAGTCGCTCGACGTGTTGAACAAACTGCAAAAACTTATGGCTGGCAGCTGAAGCAATGTCGTCAGGAATTGGAAGACAACAGCAGCTGGTTCTTTTAACCTACAGCCTGTTTATGTGCTGTAGGGATGAATGACATTTATCCAGTACCGAGAGGTATTGGAGTTACAATCAGGAGAGATGTAATGCCTTTACTCGATAGTTTTACCGTGGACCACACTCGCATGAATGCACCGGCAGTGCGAGTGGCGAAGACCATGCAGACCCCAAAAGGGGACACGATTACTGTCTTCGATTTACGCTTTACCGCGCCAAACAAAGACATCCTTTCTGAAAAAGGTATCCATACACTAGAGCACCTTTATGCAGGTTTTATGCGCAATCACCTAAACAGCGATTCTGTTGAGATCATCGATATTTCGCCTATGGGTTGCCGCACCGGCTTTTACATGAGCCTGATCGGCACTCCATCAGAGCAGCAAGTAGCGGATGCTTGGATTGCGGCAATGGAAGACGTACTAAAGGTAGAAAGCCAGAGCAAGATCCCTGAACTCAACGAATACCAATGTGGTACGGCAGCGATGCACTCTTTAGAAGAAGCACAACAAATCGCGAAGAGCATTTTGGATGCTGGTGTATCGGTGAACAAAAATGATGAACTTGCTTTGCCTGAATCGATGCTAAAAGAGCTGCGCATCGACTAGTTGCTAAAAAACTTATCAAGAAGCATATTTATCCAAAACTAAAAAGAGCCTGACATGATCAGGCTCTTTTCTTTTTATTTCTTATCGTGAGTTTTTCTCATCGTGATTTGTAGATAGGGGCTATTTTTTCTTTTTAGGATAAACACGAACGAGCTTGATGCGGTTTTCTTCAATCTCAACAAGCTCCATTGGATGACCCGCCACTCTCACGCTTAAATGGCTCTCTGGAATATCTTCCAGGTGCTCCAAAATAAGACCGTTTAACGTTCTTGGGCCATCCGTTGGTAAATCCCATTTCAGGCCTTTGTTGATATCTCGGATATTGGTGCTGCCTTCAATGAGGAAGCTTCCGTCACCTTGAGGACTGATTTCATCAGAAAGGCTTGGAGAAATCGAGGTCGTGAATTCGCCAATGATCTCTTCCAGAATATCTTCCAATGTCACCAAGCCAATAATGTCGCCATACTCATCAACAATCAGACCAATACGCTGTTTGTTGCGTTGGAACTTTAACATTTGCACGTTTAGTGGCGTACCTTCCGGGATGTAATAGACTTCATCCGCGGCACGTAATAGCGTCTCTTTATTGAACTCGTTTTTTTCCAGCATCAGGCGGTAAGCTTCACGCAGGCGCAGCATGCCAACCACTTCATCAATTTGGTCACGATAAAAAACAATGCGTCCATGTGGTGAGTGGGTAAGCTGACGAACGATGGATTTCCAGTCATCATTAATATCGATACCGGTAATCTCATTACGTGGCACCATGATGTCGTTCACAGTGACGTGCTCAAGATCCAAAATAGACACCAACATGTCTTGGTGTCGGCGAGGGATCAAGCCGCCAGCTTCGTTTACTACGGTACGCAGCTCATCGGAACTAAGATGGTCTTCTACTGAGTGATCCGCTTTTACGCCAAGTAAACGAATAAAGCCATTCGTAATAAAGTTAACGAGCATCACCAAAGGCGATAGTAACTTCATCAATATGGTCAGTAGGATACTGCTCGCGTAAGACACGCGTTCAGGGTACAGCGCTGCAATTGTTTTTGGGGTAACTTCAGCAAAAACCAATACAACCATAGTCAGTGCACCGGTTGCGATAGCGACACCTAAATCACCATACAAACGCATACCAATAATGGTCGCGATGGCGGACGCGAGAATATTAACGAGGTTGTTGCCGATAAGAATAAGACCAATCAAACGATCTGGACGGTCTAATAGCCTTTCGACTCGCTTAGCGCCTTTATGCCCATTTTTGGCTAAGTGCTTTAAGCGATAACGGTTCAGAGACATCATCCCTGTTTCTGAGCCGGAAAAGTAACCTGATATGACGATAAGACACGCGAGTAGCGCAAACAAGATACCCGTAGAGATGTCGTCCAAAACGTTGCTGTTCCTTGTAAGTATTGGGTTATATAACGGTTGAGTAAGTCCGTTAAGTCAAAGGGTTAAGGCGTACTGTATTTTATCTAGCCTAAAATATAAAGGATAGGAGCCCTAGAGCTCCTTAATTCAAGATGATTTCTTTCACAAAGCGACTGCCAAAATACGCCAGAGTTAACAGCGTTGCCCCTGCGACAGCGAACCAAGTAACTTTTCTACCACGCCAACCTTTTTGATAATGACCCCAAAGCAGTATTGAGTACACAATCCAAGCGATGAAAGAAAGAATGCCTTTATGCGCTTTACCTTGAGCAAACATATCCTGCACAAAGACAAAGCCAGTAATGAGCGTGCCAGTTAACAATAAGTTACCGATCAAAATGATTTTGAATAGCTGACGCTCTACCATTAATAAAGGCGGCAGGTTTGGGTTAATCGCCAAAGATTTTTTTGTTTTCAGTTTGTGATCCAACCAAGCCAGCTGAAGTGCGTAGAGTGCACCGATAGTTAAAGTTGCGTATGAGAACAGCGCAAAAGAAATGTGAATGAGTAGCTTAGGGTCATTCTCTAGGTGCTTGATAAACGTGCTTGGCAAAAATGTGGCAGCAGATAAATTGATGGCAGCAAAGCTATAAACGACAGGCAATAAAAACCACAATCGATTTTTCAACATAGCAAGGCTCATGACCAGAGAAATAATAAAACTGATCAAAGAGGCTACGTTTAGAATACTAAGGTTTTGACCTGAACCATCAAAAATCAGATCACTCAAAATCCACGCATGAAAAACAAGCGCACAGGCAGCACTAGCAAACACTGTTTTTGCTTTGATTCCTGACTGCTGTGAGAGTCCGGGTATGATGGTCGCAATCGCCAAAACATAAAGTATGGCGGCCGCGATGGCTATTAAGCTATCCATGAATCCTAAATATTATTGTGCACAATGAGGAAATTATACCTTGCATTACACTTTGGGGCTACGTTATATCCGACATCAATCGTGAGAGATGAGATATTGAAATTAATAAGTTACCGCACCATATAGAAATAGAGACAAGAATAGAGCAGCGGTACGGGTATGACTCAGACCTTGGCTAATGTATACTCACACTAATTAATCGCCATTTTAGCGAAGAGACAAAGATGTTTGAGAATTTAACGGATCGATTATCCAAAACGCTGAAAAATATCAGTGGCAAAGGTCGTCTGACCGAAGACAACATTAAAGAGACCCTACGTGAAGTACGAATGGCCTTACTTGAAGCTGACGTTGCGCTTCCGGTTGTTCGTGAATTTGTTAACCGCGTTAAAGAAAAAGCGGTAGGTGTAGAAGTTTCTAAATCTCTGACTCCAGGTCAGGAATTTATCAAGATCGTTCAAACAGAACTTGAAGCCGTAATGGGTGAGTCGAATGAGGCGCTAAACCTTGCCGCTCAACCACCTGCTGTGCTTCTTATGGCGGGTCTACAAGGTGCGGGTAAAACCACATCGGTAGGTAAGCTATCTAAGCTTTTAAAAGAACGTGACAAGAAGAAAGTCTTGGTTGTGTCTGCCGACGTTTACCGCCCTGCGGCAATCAAGCAGCTTGAAACGCTGGCATCAGACATCGGTGTTGACTTTTTCCCATCATCTCCAGACCAGAAGCCTATTGATATCGCCAATGCAGCGATTGACCATGCGAAGAAAAAATTCTACGACGTATTGATTGTCGATACCGCAGGTCGCTTGGCGATTGATGAAGAGATGATGGGGGAGATCAAAGATCTTCACGCAGCTATCAACCCAGTAGAAACGCTATTTGTTGTTGACGCTATGACGGGTCAAGACGCAGCAAATACAGCAAAAGCCTTTGGCGATGCGCTACCTCTTACTGGTGTGGTTCTAACTAAGGTTGATGGTGATGCTCGTGGTGGTGCGGCACTGTCAGTACGCCATGTAACGGGCAAACCAATCAAATTCTTGGGTGTCGGTGAAAAAACTGACGCGCTAGAACCGTTCCATCCAGATCGTGTTGCTTCACGTATTCTTGGTATGGGTGACGTTCTGTCTTTAATTGAAGACCTACAACGCAACGTTGACCAAGAAAAAGCAGAAAAGCTGGCGAAGAAGTTCAAAGAGAAGAAAGGTTTCGACCTTGAAGATTTCCGTGAACAGCTAGGCCAGATGCAAAACATGGGCGGCATGATGGGCATGATGGATAAGCTTCCAGGCATGTCTCAGCTACCAGACAATGTGAAAGACAAAGTCGATGACAAGATGTTCAAACAGATGGAAGCGATCATCAGCTCCATGACAATGAAAGAACGTCAACGCCCAGAGATTATCAAAGGCTCGCGCAAGAAGCGTATTGCGGCTGGTTCTGGTGTGCAGGTTCAAGACGTAAACCGCTTACTAAAACAGTTCACCCAAATGCAGAAGATGATGAAAAAGATGCAAAAAGGTGGCATGAAAGGCATGATGCGCAACATGCAAGGCATGATGGGCGGCATGGGTGGAGGCGGTGGCTTCAACCCATTTGGTCGTTAATTAATCGATCACGCATAGATTCAGGGTGTTAGGTACGTCACAAACTTTAAATTCAATTTATGTTGGTGAAAAAGTAACTAAACTCCTTGCATTGCTCCGGGAGAAGAGTAAAATTCCGGAGCTTTATTTTGGCACGAGACCCCAAACTATTTAATTTCTTGAATGGTTTTTGGGGTTAATTTTATTTTTGAGAAAGCAAAGAGGACGACATGGTAACCATTCGTTTGGCACGTCACGGCGCTAAAAAGCGTCCATTTTATCAAATCGTAGTAGCGGACAGCCGCAACGCTGCAACTGGCCGTTTCATCGAGAAAGTTGGTTTCTTTAACCCAACTGCTAAAGGTCAAGAAGAAGGTCTACGTCTAGACCTAGACCGCGTTAACCACTGGGTTGGTCAAGGCGCGTCTGTATCTGACCGCGTTGCTAAGCTAGTTAAAGACGCTCAAAAAGCGGCTTAATTTTTTACTTGAAAAGTAGAAACTAGTTTATGTCGATGAAAGGTAAAGAAACAATGAGCAACGAAAAGATTGTTGTAGGCAAGTTTGGTGCTACTTACGGCATTCGAGGTTGGCTTAAGGTTTTTTCCTACACAGACAATGCTGAAAGCATTTTCGATTACAGCCCTTGGTATATTAACCAAAAGGGCAAGTGGGTTGAGTACAAAGTAGAAAGCTGGAAGCGCCATAACAAAGGTATGGTGGCTAAGCTGGAAGGCATGGATGTTCGTGAAGACGCGCATCTAATGACGAACTTTGAAATTGCTATTGACCCTGCGGTACTTCCTGAATTGTCAGAAGATGAGTTCTACTGGCGCGAATTGTTTGGGATGCAAGTTGTAACCACTAAAGGTTACGATCTAGGTGTCGTTACTGACATGCTAGAAACTGGCTCAAACGATGTTCTGGTTGTTAAAGCAAATCTTAAAGATGCTTTCGGGCAGAAGGAACGATTAATCCCGTTCCTTGAAGAGCAAGTGATCATTAATGTTGATCGCGAAGCTCAACGGATCGAAGTTGACTGGGATCCTGGATTCTAATCTCCAAAATTACAGAGCGAGATAAACATGTGGGTTGGCGTTATTAGCCTTTTTCCAGAAATGTTCCGTTCTGTTACTGATTTTGGAGTAACAGGTCAAGCGGTTAAAAAAGGTCTTTTGTCGATTGAGACTTGGAATCCTAGAGATTTTACTCACGACAAACATCGCACTGTCGATGACCGACCTTACGGTGGTGGCCCTGGTATGTTAATGATGGTTCAGCCTTTGCGCGATGCCATTCATACCGCGAAAGCAGCCTCACCGGGCAAGACGAAAGTCATCTACCTTTCTCCTCAAGGTCGCAAGCTCGACCAGAAAGGAGTGGAAGAACTGGCAATGAATGAGAACTTGCTTCTGATTTGTGGTCGTTATGAAGGGGTAGATGAGCGCATCATTCAATCTGAAGTCGACGAAGAATGGTCGATTGGTGATTTTGTGATGACGGGTGGTGAGATACCAGCCATGACGTTAATCGACTCTGTCTCTCGGTTTGTTCCGGGTGTACTAGGGGATTTCGCGTCAGCAGAAGAAGACTCTTTTGCAAATGGCTTGTTAGATTGCCCTCACTATACGCGTCCAGAAGTATTGGATGACAAAGAGGTACCAGCGGTACTGATGTCAGGCAATCACAAGGACATTCGTCAATGGCGACTAAAACAGTCGCTGGGCCGAACTTGGCTTAGAAGACCAGAGCTCCTGGAAAACCTAGCTCTGACTGACGAACAGGAACAATTACTTGCTGAGTTCATTAGTGAACATAACGCAAAGTAACCTAATTTATTTAGTATCAGTTTATTCTAGGAATTTAAAAAATGAGTAACATCATCAAAGCTCTTGAAGAAGAGCAAATGAAATCAGACCTACCTAAATTTGCACCAGGTGACACTGTTGTAGTTCAAGTTAAGGTAAAAGAAGGTGACCGTGAGCGTTTACAGGCTTTCGAAGGCGTTGTAATCGCAATCCGTAACCGTGGTCTACACTCTGCTTTCACTGTACGTAAAATCTCTAACGGTGAAGGTGTTGAGCGTACGTTCCAAACACACTCTCCAATCGTTGATAGCATCGAAGTTAAACGCCGTGGTGCAGTACGTCGTGCCAAGTTGTACTACCTACGTGAGCGTTCTGGTAAGTCTGCTCGTATCAAAGAGAAACTTGCTAAGAAGTAATGCTATAACTAGCGTTCTCATCTTAAACGGAGTCCTTTTAGGGCTCCGTTTTTTTATTTGTGTAATTAGCTTGCTCGTTTCTTTTCACCCGACCTGTACTGTCGGTTCTCATGCACTGACTTTGCCTTGATGTGAGTAGATTCCTGATATCGCTATGGCTCCTCGGAATGACGAGAAATGACGGTCAAATATTGTAGGGCGCCGCGATTAAAATTCGTCATTCTGAACAGCGACGAAGGAGCGTGATTCAGAATCTACTAGTCGAAAATGCAAGTGTTTAAGTTGTTAGCTTCATCCTTGCTGTGAGTAGATTCCTGATGTCGCTATGGCTCCTCGGAATGACGGCAAATGATGACCAAAGATTACAGGGCTCTGCGGTTAAAATTCGTCACTCTGGACAGCGACGAAAGAGCGTGATTTAGACTCCCCAAGAAGGAGCCTAGGATATTCCTTTACCCTAGTGCCTTAATTAATACTGGTCTTCAGACCAGCCATCACTGTCGGACATATCGGGGGCGCCTGGGATGGTGTTTTCTTCATCTGCCCACTCACCAAAATCAATCATTTGGCATTGTTTACTGCAGAAAGGGCGATGAGGACTTTGTTCTCCCCATTCTACGTCGGCGCCACATTGTGGGCATTGAACGATGGTAATTTTAGACATAGTTGAGCGTCCCATTACTAATTGGTGTTAAAGGGTAGTATACCTAAATGAATTCAAGATGGCTTATTCAACGCGCTATTGCTGCTACGAATTTTTATCCAATGTAAGCGTAATAAAGCGTTGAATTTTAGATTGTGGGGGAGGCTTAGTGTCGTCTTAGCTGCACACAGCAAGTTCAAACTCAATATCTTGTGTGCACGCTTGACCGTTTTCAAACGACATAAACTTGATCGCAAAGCGGTTTTTATGGCCAGAAATCATAGGATAAACGCCATATTCCATTGGGATGTGAAGTCTTAGAATATTGGCTTCATCAGCGTCACTTTGGAAGAAACCCGCACGACCGATTTGAGCTTTGAAATGTCCGGTCTCTCTGGTGAGTTTCAACCATAGCGAAAGCGCATCAGATAAGGGTTTTAAGCTTACTTGCCACTGCTGTGCATCATGCTTTTTACGTTCAATGGGTAGGTGTAGCCAGTAATGTAACGCTGGCAAATCAAAACAACATGAACCACCTGGTAGATTAAAGCGTTGGCGGATAGAGCTTAAGAAGCGATCTTCTTTTAGTGCTTGACCAAAACGCTCTGCACCCATCAGTTGGCTATGAACGACATCTATCTCTTGTAGTAGGGTATTTAATGCGTCTTGATCGACGCCATCAACATTTAGCCAATGGCGGTACGACAGTCGTTGTTTCTCTAAATCTTTGGCTAGTTCACTTTTCAGCTGGATCTGTTCGAAGATTTCAACCATATCGAATAACGCACGGAAAAACAGTTGGTACTGGTGATTTTCGCTAAACCCAGAGGCCAAGTGAGCCTGACGCAGCAGAGACTCCACTCTTAGATAAATACGAGTTTTCTCATTTAACGGATGTTCAAATTTGTGCGTGGTCATCGACATAAGCCTTTGTGAGTTTCGTTCCTATTTTCGCAGATTTTTCTTACACATGGCTAGGTACTTTTCGTGCAAATCTGTGATTTGAAGCAAAAGATCTGGGTCACTTGGATTATTCTTAACCACATCGTCTGCAAGCGCGAGTCTTTGCTCTCTTGATGCTTGAGAGGCAAGGATGGCGCGAGCTTGTTCTTCACTCACATTGTCTCGTTTCATCGTGCGAGATATCTGTGTATTCGGTTCTACATCGACGACAAGAACTCGATCACACAAACTGTCTAGCTTGTTTTCTACGAGCAACGGCACTACAAGTAACGCATACTCTGAGGTGACTTGCTGCAAATCTTCGATCATCTTTTCACGAATTATCGGGTGCAACAGTGCGTTGAGCCAAGCTTTTTCATCTGAGTTTGAAAAGATTTTCTCTCTCAGCTTTGCGCGATCTAAAGTTTGGTCTTCACGAACGATATCGTGACCAAAATGTTCAATAATCGCGTTTAGGCCGGGAGTGCCTGGCTCGACAACTTCTCTTGCTACAATGTCGGCATCGACGATATCGATTTTAAATTGTTGTTTGAACAGATTCGCGACGGTTGTTTTACCGCTAGCGATACCACCTGTTAAACCAATAACCAAAGCCATTTACACTCCTAGAACTGAAGTAAAGTACCAGTTTAAAATCTGGTCGCCCCAAATTAAGCTTATCCAACCAGCAATTGCTAAGTAAGGACCGAAAGGAAAAGCTTTTTCAATTCCCTGTTTTTGCAAGCGTAGTTGAATGATGCCAAATACGATGCCAACCACAGAAGAAAGTAGAATGATCATCGGCAGTGACTGCCAGCCCAGCCAAGCCCCTAGTGCTGCTAGTAGTTTAAAATCACCATATCCCATTCCTTCTTTACCAGTAAGTAGCTTAAAGCCCCAGTAAACGGACCAGAGACATAGGTAACCAGCAATGGCACCAATGACAGAATCTTGTAGAGTAACAGGACTTATTTCGACTAATGCTAAGGCAATGCCAGCCCAAGTTAATGGTAATGTTAATTGGTCAGGTAACAACATAGTATCGAGATCGATAAATGTTGCGGCGATTAAGATAAAAGTGAAAAAGAGTAGGGCAACGGTAAAGTAACTAAAACCAAAGTGGTAAGCGACAAAGCCTGAGCTGAATGCAGTGAGCAGTTCAATCAGTGGATAGCGTGCGCTAATGGCTGTCTGACAGTTGTGGCATTTGCCTTTTAAAAGCAGCCAGCTAATCACAGGGATGTTGTCTCGAATACGTATCGGCGTTGCGCACTTCTGACAGGACGAGCGTGGGACGCTCAAGGTCAGCACTTCTTTAGGAGGTTCTATTTTGTATTCGGGAAATGACTCGGCACATTCGCGTCGCCATTCTAGTTCCATGATTTTAGGTAGTCGATAAATAACCACATTGAGGAAGCTACCCACGATCAGACCGAAGATGGTGGCAAACACAACGAATAGCCAAGGGTAGTACTGGAATACTTCCATATTTGTCTCTTGAGCGATGAGTGAAATCAGCAAGATGCTGTTTTAAAGGAGTTAACAGCTCATTCTAGCCCAATACACTCATTAAGTTAAAGATTGGCAAGTACATTGCTGTCACTAATCCGCCAACAACGATGCCTAAAAAAACGATAATTAGCGGCTCTAGAATTTTACTAAGGTTGTCGACGGTGTTATCTACTTCAAACTCGTAGATCGTTGCAACTTTATTGAGCATATCGTCAAGTCGACCAGACTCTTCACCGATCATGACCATTTGTAACACTAATTCAGGGAACACATTACAGTTACGCATGGCAACATACATTGGCATACCTGCGGCGGTATCACGGTAAACTTCTTCTATGGCGAGTTGATAGTGTAAGTTTCCTGAGGTTTTTGATGTGGTTTTTAAACTGGTTAGAATTGGAATACCCGCTGTAAAGCTTGTGGCGAGTGTTCGACTAAATTTGGCGATAGCGGCTTTTGATAATACAGGGCCCAGAACAGGAAATTTAAGCACAGAGCGGTTGAGCATTAAGCGAAAAGAATCTGAACGCTTAGAGAGGATTCTCGCCGAGATGAATAGACTGATAGAGCCTAGTGCTATAAAGGGGCTCCAGTTTTGTGTCCAGGCGGAAAGATCCAACACTTGCCTGGTAAACCAAGGTAAGTCAGCACCAAAACCAACAAACATTTTTTCGAACTCGGGAATGACTTTGGTGAGCATGATAAACGACACGCCTAACGCTACTAGCACTACCATGGCTGGGTAAATCAGTGCTTTGATCACTTTCGCACGAAGCTGCTCATTTTTTTCTCGGTAGGTGGCTAAGCGCTCGAACACTTCCGCTAAGTTACCGGATTGCTCACCTGTTGCGATAAGGTCGGTATAGAGTGGGTCAAAGTGTTCACTTGCAGTGCGCATGGCTTTTGACATGGGCGTACCGGCTTCAACGGCGCGTGTCACGCTCATCAAAATGGATTTCATCTCTGCTTTTTTATGGTTTTCTGAGACCAATTTTAAAGCCTGAACTAAGGGCACACCAGTTATCAACATCGTCGAAATCTGACGGGTGAACACCGTGATGTCTCTGCCTTTCACGCGATGGCTGAGTTTAGTGAGAAACGAGATACTGCTTTTCTTTAACTTCTTGATCTTGATGTGCTGTGCGTCTAGACGCTCGCGTACTTCAATTTCTGTCATCGCGAGGGTTTGTCCAGACGTCTTTTTGCCTGAACTGTTGATGCCTTTCCAGCGGAAGTTTTTAAGTTGTGGTGTAGTGCTTTTCATAGAGGTGACTGCTGATTAAAGGATTAAAAATAAAGTACGCGCTGTAGTTCACTAAAACTTGTGATCCCTTGTTTGAGTTTTTCTATGCCCGACATTTGTAACGTGCTCATACCATTTGCGATGGCGAGTTTTTCTAGTTCATGTACCGAGGCACCTTTAATAAGCGCTTCGGAAAGAAATTCATCAAAGCGCATCACTTCATAAATCCCCGTTCGGCCGGAATAACCATGGGTACACTCATTGCATCCATCGGGATTGGCTTTAAAAATGTTGTCGCTTGCTTGAATTCCGAGATGTTGTAGCTGAACGGTAAGCTCTTGTGATTGTTTGCAGTGCGAGCACAGTTTACGGGCTAAGCGCTGGGCAATAATCAAACTAAGAGATGAGGCCAAGTTAAAGCTTTCTACGCCCATGTTTGATAAACGAATAACCGTTTCAGCCGCAGAATTGGTATGCAAGGTTGAAAGTACTAAGTGACCGGTTTGCGATGCTTTTATGGCGATTTCCGCAGTGTCTAAGTCACGAATCTCACCGACCATGACCACATCGGGGTCTTGACGAAGAAAAGAGCGCAATGCTTCGGCAAAACCAAAACCAATCTTGGGTTGTACTTGTACTTGGTTAATGCCCGATAAGTTAATTTCTACCGGGTCTTCTGCTGTGGAGATGTTTATCTCTGGCTTATTGAGAATACTCAATCCAGTGTACAGAGAAACGGTTTTTCCGCTCCCGGTTGGCCCTGTCATCAGAATCATGCCTTGTGGGCGACGCAGCGCATCCAAGTACAATTGTTTTTGTTGTTTGCTATAACCAAGCTTGTCGATATCCAGTGACGCAGAGCTGCTGTCGAGCAGTCGTAGTACAATTTTCTCTCCGAATAGAGTCGGTAGCGTGGATACACGCATATCAATTGCGGTGTCTTGATTCAACTTGAGCTTAATACGCCCATCTTGTGGTAAACGTCGCTCTGCAATATCAAGTTTAGAGAGGATTTTGATACGAGCAGATAAGCGACGACTTAAGTGGCTTGGCGGCTGCTGTGTTTCTATTAAGATGCCATCGCAACGTAGGCGAACGCGGTACATCTTTTCATAAGGTTCAAAGTGGATATCGGATGCGCCTTTGCGCACAGCGTCCAACAGAATTTGGTTTATGTAACGGCTAACAGGAGACTCATCCTGGCTCAAGTCTTCAATGTTGTCGATTTCATCTACGCCCACGTCAACCAGATTGGCTAACTCTTCTTGGTTGATCTCTTTTAACCCGGACTTCTCATGACTCAATGAACGACCATATAAGCGTCGAATTGCCGCGCTGAGTTGACGAAAATCCGCCAACACCAATTCAATCTGTAAACCAGTGGCAAAGCGGAAATCGTCTTCTGCTTGTTGGTTCGTGGGGTCGGCAACGGCGAGTAATAACGTTGAAGTCGTACGGTGGAGTGGGAGTGCGTTATGCCGTGTGATTAATTCCCTAAGGCCAAGTTGCTGACAAAGCGAGGCGTACTCGTACTGAGATAACTCGGGCTGATTTAAACCAAAGAGAGAACTTAAGTGCTCTACCAGTTCACTTGACGTGAAGAATCCAGAACTGAGTAAAGCCTCTGGCATCGAAATGCCAGAAGCTTTGACTTGCTCTATTAAAGATTCTTCTTGGGAAAAGGTGAGTATTCCCGCTTGGCGAAGAACCGTTGAGAGTTTGGTTAGCATTATGGGCAGTTTTTAATTGTAACACTTGTTGTTTCTGAACAAGTCCAAAGCCCACTAGTACCGTCTTTTGTTAAGGTGATTATTTCGGTACTAGCTAATGTACTATTTGAACCGAAAGTGAATTTAGCTTGAGAGTCTGTAGCTCCTGACGCTGCTGTCAACGAGACCGTTCCAAGTTTATTCATATCTGAAGCGCCGCCAACATCATTTACGTTGGTAGGAAAAGAGCCATTTTCAGCGTGATAATTATCAATATTAGTAACTAAGGCGCGCAATGTAGCTAGCCCAGATGAAGCCTCGGATTTTTTCACATAATTCTGATACTGAGGGAGAGCAATTGTTGCTAGCACACCAATTACTGCCACCACAATCATTAATTCGATCAGAGTAAAACCCTGTTGTTTTTTATGTTTACTGTTTTTCATTTTTAACCCTTTCTTAAAAATTAATAATGCTCTTGCATTAGCGAAAGATTATGGAGAGTTAAGGTGGGTTGAAAATGGGGAAGGGATGGGCTCTCGAGTGAGATAAAACTCTTTGGTGAAAAGTTGCATATCGCATGCAGAGTTTTGCGAGTAGTACTATTTTTTGAGTGGATAAAAAGAAAGGGCCAATTGGCCCTTTTTAATGATGAATTACTCACAACTCAATGAGTTAGTTAAAGTAATTGAGATTGTGTTGCTTTTATTATTTGAAGCGCATCGAAAGATCCATCGCTTTTAAATGCTTAGTCAACGCGCCTACCGAAATGTAATCGACACCGGTTTCTGCGTATTCTGCTATGGTCTCTAGCGTAATGTTGCCTGAGTTTTCTAAAGCGGCACGACCTGCGTTAATCGCTACGGCTTCACGCATCATTTCTTTTGTGAAGTTATCTAGCATGATGATGTCGGCACCAGCGTTTATCGCTTGTTTCAACTCTTCTAAGCTTTCCGTTTCTACTTCTACCGGTTTGCCTGGGTTAAGCTCTTTCGCTTTTTGGATCGCTTGAGTAATACCGCCACAAGCAATGATGTGGTTTTCTTTAATAAGGTAAGCATCGAACACACCGATGCGATGGTTAAAGCCACCACCACACGTCACGGCGTATTTTAGTGCGCTACGCAGACCAGGAATGGTTTTGCGTGTGTCTAGTAGACGACACTCAGTATGCGCGATTTTTTCAGCGTACTCTGCGGTAACTGTTGCGCAGCCAGACAGCGTTTGGATGAAGTTCATTGCGTTACGCTCACCTGTCAACAAATCACGAGCAGGGCCTGTCAGCGTACAAAGGTTTTGGTTAGGTTCGACTTTATCGCCGTCCTTTACGTGCCATTCAATGCTGACCTTGCCACCGAGCTGCTTAAAAACTTCATCTGCCCATGCTTGACCACAGAACACACCATGCTCACGAGTAATAATCGTTGCGGTATTAACCGCCTCGGCAGGGATCAAAGATGCAGTAATGTCGTTATCTGCGTCGACATTGCCACCTAGATCTTCTTTTAAGGTATCAGCGACAGAGCGAGTGATCTCTAAAGGGAGTTGTTGTTTAAGGTATTCTAGGCGTTCTTGAATGTTGTGTGTGTTCTTCATCGCAAATCTTGTCTTGAAAGGGAGATGGCAACGAATGATACTCTCCGGTGTCAATAATTTCAGCAGTTAATTTGCAAAGTAGAGAGGTTGATATGCGCCCAATTATCGAGAATGGCTGGCTGACACAGGCAAAGCATGTTCCGTCACCATTTTTTGATGCCCGCTCTGATATAAACGACATCTCTCTGCTGGTGGTACACAACATCAGTTTGCCTCCTGGGCAGTTTGGTGGACCATATATAGAAGACTTCTTCACTGGCAAGCTAGACCCAAACGCACATCCATTTTTTGAAGTTATTCACAAAATGGGCGTTTCTGCACATTGCTTGATTAAGAGAAACGGCGAGGTCGTTCAATTTGTTTCTTTTCTCGATAGAGCATGGCATGCCGGTCAATCCAGTTTCGCGGGCAGGGAGCGTTGTAATGACTATTCCATTGGTATCGAGCTTGAAGGGACAGAATTTACTGCCTACACAGAAGCGCAATATCAATCACTTGCAGAGATCACTGAGGTGATTATGCAGTCTTATCCCCACATCACCCTGCCACGAATTACCGGTCATCAATATATTGCGCCCTTGAGAAAAAGCGATCCTGGTCTAAGCTTTGATTGGGTGAAATATAGACAGCTTATACAGCGTTGATTTGTAGCGAAAGTGTAAATTCAAAAAAGCGAAATAAATAAGGCATACGATCAGGTATGCCTTTTTTTGATACCAGAAATATTAATGATTGTTAAAAGTTAACTACATTTTTACGCTCGTATACGCTGTTTTGGTGAAGAAATAGACTGATAATTTTGTCATTTTCTGTATTTCTTTTCCAAAATTGCTAGCACGTCGACTTCCCATTTTTATGCTTTATGTAATTGGTCATACCAATTCTATTGCTGTTTTAACAGTCGATTGTTATCAGAGTGTTGGAAGTAAGCTCGTTCTATGATTTAGGTCAATTTTCGGCTGGACAGTGGCGTTTTAATTATGTTAATTTCTGCACCAACTTAAAATTGGTATTACCAATTACCTGCAAGAGTAGAAGAACAATAAATTATGGCTTATCAAAGGATTCGTCAGCCAAAACTCTCTGATGTTATAGAACAAGAGTTAGAAAGGTTGATAGTGGAAGGAACATTGTCTCCGGGGCAACAACTGCCTCCAGAGCGTGAACTGGCAAGACAGTTCGATGTGTCTCGTCCTTCAGTCCGAGAAGCCATTCAACGCTTAGAAGCGAAGCGTTTGTTAACTCGTCGCCAAGGTGGCGGAACATTCGTAAGTGAGAATATCTGGAAGAGCTTTTCAGATCCCTTGTTGAATTTGTTGTCTAGTCATTCTGAAACCCAGCTTGATGTGCTTGAGTCTCGTCATGCAATGGAAGGAATTTCAGCTTACTTTGCAGCTTTACGTGGTACCGAAGAAGATTTTGCGCGTATTCAAGGTTGCCTTGAACGCATTAGCCAAGAGCAAGCAAACAACGATATCGAAGCTGAATCTGCGGAAGTGATGCAATTTTTGATCGCTTTGACAGAAGCCGCGCACAACGTGGTTTTGTTGCACATTGTTCGAAGCTTAGCGCCTTTGCTTGAGCAAAATATTCTACAAAATTTTAAATTACTACGTCGCCGCCCAGAAGCGGTCGAGAAAGTCAGTAAACACCGAGCCAATATCGTGGATGCGATTGTTTCTGGTCAGCCTGAAAAGGCGCGAGAAATGTCCCACTCGCACTTGGCTTACATCGAAGAAACATTGTTGGATTTGACTCGAGAAGAGTCTCGACGAGAGCGTTCTCTACGTCGAATTCAGCAGGGTAATGACTCGTAAGAGCGTTACTTAAATAAGTAGATCCAACCAACAGAAGGATAGATCGCCATGTCTGATATGAAGCATGACGTAGATGCACTGGAAACTCAAGAATGGCTACAAGCGCTTGAGTCAGTTGTACGTGAAGAAGGTCTAGAGCGTGCTCAATTCCTATTAGAGCAAGTTCTAGATAAAGCACGTCTAGACGGTGTTGATATGCCAACAGGTATCACAACTAACTACATCAACACGATTCCTGCAGACCAAGAACCAGCATACCCAGGTGACACAACACTTGAGCGTCGTATTCGCTCAATTATTCGTTGGAACGCTATCATGATCGTTCTACGTGCATCTAAGAAAGACCTAGAGCTAGGCGGCCACATGGCGTCTTTCCAGTCTTCTGCTGCGTTCTACGAGACATGTTTCAACCACTTCTTCCGTGCGCCAAACGAGAAGGACGGTGGCGACCTAGTTTACTACCAAGGTCACATTTCACCAGGTATCTACTCACGTGCATTCGTTGAAGGTCGTCTAACTGAAGAGCAGCTAGACAACTTCCGTCAAGAAGTAGACGGCAAAGGTATTCCTTCATACCCGCACCCTAAACTGATGCCTGAATTCTGGCAGTTCCCGACAGTATCGATGGGCCTAGGTCCAATCGCTTCTATCTACCAAGCTCGTTTCCTTAAGTACCTAGAAGGCCGTGGTCTTAAAGATACTTCAGAGCAGCGCGTTTACGCGTTCCTAGGTGACGGTGAGATGGATGAGCCAGAATCACGTGGTGCTATCTCTTTCGCTGCGCGTGAGAAACTAGACAACCTATGTTTCCTAATCAACTGTAACCTACAGCGTCTAGATGGCCCTGTAATGGGTAACGGTAAGATCATTCAAGAACTTGAAGGTCTGTTCAAAGGTGCTGGTTGGAACGTAGTGAAGGTAATCTGGGGTAACAACTGGGATTCACTACTAGCTAAAGATACTTCTGGTAAGCTTCTACAGCTTATGAACGAAACGATCGATGGCGACTACCAAACATTCAAATCAAAAGACGGCGCGTACGTACGTGAGCACTTCTTTGGTAAGTACCCAGAGACAGCTGCACTTGTTGCTGACATGACTGATGACGAAATCTTCGCACTTAAGCGTGGTGGTCACGAGTCTTCTAAGCTATACGCGGCATACAAAAACGCGGCAGAAACTAAAGGTCGTCCAACAGTAATCCTAGCTAAGACTGTTAAAGGTTACGGCATGGGTGAAGCGGCTGAAGGTAAGAACATCGCGCACCAAGTTAAGAAGATGGACATGACTCACGTACTACACCTACGTGATCGTCTAGGTCTTCAAGACATCCTAACTGACGAAGCTGTGAAAGAACTTCCGTACCTGAAACTTGAAGAAGGTTCAAAAGAGTACGAATACCTACACGCTCGTCGTAAAGCGCTACACGGCTACACACCACAGCGTCTACCAAAATTCACTCAAGAATTCATCGTTCCTGAGCTAGAAGAATTCAAGCCACTACTAGAAGAACAGAAGCGTGATATCTCTTCTACTATGGCATTCGTACGTGCACTAAACGTTCTACTTAAGAACAAGAACATTGGTAAGAACATCGTTCCTATCATTGCTGACGAAGCGCGTACATTCGGTATGGAAGGTCTGTTCCGTCAAATCGGTATCTACAACCCGCACGGCCAAACTTACACACCAGAAGACCGTGGCGTTGTTTCTTACTACAAAGAAGCGACTTCAGGTCAGGTTCTACAAGAAGGTATCAACGAGCTAGGTGCTATGTCTTCATGGGTTGCTGCTGCGACTTCATACTCGACAAACGACCTACCAATGATCCCGTTCTACATCTACTACTCAATGTTCGGCTTCCAACGTGTTGGCGACATGGCGTGGATGGCTGGTGACCAACAAGCACGTGGTTTCCTACTAGGTGCAACTGCGGGTCGTACAACGTTGAACGGTGAAGGTCTACAGCACGAAGACGGCCACTCGCACATTTTGGCGGGTACGGTTCCTAACTGTATTTCTTACGACCCAACATTCGCGTACGAAGTAGCAGTAATCATGCAAGACGGTATCCGTCGCATGTACGGTCCAGAACAAGAAAACGTGTTCTACTACCTAACGCTAATGAACGAAAACTACGCAATGCCAGCAATGCCAGAAGGCGCTGAAGAAGGCATCCGTAAAGGTATCTACAAGCTAGAAACTTACACGGGCGACAAAGCGAAAGTTCAGCTGATGAGCTCTGGTACTATCATGAATGAAGTACGTAAAGCAGCTCAAATCCTAAGCGAAGATTACGGTGTTGCTTCTGATGTTTACTCTGTAACGTCATTCAACGAACTAACTCGCGATGGCCAAGATGCAGAGCGTTTCAACATGCTTCACCCAGAAGCGGAAGCGAAAGTACCTTACATCCAAACAGTAATGGGTACTGAACCTGCTATCGCAGCAACTGACTACATGAAGAACTACGCAGAGCAGGTTCGTGCATACATTCCTGCTGAGTCTTTCAAAGTTCTTGGTACTGATGGCTTCGGTCGTTCAGACAGCCGTGAAAACCTACGTCGTCACTTCGAAGTGAACGCAGGTTACGTAGTAGTAGCAGCGCTAACTGAACTAGCGAAACGTGGCGAAGTTGAGAAATCTGTAGTTGCAGAAGCAATTAAGAAATTCGACATCGACACAGAGAAAACAAACCCGCTATACGCTTAATTAAGAAGGTAGATAAGAAATGGCAATCGAAATTAATGTACCAGACATCGGTGCGGATGAGGTTGAAGTTACTGAGATTCTTGTAAGCGTTGGCGACAAGGTTGAAGAAGAGCAGTCTCTGATCACAGTTGAAGGCGATAAAGCTTCTATGGAAGTTCCTGCTTCTCAAGCGGGTATCGTTAAAGAAATCAAAGTTGCAGAAGGCGACAAGGTTTCTACTGGTTCTCTAATCATGATTTTCGAAGCCGAGGGTGCAGCTGACGCTGCACCTGCTCCTGCGGCAGGAGCAGCTCCAGCAGCAGCTCCAGCTCCAGCAGCAGCGGCAGAACTAAAAGAAGTTCACGTACCAGACATCGGTGGTGATGAAGTAGAAGTTACTGAAATCATGGTTGCCGTTGGCGACAGCATCGAAGAAGAGCAATCTCTTCTAACTGTTGAAGGCGACAAAGCTTCTATGGAAGTTCCAGCGCCATTCGCAGGTACTCTAAAAGAGATCAAAGTTGCAGCAGGCGATAAAGTATCGACTGGCTCACTTATCATGGTATTCGAAACAGCAGGTTCAGGTGCTCCAGCAGCACCAGCGGCAGCTGAAGCTCCTGCGGCAGCAGCACCAGCGGCAGCTGAAGCTCCTGCGGCAGCAGCACCAGCAGCGTCTGCGGCAAAAGAAGTGAACGTTCCAGATATCGGCGGCGACGAAGTTGAAGTTACTGAGATCATGGTTGCCGTTGGCGACACAGTGGAAGAAGAGCAATCTCTAATCACTGTTGAAGGTGACAAAGCTTCTATGGAAGTTCCTGCACCATTTGCTGGTACGGTTAAAGAAATCAAGATTGCAGCTGGCGACAAAGTGTCTACTGGCTCACTAATCATGGTATTCGAAGTGGCGGGCGCAGCACCTGCTCCTGCAGCGGCTCCAGCTCAAGCGGCAGCACCTGCAGCTCCAGCTCCTAAAGCAGAAGCTCCAGCGGCAGCAGCTCCAGCAGCGACTGGCGATTTCAAAGAGAACGACGAGTACGCTCACGCGTCTCCAGTTGTTCGTCGTCTAGCGCGTGAATTTGGCGTTAACCTATCTAAGGTTAAGGGTTCTGGTCGTAAGAGCCGTATCCTAAAAGAAGACGTTCAAGCTTACGTGAAAGATGCACTTAAGCGTCTTGAGTCTGGCGCAGGTGCAGCAGCATCTGGCAAAGGCGACGGCGCGGCTCTTGGTCTACTACCATGGCCAAAAGTGGACTTCAGCAAGTTTGGTGAGACCGAAGTTCAACCGCTATCTCGCATTAAGAAGATCTCTGGTGCAAACCTACACCGTAACTGGGTAATGATCCCGCACGTTACACAGTGGGATAACGCAGACATCACGGCTCTTGAAGCATTCCGTAAAGAGCAAAACGCGATTGAAGCGAAGAAAGATACTGGCATGAAGATCACACCACTTGTGTTCATCATGAAAGCGGTAGCTAAAGCGCTTGAAGCGTTCCCAGCGTTCAACTCTTCTCTATCAGAAGACGGTGAGAGCCTAATTCTGAAGAAATACGTGAATGTTGGTATTGCGGTAGATACACCAAACGGTCTAGTTGTTCCTGTATTTAAAGATGTGAACAAGAAAGGCATCTACGAGCTATCTGAAGAGCTAATGGCTGTTTCTAAGAAAGCACGTGCTGGTAAGCTAACTGCTGCTGACATGCAAGGTGGCTGTTTCACTATCTCTAGCCTAGGCGGTATCGGCGGTACGGCGTTTACTCCAATCGTAAACGCGCCAGAAGTTGGTATCCTAGGTGTGTCTAAGTCAGAAATGAAACCGGTATGGAACGGTAAAGAGTTTGAACCGCGTCTACAACTTCCACTGTCTCTATCATACGACCACCGTGTGATCGATGGTGCTGAAGGTGCGCGCTTCATCACTTACCTAAACTCATGTCTATCTGACATTCGTCGTCTAGTTCTGTAATAGAAATTAGATGAATGAGAGGCGGCAACTTAGCCGCCTCTGCTAATCATAATTACCGACAATTTGGTTATCAGCCTTGCTTCGTTCAGGGTTTTCACAATCGAATTGTTGTCTAGCTCACAGGCTAAATTGATTTACTTTTCACACCATTAACATCTCTGTAAACTGTTAGCGGTCTGAAAATAACTGTTTAAAACAAATCTCTCTTAAACATAAAAAATCGATACCCACTCAGCCTGTTAGGGATAATGACTACAAGAGGTCAAAATGAGCAAAGAAATTAAAGCCCAAGTTGTTGTACTTGGTTCTGGTCCTGCTGGTTACTCCGCTGCATTCCGTTGTGCGGACTTAGGTCTTGAAACTGTACTAGTTGAACGTTACAGCACGCTTGGCGGTGTATGTCTGAACGTGGGTTGTATCCCATCTAAAGCACTGCTTCACGTTTCTAAAGTAATTGAAGAAGCGAAAGCGATGGCTGACCACGGCGTTGTATTCGGTGAGCCTCAAACAGACATCAGCAAAATCCGCATCTGGAAAGAAAAAGTTGTTAACCAACTAACTGGCGGCCTAAGCGGCATGGCTAAGATGCGTAACGTTACAGTAGTTAACGGTTACGGTAAGTTCACTGGCCCTAACTCTATCCTTGTAGAAGGCGAAGGTGAGCCAACAGTTGTTAACTTTGACAACGCAATCGTTGCGGCTGGTTCTCGTCCAATCAAACTGCCATTTATCCCGCATGAAGACCCACGTATTTGGGACTCTACTGACGCTCTTGAACTAAAAGAAGTGCCAGAAAAACTGCTTATCATGGGTGGTGGTATCATCGGTCTAGAAATGGGTACGGTTTACCACTCTCTAGGTTCTAAAGTTGAAGTTGTTGAAATGTTTGACCAGGTAATTCCTGCAGCAGACAAAGATATCGTGAAAGTATTTACTAAGCGTATCAAAGACAAGTTCAAGCTAATGCTAGAAACGAAAGTAACAGCAGTTGAAGCAAAAGAAGACGGTATCTACGTTTCAATGGAAGGCAAGAAAGCGCCAGCTGAAGCTGAGCGTTACGATGCGGTTCTAGTTGCTATCGGTCGTGTACCAAATGGTAAGCTAATCGACGGTGAAAAAGCGGGTCTAGAAATTGACGAGCGTGGCTTCATCAACGTTGATAAGCAAATGCGTACTAACGTTCCTCACATCTTCGCGATCGGTGATATCGTTGGTCAACCAATGCTTGCTCACAAAGGTGTGCATGAAGGTCACGTAGCTGCTGAAGTTATCTCTGGTAAGAAGCACTACTTCGACCCTAAAGTTATCCCTTCAATTGCGTACACTGAGCCAGAAGTAGCTTGGGTTGGTAAGACTGAAAAAGAAGCGAAAGAAGAAGGCATCAAGTACGAAGTGGCAACATTCCCATGGGCAGCATCAGGTCGTGCAATCGCATCTGACTGTGCAGACGGCATGACTAAGCTAATCTTCGACAAAGAAACTCATCGCGTAATCGGTGGTGCTATCGTTGGTACTAATGGTGGTGAACTACTAGGCGAAATCGGTCTTGCGATCGAGATGGGCTGTGATGCAGAAGATATCGCTCTGACTATCCACGCTCACCCAACTCTACACGAGTCTGTAGGTCTAGCTGCTGAAGTATTTGAAGGTTCTATCACTGACCTGCCAAACAAAAAAGCAGTTAAGAAGAAGTAAGTTTTTTCTGACTGAATGATAGAAACCGCTGCATTGCAGCGGTTTTTTTATGCTTGTTAGTTAGGAATATAAAACGTGTGTTCAACTGACAGCAGACAATAAAAAGCCCACCAAACGGTGGGCTGATATATATCGTGAGTTAAGCTTTAGTGTTCACGGTTGTAAATGCAAAGCATGTCTAAGTATGAACTAACGAGGTGCTTAAGTTCCGCTTCACTTTTTGCACGGTTCGCTTGGACAAACAGTGAGTAACAAATACCGTGGAACAAGTTTGCCAAGTGTTCTGAATCGTGCTGGTCACACACTTCGCCACGTTCAATTGCTTTAATGAACATGTTTTGTACCAGTAACTGGTTAGTACGGTTAGTTGAAACAAACAATGGCCATACTTCATCACGTGTTGAAGCACTCCACTCGAACCAAACTTTTAGCCAGTGACAGTCTTGACTGACAAGCTCAATCATCGCATTAGTGATATTGGCGATGTTTTCACGCGCGTGTAAGTCTAAGTCAATGTTATCCGATAGGAAGTTCGAGAACTGACGTACGACGTGGTTGAGTACTTCATCCACCAAGTCTTCACGAGTCGGGAAGTAGTTAAAAACGGTCGCCACAGAAACTTGAGCAATTTCTGCGATATCTGCGTGACCACCACGACCGATGCCGCGGCGCGCAAACACTTCCAATGCGATTTCCATTAACTGTTGCTTACGCTTAATTGGGGAAAGCCTAGTTCTAGGTCTCTTTGCAATTGAGTCCATATCCATTTTCCTTGCCATTTGAGTTGATATTGGGGGTAACCCCCTAATTGATTATTTTAATAGTTGCTTAAAGCAGTGATGAGTGTAATGGTGCATATCAACAAGGTCAACATCTGTAGAACAATTTATATACAGCAATGTCATTATTATTGATAAAATTAGCTATGAACTTTATAAAACTAAGACCTTCTTCCAAGATTTTTTGGCAACAGGATGTGACTTTCAACCCAATGAACGTGGTGATACACTACACGCCGTAAGATTAGGTGATCGTTTGCGTGCGACTTACCTCAACCCACAAATTAGATTGAGCACAGTATGAAACATACAATAGAAGTCATGATTTCTGAGCAAGAAGTTCAGGAACGAGTTCGTGAATTAGGCAAACAAATTACAGAGCGTTATCAAGGTAGTGAAGATCTTGTGTTGGTAGGCTTATTGCGTGGCTCATTTGTATTTATGGCAGACTTGGCACGTGCTATCGAACTGACTCACCAAGTGGATTTTATGACAGCGTCAAGCTACGGCAACACAATGGAAAGTTCACGTGACGTTCGTATCTTGAAAGATTTGGATGATGACATCAAAGGCAAAGACATTTTGCTTGTTGAAGACATCATTGATACAGGTAACACACTAAATAAAATCCGTGAGATCTTATCGCTGCGTGAGCCGAAGTCTATCGCGATTTGTACGCTCCTAGATAAGCCATCTCGTCGCGAAGTTAATGTTCCTGTGGATTGGATTGGTTTCGAAATCCCAGATGAGTTTGTCGTTGGTGTGGGTATTGATTACGCGCAGAAATACCGCCACTTACCATACATCGGTAAAGTTGTACCTCAAGAATAATCATTGAGAGCAGCATTTAAAATATAAAAAAACGCCCATCTCAGATGGGCGTTTTTTGTTCAACTTTTAGATGTAGCTTAGCGACAAAGCAGCTTGTTGTCTGTATTTAGAATCGTCGAAAGGGCTTTCTGATAAGACGCTTCTACGGTTTCCTTAGAGTTAGAACGAATGCCTAAGTACTCTAAACGACCATCTTCAATGCCGTATACCACGCCATGAATTTCAACATCTTGCCCACGCTCCCAAGCGTTTTGCAGGATGGTTGAGTTACCCAAGTTGTACACTTGCTCTGCGACATTAAGCTCGCCTAGTTTATCCGCTCGATCTTGCTGCGGCATTTGATCTAGGTAAGTGCGGTGTTTGAAATAGATATCTCTGATATGTAACAGCCAATTATTAATAAGACCTAGCTTAGGGTTATCAATGGCAGCGTTTACGCCACCACAGCCATAGTGTCCACAGACAATGATGTGCTTAACCTTAAGAACGTCTACGGCGTATTGAACGACGGACAGACAGTTGAGATCAGTATGGATGACTTGGTTTGCAACATTCCGATGAACGAATAGTTCACCCGAGTATAGTCCGGTTAGTCGCTCGGCAGGGACACGGCTATCAGAACAGCCAATCCAAAGAAAATCGGGCTTTTGACCCTCTGCGAGTTTTGCGAAGTATTCAGGTCGATCAGATTTGATCTCTTGAGACCATTTTGAATTGTTTTCAAATAACTGTTTAATTTCCGGCATCTTGCAAACTACTTCCCTTAAAAGACAAAAGCGCTGCCGCTTATATGAACATGCAAGCGATCAGTGTTGTAACTATACACAATGTTACAATTTCGATCTCGTTAAATATTCGTCAGACAGGACTCATCTGACTAGTTTTCATCAATAAAAACGTAAAATTAGGCCTAATTATTTGTGGTGTGAATTTAGCCTTAATCTATTTATGGTTTAAATTTTCGCCTGGCTCGTTAAAGTAATGACATTTTACTTTTTAAAATTGAATGCAGGGAAATCAGCAGTGTTCGGTAGTCGTTTTGAAGATATTAATTTCAAAGGGGATGTATTTGGCGGGGTAACCACAGCGATTATCTCTCTTCCTTTGGCGTTAGCGTTCGGTGTTGCATCCGGTGCAGGGGCAGAAGCAGGCCTCTGGGGCGCAATAATGGTCGGTTTGTTTGCTTCGTTGTTTGGTGGTTCTAATACGTTAATATCAGAACCAACAGGGCCAATGACGGTAATCATGACCGCTGTGTTAACCAGTATGATGGCGAAGTATCCAGAAACGGGCATGGCCATGACCTTTACGGTTGTTATGATGGCTGGTGCGTTCCAAATCCTATTAGGGACGTTAAAACTGGGTAAATACGTTACCTTGATGCCTTATAGCGTGATTTCGGGCTTTATGTCAGGGATTGGCGTGATTCTTATCATTTTGCAGCTATCACCTTTGATGGGGCATGCCGCGCCTTCTGGAGGAGTGCTCGGAACATTATCTGCTTTGCCGGAGACCATTTCTAACCTTAAGTTCAGTGAACTGTTTTTAGGTCTACTGACTTTGGGTATTCTCTTTTTCTTCCCTAAGCAATATCGAAAATATGTACCAGCGCAACTCGTAGCGTTGGTTGCGGTGACTTTGTTGTCTGTGATGCTCTTCGATACGGAAGACATTCGTCGTATCGGTGAAATCCCAGCTGGGTTGCCTTCTCTCGTTGCGCCTCATATTGATCCAGATATGTTTGTTGAGATGGTTATTGATGCGTTGGTGCTCGGCACCTTAGGTTGTATCGACACTTTGTTAACGGCGGTTATCGGTGACTCCTTGACTCGTAAAGAGCACGACTCAGACAAAGAACTGCGAGGCCAAGGTCTTGCCAACATGATCTCAGGCTTGTTCGGTGCACTACCTGGCGCGGGCGCAACGATGGGCACGGTGACTAACATTCAAGTTGGGGCTCGTTCGCCATTGTCCGGTGTGATTCGTGCACTTATGCTTGCATTGGTCGTATTGGTTGCTGGTGGATTAACGGAGCCGATCCCAATGGCTGTGTTGGCTGGCATTGCAGTATATGTCGGCTTTAACATTTTGGATTGGAGTTTTATTCAACGAGCACACAAGGTTAGCTTTTCCGGAATGGCGGTAATGTATGGCGTTATGTTGCTCACAGTGTTCGTTGATCTTATCGTTGCCGTGGGCTTGGGCGTCTTTATTTCCAACATTATTATCATTGAGCGTCTGAGCCGAGAGCAGGCGAGACAAGTGAAAGCGATCAGCGACGCGGATGAAGACGATGTGCCGCTAACTGACAGCGAGCG
This sequence comes from Vibrio sp. HS-50-1, assembly GCF_024747315.1. Classification (NCBI taxonomy): domain Bacteria; kingdom Pseudomonadati; phylum Pseudomonadota; class Gammaproteobacteria; order Vibrionales; family Vibrionaceae; genus Vibrio; species Vibrio sp. HS-50-1. The sequence continues at coordinate 320,123 of NZ_JAMPZF010000007.1, read as the reverse complement.
TGGCTTGCTGGATCGTGCTAATGGAAAAGTGCTGTTCTTTTATCTTTCCGGTCCGATGATCTTCAGTGTTTCTAAAGCCATTTCACGTCAGCACTCCAGTATTTCGGATTATGATGTGATGATTCTCGATCTTACCGATGTACCTATGATTGATGTTACTGTCGGTTTAGCGTTAGAAAACGCGATTAAAGATGCGCTCGATGCTAATTGTGCCGTGTATTTGTTGTGTCCAAATGAGCGCACGCGAGAACAGCTAGAAAAGTTCCACGTTATTGATCTTGTCCCGAATGACAATATGTACCAATTCCGTTATGAAGCATTAAATGCGGCGGTAGCTCATGTCGAGGCGGACCAGTATCAGCGTATAACGGCGTAATCACTCTGATCGTTAAAAACGCAACAGCGCTCTGTTGCGTTTTTTATTCCCTAACTTTTCCTTACTTGCAGATAACCTTTACGTTGATAGGGACTATATTTCCAATATTATCGAAAGGTTTAATTGTAATCATCGTTATTCAACGATAAACTGATGGACCTCCAGTACAATACCCAAGGCGATTTCGTAGTAAACCGCTGATAAACATCGAGTCGGTATTAGTAATCACAAACAAACGGCAATCAAGACCTTATGTACGCATTAGAAATTGAACAGCTGCGCAAGACGTATGCAGGTGGCTTTGAGGCGTTAAAAGGTATTAGTCTCCAAGTGAAAAAAGGTGACTTCTACGCGCTTCTGGGTCCCAATGGTGCAGGAAAATCGACCACGATCGGCATCATCTCCTCCTTAGTGAACAAAACTTCTGGAACGACGAAAGTTTTCGGTTATGACATTGATACCGACCTTGAGTTGGCCAAACAGAATTTAGGCTTGGTGCCACAAGAGTTCAACTTCAATCAGTTTGAAACCGTTGAGCAAATTGTGATGCAGCAAGCGGGCTATTACGGTGTGTCTAAAGTATTAGCCAAAGAACGAGCTGAAAAGTACCTGAAAAAACTCGATTTATGGGAAAAACGTAAAGAGCGTGCCCGTAATTTATCTGGCGGGATGAAGCGCCGTTTGATGATCGCCCGAGCTTTGATGCACGAACCGCAGTTACTCATTTTGGATGAACCAACGGCTGGGGTGGACATTGAACTACGCCGCTCAATGTGGGAATTTCTGAAAGAGATCAACCAAGAGCAAGGGATTACGATTATTTTGACGACGCACTACCTAGAAGAAGCGGAGATGCTGTGTCGAAATATCGGCATTATTAACCGAGGTGAGTTGATCGAAAACACCACCATGAAGGCGTTGCTAGGTAAGTTAAGCGTCGAGACATTTATCCTAGACATTGAATCTGAAGGCGAGGTGCCTGAGCTTGAAGGCGTCAATCGACAAAGTATTGTTGATGGCTCTTTAGAGATAGAGCTAGATAAAAGCCAAGGATTGAATTCAGTGTTCAGTCAGTTAACAGAGCATGGTATTAAAGTTCTTTCAATGCGTAACAAAGCCAACCGACTGGAAGAGTTGTTTGTTAGCATTGTAAGAGAAGGGAGTAAGTAAATGTACGGTTTATATTGGACGGCATTTCGTAGCTTGCTGAGCAAAGAGATCACCCGTTTTACGCGTATTTGGGTGCAAACTTTAGTTCCGCCTGCAATCACAATGACACTGTATTTCATCATTTTCGGTAATCTTATTGGCTCTCGAATCGGTGAGATGAGCGGCTTTAGCTACATGGAGTACATAGTTCCAGGTTTGATCATGATGTCGGTTATCACCAATTCATACTCGAATGTGGCGTCTTCGTTCTTTAGTGCAAAGCTACAGAAGAACATTGAAGAGCTGCTGGTGGCACCGGTGCCAAATTACGTGATTATTGCTGGATACGTAATGGGCGGTGTGACTCGAGGTTTGTTAGTAGGCGCTATTGTTACCTGTGTGTCTCTATTGTTTGTGGATCTGCAAGTTGAACACTGGGGTATTATTGTTGCGACCGTCTTCATGACATCAGTTGTATTTGCTCTAGGCGGGCTGATCAATGCGGTCTATGCAAAAACGTTTGATGATATTTCGATCATTCCTACATTTGTGTTGACCCCGTTAACCTACTTGGGTGGTGTTTTTTATTCCATCAGCTTACTGCCTGAATTTTGGCAAGGTGTCTCTAAGATTAACCCAATCGTCTACATGGTGAATGCGTTCCGTTATGGTTTTTTAGGCGTATCGGATGTAGGTATTGTCACTTCATTCAGTGTGCTTGCGGTGTTTGTGATAGCGCTGTATGCCGTTGCTCATTACTTAGTAACGAAAGGTATTGGGCTAAGAAGCTAAGACTCTCCCACACAACAAAGAGCAGCGAATCATGCTGCTCTTTGGCATGCATAACAATACATACCCATACAATCTTTCAGTTTTTATCATGATAGGTTTTAATCATTTGTAATAAATGAGTGATCCTATGAATATTGTCCCGCCGCCGCCTTTCTCCTATCAGTTACTTAAGCCCAAATATTGGTCTGTATGGCTAGCATTTGGCTCTCTAGCGGTTATTGTAAATCTACTCCCTTACGTGGTGTTGCAAATCTTAGGTAGAGGCATCGGTTGTGTTGCGATGCATGTAATGAAGCGCCGACACAAGATCGCTCTGCGTAATCTCCAGCTGTGTTTCCCTGATTTTACGGATTGGCAATGTAAGGACGTAGTACGAAAAAACTTTCAATATACGGGAATGGCGATCATCGAAACGGGCATAGCGTGGTTTTGGCCAGATTGGCGGATTCGTCGGATAACCTCTACTGTTGGAAAAGATCGTTTACTCGCTGAGGAAAAGAATGGCCGTGGTGTGTTGGTGGTGTGCAGTCACCATTTAAACTTGGAGATAACCGCTCGTATTTTTAGCCAGTTTGCCAAAGGTTACGGTGTGTATCGCCCAAACACGAACCCTGCTTATGAGTTTATTCAACATCGAGGTCGAACTCGTTTTGGGCATCAAATGATTGATCGAAAAGACGTTAAATCAATGCTCAAAATTCTGAAAAATGGTCATCGACTGTGGTATTTGCCCGACCATGATTATGGCGTCAGCCATTCTGTTTTTGCGCCGTTCTTTGCTGTTGAACAAGCCGCGAGTACCGTGGGCTCTAGTGTGCTTATAGACGCAACAAAGTGTGCGGTCATATCTGGCGTCACAGTGAGCAAGAATCACCATTACACGTTGTATATTGGAAAAGATATCAGTGAGCGTTTCGAGAGGCGTAATGCGATTAAAGCGGCAAGTATCTTGAATCAAGAACTCGAGAAAATGATAAAACGTGATATTCCAGCGTGGATGTGGCTGCACAAGCGGTTTAAAACACGCCCTGAAGGGTTAGATTGCGTCTATACGTAGAACATAAAAAAGGTCGACTAAGAGTCGACCTTTTTACGCCTTGATGGCTCAGAGCTTACTCTGCGCTCTCTGAGTTTGTATTACTAGACTCTGCTTCTTCCTTCGCTTCGACAACCATATCTACCGTTTGGTTATCGATAAGACGAGCTTTGCCTAAGAACGCAGACATCAGAATGACGGCTTGTGTCGTTTCTGGCGTGATCACTTGTAAAGTACGAGCATCACGAATGAAGATCTCATCAGGGTGCAAACCTGCAGCTCGAAGTTGGTCGCTCGCATCTTCGATGATCGATGCGTAGTCATCTCGGCCACCGCGAATGGCACTGCTGATCCAACGCATTGTACGAGCAAGCACTGGCGCACGTTGACGTTCGTCAAGTGTAAGCAGACCATTGCGTGAGCTCATAGCTAACCCGTCCATTTCACGTACGGTTGGTACACCAATGATTTCAATGTCCATCGCAAGATCGACAACCATCTTGCGGATAACCGCAAGTTGTTGAAAATCTTTCTCACCAAAACAGGCCACATCTGGCTGAACGATGTTAAATAGCTTGTTTACGATGGTTGTGACGCCACGGAAATGACCTGGGCGTGAAGCCCCTTCAAGAATTGTCGATAGACCCGGAACATCAACAAACGTTTGTTTATCAAGCCCTTCAGGATAGATAACTTCTGGTGTTGGCGTAAATACCACATCGACCCCTTCAGAGGTCAACTTGCTTAAGTCTTCCTCTAGCGTACGTGGGTAATTATTTAAATCGTCTGCACGATCAAACTGCATCGGGTTAACAAAGATGCTTACGACAACGATATCAGCGTGTTCGCGTGCTTTACGCACTAAAGTTAAGTGACCTTCGTGAAGGTTGCCCATGGTTGGGACAAACGCAATTTTACGACCTTCACGTTTAAAGGTTTTAAGGTGTTCACGAACTGCTGAGATTTCCGCAAAAGTTTGCATGCATTTATCCTCTAGGCAATGGTATGAGCGTCGTCTGGGAATACACCGTTGGCTACATCTTCAATGTATTTAGCAACGGCTTTGCGCATATCACCTGTTTCAGCAAGAAAGTTTTTGGAGAATTTCGGCATGTAGTTGGCAGAGATACCGAACATATCATGCATCACGAGAATTTGACCATCTGTCACGTTACCAGCTCCAATACCGATAACAGGCACGTCGAGCACTTGCGTAATACGCTCAGCAAGCTCAGCAGGCACGCACTCTAGTAAGACGATTTGAGCGCCTGCTTCTTGTAGTGCTAACGCATCTTTCACCATGCGGTCCGCTTTTTCTTGATCGCGACCTTGAACTTTGTAACCACCAAAAATATTCACGGCTTGAGGAGTTAAACCAAGGTGAGCACAAACTGGAACCGAGCGTTCAGTGAGCATTTTTACAGTGTCGACTAGCCAGTCACCACCTTCAATTTTCACCATATTGGCACCAGCACGCATCAGTGTAGCCGCATTTTCGCAAGCTTGCTCTGGCGTGGTGTAGCTCATGAATGGCATGTCAGCCATCAACAAACAATTTGGGCTACCTGCGCGTACGCAACGAGTATGGTAAGCGATATCATCGACCGTTACTGGCAGAGTATCGTTGTGACCTTGCAAAACCATACCTAGAGAATCACCAACAAGAAGTACTGGCATTTCTTGGCTTTCAAACAGTTGGGCAAAGCTCGCATCATAAGCGGTTGAAGTAGCAAATTTACGACCTTCTTGCTTCCACTTGATTAGGTCGTTGATGGTCATTTTTTTCATGGTTTTATCCTTACTAGGAGTTGGCTATGACTGCCAGATACTGAGGCCGTTTCTATCTACTTGTTCCAGTAGTTTAGAGACCTCGGTCCCATCGGGGAGTTGTAAACTTGGTGCAATTTCCGCAAGAGGGTAGAGTACGAATTCACGCTCTTTCATTCCATAATGAGGAACGATCAGCCTCTCGGAATTAATCACCTCATTGCCATAAAGAACAATGTCGAGGTCCAAGGTTCTTGGTCCCCAACGTTCGTCTTTACGGACACGCCCTTGTTCTTGCTCAATGGCTTGTGTGCAATCGAGCAACTCAAGAGGCGTCAAACTGGTGTTAATCGACACAACCGCATTGATGTAATCCGGTTGGTTTTGTGGTCCCATTGGCGTGCTGCTGTATAGCGAAGAAGCCTGAACAAATTCTGATTTAGGCAGCGTTTTTAACGCTTCAATCGCTTGCTTCGCTTGGCTGACAGGATCAGCCAAGTTACTGCCTACCGCAATGTACGCTGTGATCATGACTTAGGCTTACTCTTTTTCTTGCGATAGGTTTTACGGCGGCGCTGACCACTCTTCGGTGATTGACCGTCTAGGTCGGCAGCCATTGCTTGACGCATTTCTCGGCCTGCATTTTGGAAAGTTTCCCACCACTTGGCAAGCTTCTGAGTGTCACCACCTTCAATTTCACCGCGCATTTCAAGAAAATCAAAGCCAGCTCTAAATTTATTGAGCTCCATAAGACGGAATGCACGTTTACCGTTGCGTCGTGGAAGACGAAGCTGTAACTGCCAAATCTCGCGAATGGTTGCGGTGTGGCGTCTTGGAATGGCAATTGTACGAACTTGTTCATCAAGAATGATGTTACTCGCTTCCATAATAGCGTCGTAATGGCCTAGGTTGCGCTCTTCCATCAGTTCATCAGCTTTCGCACACAGTGGGTACCACAGCATTGCAGCAAACATAAATGCTGGATTGATGCGTTTCCCATCTTCGATGCGCATGTCGGTAGAATCTAGGACAAGATCCAACATTTGCTCAGTGTGAGAGGAGTAATCTTCTGTAAAGTGCGCTGCAATCGTCGGGAAGAGCTGTTGGAATAGGTTGTACTCACGCAGTAGGTGGTAGGTTTCTAAGCCATGACCGGATTGCAATAACTTGAGTGACTCTTCAAAAAGACGCGCTGACGGAATGTCACCGAGCAACGGTGCCATGTGTTCGATTGGTGCCGCGGTGTCTTCTTCAATATCAAAGTCCAGCTTTACCGCGAAGCGAACCGCACGCAACATACGTACTGGATCTTCACGGTAGCGTGTTTCTGGATCGCCAATCAGTCGAATGAGGCGATCTTCTAAATCCTCAATACCACGTGCGTAGTCGTGAATCGAGTAATCCGCGATGTTGTAGTACATCGAGTTAATCGTGAAATCACGGCGCTCAGCATCTTCATCGATGGTGCCGTAGACATTGTCCCGCAGCAGCATTCCTTCTTTCGATTGCTGAGAGATGCTCTTATTCTTTTGCTCTTGGTGGTGACCGCGGAATGTCGCTACTTCAATGATATCTCGGCCAAACATAATGTGAGCCAAGCGGAAGCGGCGACCAATCAAACGGCAGTTACGAAATAGCTGTTTGATCTGTTCCGGCGTTGCGTTGGTCGCAATGTCAAAATCTTTTGGTTTCTGTCCAAGCAGTAAGTCTCGAACCCCGCCACCCACAAGAAAAGCATCGAAACCAGCACCATTTAGGCGGTACAGTACCTTCAGTGCATTATCACTGATCTGCTTACGCGAAATGTTGTGCTCTTCACGAGTTATTACATTGAGAGCGAGCTCTGGAATAGTGGCAGGTTCGCTTGGTGTATAGTCGTTTGTATTCATGTGCATCTGGCAATAACTGGGTTTAGTCCAATCTTGCTTTGGTTAGTTTTTGCGCCTCTAGGGCCTAATTTGCGGCTAATGATAGCCTACACAATGCCATTTGAGAATCACGGTGTGATCTCGATCTCTGTTGGAAGCTGTTCCAAACGCCAGTTTTCGCAGCCCCAACGAAGAATCTCTTCTATGTTGGCCGCTTTTATGGCTTCAGGTATCTCGAAGCCCAAAAATGTCATGGCGCGTAATAGAGTAGGCTTTGGTGTCTCTATATCAATAGCCGTCGCGTGATTTTGTTTCGACAGTTTATTGCCGTTGTTGTCCATCGCCAATGGTAAATGCAAGTAGCTGACTTCAGGCTGCCCAAGTATCTGGTACAGACTGATTTGACGCCCTGTTGGCTCGATTAAGTCTGCACCACGCACGATTTCGGTGACGCCTTGGTCGATGTCGTCCAATACTACCGCAAGATTATAAGCAAATAATCCATCTCGACGTTTAATAATGAAATCTTCATTAACGAGTTGCTCTGGAATCTTAATTGTTCCACGCTTCTGATCGAAGAAATGAGCGACAGGCTTGGTCATTTTTAGGCGAATCGCGCCGTCTTTCAAGTTTTTATCGCGGCAAGTGCCAGGATAAAACCCGCCATGCTCTTTAATTTGCTTTCGAGTACATTGGCAATAATAGGCTTCACCATTTTCGAGCCATGTGTTTATTTGAGCTTGGTAAAGGTCATGACGTTCACTCTGGTATACCACCTCTCCATCCCAATGCAGCTGATAGGCTTTGAGCGCATCTAGGATAAGTTGCGCCGCACCTGGCATTTCTCTTGGTGGGTCCAAGTCCTCAATACGTACTAACCAGGTTCCGTTGTGTGCTTTCGCTTGAAAATAGCTGCCAAGAGCGGCAATCAGTGAACCAAAATGTAAAGGACCAGAAGGAGATGGGGCGAATCGACCTACATAGCGTGTCATGCGTGTATCTCGAATTTAGTAAACAAATGGGATGCAAAGGTAGTCAAAACAAAAAGGGAGCCTGAGCTCCCTTCAATAATCATAATGCTTGGTTGATTAACCTTGCATTTGCTTCTCTTTGATTTCTGCAAGTGTTTTACAGTCAATACATAGGTCAGCGGTTGGACGTGCTTCAAGACGGCGAACGCCAATCTCTACGCCACAAGACTCACAGAAGCCAAAATCGTCTTCTTTGATTTTATCCAAAGTCTTTTCAATCTTCTTGATCAAACGGCGTTCGCGGTCGCGGTTACGCAGTTCTAGGCTGAACTCTTCCTCTTGAGAGGCGCGGTCAACTGGATCTGGGAAGTTTGCTGCTTCGTCCTGCATGTGGTGAACGGTACGATCCACTTCAGCTCTCAGCTGGTCGCGCCAAGCTGTTAAGATTTTCGTAAAGTGTTCAACCTGCTCTGGTGACATGTACTCTTCACCAGGTTTTTCCTGATATGGCTCCACGCCGGCAATGGCTAGGATGCCTATCGTTTTCTTCTTTGATTCTGGCATACAGCATCTCCTACTTACACCTAGTCAACTGCTACGCAGTCAATTTAAGGCGGGTATCTATAGCAAAAAGAGGCGGTGCAAGCAAATACTGAATCGCAAAGTTATCGTCAATGTGAAGACGACATCATTTTTTCTCTTAATTGATAAAATCAATAGCGGAAATCAGCTTCATTCCAGTATCGCTCAGTTCAGCTTTGTAGCAGAGAACTTCCACTCCAGCGTCTTGTGCTTGTTTGAGTAATAGTGAATATTTCGCGTCTATATGGTGCGCCGCGGATACTTTTTCAATACCTGAATGTAAAACAGTGAATAAAAGTATGGCTCTACTTCCATTTTGTGCCATTTCTGTGAGCTCTCTCAGGTGCTTTTGTCCCCGAGTCGTGACCGCATCTGGGAAGTATCCTTGTCCAATAGAGTCGGTCTCATCAAGAAGAGTGACGCTTTTCACTTCTATATAGCACTTTGGCTTGTTGTCTGCGCTGAGCAAGATATCAATTCGGCTATTTTCATTACCGTATTTCACCTCAGTTTGAAGTGTGTCATAACCACAAAGCTCTGAAATGACATTATTTTCAATAGCCTCAACGGCTAATTGGTTGGCGCGCGCGGTATTGATACAAATGCGGTGGCCTTGTTCGGTTTCACTCAACTCCCAACTATTGGGATATTTTCGTTTCGGGTTGTCGGAAGTGGAAAACCAAACTTTGTTTCCGGGTGTCGCACAGCCTGTCATAGCGCCAGTGTTTGCGCAGTGGATAGTACGGATTTCACCAGTATCGAACTCGATATCGGCAAGAAAGCGTTTATAGCGTTTGAGTAGAGTGGCGGACTCTAAAGCGGGTGTGAAATGCATTTGCTTATTTAGACAAAAATTTTTTTATGTACAATATTGCCACCATTACACCATAAGGTATTTCCTTTGTCACAATTGCCGATTGAAGCCGTGATGCCTGAGTTGCTGACGGCGGTCAAAAATCAACATCAAGTGATCTTAAAAGCGGCGCCTGGTGCCGGTAAGTCGACTTACTTCCCTTTGCAGTTACTCTTAAATCATTCGGTTGCTGGAAAAATCATCATGCTTGAGCCAAGACGACTCGCGGCGCGTAACATAGCCCGTTATCTTGCTGAGCAATTGGGAGAGCAAGTAGGGCAACGCGTGGGTTATCGAGTTCGTGGCGAGGCAAAGGTAAGTTCTGCAACGCAGCTAGAGATCGTGACCGAAGGGATCATGACCAGGATGATCCAAACGGACCCTGAACTGGATGGTGTTGATCTGCTGATCTTTGATGAGTTTCATGAACGCAGCATTCATGCCGATACCGCTTTGGCATTCAGTTTAGAAGTTCAAGAGGCATTGCGAGACGATCTCAAGCTGGTGGTAATGTCGGCAACGCTTGATCAACAAGCCTTACAGTCGTTGTTGCCGGAAGCCAGTTACATTGAATCAGAAGGACGCAGTTTCGACGTAGACATGCGTTACCAACCGTTAGGTGTGAATGATCATTTACCTACGAGTATGGCAAAAACAATAGAAAGTCTTATGAACAAAGAGTCCGGCTCTTTGTTGGCTTTCCTACCGGGCGTTGGGGCCATTAAACAAGTCGAAGAACGTTTATCTCATTTGGCGGATGATATTGAAGTGTGTCCGCTTTACGGGCAACTGAGCTTTACTGAGCAACAAAAAGCCATCACGCTGGCAGAACACGGCAAGCGTAAAGTCGTACTCGCGACCAACATCGCAGAAACTTCACTGACGATTGAAGGCATTCGCCTTGTGGTTGATTCTGGGTTAGAGCGTATTGCCCGGTTTGATTTGAAAAACGGTTTAACACGCTTAGAGCAAACACGCATTGCACAGTCTTCAGCGATTCAGCGTGCAGGACGAGCAGGGCGGATCGAAGAGGGCATTTGTGTTCGTCTTTATTCTGAAAGTCAGTTCAAGCAGCAACCGCTGGTTCCCCAACCTGAAATTTTGCATTCCGATCTATCGAGCTTAGTCATGGAGCTGGCCTTTTGGGGAGCGAGTGATATCCACGATCTCAAGTGGCTTGATGTTCCCGCTAATGCGTCATTGGAACAAGCGAAGCAGCTATTGGTGTCATTGGGACTACTGACGGAAAAATGGCAATTAACGTCCGAAGGAAAACAGGCGCATGAACTAGGCGTCGAGCCTCGTGCGGCTGCGATGCTAATTAAAGCGCAATCTTACAGTGATAAGATGTTAAATGCTGCTTTGGCGGCGGTCGCACTGATTGAAGAGCCAGAAAGAAACGTCACCAATATCGCTCATAGTTTGCATCGTTGGCTTGTTGGTACTCATCCAAAAAAGTCGATGTTGTTCAAGCGTGCTCAATCTCTGGCGTACAAATTAGATACGGTATTTGACCTGAAAGGCGTGGATGAAGAGGCATTACCGCTGGTGTTAAGTTTGGCATTTCCAGATCGCATTGCGCAGCAGCGCACAAATCAATTTGGGCGATTTACTTTGGCTAATGGTCATGGTGCAGAATGTCGTCAGGAAGACATGCTAGGTGGCTGTGAGTATTTGGTTGCCGTTGACTTAATGCGTTCTCATTCTAACTCCAGTCAAATTCATTCGGCATGTGAATTGGATGTCAATATATTGCGAGCGACCTTTGAAGCGCTATTTTCGTCTGAAGAAGTTGTAGACTGGGATGAAAAAAGAGGGCGTCTAATGGCTGAGCGACAAACAAAACTCGGTCAGCTGGTGGTTGAACGCGAGCCTTTGCCAAGCCCTGGCAAAGAAAAAATGACACAAGCTTTACTCACGTATGTCCGCCGCCAGGGCTTACAGAGTCTAAACTGGACACCGGCAGCGGAGAGCTTGTTGGCTCGGGTTCGTTGTGCGGTGGAATGGTTACCCGAGCAATCATGGCCAATGTTTGATGAAGCCAGTTTGTTGGATTCATTAGAAGAGTGGTTAGAGCCGTACATGACGTCCGTCAGTTCGGTTAACGATTTGAGCAAGATAAACTTGGTCGAAGCGCTGAACGCTCGATTAGGTTGGCCACTCAATCAACAACTGGATGAATGGTTACCAGAGCATTACCAACTGCCTACAGGTTCAAAGAAGCGTATCCGTTACCAGTATGGCCATGAGCCGAAATTATCGGTGCGTATGCAAGAGGTATTTGGTGAGAGTGGCTCCCCTACGGTAGCGCTTGGTCGTAAGCGTTTAGTGCTTGAACTGCTTTCGCCGGCACAACGTCCGCTGCAAGTGACGTCTGACTTGGCGGCTTTCTGGAACGGAAGCTATAAAGACGTTCAAAAAGAGATGAAAGGGCGCTACCCAAAACACGTTTGGCCAGATGACCCTGCCAATCATGTAGCAACTACGAAAACAAAAAGACAATTGAATAATGACTAACAGCAAGAAGCCTAGCGCGAAAAAAGCGCCAGCGAAGAAAAGTACAACCAATAAAGGAACGACAAAACCGACTCGACGCACACCGAGTAAAAAGCCGGCTAACGAGAAACGTTCGTGGCTGAAAGTTTTGTGGTCATTTAGCTGGAAAGCCGGTGTTGCGCTTGCCGCTGTTTTGCTGTTTGTTGGGATTTACTTAGATAGTGTCGTGAAAGAGCGCTTTGAAGGTCAGCTGTTTGAACTGCCAACGGTGGTTTATGCTCGCATCTTGAACTTAAATCCGGGTGAAAATATCACCATTCAAGAACTGCGCAACGAGCTGGATGTACTGAATTACCGTAAGGTAAGTCAGCCTCGCTATCCTGGTGAGTACTCTTCTTCTTCCACTCGTATTGAGCTGATCCGTCGTCCATTTGAATTTGCCGATGGTCCTGAACCGGATCGTCACGTGATGCTCCATTTTTCAGATTCTGGCTTACAGCGTATTCAGTCTTTAGAGTCCCGAGGTGATCTTGGTTACTTACGCTTAGAACCGAAGATGTTGGGGATGCTGGAGAAAGATCAAGATGAGCAGCGTCTGTTCTTGCGTCGTGATCAGTTCCCAGAAATTTTAGTTGATGCACTGCTTGCGACCGAAGACCGGGATTTTTATCAACACGATGGGGTGTCTCCACTCGCGATTGCACGAGCAATGGTTGCAAACATTAAAGCGGGTCGTACTGTTCAAGGTGGTAGTACGCTAACTCAGCAGTTAGCGAAAAACCTATTTTTGACCCGTGATAAAACGCTGTGGCGTAAAGTTCGAGAAGCGTATATCGCGTTAATTTTGGATTACCGTTACAGCAAGGATCGTATTTTGGAAGCCTACCTTAACGAAGTGTACCTGGGGCAAAGCGGTGGTGAAGCGATCCACGGGTTTGGCTTGGCATCGCGTTATTACTTTGGACAACCGATCCAAGAGCTGCGAATCGATCAGTTGGCGATGTTAGTTGGGATGGTAAAAGGACCATCTTACTACAATCCAATTCGTTACCCTGAGCGCACGAAAGAGCGTCGCGATCTTGTATTACGTTTGTTGATGCAGCAAAACATGCTGACATCTGAGCAGTATGAGCAAGCCGTCAGTCGTTCGCTTGATACGCAGAGCAAACCACGTATTGCGAGCCGTCAGCCCGCTTATTTCCAACAATTGAGCATTGAATTGAAAGAAAAAGTGGGGGAGCGATTTAAAGCGGAAACCGGGCTGCGCGTGTTTACGTCTCTGGATCCGGTATCGCAAAGCAAAATGGAGCAAGCCATCGCGAAAAAGATCCCGGAGCTAGCTAAACGAGGCGGTAAAGAATTGGAAGCTGCCGCTGTTGCGGTTGATCGTCATAGTGGTGAAATCCGTGCCATGGTTGGCGGTAAACGTGTTGGTTATGAAGGTTTTAACCGCGCGCTCAATGCCAGTCGTCCAATTGGTTCTCTAGTTAAACCAGCGATTTACTTGACGGCTCTAGAACAGCCGGAAAAATATAACCTAGGCACGACGCTGCACGACACGCCGCTAAGCCTGAAAAGCAGTAAAGGTAATGTATGGACACCGCGCAACTACGACCGAAAATACCGTGGTGATGTGCCACTCTACATTGCTTTAGCGAAGTCACTCAACGTGCCAACTGTGCGCTTAGGCATGGCGCTTGGTATCCCAGAAGTATCCGATACTTTAGAGCGTTTGGGCGTCAACAAAGACGAAATCCGCCCAGTGCCTTCGATGTTTTTGGGCTCGTTTTCTTTGACGCCGTTTGAAGTCGCGCAGATGTATCAGACACTGACGAACTCAGGCAAACGTGCGAAACTGACCGCTCTGCGTTCAGTGATGGATATGGAAGGTAATGTGCTGTATCAATCCTTGCCTCGTTCATCAAGAGCCGTGGATGAGCAAGCAGCATGGCTAACGACCTACGCGATGAAACAGGGGGTTGCTCAAGGTACAGGCCGCTTCTTACAAAGCCAGTTTGGTTGGGCTGCACTGGCAGGAAAAACGGGTACCAGTAACGATAACCGCGATAGCTGGTTTGTCGGTGTTGATGGCCGTGAAGTGACGACAATTTGGCTAGGCCGCGACGATAACAAACCGGTTCATCTAACGGGGTCGAGCGGTGCATTACGAGTGTACGCAGAGTATTTGAAGCAACGCATTCCTGAGCGTTTAGAGCTTCCATGGCCAAGAGAGATCACCACGTTAGGATTTAAGCCGACATCAGATGGTGGTTTAGAAATGAACTGTCGTAGTGATTATAAACTGCCAGTTTGGGATAAAACGGGTCAAATAAAGCAGCAGTGTGAGAAGAAATCAAACTGGCTTAACAGCTTATTTGATTGGTAGCATCGCCAAATCAACAACATTAGCTTGTTTATCTGATTAATTCTTAGTACATATTAGGGCGTGTTAGTACAGTACTGCTAGCACGCCCTACTTGATCAGATATTCAATAAAGGAAGAAGTGAATGTTCAAAAAGCTGTTATCAAGCCCATCGGTTCGCAACTTTGCGCTTTGGGTTAGTACCTTTTTGATGATCACTCCTTCTGTTTCCCTCGCAAACTCTCCAACAAAAACGGATGACTTGGAACCTCGACCAAAGGTGGCGGTTGTGCTCGCTGGTGGCGGAGCGAAAGGGGCGGCACACATTGGGGTTTTAAAAGCATTGGAAGAAATGCAGATCCCTGTCGATATTGTGACCGGTACCAGTATGGGCGCCTATGTGGGTGGGCTCTATGCCACGGGTATGAGTGCTGATGAAATCGAGAGTTTTATCTACACCGTCGATTGGGGCAGCGGTTATCGAGATCGTGTTGACCGTAGCCAACGTCGAGTTCGTGACAAAGAGTATGAAGACCGCTACCAAATTAATACCGACCTCGGCTTAAGGTTCGGTGAGGTACGAGCACCAACGGGTGTGGTGCAAGGCCAGAACATGTTGCGAGTATTGCGTGAGACTACAGGGAACTTAGGGCGATTCGATTCTTTTGATGATCTTGCCATTCCTTATCGCTCTGTGGCGACAGATATTCTTGCGCTAGAGGAAGTGGTTCTTGGCAATGGCTACCTTGTGGACGCCATGATGGCCAGTATGTCTGTACCAGGAGCGCTCCCTCCCTATAAGCTCAATGGCCATATGCTTGTCGATGGTGGCGTCGTTAATAACATGCCTGTCGATGTGGCTCGCGCCATGGGGGCAGATGTTGTTATTGCTGTCGATATTAGCACCGACTACAAAACCGAAGATGAATTTACCGGGCTGTTTACTGTCGCGGACCAACTCTCTAACTATCTCGTTCGTCGTAGTACACAACAGCAAGTGGACGAGCTTGAACCTCAAGATATTTATATTCGTCCCAATGTGGGCACCATGGAAACCGTCGAGTTCGACAAAATGCCTTGGGCTTTTCAAGCGGGCTACGATATTACCAAGCAGCTTGAAGATAAGCTGCTTGGTCTAAGTTTATCGAACGCAGAATACCAAAAGTACATCGATCACAAGCAAGAGGTACGTAAGACGCTGGTTTACGGTGATAAACGCATTGTTGATGACATTGTGATAGTGAATAACACCCACTACAGTGATGTATTACTTACTAACCGTATTCAATTGAAAACAGGTCGTCGTATTCCAACGGCTGAAATAGAAAAAGCTGTTGAAAATCTCTATGCGTTGGATCGTTTTGAGTTAATCACTTATCACTTTGAAGATGTTGATGGTAAGACATTGTTGGTTTTTGATGTTAACGAGAAGTCGTGGGGGCCTAATTATCTCAACTTCCGATTTTTTCTTGAAGATGACTTCGATACAGATAGCCAGTACGGCATAGGAATATCGACCAACTTTACCAATTTAAACTCTCATGGCGCGGAGTTGGCGTTCAACGTAGAAATGGGCACGGATAAGCTGATTGAAGCTGAGTTGTATTCTCCTGTTTTATCTAGCCAAGAACTTTTTGTATCGGGGCGAATTTCCTATGGCAGTGAGAGCCGAAACTTACCTTTAACAGAGCCTCAAGCACCAGATTTAGAGTCAGTAAATGACTTTTTTCCGGTCACTTACGATGATTTTACAACAGAGTTAGCGATAGGTATCCAACCCACATTGTGGCAAGAACTTCGATTTGGCGCTCGCTACTCAACCGGAGATATTGAGCTTTCTACTTTGGCTTCTGCTGGTAAATTGGATTTTGAACGTCGTGGCCTGTTTGCCAACTATCGCCTAGATACACTTGATGATTTCGCATTTCCGACTCGTGGACTTTTAGTCGATCTCGAATATTTAGTGTCTCATGATCAAAGTCCTCAAGGCGTTAGCCTTTTAGAGACTGACAAAATTATTGAAGATACCGTGTATGAAATCTCTGCACGATTTAAAGGTGCAGTGAGTCATCAGCGTCATACTTTAGTCGGACATGCAGAATATAGCTTTGTAGAAAGTAAAAACTCATCGGTTCCGCTTGATCCGAGAGAGTTAGGCGGCTTTTTAAACCTATCTGGTATCCCAAGAAATAGCTTGATTGGACAGAACCTGTTTTTTAGTAGCTTGGTGTACCGATATAAGTGGTTTGATAATGATTTCGGATTGTTTGAAGCTCCAGTCTACCTGGGCGCATCGGTCGAATATGGCGGTGTTTGGTCTGATAATGATCTGAAACTAAACGAAGCGCCGCTTTACAATGCAGGCTCCATCTTCTTCGGTGTTGACTCACCAATAGGACCAATAATGTTGGCATACGGTCGTACCGAGCAAGGTTTGGATGCTGTGTATTTGATCGTAGGAACATCGTTTAATTAATCGGGTATGAGAAAGCAAAAACTTGGCATATTTGGTCAAAATTAGCAGAACTTTAGTCGTAAGTTGCTATGTTGGTCAAAATGATAAGATTTTAATTTAAGGTTAAATTTGCTATTATTTTGCCCACAGTTTGGCCTCTACGGCGCTGTTTCTCAATCATAATTGAATGAAAACAAGGGCAATGGAGAGCCAAGTTTCCAAGGATGTTCACTCCTTTACTTTAACAATAGTAATAATAGAGGAGGAACCGCAATGAGAGGAAAAAGTCGTGCTTGAAGCCTACCGTAAACACGTCGAAGAGCGTGCTGCTGAAGGAGTTGTTCCTAAACCGCTAGACGCAGAACAAGTTGCTGGACTTGTAGAACTTCTGAAAAATCCCCCGCAAGGTGAAGAAGAGTTCATTCTTGACCTACTTGAAAACCGTATCCCTCCAGGTGTTGATGAAGCTGCTTATGTAAAAGCGGGTTTCCTAACAGCAGTAGCAAAAGGTGAAGTTAAATCACCATTAGTGAGTCGTGAAAAAGCGGCTGAACTGCTAGGCACTATGCAAGGTGGTTACAACATCGAGCCGCTAGTTGAGCTACTTGATGACGAAGCACTGGCAGAGATTGCTGTAGAAGCACTGTCTCATACACTTCTGATGTTTGATGCTTTCTATGATGTAGAAGAGAAAGCAAAAGCAGGCAATGCGCATGCACAGAAAGTACTTCAGTCATGGGCTGATGCTGAGTGGTTCCTTTCTAAGCCTAAGCTTGAAGAAAAAGTCACTCTAACTGTATTTAAAGTAACAGGTGAAACGAACACGGATGACCTTTCACCTGCACCTGATGCTTGGTCTCGTCCTGATATCCCAGTGCACGCACTTGCGATGCTGAAGAACGAGCGTGAAGGCATCAATCCTGATCAACCGGGCAATATTGGTCCGATCAAGCAAATTGAAGAATTGAAAGACAAAGGTCACCAATTGGTTTACGTTGGTGATGTTGTTGGTACTGGTTCTTCACGTAAATCTGCAACCAACTCAGTACTTTGGTTCATGGGAGATGATATCCCTTACGTTCCAAACAAACGTGCTGGTGGTTATGTGCTTGGTGGTAAAATTGCACCTATCTTCTTCAACACAATGGAAGATGCGGGCGCACTACCAATCGAAGTCGACGTGACTAAGCTCAACATGGGCGATGTTATCGATGTTTACCCATATGAAGGTAAAGTTTGTAATCACGAAACAGGTGAAGTTTTAGCTGAGTTCTCGCTGAAAACGGAAGTACTGATTGATGAAGTTCGTGCTGGCGGTCGTATCCCATTGATCATCGGTCGTGGTTTGACAGACAAAGCGCGTCAATCGCTAGGTCTTGAGCCTTCGGATGTATTCCGTAAACCTGGTGAAATCGCAGATTCTGGCAAGGGTTACACGCTTGCACAGAAAATGGTTGGTAAAGCGTGTGGCGTAGAAGGCATTCGCCCTGGTACCTACTGTGAGCCGAAGATGACGACAGTAGGTTCGCAAGATACTACTGGCCCTATGACTCGTGATGAACTTAAAGACTTGGCGTGTCTCGGCTTCTCTGCTGACCTTGTCATGCAGTCTTTCTGTCACACCTCTGCGTATCCAAAACCAGTAGACGTAAACACGCACCACACACTTCCGGACTTTATCATGAACCGCGGTGGCGTATCTCTTCGCCCGGGTGACGGTATTATCCACTCATGGCTAAACCGTATGCTACTGCCGGATACTGTCGGTACTGGTGGTGACTCGCATACTCGTTTCCCTCTAGGTATTTCATTCCCAGCAGGTTCGGGTTTGGTTGCCTTTGCTGCTGCGACAGGCGTTATGCCACTAGATATGCCTGAGTCAATCTTGGTTCGCTTTAAAGGTGAAATGCAACCGGGTATCACACTGCGTGACCTTGTTCATGCCATCCCTTACTACGCGATTCAGCAAGGTCTACTAACGGTAGAGAAAGCGGGCAAGATCAACGAATTCTCTGGCCGTATCCTTGAGATTGAAGGCCTAGAAACGCTAACTGTTGAGCAAGCATTTGAGCTGTCTGATGCTTCTGCTGAGCGTTCGGCGGCAGGTTGTACTGTGAAACTGTCGCAAGAGTCGATCGAAGAGTACCTAAACTCTAACATCGTGATGCTGAAGTGGATGATCTCTGAAGGTTACGGTGACCGCCGTACTATCGAACGTCGTATTACAGCGATGGAAGAGTGGCTAGCAAATCCTGAGCTGATGCAAGCGGATAAAGACGCTGAATACGCACATGTTATTGAAATCGATATGGCTGAAATCAATGAGCCAGTACTATGTGCACCAAATGATCCGGATGACGCTCGCTTGTTGTCTGAAGTACAAGGCACAGCGATTGATGAAGTGTTCATCGGTTCTTGTATGACGAACATCGGTCACTTCCGTGCTGCTGGTAAGCTGCTAGATAAGTTCAACGGACAGCTTGCAACTCGTCTATGGATCGCTCCGCCAACGAAGATGGACAAGGATCAGCTAACGGAAGAGGGTTATTACGGTATCTTTGGCCGTGCTGGGGTTCGAATCGAAACACCAGGATGTTCACTGTGTATGGGTAACCAAGCGCGTGTTGCAGACAAATCAACAGTGATGTCGACCTCAACGCGTAACTTCCCGAACCGTCTAGGTACTGGTGCGAATGTTTACCTGTCGTCTGCGGAACTAGCTGCCGTAGGTGCAATCCTTGGTAAGATTCCAACCAAAGAAGAGTACTTGGAGTATGCGAAGCAAATTGATGCAACCGCTACAGATACTTACCGCTACTTGAACTTCCATAAAATGGATCAGTACACCAAGAAAGCGGATGAAGTGATCTTCCAAGAGCCTGCATAAGCTTAACTGCACAATTAAAAAGCACCTCAAACGAGGTGCTTTTTTTATGGGTGCAATTCGCTATACTCCGCACCAAATTGATACGAAAAGGCAATCTCGATGGAATTTGAATTCATCCGTAACACGTTAATGGGCGAGTACTACGTAAAATGCAGCATGGGGCATGAGATTGTTGGGCGCTGGCTGCAAGAAGAAATTGGCAAAGATCCTATGAAGATTGCTCAGGTTGAAAAGTTAATTGAGCAGTCATTTTCAGCGCCTTCTCAAGAGCATAACCTAACAGGTACAGAAATTAGCTTGATGATTCAGGGCGATGAAGTCCTAGTGCAAGAAAACGCATTGGCCCATGACCATGATGTTGAGATGGAAAGTGAATTCGATTTCTACAATGCAGAAAGTACAGCAAGCTGTGGAATAGAGGACTTCATGATTCTTATCGAGCGATGGAAAGACTTTTTGAACATTTAGTGCACAGTTTTGGGTAACTTTCCTTCTGTTGCTTTAAATTTGTGAAAAGGGCGCACCGATATGGTGCGCCCTTTTTGTTTATAGATATGTAAATTGACGTTAGTTTTTATTATTCAATGACTTAAAAACTTGGCACGTAGATTGGATTATTAGAAGTGTTTCAGGATGAAAGCTTCGGAGAGAATTGAATGAAAATAATCAATGCCATTATTAAGCCGTTTAAATTAGACGATGTGCGAGAAGCATTGGCTAACGTCGGTATCGAAGGGATGACGGTATCAGAAGTTAAAGGGTTTGGTCGTCAAAAAGGCCACACGGAACTGTATCGCGGCGCTGAGTATCAGGTCGATTTCCTACCAAAAGTGAAAATTGAAATCGCTACTCACGCGGATAATGTTGAGCGAGTGGTTGAAGCGATTACAAAAGCTGCGCAAACAGGAAAGATTGGTGACGGTAAAATTTTTGTCTACGACCTGAACCAAGCGGTGCGTATCCGAACGGGCGAAATGGACGCAGAAGCACTTTAAGAATTCAAGGGATTGGAGAAACTTATTATGGAATTAACAACAACAGTAACCGAGTTACGTTACGCACTTGACACCTTTTTCTTCCTCATTTCCGGTGCGTTGGTAATGTGGATGGCAGCTGGTTTTGCGATGCTAGAGGCTGGTCTTGTGCGCTCTAAGAACACAACAGAAATTCTTACGAAGAACATCTGTTTGTACGCAATTGCATGTACGATGTTTCTGATCGTTGGTTACAACATCATGTATGTCGACAACGGGGAAGGAGGCTGGTTACCTTCATTTGGTGCGCTGATTGGTACTCAAGGTGAAGGGGCTGATCACTCTCTAGAGTCTGATTTCTTCTTCCAAGTCGTCTTCGTTGCAACCGCAATGTCTGTCGTTTCTGGTGCGGTGGCTGAACGTATGAAGCTTTGGTCTTTCTTGGTTTTCTCTGCGATTTTGACCGCATTTATCTACCCAATGGAAGGTTATTGGACATGGGGCGGTGGTTTCCTAGCAGAAGCTGGATTTAGCGACTTTGCAGGTTCAGGTATCGTACATATGGCTGGTGCTTCTGCAGCTCTCGCTGGTGTATTGCTTCTTGGTGCTCGTAAAGGTAAATATGGCAAAAACGGTGAAATCTACCCGATTCCAGGTTCAAACATGCCTTTGGCAACACTAGGTACTTTCATCCTTTGGTTTGGTTGGTTTGGGTTTAACGGTGGTTCTCAGTTGATGGTTTCAGACTTTGAGAACGCAACAGCGGTAGGTCAGATCTTCCTAAACACCAACGCAGCAGCTGCTGCAGGTGCTATTGCGGCGCTATTTGTATGTAAAACAACTTGGGGCAAAGCGGATTTAACGATGATTCTCAATGGTGCGCTAGCTGGCTTGGTTGCCATCACTGCAGATCCTCTATCACCATCGCCATTATATGCGGTTGCTATCGGTGCAGTATCTGGCGCGCTAGTCGTATTCAGCATCATTGGCCTAGATAAACTGAAAATTGATGACCCAGTCGGTGCGATTTCAGTGCACGGTGTTTGTGGCTTCTTTGGTTTGATGGTTGTGCCACTAAGTAACGGCGATGCTACATTCGGTGCACAGCTTTTAGGTGCTGTCGTTATCTTTGCTTGGGTATTTGGTGCCAGCCTAGTTGTGTGGGCTATCTTGAAAGCAACCGTTGGAATTCGCGTCACGGAAGATGAAGAAATGGAAGGTATGGACATGCATGATTGTGGCGTCGGTGCGTACCCAGAATTTGTCACTGTGAAGTAACCAATAGCCTGTAATAAATAGTTACACTCTCAACATATAAAAACCTGCTCCGATGAGCAGGTTTTTTAATATTTGTCATTGTCTTCTTATTGAACATACATATAATAACGCAACTGATAAACGTTATCATTAGCATGGTAAAGGATTAAACAATGAAAAAACTGCTAACTCTTTCAGCATTAACTTGCGCAACCTTAGCTCCAACAGCAATGGCTGCTGAAGAAGTGAACGTCTACTCTTACCGTCAACCTTTCCTAGTTGAGCCTATGTTCAACGAGTTCACTAAAGAAACTGGCATCAAAGTAAACGTAAAATTTGCTAAAAAAGGCTTAGCAGAAAAGCTAGCTCAAGAAGGCGAGTACAGCCCTGCTGACGTTATTCTTACGACAGACATCAGCCGTCTAGCTGAACTGACAAACAAAGGTTTAGTTCAGAAAGTCGATAGCAAAATCATTGAAGAAAACGTACCTGCTCAATACCAAGATAAAGAGAATGAGTGGTTTGCTCTAACTCTACGTTCTCGTAGCGTTTATTCATCACGTGATCGCGTAGGTAAACTAGGCGCAGATTTCAACTACGCAGACTTAGCTAAGCCAGAGTTCAAAGGTAAAATTTGTACTCGTAGCGGTAAGCACCCGTACAACGTTTCTCTAGTTTCAGCAATGATTGCTCACAATGGCGAAGCAGAAACCAAAGAGTGGTTAGAAGGCGTGAAAGCAAACCTTGCTCGCAAACCACAAGGCAACGATCGTGCACAAGTTAAAGCGATCAAAGAAGGCCTATGTGATGTTTCTCTAGGTAACAGCTACTACCTAGGTAAAATGGTTAACGACAAAGAGCAAAAAGCTTGGGCTGATGCAGTTTACATCAACTTCCCTAACCAAGAGACTACAGGCACTCACGTGAATATCTCTGGTATGGCGATGGCTAAGTACTCTCCAAACAAAGACAATGCTGTGAAGCTAATGGAATTCCTAACGGGTGACAAAGCGCAGCAAATGTACGCAGAAGTTAACTACGAGTACCCAGTTAAAGAAGGCGTGAAGCGTTCTGAGCTTGTGGAATCTTGGGGTGACTTTAAAGCAGACAAGCTTTCTCTAGACGATATTGCAGCCAACCACGAAGCGGCAATTAAGCTATTAGATGAAGTGAAATTTGACCTTTAATTCCTTGTGGGGGTATAACAGTACCCCCATTTGATTAAAGGATATGAGATGTATTTGCAACAGCATTTGTATTTCATACAGCCTTGCAGTAATTAGGCGATGAAAGATAAACACTCTTTATGGAAAACCAGTAGTGGGGTAATAACTCTGCTACTGGTTTTGCCGATCTTAGCGATCTTCTACACCGCAATTGGTGAAACGGATGATTTGTTTGCTCATTTAATGGCAACGGTCATGCCGACTTATATTTTTAACACGGTTGCGCTAACTGTTGGCGTAATGGTGCTGTCCTTAATTCTTGGTATTCCAAGCGCTTGGATAATGGCCATGTGTAAACTGCCGACCGAAAAATGGTTGCAGTGGGCATTGGTGCTACCTCTTGCAATGCCAGGTTATATCATTGGTTATATTTTTACTGATTGGTTTGATTTTGCAGGCCCGATTCAGATCTTTTTGCGTGATGTAACCGGATGGGGACCTGGCGAGTATTGGTTCCCTGACATTCGTACGTTGCCTGGTGCGACCTTTGTGTTGGCTTTGGTGTTGTATCCTTACGTGTATTTATTGTGCCGGGCTGCGTTTATGGAGCAAAATGTATCTTTATTGCAAAGCGCGCGTTTGCTCAAGTGCTCTCCATGGGAAAGCTTTTGGCGCATCTCGATGCCGTTAGTAAGACCCTCTATCGCAGTAGGTTTATCATTGGTCGCAATGGAGACCATCGGTGACTTTGGTACGGTAAGTTACTTCGCGGTGAATACGTTAACCACAGCGGTCTACGATACTTGGTTGGGGTACTCTAATCTTAATGCGGCAGCCAAGATTTCTGCCATGATGCTCGTCATTGTAGTACTGCTTCTTAGTGCCGAACGATACAGCCGCCGTAAACAAAAGCTTTTTCAAAGCCAATTTAACAGTCACGAAGATTTTCGTTACGAGTTGACGGGCTGGAAAAAGTGGACCGCACTGGTTTGGTGTTGGGGCTTGGTTTCAGTCGCTTTTATTTTGCCGCTACTACAGCTGATTGATTATGCGATCACTTATTTTGCGCAGAGTTGGACCCCCGAGTTTCGCGAATACGCATGGAATAGTTTGGTCGTGTCGGTTATTGCCGCCATTATTGGTGTTGCTGTCGCACTGATCGTTAACTTTACCCATCGCGTCAATGGCAAGCGCGAAAGCTTGGCATTTATGCGTCTTTCTTCGATGGGGTATGCAGTGCCAGGCACCGTATTAGCGATTGGTGTGATGGTCGCAGTACTGTTTATGGATCACCGCGTCAACGACCTTGCTAAAGCCATGGAATGGGGAAGACCGGGACTTATTTTTTCTGGCTCCATGTTCGCCCTGGTTTTTGCCATGGTTGTGCGCTTTTCAGCGGTGGCGATTGGTAGTATCGAAAGTAATTTAAATAAAATTTCGCCTTCGTTAGATATGGCGTCTCGCACCATGGGTTGTAAGCCTAATGCCATGCTGTGGCGTGTGCACTTTCCGCTGGTTAAACGTGGTGCACTGATTGCGGCTCTGTTAGTGTTTATCGAGTCGATGAAAGAGCTCAATGCGGCTCTATTACTTCGTCCATTTAACTTTGAAACACTAGCCACATACGTTTATAACTTCGCCTCGGATGAGCATTTAGAATTGGCCGCTTTGCCTGCGGTTCTGTTGGTTCTTGTTGGGTTGATCCCGCTTGTTGTTGTTAACCGTTCACTGGAGCAAAATCACTGATGAGCTGCGCATTATCAATTAAAAACCTAACTTGCCAATATGATGATCAAACCGTACTCGAATCATTATCTCTTGAGGTGGAACAAGGGCAAATTGTTTGTTTACTAGGTGCAAGTGGTTGCGGAAAAACAACACTATTAAAAGCCGTTGCAGGGCTATTGCCATTAACGTCAGGTGAAATGAGCTTAAATTGCGTCACGATTGATGATGGGGAGAACTGGTTGCCACCAGAACAGCGTAATATAGGGATGATTTTCCAAGATTATGCGCTTTTTCCTCACCTGACGGTGGAGCAAAATATTGCCTTTGGCTTAAAGCATTACTCGACAAAAGAGAAAAATGGCAAAGTTCAAGAGATGCTCGAGCTCGTGCATTTGCAAGGCTATGGCGATCGTTATCCACATCAGTTGTCTGGTGGACAGCAGCAGCGTGTTGCGATTGCTCGCTCATTAGCTTATAGCCCAGACTTATTGTTGCTAGATGAGCCGTTCTCTAATATTGATACGCAAGTTCGCCATGAGTTGATAAGTGAGATACGTAAGATTTTTAAGGCGCAAGGCGTGACTGCTATTTTTGTTACACATAGCCGTGAAGAGGCTTTTGCCTTCGCGGATAAAATGGCAGTGATGAACAATGGTGTTATCGAGCAGTATGGTACGGCATCTGAGCTTTACTACCAGCCTTCAAGTAAGTTTGTTGCGGATTTCTTAGGTGGTGGTAGCTATCTTGCCGCTAAACGAGTTTCGGATTCAGAATATGAAACCCACTTGGGTGTGGTTGAAGCCACAGCCCAACAAGAGATCCCAGTGCAGTCTGAATGCTCTTTGTTGCTAAGGCCGCAACATGTGCAAATTCAATCCGATGAAGAGAGCTCAGTAACGGTGCTGGAGCAGCACTTTATGGGTGACCATTGCCGTTACGTGATTGATGCGAATGGCGACCGTTTGTTGGCTACAGCATCGCAGGCATTAAATATTGGTGAGTCTGTTGCAGTGAAAATTGAAACGCAGGGCGTGCTGGCATTCGCATAATTACTATTCTCTTATGCCTTCCTACACAATAAAAAAGCCCGGCAGTGATGCCGGGCAAGTATTCTTCCCCTTAGCGACAGCTTGAATTACATGACAAGCGTAGCCGAAGTGCTCCGAAGCGGGCACAAGGTCAGTTATAAAGATAAGAAGTCTTTAAACTGTTGAAGAACACGTTCCGCAGTGTCCTTATCTTGCATTTCTGCAAAAATACGTAGTAACGGCTCAGTACCAGAGAAGCGCGCGATGATCCAACCACCATTCTTGAAGTACACTTTCGCACCATCTTCATAGCTGACTTTTTCGATTTCAAACTCAAACTCAGGCAACTGCTTTTCAACATAAATTTTGTTGAACAGTGCGTCTTTTTGCGCCGGTTTAAACTTGCAATCGCCTTCTGCCATGTAGGCATAGCCGTACTTACCGTAGATTTCATCTAGCAACTCAGACAGCTTCTTGCCGGTTACTGAAATCATTTCAACTAACAAGCTAGACGCGAAGACGCCATCTTTACCTTTGATGTGGCCACGAATGGTTAGGCCGCCAGAGCTTTCCCCACCAATCAGTGAGTCATCCGCTTCCATTTGAGAACTGATGTGCTTAAAGCCTACTGGTACCTCAAAGCATTTTTCACCGTGGTCTTCAGCAATTTTATCGAGAAGATGAGTCGTCGCGATGTTACGTACCACGGAACCTGTCCAACCTTTGTACTCCAATAAGTAATAATAAAGTAGAATCAGGACTTCATTCGGATGAATGAAGTTACCTTTTTCGTCAATAATACCAAGACGGTCCGCATCGCCATCGGTACCGATGCCAATATCGTAACCTTGCTCTTTTACTAGGTGCATCAAACGGTAGAGTGTTGCAGCACTTGGCGAAGGCATTAACCCACCGAAGTCTGGGTTTTTTCCATCGTTAATCACATCAACGTCACAGCGGCCGTTGATTAATACGGTTTGCAGTGCATTTTTTGCGACACCGAACATCGGGTCAATCAAAACGCGTAGGTTGGCTTTTTTGATCGACTCGATATCAATAAAGTTAATTATCGAATCTACGAATTCGTTCATCGGGTTGATAATTTGAATCAGCTTATCTTCAACCGCTTGTTCAAAATCGACACTTTTTACATCTTGTGCAGTGAGCGTATTGATTTGTGATTCGATTTTCTGGGTGATGATTTCATCTGCATCACGACCGCCTTCAATGAAGACTTTAATGCCGTTGTAATCGGCCGGGTTGTGCGATGCCGTAATACATGCAGAGTAAGCGCAGCCCATTTCCTTCGCTTTAAACATTACGATAGGCGTTGGAACAAACTTATCGATAAAGCTAACGACGATGCCGTTTGCTGCTAAAACTTCGGCAAACCAACGGCCAGCTTTGTCAGACAGAAAACGTCGGTCATAGCCAATGACAAAGCCGCGATCAGCAACAGATTCGTTATTCGTAATGTTTGCAACTGCTTGAGCAACCAAACGAACATTATCTTTAGTGAATTCTTCACCGATGAATGCGCGCCAACCGCCTGTACCAAATTTGATCATGATTCGAACCTCAATAAGGGCGGCAATACACCGCGCCTTAAAATTTTGCTAGCGAGCCCAATGCACAAGCTAAAGAGCAAAAGTGCATTGGGGCATTTTTAAGCGATTAACCTAGTGTTACGATCACTTCGTTTACTGAACCTTCCGCTTGAACTGGTACAGAGGCACCATTTACTGCTTTACCGTTCACAGTAATCGACTTCACGCCTTTGCTTACTGAGTCTGGGTTAACGACTTTGATGTTGTAAGTTGCACCTAGCCATTGGCGAGTCACTTCGAAGCCCGGCCAGTCCGTTGGGATACATGGATCGATAGTCAGACCATCGAAGCCGGTACGCACACCAAGGATAAAGTTGGTAACAGCGAAGTAAGCCCAGCCAGATGTACCTGTTAACCATGGGTGGTTTGCACGACCGTGGTCTTGGTGGTCACGACCCATAATGAACTGAACGTATGAGTATGGTTCTGCAATACGTTTTTCGATGATGTCGTTCTGGTTGTATGGGTTTAGTGCATCGTAGAATTTCATTGCACGGTCACCACGACCCAGTTTCGCTTCAGCTACCCAAGCCCATGGGTTTGGATGCGAGAAGATTGCACCGTTCTCTTTTACGCCTTGGTAAACGCGAGTTACGAAGCCGATATCATCATTCGGTGTTGCAAAAGATGGTGAGTTTAGGTGAAGGCCGTACTCTGAGAAGAGGTTCTCGTCGACCGCGTCCATTGCCTTTTCACCGCGCTCTTGAGAAACCGCGCCAGACAGAACCGCTAGCGTGTTTGACTCAAGGTGTACACGACCTTCTTTTTGCTGCGCAGTACCGATCTTGTCGCCATTTTTCGTTAGACCACGGATATACCAGCCGCCTTCTTCGTCCCAAAGGTGTGTTTCACACGCTTCACGCACGTTTGCCGCCATCTCGGTGTACTTCTCAACGTCAGCGTCTTTGCCTAGGTATTTTGCAAGGTCGATGAACTCTTGTAGCGCCCAGAAGTGCAGGAAAGACACCATTGAAGACTCGCCGCCACCTAGGTTTAGACAGTCGTTCCAGTCGGCACGTAGACCTTTACAGATGCCCGTTTGACCCACGTATTCAGCAGAGAAGTCTAGCGCAGCTTTCATGTGGTCATACACGGTTGCATCACCACCATCCGCGTAAGGAATCACTTCGTCGAAGAAACTGTGCTCACCGGTTTCCATCACGTATTTACAGATGGTTGGTACTAGCCATAGGTGATCATCAGAGCAAGTGTCTTCAATACCGTGGATCTTATCTTCATCGGACGGAGTAGGAACAACTGTTGGAGACTTAGATGGTTTAACATCTGCTTTTTCAGGATCGAACCAATCAGGATCGAATAGGTGTAGGCCGTAACCCGCTTTTACTTGACCACGAAGTAGATCAACGATGCGCTTACGAGTCATTTTCGGGTTCGCGTGAGGAACTGAGATTGCATCTTGCGCCGTATCGCGGTAACCAAGACCAGTACGCCCGCCGACCTCAATGAATGAAGCAAAACGAGACCACACCACACAAGTTTCCGCTTGGTATAACGTCCAAGCGTTGATCATGGTGTCTAGACCTTCGTTTGGTGATTTCACTTGGAACTTGCCACAACGCTCATCCCAGTGTGCTTTGATACCCGCAAATGCATTATCGACTTCTGCAAGGTCTTGGTACTTAGCACGTAGACGCTCACCGTTGCCTTTACCGATACCTAAAATGTAAGCAAAGCGAACTTCTTCTCCTGGTTGGATAGTAAATTGCTTGTGCAGAGAGCCACAGTGGTTGTAACACGTTTGTGCGGTGTTAAAACACTTACCTTGTTCTACTGCTAGTGGGCTTGCTTCGTCGCGGTATAGACCTAGGAAGCTATCACGTTGACCGTCGTATGAATCTGGATCAAACGTTGATGCTAGGTAGTAGAAGCCTTCGAAATCGTTAGTGTTGTAGTACAGGTCGTATTCAATCACACCTTCGTTGTATGACGTACCAGCAGAGTAGAGAGACATCTGGTGGTTTTGGTTATCAGATTGAATGTGGCTGAATGAGAACTCAACAAATGAGAATGCACTGATCGTACGTGGCTTATCTGAGGTGTTTTTAATCACTACATCCCAGATTTCAGCGTCTTCGCCTTTTGGTACAAAGAGCGTTTTGGTTGCGCTAATGCCGCTGTATTTACACTTGAATTTAGAGTACGACAAACCATGACGAACTTCGTAGTTCGCTTCGTCTAGGCTTTTGGCGACTGGTTGCCAAGAGATTGACCAGTAATCACCCGTCTCATCATCACGTAGGTAAACGTAGTGTCCTGGGCGATCGAATGTCGCGTTTGGACGGAATTTAGTAACACGGTTGTATTCTGGAGAGTTGTAGAACGAGTAGCCACCCGCGTTGTGCGAGATAACGGTACAGAATTTTTCTGTACCTAGGTAGTTGGTCCAAGGAGCAGGTACATCAGGGCGAGTAATGACGTATTCACGATTCTCGTTATCGAAATAGCCGTATTTCATTTGTGTCTTTCCTTTTTACTAAGCTGCATCTGCAGCCAAAATTTAAAAACTCTTCAAGCGTGATGTTTCGACATCAGTTTTGTATTACTTCCACGGTTTACGGTAATTCACTCCCTGCAAATCAAGCAGAGGTAGATGGCCTTTCAAGCGTGATAAATAGTCGGTCCAGTCTCGGTGTTGTTTGTCTGTCCAACATGCTTCTGCCATTGCGGTTAAGCGTGGGAAGACCATGTAGTCCATACGAGACTGGTTGTTGATGATTTCGCACCACAATGCTGTTTGAATGCCCCAAATGCGTTTACGTATTGGATCGTCAGCTGGCACTTCAGCGAGTGGTTCATAGTTGTAAGCTTTTTCTAGCGGCAACGGGTTAGCCCAATCAACGCCCGGTTCCTCTGGTGCGT
Organism: Vibrio sp. HS-50-1; assembly: GCF_024747315.1. Taxonomy (NCBI): domain Bacteria; kingdom Pseudomonadati; phylum Pseudomonadota; class Gammaproteobacteria; order Vibrionales; family Vibrionaceae; genus Vibrio; species Vibrio sp. HS-50-1. Next base: position 289,888 of record NZ_JAMPZF010000007.1, on the reverse strand, counting down.
AATCTTGGGTCATATCTAGGTAGGTGGTTTGTGCCGGTTGTAGCACCACATCGAAACCTTGGCGCGCGCAGTTCAACGCCGCTTCTTCGCTTAACCACGAATAGATCACTGTGTCTTTGCTGACTTTGTCGCCATGCTGTGCTTCTTCCCAACCCAGCATGCGCTTGCCAAGTTTGCGCAGTTTGTCTTCTGCATGACGCAAGAAGTGCCCTTGTAACTCTTTGTAGTCGCTGTAACCCAGTTGTTCCATTAGTGCTTGGCACGCAGGGCTTTTTGACCATACGCCGTTAGGTACTTCATCCGCACCGATATGAACATAAGGGGCAGGGAACAACGCGGAGACGTCTTCCAACACTTTATCGATAAACTCATAGCTCCCCGGCAGAGCTGGGTTAATGACGTTGTCGTTGTAATGCTGAATGCTGCGGTATTCGGTGGTGTCTTCTGCTTCTACCAATAGGTGTGGTAACGACTTGATGGCAGCTCGGCAGTGGCCTGGTACATCGATTTCAGGGATTACAGTGATGCCTCGTTTCGAAGCAAAGGCAACCACGTCTTTGATGTCTTCTTGAGTGTAAAAACCGCCGTAACGCTCAGCAAGGTGCGTGTACTGTGGCTCATTGGTTTCATCCAACCCACGCCATGCGCCAATATCGGTTAGTTGAGGCAATGATTTGATCTCAATTCGCCAACCTTCATCATCGGTAAGATGCCAATGGAATGTATTGAACTTGTAGTGAGCCAACTGGTTGATCAAACGTTTGACTTGCTCAACGGAGTGAAAATGACGAGCACAATCTAGCATCATTCCGCGGTAGCGAAAACGTGGTCGGTCTTTGATTGAACAGCAAACCACTTCCATTGAGGCTGGTTGATCGCCAACTTTGATCAGTTGCAATAACGTTGCACAAGCATGGGTAAAACCAGACGTAGAGCCAGCTTCAATTTTGATCGACTCTTCTGCTACCTTCAGCTTGTAAGCGCCTTCATCCAAGGTTGGGTTGCCTTTGAAGATGATCTGACTGCCATTGTCTGACGCGAACTCAAATTGATGAATGCGCTTAAGCTCTTCAAGTAACCACTCTTTAGCTGCATTGGCTAGGTTTGAATAAACCGCAACGCCAGCGTGATGATTAAAGCTAAAGCAGTGATCGCTGACTTCTATATGGTTTGGTTTTGGCAATAAAGGCTGTGCATGCGTCAAGCTGGAAGGGATCTCACTACGTTCACGGTACGGTGAAGCCAATACGATCGGCGTGACATCGACTTGAGCTCGCTGAAGGTTGCCGTTGACTTCAAAGTTGACCAAGGCTTCATTGAATCCATCAGAATAGTAACGGAATGGGTTCGAACCAATACTGAACTCGCAGTAAAAATGATGGTTAGCTGCCAGCACCAACCCTTCTGGTTTGAGGGTGCAGTAGCTGCCAATTTGCTTGAGCTGACCATTCGAAATACTATCCGGCAGAATGTAGCGATCAAAAGCAAAAATCAGGCTCCAATTGTGGAGATCTTGATCGCTCAAGTTATGGAAAGTCAGTCCAAAACGGCAGTTTTGCTTTTGCTCTGATAGGACGACGAGATCAACACGATATTCCATATCTACTCCTACGCCGCATTGAGCGAGTAAAGGTTATGTTCAGGCTTCCCTGCAAACATAATTGCGCCTTCAATCGCGTCAAACTGTGGTTCAACAACCCATTGCTGAACGGGTGGCGAAAGCCAACGTAAAATACGTTCAGCAATGCTGCCCATTAAACAAATACGCGTTGCGCCGCGCTTGTTTAATGCCACGAGAAACATTTCTATATCAGCTGCAGTTTGCTTCAGCATCTCAATTGCCAGTGCATCACCTTGTTCTGCATGTTGGAAAATTGCAGGAGAAAACTGGCCATAATCACGAGGAAGCGCTTGTTTAGACCAAGCCACCACGTTATCAACGTCATTTTCGAAATGCGCCATGACGTGTTGTGCTAGAGGCGTTTTCTCTCTGATGCCATCTTCTGCTAACAAAACTTGTTGAACTAGGCGAAGCCCCATCACTGCGCCGCCACCTTGATCCGAAATCGGGAATTCGCGACCACCGACAACGTGCTGCTCCAATCCTTTAAGATAGATGCCACAAGAGCCTGTTCCTGCGATCATGATTGCGCCATCTTCGCCATTGTGTGCACCAACGCACGCGCCGTAAGCATCAGTATTAAGAGTCATACTGGCAAACGGATGAGGAAGAGACATGAAGGCTTGCCAAGATGCTTTGTGCTCAGCACCTGCAAGGGCTAAGCCGACGTGCATCGATGCGAAATCTTGTTGTGTCAGGCCGCCTTGCTCGGCAGCTGAAGTGATGGATTCAAGAATCGAAGCCATTGCAATTTCAGCGCCTAGCATTATGTTGGCGCTGCCGCTTTTGGCCTCGCCAAGAAAATTACCTTGTGAATCTTTAATCCTGGCTCGACATGACGTGCCGCCACCATCGATACCAACAAAATACATCCCCATGATTATTGTTCCTTAATATTTTTAGAGGTTGCCAACTGAGAAATATGCTGAGCTTGACTCATTATCGCGAGTAAGTACCAAGCGCCATGCGGGATCCATTGTTCGCCCCAGCGCCAGTTTTGTAACATGTCGTCTTTTTGTGCTGGTGGGTTAAATGCGATGTCTTCCTCGTCTTCAAAGCCGCCAGTGATTCCGTTACACACACCGCCTTTAGCGTTGAAGAAACCATATTGAGGAAGGTAATCAGGGTTGTTACGACCGTGGCCATCAAGCATGCACATGTCGTATGGGTTTAAGCCTACAATCCAGTTCAATGCATCTTGAGCAAACACGGAAAGTTGTTGCTGTATTTCTTGCGACGCTATATGCGGTTGAGCAAGATACGCCATGGTCGCGAGTGAGCCCAATCGAGCATTCTCGCCTTGCCACCAATAGCCGGATTCATTGTTGTGTGCGACAAAAAATGCATCGCGTTTTGACTCATTTACGCCTTTAACATACTGGCGAGGGTAACCGAATGGGTTGGTCACTTTATTCGATATTTTGATCTCAAATTCACACGCTCGGTTAACGATGCGTTTTACCGATTCTGTCTGTACGGAGTCGTCTTCAATTGCTAGGTATTCGCATAGGGCAATAACGGGTAGACCTGCTTCGGCAGCGTGAAAGTATGGACGACTGCCGTCTTGGTTTGCTGACCAAAAGTGTTGAATCTGCTCGTCGCTCATTTGGCGGGCAACTAAGCGTTGTGTCCACCAACGGCTCTCTTCCAAGTAGCGAGTTTCTTTGGTGGCTTTAAACAGTTCTACACTAGCTAGTAGCGCACAGTATTCGTCGATAATGTTTTCTTCACCATCATTGAGGTACTGCGTATTGTGCTCTTTTAAGTGCCAGTAACCATTTTCAGCAGCGTTGCGGTATTTCTGTTGATCGTATTCGCCGTGAACACCTAAACGCGACGCCGCGGCCAGCGCTGCGATGGCGACACCGCCACCTTGTCGAAAGCCTGCTTGGTAGTCATCAAATTTGTGACCAAGTTGCGTTTCGTAGGCACAGATTTCTCGTTGCGCAGTATCTTTGCTCCACTTATCAAAGACCGTCATGTAGAAGAAGCCTTTTTCGTTTTGCATACGAACAAGGAAGTCTGCACCGAACAGGGCTTCTTCAATAAGGCGTGTACGTGTGAAGGCTGCAATGTCTTCGCTTCCTTCAAGTAATGAAAGCCCTTTTAGGATGTTCCAAACCACCATTGGGGTTTGTTGAGGGTTCAAATAATTAGCGTATGAAAGATGACTTAAATATTTGCTAACGTCTCCAGATGCGTCGTACCAGCCTCCGTGTACATCAACCGTTTGGTTGGCGTTGAGCACTGGAACTTGTCGATCTTGTTGATCGAAAATTCCACCACAACGTTGTGATTTGAAGTAGTGGATCACATCCGACAAAGTTTGATCCAACAGAATATGTTCGCCAATGGTGAAAGAGGAAGAGCGCGTATCTTCCACTTGCAGGAAATAGTCGCCTGAATCTGTGAAAGGTGAAAAGTCGATGAGGTAGAAATAGCCCTGATGCCAGTTCGCCACTTTACCCTGTTCTTCAACCGCAAAAGTTGCCACGGTTTGCTCGCTAGTGGCACAAATCAATTGGGCAGTGTAAGAAGACAAGTGTGGTTGTTCGGTCTGGACAATGGCTTTCTTTGGGCCCAGATGTTCATAACCAATGTGGTTAGTCAGTAGCAGCATTCAATGTCTCCGGGAAACGATAAAACAGGAATGGGTCAGGCTGAACCTGACCCTCGTTATAATTAATCTTCAAATAAGTAACAGCGAACAAAGTGGTTCTCAGAAAGCTGAGTGACGCCCGGTAGTCGTTCGCGACATTTATCGGTTGCGTGTACGCAGCGTCCTGCAAATGGACAGCCGACTGAATCCGGTGTCCAAAGTGGGATTTCCCCTTTGTTGCCTTTCAGCTTCTCGTGAATAGACTTCGATGGATCAGGCACAGCAGATACCAACAGTTGCGTATATGGGTGTTGAGGATCGTGAATGATTTCCTCAGTATCCCCCCATTCAACCATGTGACCTACGTACATAACCGCGAGATCTTCAGCAATGTAACGCGCCGTTGCGATGTCGTGAGTGATGTAAAGCAGAGACATTTGTTTCTCGAACTTCATCTCTTCCATCAAGTTCAAAACACCAGCACGAATTGACACGTCCAGCATTGATGTTGGCTCATCTGCCAATACCACTTCTGCACCTACAGCGATATTACGAGCTAGGTTTACACGTTGACGCTGACCGCCAGACAGCTGATGTGGGAACTTTTGCGCGGTTTCTTTTGGCGGAATCAGACCAACTTGTTCTAGTAGGTCATACACACGCTCTTCCAGCTCCTTTTTGTTGCCTGGTGCAATCTTTTTATGGATCAGCAACGGGCGAGCAATGTGGTGAAAGATATTGTGTGTAGGGTTTAGTGAGCCAAATGGGTCCTGCCATACCATTTGTACGCCTTCACGGTATGTCATCAAGTCATGTCGAGAGGTAATATCTTGGATATCACGACCTCTGTATTCGATCACACCCTCTGTAGGGGCGTACATTTTAGCTATCATTTTAGCGGTAGTAGATTTACCAGAGCCTGATTCACCTACTACTGACAAACCGCGGCTCTTGTACATCTTGAATGACACGTCGTTGATCGCGCGCATTTTTGACTGCTTGATTGAGTTACTATTTAAAGGGAAGTCCTTAACGACATGTTTACCCTCAATCAGCAGTTCGCCGAGTTGTTTGCTCATAATTCTCTCCAGTGTAATTTTGTTCTTAGCTAGCGTTATTTTTTGTTGTTAAACCTTAGCTTGAGCAATCGTGTCGCCGTATAAGTGGCAATTTGAAAAACGACCAGGTTCAATTTGACGCAGCTGAGTTGGTACTCGTGTACAAGCTTCGTGGACGCGGTCGCAGCGAGCTTGGAATCGGCAGCCTTGAGGAATCTCTAATAGATTCAAAGGGTTGCCTGGAATACCAGTTAATTTGGTTTTAGGACCAGTTAGTGGAGGGAAAGAGCTACCCAAACCTTTGGTGTAAGGGTGGTAAGGACTTTCCAGAATTTGCTTAGAAGGGGCGACTTCAATTAACTCACCGGAGTACATAATGCCGATTCGATCCGAGAACTCGACCATGAGTGACAAGTCGTGAGTGATGAAAAGGATCGAGAAGCCGAACTCTTCTTTCAGAGCATAGATTTTTTGTAAGATTTCACGCTGAACCACAACATCGAGTGCCGTCGTTGGCTCATCCATGATGATCATCTTTGGATTGAGAGCCAGAGCAATCGCAATGACTAAGCGCTGGCGCATACCACCAGAAAATTGGTGTGGGTAGTCATTCAAGCGGCTTGGATGAATATCAACGATTTCCAACAATCCTTCGGCGCGCTTTTTCGCTTGTTCACGTGTCATGTTGGTGTGGCGCATGATGACATCGCAAAACTGCTCTTCCATCGTAAGCACCGGATTTAATGCGTTCATAGCACTTTGGAACACCATCGACATCTCGCTCCAGCGGAATGATTGCATACGTTCATCGCTGTACTTAATGATGTCTTCACCGTTGAAGATGACCTCACCACCAGTGATGAATGCTGGCGGCTTATGAAGACGCATGAGCGAGAAAGCAACTGTGGATTTACCACAGCCAGATTCACCTGCCAGGCCAAAGACTTCACCTGGCGCAATGTCAAAGCTAACGTTGTTACAGGCGCGGACATCGCCCGCATCTGTGATGTAATCTACGCATAGGTTACGGATAGAAATTAGTGGTGCAGTCATGATTATTTATCTCCGCTCCATAGTGCATTTTGTGGTGCCATTTCAGGCGCGCGCTCTTTCTTGTCTTTCTCTGCCAGTTTCTTCCAGCGTTTCATGCCTTTGTGAGAACGAAGCTGTGGGTTAGCAATTTCATCAACGGCAAAGTTAAGTAGAGCAAGACCGGTCACCAAAAGAGTTAAGGCGATACAAGGTGCTAAGACTTCCCACCATGCGCCAATCAACATTGCTGATGAGGTTTGCACGTTGTAGAGCATGATGCCCCAACTGATGGTGTTGGCATCGCCCAGGCCCAAGAACGAGATTACAGCCTCAGTATTGATAGCGAGCATTACTGAGCCGATGAAGCTTGCACCGACAATCGGGATTAGGTTTGGTAAAATTTCAACGAAGATGATGCGGAATGAAGACTCGCCCAATACTTCAGCGGCTTTCACAAACTCTTTCTCGCGCAGAGCCATGGTTTGAGAACGGACAACACGTGCGCCCCACGCCCAAGAGGTACCAGCGATAATCAAGGCAATGGTGAGTGGACCTGCTTCGCCAATAAAGGCTGCCAGTACAAAGAGCAATGGGTATTGAGGGATTACCAGCATGATGTTCATCGCTGCACTCAATATGTCATCCACTTTGCCGCCGAAGTAACCTGCCGAGATACCAATGACCGTCGCTAGGAAACATACGATGATGCCAGCACCAAAGCCGACACCTAGCGATACGCGAGCACCGTAAGCCACTTGTGACCAAATATCACGACCCATACGTGAAGTCCCCAGAACGTGATCAGCCTTTTTCGACATAATCAGCGTACGACGATCATCTGCTAGATTTTTAGCTACCCAGCCATCAGGATTATTTTGCGCTTGTTTTACGACAAAGCTAGGGTATTCGTGTGGATTACCGGTTCGCTTGTCTGGCGCATGTTTCGTAAGTAAAGGAGCTGCGATCGCAACGAATACGAATACGGTAACAATACCAAGACCGATTCGAGCGAATGAGTTACCTAAAATAAGTTTGAATAGTTCTTTCATGATTATTTGCCTCCCGTACGTAGGCGAGGGTCTAGAATCATGTACAGCATGTCAGCCATTAAGTTGAAGCACAGCATGAACATCGTCATGATAATTAACTGACCTTGAAGTACTTGGTAGTCACGAGCGTGAATTGCGTTAAGTAGCACGGTGCCTAAACCTGGGTAGTTGAAAATCATCTCGATGATCAATTGACCACCAATGGCCATACCCAAAGACATAGATAGCGCGGTTACACTTGGAAGTAGCGCGTTACGTGCGGCGTAATTGAAGACGACACGGTTCTCGCTCAGCCCTTTGCCTTTCGCCATCGTGATGTAGTCTTCGGCGAGAAGGTTGATCATGTTGTTACGCATATTGACGAGGAAGCCGCCGATCTGAACGATGGTTGCACAGAATAGAGGCAGTACTGCGTGGTAACCCACGTTTTTGATGAACTCCCAGCTTGACCAATCAGGGATAGTACCTGGCGTGTAAGCATAGCCAGATGGGAACCATTTTAGGCCAATCGCAAAGGTAAACAGCGCTAACATTGCGATAACCATCTGTGGGATAGCTTGAATGATCAATGTACCAGGCGTTACGAATGCATCGTACTTACTACCACGCTTCCATGCGGCAAAAATGCCGAGTACAGAAGCGATTGAGAAAGAAAGTACAACCGCAGTACCAGCTAGGAAGAGAGACCAGCCAAATGCACTACCTAGTAAAGAGTTAACTGAAAGAGGGTAGAACTGGATTGATGTACCTAGCTCCCAACTTAGAATGTTTTTAATGTACGAAAAGTACTGAATGTAAATCGGCCCATCAACGAAACCGAGCAGTTCTTTCATTGCTGCGATTCGTTCTGGCGTCACCTGTACAGAAGCGTTAGCAAACATCATGGTAACTGGGTCACCAGGCATTGCTCGCGGAATAATAAAGTTTAACGTCGCTGCAACTAAGAGCGCGACAAGATAGAACGACAAACGTCTTAAAAAATAACCCATAACTCACACCTTACTCACCCAGATTTTTTCCCTGTTTCTGGTTTCAGGTCGCTCCTAGCGAAATTTAGAGCGAAAAATCCCCTGACGACGAGCGCCACATATTGGTTTCGTTAACAAGGGATTTTTATAGGCGGCACACGGGATGTATGCCGCTTGAAATGAACTTCTACTTATTTAACTGGTTTTAGGTCCAGCACGTGAAGTAGACGCTCTGGGATACCAGCCCAAATGTTTGGACGGCCCTTAGGATTTTCTTCGTTCCACCAACCAGTGAAGCGAGTTGTGTTGTATTGATACATGTACGCGCCAGATAGCACAGGAATGGTTACTTGGTCCTGAGCAATAATCTTCTGGATACCATGAGCGATTTCTAGCTGTTCTTGCTTATCAGCGGTTTTGTAGAAGCTGTTAAGAAGACCGTCTAACTTATCGTTCTTGTAGAAGTGCATTGCAAAGCGAGGCATACCGTCACCAGACTGTAGCTTCGAGTTGTAGCCGCTGTCCCAGTACAAGTGTGGATCCGCACCGTGGAAGTAGTTGGTGTAAGCAACGTCGTATGTACCTTCTAGCATTGCTTGGTTGTATACCGAGAAATCTGGAGTACGAGCACGTGCTTTAATGCCGACTTCTGCTAGTTGCTCAACAGCTAGTTGTACAGTGTTGTTAAAGTCAGTCCAACCGTTTGGCGATTGAATGAGAAGCTCGAAAGACTTGCCAGATGGTGTATCTACAAAGCCATCTTTGTTTACATCTTTGAAGCCTGCTTTAGCAAGAAGCTTTTTCGCACCTTCGGCGTTGTATGTGTTGTAACCTTTGTACTTGTTGTGCGTCTCTTCGTCAGACCAAGCTTCGAATGCGTAGCCTAGACCTGAAGCGAAGTCATTTACTGTACCGCCACCGTAGAATGCAATGTCGATAATCGTTTGACGGTCTAGCGCCATAGAGAACGCACGACGGAAGTCAACGTTAGTAAGTGCTTCGTTTTTCGCCGCGTCTGGGTTTTTGAAGTTCACTACAAACGCTTGAGTACCCGCTGGTGGGTACCAGTAGTGGTGATTCGGACTTGCTGCAGCGTAAGTGCGGTCGATGTCTGGTACGAATGAAGATGTCCAGTCCATTTCGCCGTTAACGATTTTGCCCAAGAATTGGTCGTTGTTCGCGATTTGTGGCACTCGTAGACAGTCTACATCTAGGTTATCAGCATCCCAGTAATTCGGGTTCTCACACTGAATGTATAGTTGCGGTGTAAAAGTGTCGATTTCGGTAAATGGACCACTACCTACAGGATTTTCGTTTGTGAATGTTGCTGGATCTTTCACTTTGCTCCATACGTGCTTAGGTACAACTGGTACTTTCGCAATTTCGTAAGGAACGTTTGAGTTTGCTTCGCTTAGACGGAATTTAACTTTGTAGTCGTTAACTTTCTCTACGCCAGTTACCCAAGAGTTGATACCAGACTGGTCTAGCTCTGGTTTCTCTTTAACTAAGTTGAAAGAATAAACTACGTCATCAGCGGTAAACGCTTTGCCGTCAGACCATTTTACGCCCTTACGAATATCGAAGGTCACGCTCATTAGGTCATCAGCCATGGTAAAGTTTTCTGCTAGACGAAATACTGGCGTGTTACCGTGCATTTCGTTAAAAACAACGAGCGGCTCGTAAATAAAGTCGGTTGTTGTGTGCAGGTTAGTTGCACCCAAGAAAGGGTTAAAGTTACGAACGAAAGTTGTAAACTCTTTAGGGTGGATAGTCAGTTCACTGCGTTCAGCCGCAGTAGCTACCGATGCAAAACCTGTAGTAGCCGTTGCAATAATTGCTGTTGCTAGTGCTGTTTTTTTAATATTGGCAAGCATAGCTGTTCCTTACTATTTGCTTTCATTTCACTAAATGGAATTGAATGTCATCAATTGATAAACACTCTCTAAGACCTACCTCTTGTTTATGCATTACTCATTACAACATTGAGTTTCGCCAAGAGTGGCCTGTAGGCCTTAGGCAGGAGTAAGAAAACACCTTATCCATAAAATAATCAAACTCGATTCTCGTTAAAAACGTTAAAATATCGTCACTCTCCGTTATAAACGTTATTTTGGCTAATTTTGACTAGAGATAGACCAAAAAATAAACGTTGATATGCGTCGCAGTTTATATCCTTGTCAATAGTGAGTGTTAGTAATTGCTAACCTATAATCTATTTAAAATAAAAGCCTTCTAATTCTCTTCCTGGTTCGGAGATCTCGCTCACATGCAGAAAATGTGTTAATTAATTAGCTAAAAATTAATCTGCCGTTCTGTTGTGATTGAGTTCGCAATCTCTGTCAATTGTTGGTTAAAAACCGTTTGTTATCTGAAAAATAGTCTCTTTTATCGACAGTTTTTTTCTCATTTGTTGCTCTTTTTTTATTGTGAAAATGAAGTGTTTTATTCGCTCGACTCAACCTAGTTTGGGTAAGTTATATCGATAGAAGCGTATGTTTGGAATGCCTACCATGAACAACTTTGTCCAGAGGCTTATTCGGCATTTTAATGTGGTAACGGTAGAGAGTCGCTGTCTTGTTCGTCTTTAGAGAAAGAGAAGGCTTGGATAATAAAAAGCCCAGCGTATGCGCTGGGCTAGTTTTTTGATAGGTATTAGCTGGTCAACAGTCGCTGTAGTTTATCTCGTTGAGCTTCTATGTACGCACGCTCAGGACTCTGTTCTTTACAGTGTTCAAGGATGAATTCTATCGAGCTCAATACCGTTCTCCAACGTGGCGTTTTTGGCAGCGTTTCTATACGCATGTATTTATCCAAAGTGCGTGTTTGCAGAGTGCTACGGTCAAGATAAACGCGCCATAAGCCACTTTGTTCGGCAAATGCGAATTTACTTTCACCAGTGACTGACTCCCAATACTCTAAGGCATGTGTCATTGCGTCGACCAGAATTTCTCGCATTAGCTCTTGTTTGTCTTTTTTGTTACCAAGCGCTTTGTCTGCAAGGCGTGTAAACTCTCCACCGAGTTCTTTCAGCTTCTGCAGCTGGTCTTTATCGCCATCAAAAGCATAACTTGAAAGCACCTCTACTGCGGTTTCTAGGTTGTGTATGCGAGCGGCATTGGCTCCTCCGCCAACATTAAAGATATACATGACATCTAAGCCTGAGCCTTCAGGTAGTTTAAGAATGTCTGCTTCGATGTTTTGACGAATATCTTCAATATAGATATCAATCTTGCCACAGTAATGAGGTTGTTTGACGGTCAGATACTTAGGTGCAATCAACTCATCGGCAGATGAACGTTTTAATTGTTCTAAGTTACGCTTGAATAGCTTGCAAGCAGCTTCATTAGCAAACCGGATACGTTTATCTTCACGCAAACAGATAATCGCTTCAGGAGCCGATTCCAGTTGTTCCAACAATCGCCCTTGAGTTTCTAATAAGCTTGCCTCTACAGCCGCTCGTTGGCGAAGTTCAGATTCAAGTATCTTATTCTCCATGTGGCGCATTTCAGCTTGGCTTGCCGTTAAGTGCGCTTGGATGCGCGCAGCTAGCTCTTGTTTATTGAATGGCTTAGATAAATAGTCGTTGGCTCCTGCTTCAAAGCCTCGTACACGATCTTCTGTTTGACTAAGCGCGGTTAGCATAATGATAGGTAGCTCGGCATGGTCATAAATTTCACGTAATTCACTGCAGACTTGATAGCCGCTCATGCCTGGCATCATGATATCCAATAATAGGAGTTCCGGTTTTTCCTGCTCAACGAGTGCTAATGTTTCTGGTCCATCAGAGACGGTACGTACGCGATAGCCCTCTAAACGTAAGAAGCTCTCAAGCACACGCAGGTTTACTGGCTCATCGTCAGCGACATACAATAACGGGCCGTCTGGATTCTCTGGCAGTGATAAGTCTTCATTGTTCTCTACATCGATTTCAGGAATCTGGAAGTGTCCGTGCGCTGCAAGGGTTTGAGTTGTTTGGATCTCTTCTTCACTGGCAAGTGGTAACGTGAAACTGAAGGTGGTGCCGACCATAGGCTGGCTGCTGACGTATAACGAGCCACCCATCAACTCAATCAATTGACGGCTAATCGAAAGCCCGAGCCCTGCACCTTGACGATAGCGACTTGCGTCTTGTCCTGCTTGGATAAGTGGTTCGAAAATATGTTCAAGATGTTCTGCGGGAATACCTTGCCCAGTATCCACAACTTGCACACGAACATGATCATCAACCACATTGGCGGAGATAACGATTTTACCTTCTGAGGTGTACTTAATCGCATTACCGATCAGGTTATATAACACTTGTTCAAGGCGTTGAGGATCGGCAGACACCGCTTTCAAGTCCGCTGGTACTTGGTTGATGATACGGATGGTTTTATTTCCGAGTAAATGACTGGAAAGCTCTAGTACCAGTCGCGTTGCACTGGCTAAACTCACCGCTGACTTCTGGATATCCATGCTTCCGTAACGCATTTTATGATAATCCAATAAGTCATCAACAAGGTTTGCGAGACGTTGCCCACTTTTAATGATGATATCAAGCTGATATTTTTGGCTAGCAGGGATAGCACCGTTAGCGCCGGACGCTAAGGTCTCAGCGATTCCGACCATGCCATGCAATGGTGTGCGAAGTTCATGAGAAGTGGTGGCTAAGAACTCATCTTTAAGTTTGTCGGCCAATTGCAGTTCATCATTTTGTTTTTGAATGATCTGTATGTTGCTCTCGAGCTCTTCATTTTGCTTCTTAATGGTTTGAATTTTCTCTCGAATAGAGCGCTGCATTCGTTCAAAACTCAGCGCAAGACGGCCAATTTCATCTTTGCGAACCGTATTAAAGGTGGTGTCATCAAGATCTCCGGCAGACACTTTTTCGGCAGCCCAAGTTAACTTCAGCAACGGAGAAGTAATAAAGTTTGATAAATAATGGGAAGCGATTACCACTAGAATGATGGCGATCAGCATGGCGATAACAAACAGTTTTTCTAGTTGATGAATACGAGCGAAAGCTTCGTTTTCTGGTAATTGCACGACGAGTGCCCAAATAACACCACGCGTTTCAATCGGTGCATAAGCAGCGATGATCTCTTCACCTAAACCGTTCGTGTAAGTGCCGACGCCAAATGCACCAGAGAGTGCTTTATCGATCACTTCTAAGCTGTTCTTAATGTCATCTTGCTTGGTGTTAATTGTGCGAGGTTGGTGATCATTTCCAACCAGTAAGGTGTTAATGGATGACTCTCGGTTGGCGTCTGCGGCTAACTTCGTGATGCCATTATTTGGTAAGCGGAACATAGCATAGCTGTGTAGGTAGCCTTGCTGAACAATTGGAGCACCTAACCAAGCGACTTGTTTACCACCTTCCAGTTCGAAATCAGACACAATCACAGGGGTGTAGTCTTCATTCACCTTACGGCGTTCAGTGACGTCATCAGCTAGACGCTTGAAGGTTTTGCCAAGTGCTGAGTCTTTGTAGGGGCCTGATAATAAGTTTGTTCCGTAGTTATCGTCTTTGTTGATCGAGTAGGTGACATTACCGTTGATATCGACCAGCAAAATATCATTAAAATCAGAGCGCTTGAGGAGCTCCAAGTAGGCCCAGTGGTAACGTTTATGTAAGAGTCGGTAACGTTCACTTCCGACATAGTTGGAAGACTCGGGTAACGTTGACGTTTTGATTTGATCTCCGCTGCCTTCAATGTAGCGCTGTTGGGCATTTTTACGAGATTCTTCAATGTCATTACCTAAACGACTAAAAGCATTGACGAGACCGTAGAATCGACCACCACTGGCGTAAGCCAGTTCAGAGCGCACAAAGCCCATGACTTCGGTTTCCCGCGCCTCAAAGTAGTCGATAATTTGCTGTTGTTTTGTATCTCGAACAGACAATAAGTGTGAGGTGCTTTGTTCTTGCAGATCTTTACTGTGGGACTGTAGGAAAAAGATCGCAGTAATAGTAAGAGGTGTGATACTGAGCACCAGAAATGCGGTCATCAGTGTACTCTGAAGGCGCTTAAATTTCTGTTTTTTGTAGAATTTAAACATGGATAAGATTACAACTCATAAAGGGCAGTTCTAAAATGTACTTCGCTGCCGAGGTTCTCGTTAAAAACGGATAAGATGTTCAACTAGATAGAATTAACAAAATTAACGAGTTTTTTTTCTTTGACAAGAAAGTTAGTTGTAAAGCGTGCAGGGTGACGCAGTTTTTCTTATGAGTGTTGAGTTTTTGAGAAAAAATCGCGCAGGTTTGTACCTGCGCGAGGGAAGATTATGACTTTTTCGCGTAGTAGATAGAAAACTTATTGGTCTTATTTAGCGTCTCGCAATTATTAAACGCCCGCTCAATAATTGGTGGATATTTTAAGAAGCTATTCGCGACAATGATCATTTCACCATGGTTATCGAGATACTTTGGAGCCTGACCCAAGAGTGTTTCTGCTGCGTTGTAGTTCGTATCTAAACCACTGTGGAAAGGTGGGTTACTGATGATAAAACGATAATCGTCGGCAGTGTCTGAGTAAATATCAGAGGCGAATACATGGCCGGTTAATCCATTGGCTTTTAGTGTGGCTTGACTCGATGTGATGGCATACGCGTTAATGTCACACATCTCAATCGCAATTTCTGGATTGGCTTTTGCCATGAAAGCACCTAACACCCCAGCACCACATCCAAAGTCGAGGACTTTACCTGATAGAGTAGGTAAGGTTTCGAGTAATAGGCGGCTACCTAAATCGAATTCGCCATGACTGAATACTCCAGGCAAACTCTTAACAGTCAGTGATTGCTCACCAAGTGTGACCGTATAGGTTTTAAACCAGTCTGCTTGATTGAACGGCTTTGGTTCATTGAGGCAAGTGCCCCAGTAAAATGAACAGCGACGAGCGGAATCGTATTTATTGACCGGGCCATACTCTTTGAACATCTTCTCGATGCTTTTAACACCTGAGCGGTTTTCGCCAACCACTACAATTTCAGTGTTCACGCCTAGTTTCGCCATCAACATCGCCAGAAGGTATTCGGCTTCGGCTTTGGCTTTAGGCCAGTACAAAAGCACCATGTCTGCTTGTGTCTCAGTATTAAACTCAGAACCAAAATGGCTTTTAACCTTGTTATGAGTGCGAATTTGACGGTAGAAGCTGTAGTTTGATGTGAAGACTTCTACAGATTCACAGTGTTTGGTCAGTTCAAGTGGAAAGAGATCTTCGACTTCACCTGCAACTAAAACATGTTTTCCGTTGAAGTACTCGAGCTGACGCTGAGCTATTTGGCTAGGAGCGATATAAGCAGACATAAATTGGGTTCATCAGAAATAATTTGGGGCAGATTTTCGCACAATCTGCCCCAAGCTTGAAGTGATTAAGCTGTGACTAGCTGTTGTCTTGCTGGTTGAGGAAGTCTTTGAATTCTTCTTCGTAGATATTAAACAGTACCATTGTCACGGCAAAAATCAGTGGACCGTAAATCAGGCCGATCAATCCGAATAGATGCAGACCACCCAGTAACGAGAAGAAAATCATTAGGGTATTCATGCCTGCGCTGCCTTGCATTAGCAGCGGACGCAATAGGTTATCAATAGAACCAACGACGACCACACTCCACACAGTCAAGAAGATAGCCCAAGTCATATCGCCTGTTAAGAACAAGTACGCCGCTGCAGGAATCCAGATTAGTGCGGTTCCGACCACAGGGATGAATGATGCAAAGCCCATCATCGTTCCCCAGAATAACCCCGGGAAACCAGCGAGCCACATACCGATACCGCCAGCCAGACCCTGTGCAATCGCTGTCATGAATGAGCCCATCACGGCTGATTTAGAAACCTGCTCTATCTCTGTCAATATACGGTCTTCCTGGCTACGTGAGAGTGGCAGAATATGACGAATCGCAGAGATAATTTTGTCGTGATCACGAAGTAGAAAAAACAGCACAAACAGCATGAGGAAGAAGTTCATTAGGAAGTTGGTGGCGTCTCCTAAAATCTTTGCGCTGATAGCAACTAAGTTAGAGCCAAACGATGTAGCAAATTGACCAATTTTTTCCGCAATGGCTTTGGGCTCGATTTTATCGAAAGGTAAGTACTCATTAACTATAGCTAAACCTTTGATAACAAAAGGGTGTTGAAATATATCTTGGATGCCGCCATTAGTGACCCAGTTGTACGTATTTTGTGAAAAAACAGAGCCTTGTTGAACAATGGCTGCAAACACAAATAGCAGTGGGATAACGATAATAAACGTCAAGACGACACATGACAGCAGTGCGGCCATATTGGGGTGCTTGGGAATTTTTCGCTCAAACCATTCGTGTACCGGAAACATGAGCAAAGAAATGATAAAAGCCATCACAATGGAATTGATGTATGGCTCAACCAATAAGTAGCAAGCAAAAGCAGCGGCGAGTAAAGCGACCATTAGTACTCGGTGACTCGACGTTATTTTTACATTATTTGGCATGAGATTAGTCCAACTTACAGGTGACGTTTACGGTTTGCGCCTTCAAAGATGGCGTTGAACCTTTATTACTTTGCACTCTTAACTCTTTCAAGCTTATGACAATGCCGAATTAGAGCAGAGCAATATACCTTGTTATAATGACCACAAATCAGTCGGTTATCAATCAAGAGATGAACTATGGGTTGTTGCAACGGTGATAAAAAGTGTCAAACCGAGAAAAAAGCCAAACGAATACCGTGGTTTGGCATTGTTATTGGTGTTTTAGCAGTATTGGTTATATTGAATTGGCAATAAAAAAGGACCGTGATGGTCCTTTTTTAAATTAGTTATCGCAGCTTTTAAGCGATTATTTTGCTTCTTCTGCAAGAGTTGCAAAACAGCGGTCAGCCGCTTCTAGCGTGGCATCGATTTCTTTTGAACCGTGAGCAAGGGAAGTAAAGCTCGCTTCGAACGCTGAAGGCGCTAGGTAGACACCGTGTTTGAGCATTAAGTGGAAGAAGCGCTTGAAGCGTTCCACATCGCACTTCGTTACGTCTTCGTAGCAAGTCACTTTTTCTTGGTCAGTGAAGAAGAAGCCGAACATGCCGCCCACTTGGTTCACAACCAGAGGAATACCGTGTTTCTCTGCTAGAGACTTAAAGCCATCTGCTAGTTGTTTGGTTTTTGAAGCTAGGCGTTTTTCGTTGCCTTCTTCTTTTAGAAGGTTCAAACATGCATAGCCTGCAGCCATTGCGACAGGGTTGCCAGAAAGCGTACCCGCTTGGTAAACCGGACCCGTTGGCGCAACGTATTGCATTACTTCTTTACGACCTCCGAAAGCACCCACTGGCATACCACCACCGATCACTTTACCTAGTGTCGTTAGGTCTGGCTTGATGTTGTAGTGCGCTTGTGCGCCACCAAGTGCCACGCGGAAGCCTGTCATTACTTCATCAAAAATCAGTAGGGCGCCTTCTTGATCACAGATTTCACGTAGACCTTCGTGGAAGCCTTCCACTGGTGGGATACAGTTCATGTTGCCTGCAACTGGCTCAACGATGATACAAGCGATTTCGCCTTTGTTAGCAGCGAATAGCTCGCGTACAGAATCTAGGTCGTTGAATGTTGCTGTTAGCGTGTGCTTAGCAAAATCTGCTGGAACGCCAGGAGAGCTTGGTTGACCAAGGGTCAGTGCACCAGAGCCCGCTTTTACTAGTAAGCTGTCTGCGTGACCATGGTAACAACCTTCAAACTTCATGATCTTGTCGCGACCAGTGAAGCCACGTGCAAGGCGAATCGCGCTCATAGTCGCTTCTGTACCAGAACTTACCATGCGGATTTGCTCCATTGATGGAACAAGTTCAGAAACTAACTCTGCCATCGCGATTTCAAGTTCAGTTGGTGCGCCGAAGCTAAGGCCGCGTTGCGCTGCGTCAATGACGGCTTCGCGGATAACCGCGTGGTTGTGGCCAAGAATCATTGGACCCCAAGAGCCAACGTAATCAATGTACGCTTTACCATCGGCATCAAAAATCAGTGGACCGTCTGCTCGTTCGATAAATAGCGGAGAGCCGCCAACGCCGTTGAATGCACGAACTGGTGAATTGACACCGCCAGGGATGGTTTGCTGAGCTTTTTGATACAGCTCTGATGATTTGGTCATGGGGTTATCCTCTTTTGATTGCTCGGACCAAGTGGAGCGCATTGTACCTAGCTATAATCAAGTTAGAAACGTTTTGCTTAATTTATGTGTTGTTTCGCAGTGTAATCTTATATATCCGCATCTGTTATAAAGAATCGGCGGTGAATACTTGAACGAGTTTGTCAGGTATTGGATAATCGTCTCAATTAGCACAAATTTGACGTCTTGCTTCAGGCTTGACGCATTACACGAGTGAGAGAGGTCTTCGTGAGCGAAGTAAACGTACCATTATCTTTTTCTGACGCAGCAGCATCTCGCGTTAAAGCATTGATTGCTGAAGAAGAAAACCCAGCATTGAAACTGCGCGTATACATTACTGGTGGCGGCTGTAGCGGCTTCCAATACGGCTTTACTTTTGATGAAAATATAAACGAAGGCGATACGACAATCGTAAACAGTGGTGTAACACTGGTTGTAGACCCTATGAGTCTGCAATATCTCGTTGGCGGCATTGTTGACTACACAGAAGGGTTAGAAGGCGCGCGCTTCTTTGTAAACAACCCAAATGCAACGACAACATGTGGTTGTGGTGCATCGTTCAGTGTGTAATTAACACCAATCAGGCAGCCAGTGGCTGCCTGAACTTTACGTAGAAGGATGTCACGTAAAGTCGCTCTCGCAGAATATGCAGAGAAATAATAAAAAGGACTTTATATGTCTGGATCGTCTTTCGGACGTCGCATTGTCGAGCGCCCGTGGCTAGTATCTCTTATCCTCATATTGCTTCTTGTTGCATGGCTGGCAATCGGTCAACTGAAAGCACAAGATGATAATCTCAATTCTTCATCTTCTTCAACGAACACCACGCCACTTGCAAAGGTGATGTTCGACACCTTTATTGCTGAACCCACAAGTAAAACCATCGAACTGTATGGGCGGACTGCACCCAATCGTCAAGCGCGCCTTGGCGCTGAAGTCGCCGGTAAAATAGTCAGCCTCAGTATAGAAAAAGGTCAAACAGTCAAGCAGGGGCAAGTAATCGCAAGCATCGACAAGCGCGATCTTGGTATTCAGCTCAAGCGGGCTCAGGCGATGCTGTTGGTTAAAGAGAAAGAGTTTAATGCAGCTAAATCGCTAAAAAGTCGCGGACTACAGGGCGAAGTTGCGTTTGCGACAGCACAAGCGGCATTGGTGGATGCACGTGCGAATTTGAGTAACGTGCAAACGGCTTTAAGAAATACTGAGGTTAAAGCGCCATTTGATGGCATCGTAGATCACCACTTTGTTGAGTTAGGTGATTTTGTCGGGATTGGCGATCCTATTGCGACGGTCATTGATTTGGATACTTTAGTGATTGAAGCCGATGTCAGTGAACGGCATATACAATACCTTAAGGAAGGCCTAGAAGCTGATGTAAGAACCATTAACCAACAGCATTATCAAGGTCGAGTTCGCTACATTGGGCGTGTTTCTTCTGCTTCTACTAACACCTTCCCAATTGAAATCGAAATTGATAATCAAGACGCAAGAATTCCGGCCGGTATGAGCGCTGAAGTACAGCTGCCGTTGAGTGAAGTATTGGCGGTAAAGATTACGGCTGCAATGCTAGCACTCGATGAAGAAGGTAATTTAGGTGTTAAAACACTGCGTAATGAGCATGTTGAATTTGTTCCGATTCAGCTCGTTAAGGCCGAGGATGATGGCGTTTGGCTCTCTGGGTTAGGAGAGCGAGCCGATATTATCGTGCTGGGGCAAGGGTTTGTACGCGATGGCGATCAGGTGCTGGCCAATAAAGTTGATGACGTAGTTGTTGAAGCGACTAGTGAGCAGTAAGGAGCACTTATGTACACTCTGATTGATGCTGCGTTATCCCGCGCTCGCACCATGCTGACATTATTAGTGATGATTTTAATTGCCGGTGTCATTACGTACGTCACAATCCCCAAGGAATCGAGCCCTGATATTACCATTCCTATTATCTACGTTTCTGTTGGGCATCAAGGCATTTCTCCCGTCGATGCCGAGCGTTTATTAGTTCGGCCAATAGAGCAAGAGTTGCGCTCTATTGAAGGCGTAAAAGAGATGACCTCTGTGGCATCAGAAGGTCATGCTTCGGTGACGCTGGAATTTAGTGTTGGAGTGGATCTTGATAAAGCGATGGCAGATGTCCGAGACGCCGTTGACCTTGCGAAGCCAAAATTACCAGAGGACAGTGATGAGCCAACGGTAAATGAAGTCACGTTTGCATCTGAAGAGCCTGTTTTGACTGTTGTTCTATATGGCACCGTACCAGAGCGGACCATTGTACAGATTGCCAGAACGCTACGAGATCGTTTGGAGAGTTTCCGTCAGGTTCTTGAGGTTGAAATCGCAGGGGATCGCGAAGACATCGTGGAAATAGTTGTCGATCCGCTATTGATGGAAAGCTACGGTCTCGATCAAGCGGATATTTATAATTTAATCGCCTTGAATAACCGAGTGGTTGCAGCGGGATTTGTCGATACTGGGTATGGACGCTTTTCGGTAAAAGTCCCATCGGTGTTTGATTCACTGAAAGATGTGCTTGAACTGCCAATCAAAGTGAATGGCAAAGAGGTGATCACCTTTGGCGATGTGGCGACAGTACGACGTGCATTTCGCGACCCTGAAAGTTTTGCTCGTTTAGATGGCGAATCTGCCATCGTTTTGGATGTGAAAAAACGGGCAGGTGAAAACATCATTGAAACGGTCGAGCTGGTAAAAGAAGTACTGGCTCAAGGACAACAGCGAGCCGAGTGGCCTAACAATTTGCAAGTTAAGTACACTTGGGATCAATCCGACGATGTCAAATTGATGCTCAGTGATCTACAAAACAATATCTTATCCGCAATTATCCTCGTAGTGATCGTCATTATCGCCATATTGGGGGTTAGGACCGCGCTTCTCGTGGGGGTTTCTATTCCAGGATCGTTCTTGACTGGGTTGTTGGTGTTATCGGTATTTGGGCTGACGGTCAATATCGTCGTACTGTTTGCTTTAATTATGGCGGTGGGCATGTTGGTGGATGGTGCCATTGTGGTGACAGAGTTTGCGGATAGGCGCATGCAAGAGGGTACACCTCGTAAAGAAGCCTATCGAGATGCAGCAAAGCGAATGGCCTGGCCTATTACCGCATCCACAGCAACCACATTGGCTGCGTTTGCTCCGTTACTTTTCTGGCCAGACATCACAGGTGAGTTCATGAAGTACTTACCACTTACTTTAATTGCTACCTTGGCCGCTTCGCTGATGATGGCTTTACTGTTCGTTCCTGTCATCGGTGGGATCATTGGCAAGCCTCAAGTAGTCAATCAGAAAGCTCAGCGAGAAATGGTTGAGCTGCATAACGGCAATTTTGAAAAAGCGACAGGCATTACCAAGCTTTATTACCAGACTCTGTCGGTAGCGATTCGTCATCCATGGAAAGTCTTATTCAGCGCGATACTGCTAGCGGCAGGTGTCGGTTTTACCTACAACAAAGCCGGCTTGGGCGCCGAGTTTTTCCCTGAAGTGGACCCCGCCTTTTTTACCGTTAAAGTTCGCTCTTATGGTGACCTGTCTATTCACGAAAAAGATGTTGTTATGCGCGAAATAGAGAAGGTGATGCTCGGTCATGACGAGTTTGAAAGTGTCTATACGCGTACAGGCTCCAGTGATAATGGGGATGAAATCGGACAGATTCAGATAACACCTGTGGATTGGCAGTATCGACGCAAAGTGAAAACCATTATTGAAGAGCTAAAAGAGACCACAGATCGCTTTTATGGTGTTGAACTTGAGTATAAATTCCCGGACGCAGGACCGCCTGTTGAGCATGATCTCGTGATTGAAGTTTCATCGCGAAACTTGAGTGTTAGTGCGTTAGATGAAGCGGCCAAAAAAGTCCGACACTGGGCTGATGGTAATCCTGCACTGACCAATTTGAGTGATACCACTAATAAGGAAGGGATTGATTGGCAAATTGATATCCAGCGAGATGACGCCTCTCGCTTTGCAGCGGATGCGACCTTAGTCGGGAATACTGTTCAGTTTGTTACAAACGGTTTGAAAATAGGCGATTATTTACCCGATGATGCGGATGAAGAAGTCGATATTTTGGTACGCTATCCACAAGATAAGCGCGATATTGGTCGATTTGACCAACTGAGAGTGAAAACGGCAGCTGGTCTGGTACCGATTACGAATTTTGCTCAAATCAAACCAGATCATAAGCAAGACACCATTCGTCGGGTCGACGGTCATCGAGTTATCAATATTAAAGCGGATATGGTGGAAGGTTACAATTTGGCTCTTGAGCTACCGAAGATTGCCGCTGGAATGGAACAGCTCGACTTACCGGAAGGCATTGAATATAAGATTCGGGGTCAAAATGAAGAGCAGGAAAACTCATCAGCATTCTTGCAAAATGCTTTTATTGTCGCGCTTGGTGTGATGGCTCTGATTTTAATTACGCAGTTTAATAGCTTTTATCAAGCTTTCTTAATCCTCAGTGCTGTGTTGTTTTCTACCGTTGGGGTCTTTGCTGGATTGCTTATTTTCCAAAAGCCATTTGGCATCATCATGTCGGGAATAGGGGTGATTGCGCTTGCAGGTATTGTTGTGAATAACAACATCGTATTAATCGATACTTATAATCAGATGCGTAAACGTGGCTTAGAGAAATCTGAGGCTATTTTGCGCACAGGTGTGCAGCGTTTAAGACCCGTTTTACTCACGACGGTGACCACCATATTAGGCTTATTGCCAATGGTGTTAGAAATGAACATCGACTTAGTTAACCAGAAAGTGGAGTTTGGCGCACCAAGCACTCAATGGTGGTCTCAGCTTGCGACTGCTGTCGCGGGTGGTTTGGCGTTTGCGACTTTGCTAACGTTAGTTCTGACACCGTGTTTGCTTATGCTCGGGAGAGAGCATCACTCCGAAAAGTAAGCTTCATCGTGATGATATTAAAGAAACAAAAAGGGCAGCTGAGCTGCCCTTTTCAATACCTGGCTTACTTCATTGCTAGCAGTTTGCTGTAGCGCTCAAGTTTGTCCATGCTAATTTTCGCGTTTGCCATGAAAGTTTGTCTCGCTTTTCCTGTTAGGGATTTAGATTGTGGCAAATTCACCGTGCGCGGGTTTTTGTGGACACCATTCACAAGGAACTCATAGTGCAGGTGAGGGCCTGTTACACGACCTGTTCCGCCAAGCGTACCAATGGTTTGGCCTTGTTTAACGCGTTGACCCGCTCGTACCGTACGTTTGGTTAAGTGCAGGTACTTGGTAATGTAAGTATTGCTATGTTTAATGAAAACGTAGTTACCATTAAATTTGTTGTAAGACGATTTTTGAACGACACCATCACCAGCCGCCCAAATCGGGGTGCCCACAGGTGCCGCATAATCTGTGCCTCTGTGAGGACGAACGCGTCCCGTTACAGGGTGTAAGCGGCGTGGGTTGAAGTTAGACGAAACTCGACGGAAATCCAACGGTGCGCGCAAGAACGCCTTTTTCATTGCTCGTCCATTTTCGTCATAATACTTGCCACTTTTCTGATCCAGTATTGCGGTGAAAGTATCGCCTTGGTTTTTAAATATTGCAGCAATGATTTTTCCGCGGCCGATTACTTCACCTTCTACCACTTCCTCTTGGTAAAGCACTCGGAAGCTGTCGTTTTTACGAATATCTAAAGCAAAGTCGATATCCCAGCCAAATATGCCGGCCAGTTCCATGATTTGGTTGCCATTTAATCCAGAAGATATTCCCGCATTCCAAAAGTTTGATTTGATGGTGGCTTCAGCGTAGTTGTACTGGAAGTCGACTTCTTTTTTATCGACTTCTGAGACGTATTTGCCGTCTTTTAACGTGATACGAAAAGTTTCGAATGCGCTTAATGTTCTTCTTAACTGTACTAAGTCGTTGTTTTCATCAAAACCGAATTGCAATCGATCGCCAGGTCGAAGCCGGGTTAATTGCTTTTCCACTTCTTTGTCTGATGAGACAAGCTCATGCAATAGGCGGGCAGAAAGCCCCACGCGACTAAACAAGATGGCGGCACTCTCACCATTTTTCACTTTGTACGTTTCCCAACGCAGTACAGCGGGGGACGCTGGAGACGAACTGTTTAGTGCACTGAGTTCTAGGGAAACTGGCACAGGATAATGTTGACCAACTTTTAATCGGCTCTGCTGCGGGTCTAGGTCTTGCGGATCAGGTAAAAAGAAGAGCGCGAAGATAATCAGCGCACTAAAAAAACCGATCAATACTTTGTGCAAGAGTGGAAGTCGGACAAAAATCGAATGCATGAGGTACTTGATTGCTAAATTAAACGGAAAAATTGACAACTACCTAGTCTAACGTGTTTCAAAATGCATCGCTATTCAAGTAATATGTTCAGCTATTATATTTTTGCCAAATCTGTGGGAGTGAACAAGAATGGCGAGCATTGAAGCTGCACTAGCCGAGATTAAGCGCGGTGTTGAAGAGCTGATTCCAGAAGAAGAGCTTATCGCAAAACTAAAAGAAGACCGTCCTCTACGTATTAAATTGGGTGCGGATCCTACGGCTCCAGATATTCACCTAGGTCATACGGTTATTTTCAATAAGCTTCGCTTGTTCCAAGAGCTAGGTCATGAGGTGACGTTCCTAATTGGTGACTTCACTGCAATGGTTGGTGACCCAACAGGTAAAAACACAACACGTCCACCGCTAAGCCGCGAAGATGTATTGCGTAATGCAGAAACTTACAAAGAGCAGGTATTCAAAATTCTAGACCCTGCAAAAACTAAGATTCAGTTCAACTCTGAGTGGTTATCTGAGCTTGGTGCAGAAGGTATGATTCGTCTTGCTGCAAACCAAACCGTTGCTCGTATGCTAGAGCGTGATGACTTTAAAAAGCGTTACGCGGGTGGTCAGCCAATTGCTATTCATGAGTTCATGTACCCACTTCTACAAGGTTGGGACTCAGTAGCAATGGAAACTGACGTTGAGCTTGGTGGTACTGACCAGAAGTTCAACCTGCTAATGGGTCGTGAACTGCAAAAGTCTCACGGTCAAAAACCACAGGTTGTACTGATGATGCCTCTTCTCGTGGGCCTTGATGGCGAGAAGAAGATGTCTAAGTCAGCAAACAACTACATCGGTATCAGCGAAGCGCCAAGCGAAATGTTTGGTAAAATCATGTCTATTTCTGATGACCTAATGTGGAGCTACTACGAGCTGCTCTCTTTCCGTCCTCTGGAAGAGATTGCTCAATTCAAAGCTGATGTAGAAGCAGGCAAAAACCCTCGTGACATCAAAGTATTGCTAGCAAAAGAAATTATTGCTCGTTTCCACAGTGAAGCTGATGCGGATGCGGCAGAGCAAGAATTCGTAAACCGTTTTGCGAAGAACCAAATTCCTGATGAAATGCCAGAATTTGATTTTGATGCAGGTCGCCCAGTGAGCAATCTGTTGAAAGAGGCTGGCTTATGCCCATCATCGTCAGATGCGATGCGTATGGTTAAGCAGGGCGCTGTGAAGATGGATGGTGAAAAAATTGCGGACAGCAAATTTGCTCCACAAGCGGGTACTTACGTGTTCCAAGTAGGCAAACGTAAATTTGCACGTATTACTATTCAGTAATCAATAATCGCTGCAAATGAAAGCGCCTGATGGGCGCTTTTTTTGTATAAAAATTTAGCGAAAAAGACAAAGTAAAACTTCCAAACATGTTTAACTTTGCTACTATACTCTCGCTGCCAATAATGGCAGCGTTATCGGAGATTTACATGAACAATACCGACCATCCTCCCAGTCGTTGGGTGAGTAAGAGCAAGGGAGCGAAATAACCCGCTTCGGTATTGGCGATCTCCGCCTTACCTAAGTGGTGAGGCATCTTTTCTAATTTTCTTCTCGTTATTTCCTTCATACATTCTGAATAGACAGTGCGTCCGCATTGGTTTTCTCTGTGCATCTTAATTGTTGTGTGACTTTAAGTATGCAAGAGTGACTTTGCGTGCCTTGTCGATGGTCGTTACCAATGCCAATCGGGAGATTCGCCATGACGGTAATGAACAACACTTTTATTGAAACAACACCAAACTTTTCTGAAGTAGAAATTGGTGCAGCTCGCAATGCATTTTTGCAGTATGAGCAAGAGCAACAAGTCCATTTGCTTACGATCATGCCGATCGATGAGGCGGTAGGTATTTTGCAGCATTGCTCTGTCGGTTATGTGAATAGTCTTATTGCTCAACTTGAGCAAGCAGGCCATGACAAACGCGCACGTCATTATGCTCACCAATTGGGTTTGCATATGTCTGAAGTTGATACACCTGATGGTTATTTATCGACTAGTGTTTTGGGGCACGTGAAGCAGCGTATTGGGTGGATCATTGCACTGGCCCTTTTAGGGATTGTGTCGGGTTTGATCATTGCTCAGTATGAGGACACCCTTAGCCAGCTCGTTTTGCTTGCGGTGTACATGCCTGTGATCGCTGCGGCTGGTGGCAATACAGGAACACAAGCTGCAACTTTGGTGATTCGTGCTCTTGCAACTGGAGAGCTAAAAAAACGCCAATGGTTAGAAGTTTTGTGGAAAGAGAGCCGCGTTGCTCTATTTATTGCGTTAGCGATCGCTATCGTGATGATTGGACGCATTATGTTATTTAGTGCCGGTCAATCAACAGGGGGCTTTGAACTTACCGATATCGCATTGGCAATAGCGGTTGCGTTATTCATCCAAGTAACAATTTCTACAACATTAGGTGGACTGCTACCAATTATTGCACGAGCTTGCAAGATGGACCCTGCGGTATTGGTGAGTCCAGTGCTTGCATCTATCGTCGATATTTCAGGGATGTGGATATACTTTAATGTGGTGAACTATTTCTTGGGTATCGCCTGACTAAAGTTCACAATATCACTATAAAAAAGCTGCTCAAAATGTGTAATAGGGGCGATGACAGGTTTGTTATCGTCCCTTTTTTCTGGGAAGTAGTCTGAAACAAACTGAACAAAAACGGTATTAGGTCGACCATTTTTATCCAAGCCATATCCGGCCATGTTGTAAGTTCCGTAGAGGGAGCCGCTTTTGGCGATCAATTGTCCTTTAATTGGCAACTTTCGCATACTTTGTCGGTACTTTAGTGTGCCTGACTCACCTGACTTCGGCATGATGGCGATCAGTTTAAGCTCGTCTTCGTGCTGCCAAATATAACGAAGAATTTCCGCCATTTTGGTGGCGGAGATACGATTGTTTCGCGAAAGTCCTGAGCCGTCTTCTAGGCGCGCATTACGAATATCAATACCAGTGTTGGCGAAAATGATCTGCTTGATCGCCTCTGTACCGTTGGCAAAGCTACCTGACTGAACAAAAAACTTAGCGCCAAGTGTTTTGGTTAATGTATCTGCAATCAAGTTATCAGAGTTTTTAAGCATCTCTTCCAGAATGTCTGGTAATGCCTCTGATTGATGCATGGCGATTAGCTTGCGCTGTTTTTCCGGAGCCGAACCGATCCGAATCTTTCCTGATAACTCAATATTGAGCTGCTTAAGCAAAGCTGCCAATCTATGGCTGGTATAAAGTTCGGGATCTTGAACGGCAAATTTAAGTGGCAATGGTTTCTCCCTCTCAACTAAGCATCCAGTTAGCTTGTAGTTGTTATCAGGGTTTGCGACTAAGCCTAAATCGCAATGACGACTTTTCTTAATCGTTTTAGAAACGGTCTCGACAGTACTTGTTACACGAATAGGTTGATGCTCAGGTACGTAGACTCGAGTCCCACCGTCTTTTTGCGTATAGATAGAAGCCTGCACACAGTTGTTATTGAGTGTGATGGTCGATGCCGGAGCGCTGTAGCAAACTCCCAAGATATCCCACGGCCAGCCCACTGCACGGTTGTAACCAGTGAATGCGCTGTTATCGAGCCATAAGTCACCGTCAATACGTTTTAAGCCATTTTTCTTGGCTAGGGTAAGAAGTGATTTTAAATCGTTGGTTTGGAGCGTTGGATCGCCGACAAAGTAAATCACTGCGTCTGAGCTCGACGCTTCTAGTTTGGTTCGAAAGCGGAAGTTATCACCCAGCTCTAACTTTGCCGCTAATGCTGTGACGATTTTTAATGTACTGGCTGGTGGGAATAATTGTTCGGTAGGATGAACACCGTCAAGTTCAGCATTCTCACTGAGTTTTTCCGCGACTAAACTGATGCGAGAGCCTTCCGGCAACACTTCTTGATGAGGGTACGCTTGTGAAAAAGCAGAAAGTAATGAAGAGAATATGAGCAAGGGCCAACGTAAACGCATAATGATACTTTCTAAGGTGAGTTATGTGATTGAGTATACGCAAGTCCTTTCAATATGCTAGGTAACTAAAGAAATGCTTTATATGTCATCAGGAATGAGACATGAGAGAAAGGCGCGCGGCTTAAAATGGAGTATAAAAAATGCCCGCTTGAAGCGGGCATTCGATATTCTAGTCAAAGACCGGAATTAGAAGTCGTAACGTAGACCTAGAGCTAGCTCGTCTTCAGCATCGATCTTGTTCGCAACTGTCTTACCGCTAGTTGAGCCGAACTTATCGCCAGCGTCAATTAGGTTGAAGTTGTAAGAAACGTAACCGCGGAAGTTAGGTTTGAAGTAGTAAGAAGCATCAACAGCGAAGTTGTTTGCAGAAGTCTCGTTGTCAGTTTCTGCATTGTTGTACGTCGTTGTGAATACTGTTTGACCTAGCGTGTAAGCACCCGCTAGTTCGTAACCAGTGTAATCAACAGTGTTGTTGAATGTGTCAGTCATTTTTTCGCCATCTGTGAAGATACCAGCGAAGTAAAGATCAGACATTGTGTAAGATGCAGCTAGCATGTACTCGTTTGCATCGTATTGGTCTGCGTAACCAGCACCAAGCTCAAGACCAGTGTCTGCTACAGCGTAGATAGCTGATAGAGAGTAGCCGTCTTGTTTGTTGTCAGAGTATTCACCGTTTTGTTCTACACGGTCAGCGAAGCGGTAGCTTGCTTTAACACTTAGGTTTTCAAATTGACCTTTGTAAGCCATCATGTTGTCTGTACGGTCTGCTACAGCTAGTTTGTCTGCTGCAGAGTTACCGTGGTAAGCCATGATATCAGTGAAGTCAGTGATAACGCCTAGTGCACCTTCAGTTTTACCGTATGCGAACTCACCGTAAGCACCACCAAGACCAGCGTAAGCAAGACGAGTTTCTAGATCGCTCTTGTCGTCGCCGTCTACAGTACCGTTTTGAGCAGTCTCAAATTCACCTTCCCAGAAACCAACACCGTATAGGTTGTCATTTATCTCTTGTTTACCAAGGAAGTTTAGACGGATGCGAGATTTGTCTTGAGCGTCGCCATCTTTCATAGATAGACGTGCTTCAGCACGGCCGCCCATTTCTAGAGAAGTGCCGTCTTGGTTGTAAAGTTCAGCTGCGTTTACGCCAGTTGCCATAGCTGCTGCAGATACAGAAAGAGCAATTAGAGTCTTTTTCATCTTATTTGTCCTAGTTAGCTGTCCATAATCATTGTTGTATGGGGGAGAGGTAATCTCTCACAAGTTGTTGGTCTATAATCGGCCAATGAGCGGTATAATTCGCCCTTGTAAGCCTTTGATCTAACAACTCGCTGGACATGTTTTACTTCTAAAGTTTCCGTATGAGTTAGTAAAATGATATAAATCGTATCGATGAACACTGTTCGATTGCTCTGGTTTCTGGTTTAACTTTTTGTTTTAAATGGGATTTTTGGGGTATAACATTCGTCTGACATTGATTAGTTTTTATCTTTTTTGATGTTTTTGGTGTAATGAACAGTGTTGTTTTTCAACAAATTGCGACAGTGATGCACTCTAGAATCGTTCTAAAAGTGACTTATATCATTATGCCGAAAGTGCATAGTCTTACAGCCTTTCGAATTAAGATGATTTCGTCCGGGAGTTTGTTTACACTAAATGAAATACATCTTTAAGCGCACTACCCAGCCCTATGGCAGGGTGGGCTTTTTTTGTCCAAAGACCCATTTGGGCTTGAGGTTATAAAATGGAAAAAGTTCCAATGACACTACGTGGCGAGCAAAAGCTACGTGCAGAACTCGATCGTCTACTTAAACTACGTCCTCAAATTTCAGAGGCAATAGCTGAAGCTCGTGAGTTAGGTGATTTAAAAGAGAACGCAGAATATCACGCCGCTCGAGAAGAGCAGGGTATCTGTGAAGCACAAATCCGTGACATTGAATACAAACTGTCAGTTGCTCAAGTAATTGATGTAACGAAGATGGAGAACACGGGTAAAGTTATTTTTGGTTCAACCGTAACCTTGATTGACATCGACACCGAAGAAGAAAAAACATACCAAATTGTTGGTGATGACGAAGCAGACATTAAAGCTGGCCGTATTTCAGTAAGCTCACCAATTGCTCGTGGCTTGATCGGTAAGATGGAAGGCGATGAGGTTGCTATTCAAACACCGGGTGGCGCGAAAGACTTCGAAATCGACCGAGTAGAATACATCTAAGTTGTTGAGAGTAATTTTGTTACTCCAATAAAACGCAAAAAGGTCGCCAATGGCGACCTTTTTTCTTCAGCAACGTAAGTAGAATTACTTACGAGGGATTTCGATTTTACGCTCTTCAGACTGGCGGTATAGCACAAGCACTTTACCAATAGTCTGAACTTTTTCTGCGCCCGTCTCACGTACGATAGCGTCGATGATTAGCTGTTTTGTTTCACGATCTTCTGAAGCAACTTTTACTTTGATCAGTTCGTGATGGTTAAGAGCGATTTCAATTTCTGCTAGCACGGCTTCTGTAAGTCCATTTGCGCCCATTAGCACGACAGGTTTTAAACTGTGAGCTAGGCCTTTAAGGTGCTGCTTTTGTTTGGTGCTTAGGTTCATTACGCGGCCAATTTTCTTTAAAATAAGGGTTGAAAAAAGCTATTTTAACGCCATCTATTGCTGAAGACTATAATTTATTGAGTAATAGGTAGCGCCTATTAAAACAATAGCTCCAATTTGCGCCTTGTTGGGATTAAAATGAGTAAACAAAAACATTCGGCTAGTTCTGGTCGTTGGTTGAAAGAACACTTTGATGATAAATACGCGAATGAGGCTCGTAAAAAAGGCTATCGCTCACGTGCTTATTTCAAGATCGATGAGATTCAAACGAAAGATAAATTGTTAAAGCCTGGGATGACAGTCGTCGATTTGGGTGCGGCACCGGGCGGATGGTCTCAATATGCTGCTAAGATAGTAGGAGACAGTGGTCAGATCATTGCGTGTGATTTGCTTCCTATGGACCCGATTGCGGGTGTCAGCTTTTTACAAGGCGACTTTCGCGATGATGCAGTATTGGAAGCTTTGCTAGAAAGAATCCAACCTTCAATGGTAGATGTAGTAATGTCTGACATGGCACCTAATATTGCGGGAAATAACTCTGTTGACCAACCTCGTGCTATGTATTTAGTTGAATTGGCTTTAGATATGTGTCGACAAGTTCTAGCGCCTAATGGTAGCTTTGTCGTAAAGGTTTTCCAGGGGGAAGGCTTCGATCAGTATGTGAAAGAAGTCCGAGACATGTTTAAAGCCGTAAAAATTAGAAAACCAGACTCATCGCGAGCTCGCTCTCGAGAAGTCTTTGTTGTAGCCACTGGTTACAAAGGTTAACCATTTTGCTCTCTTGAGAGCGTGTTAACACTATAGCTACAGTGAATGAACTGTAGTACCCTACCTTTAATTACAATTAGTTATCGAGAGGCTTACACCTTGAGTGACATGGCAAAAAATTTAATTCTGTGGCTTGTTATCGCCGTCGTATTGATGTCGGTATTCCAGAGCTTTGGCCCTGGAGAAAGCAATGGCAGAACCGTGGATTACACCACGTTTGTACAGGAAGTTGGCCAAGGCCAGATTCAAGAAGCAACTTTTAAAGACGGTGAAATTAGCTTTGTTCGTCGTGGCGGCGGTGCCAAAATGGTCACTTATATGCCAGTGTATGACCAAAAGCTTCTAGATGACCTAATTAACCAAAACGTGAAAGTACAGGGCACGCCTCCAGAAGAGCAAAGCTTGCTTGGTACTATTTTCATTTCTTGGTTCCCAATGATCTTACTGATTGGTGTATGGATTTTCTTCATGCGTCAAATGCAAGGCGGCGGCGGTAAAGGCGCTATGTCTTTTGGTAAGAGCAAAGCTCGAATGATGAGCGAAGAACAAATCAAGACAACTTTTGCTGACGTCGCTGGTTGTGACGAAGCAAAAGAAGACGTGAAAGAGCTGGTGGACTACTTGCGTGATCCAAGCCGCTTCCAAAAACTGGGCGGTAAGATTCCTACTGGTGTGTTAATGGTTGGTCCTCCTGGTACTGGTAAAACGCTTCTAGCGAAAGCCATTGCTGGTGAAGCAAAAGTTCCGTTTTTTACCATCTCGGGTTCAGATTTCGTAGAAATGTTTGTGGGTGTCGGTGCATCTCGTGTACGTGATATGTTCGAACAAGCTAAGAAAGCAGCGCCTTGTATTATCTTCATCGATGAAATCGATGCGGTAGGTCGTCAGCGTGGTGCTGGTGTTGGTGGTGGTCACGATGAACGTGAGCAAACACTAAACCAAATGCTAGTAGAGATGGATGGTTTCGAAGGTAACGAAGGTATCATCGTAATCGCTGCAACTAACCGTCCAGACGTTCTTGACCCAGCGTTGCTACGTCCTGGTCGTTTTGACCGCCAAGTAGTGGTTGGATTGCCAGATGTACGTGGTCGTGAGCAGATTCTAAAAGTACACATGCGTAAAGTCCCTCTAGCAGGTGACGTAGAGCCTTCTCTAATCGCTCGTGGTACACCAGGCTTCTCTGGTGCTGATTTAGCAAACCTAGTCAACGAAGCGGCACTATTTGCTGCGCGTGGTAACAAGCGTAACGTTTCTATGGTTGAATTCGAATTAGCGAAAGACAAAATCATGATGGGTGCCGAGCGCCGTTCAATGGTGATGTCTGAAGAGACAAAAGAGTCAACGGCTTATCACGAAGCAGGTCACGCAATTGTTGGTCGTTTAGTACCTGAGCACGATCCAGTGTACAAAGTATCGATCATTCCACGCGGTCGCGCGTTGGGTGTGACTATGTACCTACCGGAGCAAGACCGTGTCAGCATGTCTCGCCAGCATCTAGAGTCTATGATCTCTAGCTTGTACGGTGGTCGTCTAGCGGAAGAACTCATCTACGGTGCTGATAAAGTCTCAACAGGCGCGTCAAACGATATTGAACGTGCAACTGATATTGCTCGTAAGATGGTTACTCAATGGGGTTTCTCTGAAAAGCTTGGTCCTCTACTGTATGCAGAAGATGAAGGTGAGGTGTTCCTTGGTCGTAGCGTGACTCAGACTAAGCATGTATCTGATGATACGGCGAAGCTGATTGATGATGAAGTTCGTCAAATCATTGACCGCAACTATGACCGTGCGAAGAAGATTCTTCAAGAAAACATGGATATCATGCATGCGATGAAAGATGCGCTGATGAAGTATGAAACCATTGATGCTCGTCAAATTGATGATTTAATGGAGCGCAAAGCTGAAATTCGTGAGCCTGCGGGTTGGAGTGATAACTCAACTAGCAAACCTGAAGACAGCGAGAAGCCTCAAGCAAAGCCAGAAGTTAAAGAAGAAGCAACGGACGCTGCGAAAGATGCAGAAAAGTCTAGCTCTCCAGAAGCGACTTCTAGCGAAGCGCCTGAAAAGAAAGACTCTGAATAAAGAGTGTTGATAATAATAAACCCCGAGTTATCTCGGGGTTTTTGTGTTTATGATGATGATTACAGCAAATAACAAATCTTTAGA
This sequence comes from Vibrio sp. HS-50-1, assembly GCF_024747315.1. Lineage (NCBI taxonomy): Bacteria > Pseudomonadati > Pseudomonadota > Gammaproteobacteria > Vibrionales > Vibrionaceae > Vibrio > Vibrio sp. HS-50-1. The sequence goes on along the minus strand of NZ_JAMPZF010000007.1, from coordinate 255,671 downwards.
TCTTTCCCGTCCACATGTTATGGCCATTCTAAATGTGACTCCGGATTCCTTTTCGGATGGTGGTAAATACAACTCGATTGAACTCGCCCTTGCTCAAGTTGATAAAATGATAAAGGCTGGTGTAAGCATTGTTGATGTTGGTGGGGAGTCGACAAGGCCTGGCGCGCCAGATGTGTCTTTAGAAGAAGAACTTCGACGTGTTGTCCCAGTAATCAAGGCCATTCGTGAAAAGTACGATGTGTGGATTTCGGTCGATACCAGTAAAGCGGAAGTTATGCGTCAAGCTATTGATGCTGGTGCAGATTTGATCAATGACATTCGATCTTTGCAAGAACCTGGTGCTCTCGAAGTCGCAGCAGAAGCAAAGCTTCCAATTTGTCTGATGCATATGAAAGGTCAACCTAGAACCATGCAAGTTGCACCTCATTATGATGATGTGATGAGCGACGTATCTGCCTTTCTAGAAGAACGTATCGCGGCATGTGAAGCAGCAGGGATTGATAAATCTCAACTGATTCTCGATCCTGGGTTTGGCTTTGGCAAAACGATAGAACACAATTATCATATGCTCGCTCATCTTGAAAAGTTTCATGAATTCGGCCTGCCAATTTTGGCTGGCATGTCTCGTAAGTCAATGATTTTTAAGTTGTTGGATAAGCCAGCGGCTGAATGTACAAATGCGAGTGTCGTTTGCGCTACGATTGCAGCAATGAAAGGCGCGCAGATCATTCGTGTGCATGACTTTGAAGAGACAATCGAAGCAATGAAAGTTGTTGAGATGACGAAAAACAATATTTAAAAATAATAAAGGAAAGTTTATGTCGAATAAAAGACGTTACTTTGGTACTGACGGTGTGCGCGGTAAAGTAGGACAATACCCAATCACTCCGGACTTCGTACTTAAGCTTGGCTGGGCTGCTGGTCGTGTACTAGCAAAACAAGGCACAAAGAAAGTTATTATAGGTAAAGATACGCGTATCTCCGGTTATATGCTTGAATCTGCATTAGAAGCAGGCCTTGCTGCAGCGGGACTTAAAGCAACATTTACTGGTCCAATGCCAACCCCAGCAGTGGCATATTTAACTCAAACTTTCCGCGCAGAGGCGGGGATTGTGATTTCTGCATCGCATAACCCATATTACGACAACGGCATTAAATTCTTTTCTTCTGAAGGTACTAAGCTACCTGACGATATCGAGTTGGCGATTGAAGCTGAGCTGGATAAAGACATTGAATGTGTTGAGTCTGCAGAACTTGGTAAAGCCACTCGTCTAAATGACGCTGCAGGCCGTTACATCGAATTCTGTAAGAGTACTTTCCCATCTGAATTGAGTCTTGCAAACTTTAAAATCGTGGTAGATTGTGCGCACGGTGCAACGTACCACATTGCTCCAAATGTCTTCAAAGAGCTTGGCGCAGAAGTTATTGCAATGGGCGTAGAGCCTAACGGCATCAACATTAATGAAGAAGTGGGCGCAACAGATGTTCGTGCGCTTCAAAAGCGTGTCGTTGAAGAGCAAGCGCACCTTGGTTTAGCATTTGATGGTGATGGTGACCGTATCATTATGGTCGATCACCTTGGCAACAAAGTCGATGGCGACCAAATTGCTTACATTATTGCTCGTGATGCTCTTCGTCGTGGCGAGCTAAAGGGTGGTGTAGTTGGTACGTTGATGACTAACTTGGGCATGGAAAATGGCTTAAAGCAGCTAGGCATTCCATTCGTACGTGCCGCTGTTGGTGACCGTTATGTCATGGAACAACTGCTAGAAAAAGGCTGGAAAATTGGTGCTGAAAACTCAGGCCATGTGATCTTATTAGATAAAGTCACCACGGGCGATGCGATTGTTGCAGCACTGCAAGTACTTGCTTCTGTAGTTGGCAGTGATATGTCTTTGCATGAGCTATCGCAAGGCATGACGTTGTATCCTCAGGTTCTAGAAAATGTCCGCTTTGCAGGGGAAAGTAATCCTCTTGAAGCTCAAGCAGTACTAAACGCCGTCGCCGAAGTAGAAGCTACGCTGGGTGATAAAGGACGTGTATTGCTGCGTAAATCTGGCACAGAGCCTTTGATTCGCGTTATGGTGGAAGGTGAGGATGGCGAGCTAGTTCAAAGCTCTGCATTGAAAATTGCCGAAGCTGTAAAAGCAAGTTGTTAATCATTGCGTTAAAGTGTGCGGTGAATGAAAAGGGCATCTTTTGCCCTTTTTTTGAGCGCTTAGCGCATTGGCATTGATTTTTTACTAATTTTCCCTTGTCAGCGTTACCGGCTTTCGCTAGTATTGCTCCGCCTCCCGTTAGGAGGTCGCTAGCCTTGTTCAATTATGATTTATTCTCTTGAACGGCGCTGGCTCAACAATTTGGAACATAGGTGGAAAAAATGTTTTCAGTTCTACTTGTGATTTACCTGTTGGCAGCGCTTGGTGTGATTGGCCTTGTGTTGATTCAACAAGGTAAAGGCGCAGATATGGGAGCCTCGTTCGGTGCTGGTGCTTCAAACACAGTGTTTGGTGCTGGCGGCTCAGGTAATTTCTTAACCCGAACAACTGCTATTTTAGCAACCGTATTCTTTATCGTTAGCTTGTTGCTTGGTCGTATGTCTACGCACAAGATTGAATCACAATGGGTAGACCCAACATTAGGTCAACCAGTTGTTGAACAAGTTAATGATGCAGCGAGTGAAGCTCCAGCCCCTGCGGGTGATGGAATTCCTCAATAAGCTGTAAGGTTTTGATGCCGAGATGGTGAAATTGGTAGACACGCTAGCATGAGGTGCTAGTGCCTTAGGTGTGAGGGTTCGAGTCCCTCTCTCGGCACCATGTATTTACAAACTTGTAAATCACTTGTTTGCGAGTATAATGCTCAGCAAGTCGGACGCGGGGTGGAGCAGCTTGGTAGCTCGTCGGGCTCATAACCCGAAGGTCGTCGGTTCAAATCCGGCCCCCGCAACCAATCTCTTTCTTTAAGAAGAAATCGTAGATTGGCAAGTTTGCGTAGTGCTAACCACACTACGAGTTAAGAGAAGCATTTGTTGGCTATTCTTAACGTATCAGGGTCCAGCAGCATAAAACCCCGACTATCGGGGTTTTTTGTTATCTGAGCTTTTTGAAATAGCTCAGAGACTGCTTGGTTTTTTGATTGGGCTCTGAGCCCTTTTTTTGTTTCTGGAGTGGTTAAATGACTGGTTTAGAAAGACAACTTACTGAAATGCTTGAAGCACCAGTAGAGGCATCAGGCTATGAGTTGGTTGGATTAGAATTCATTCGTGCAGGCGCGCACTCAACGTTACGCATCTACATTGACCATGAAAATGGTATTAACGTGGACGACTGTGCAGAAGTTAGCCACCAAGTTAGTGCGGTTTTAGACGTTGAAGATCCAATTTCTGTTGCTTACAGCCTAGAAGTGTCTTCTCCAGGTTTAGAAAGACCACTTTTTAAAGCAGCACATTACGAGCAATTTATTGGTCACGAGGTCAGCATCGTATTGAAAATGGCTGTAGCAAACCGTCGTAAGTGGAAAGGTATTATCCACGGCGTTGATGGCGAAACAGTGACAATTACTGTAGACGGTCAGCAAGAAGAGTTTGCTCTAAGTAACATTTCCAAAGCTAACCTGATCCCTAAATTTTAGTTCCCTAAAAAAGTTTAAGCTTAGAGGCTAAATACAATGAGTAAAGAAATTTTAGCGGTAGCAGAAGCGGTATCGAACGAAAAAGCGGTACCTCGTGAGCGTATCTTTGAGGCTCTTGAGATTGCTCTAGCAACTTCTACAAAGAAAAAATACGAAATCGAAATCGACGTACGTGTTGCCATTGACCGTAAAACTGGTGAGTTTGTGACTTACCGTCGTTGGTTAGTTGTTGATGATGTTGAGAACCCTACAAAAGAGATCTCACTAGAAGCAGCACAGTACGAAGATGACTCAATCGAGCTTGGCGACTACGTAGAAGACGAAATCGAATCAGTAACGTTTGACCGTATTACGACTCAAACGGCTAAGCAAGTTATCGTACAAAAAGTTCGTGAAGCTGAACGTGCACAAATCGTTGAGCAGTTCATCGACAATGAAGGTGATCTAATCACTGGCGTAGTGAAAAAAGTAAACCGCGACACAATCGTACTTGACCTTGGTAACAACGCTGAAGCGGTAATCCTACGTGATGACCAACTTCCTCGTGAAAACTTCCGTCCAGGCGACCGCGTTCGTGGTCTTCTTTACAAAGTCGCGCCAGAAGCACGTGGTTTCCAACTGTTCATCACTCGTTCTAAGCCTGAAATGCTGGCAGAACTATTCCGTGTTGAAGTGCCTGAAATCGCTGAAGATATTATCGAGTTGAAAGGCGCGGCACGTGATCCTGGTTCTCGCGCTAAGATCGCTGTCAAAACAAATGACAAACGTATCGACCCTGTAGGTGCGTGTGTTGGTATGCGTGGTGCACGTGTACAAGCTGTTTCTGGCGAACTTGGTGGTGAGCGTATCGATATTGTGCTTTGGGATGATAACCCTGCTCAATTCGTTATCAACGCAATGGCGCCAGCTGATGTTGCTTCTATCATCGTTGATGAGGATGCGCACTCAATGGACATCGCAGTTGAAGCTGACAACCTAGCGCAAGCTATCGGTCGTAACGGTCAAAACGTGCGTCTAGCATCTCAACTAACAGGTTGGGAACTGAATGTTATGACAGTTGCTGATCTTCAGAAGAAACACGCTGAAGAATCACAAGCATCTATTGAAAACTTCATGAAGTACCTAGATATTGAAGAAGACTTCGCTCAACTTCTTGTTGAAGAGGGTTTCTCAACGCTAGAAGAAATCGCATACGTGCCAGTTAACGAGCTACTAGAAATCGATGGTTTGAATGAAGAACTAATCGAAGAGCTTCGTGGACGTGCAAAAGATGCACTAACGACGATCGCACTAGCACAAGAAGAGTCTTTTGAAGGTCTAGAACCAGCTGAAGATCTGCTTGCACTTGAAGGTCTTGAGCGTGAGATGGCATTTAAATTGGCAGCGAAAGGTGTAGCGACACTGGAAGATCTTGCTGACCAAGGTATTGACGATTTAGAAGGTATCGAAGGCCTGACCGAAGAACGTGCAGGTGAGCTAATTATGGCCGCACGTAACATCTGTTGGTTCGGCGAAGAAGCATAATTTTCGGCAAGGAGGAAGCGGCATGACACAATTAACAGTTAAAGCACTGAGTGATGAGATTGGTACGCCAGTCGACCGCTTGATTGAACAACTTGCTGACGCTGGCATTAAAAAGGCGAGCTCTGACAATGTTACTGATGAAGAGAAGCAGAAGCTTCTCTCTCATCTAAAGAAAGAACACGGTGATAAATCAGGTGATTCAGAGCCGACTCGCCTTACGCTTCAGCGTAAAACTCGTAGTACACTTAGTGTGAACGCGGGTGGTGGTAAGAGTAAGAATGTTCAGGTTGAGGTGCGCAAAAAACGTACATACGTGAAGCGCAGCACAATTGAAGATGAAGCGAAACGTGAAGCTGAAGAAGCAGCACAACGTGAAGCAGAAGAAGCAGCAAAACGTGCAGCAGAAGAAGCTGCAAAACGTGAAGCTGAAGAAGCTGCAAAACGTGAAGCTGAAGAAGCTGCAAAACGTGAAGCGGAAGAAAAAGCGAAACGTGAAGCTGAAGAAAAAGCGAAGCGAGACGTAGATACGAATGCACAACGCAATGCTGAAGAAAAAGCAAAGCGTGATGCTGAAGAGAAAATTAAGCAAGAAGCAGCGCGAAAAGAGGCCGACGAGCTTAAACGTCGTCAGGAAGAAGAAGCTAAGCGTAAGGCTGAAGAGGAAAGTCAGCGCAAGCTTGAAGAAGCTCGCGAATTGGCTGAAAAGAATAAAGAGCGTTGGTCTGCTGCAGAAGAGAAAAAGGGTGATATGGAAGATACAGATTACCATGTAACGACTTCACAATACGCACGTGAAGCCGAAGATGAAGCAGATCGCAAAGTAGAGAGCGGTCGTCGTAAGAAGAAAAAAGCTTCAGGTAAAGACGACCAAGCTCGCGGTGGCCGTAACAACCAACGTGGCGGTAGAGGTCGTAAAGGCAAACTTGCTAAACCGACTTCAATGCAGCATGGCTTTGATAAGTCAGCAACGGTTGCTAAGCAAGACGTTGTAATTGGCGAAACGATCGTTCTATCAGAACTTGCTAACAAGATGTCGGTTAAAGCGACAGAAGTTATCAAAGTAATGATGAAGATGGGCGCTATGGCGACTATCAACCAAGTGATCGACCAAGAAACAGCACAACTTGTTGCTGAAGAAATGGGCCATAAAGTAGTTCTTCGTAAAGAGAACGAACTGGAAGAAGCGGTACTATCTGACCGTGACACTAACGCGGAAGCAGTTCCACGTGCTCCAGTTGTTACTATCATGGGTCACGTTGACCACGGTAAAACGTCAACACTTGACTACATCCGTCGCACACACGTTGCTTCTGGCGAAGCGGGTGGTATTACTCAGCACATTGGTGCGTACCACGTTGAAACAGACAACGGCATGATCACGTTCCTTGATACTCCTGGACACGCAGCGTTTACTGCAATGCGTGCTCGTGGTGCTCAAGCGACAGATATCGTTGTTCTTGTAGTTGCAGCAGACGATGGCGTAATGCCACAAACAGTAGAAGCGATTCAGCACGCGAAAGCGGCAGGCGTTCCTCTAATTGTTGCTGTGAACAAGATCGATAAAGAAGGCGCGAACCCAGATAACGTTAAGAACGAGCTTGCTCAATACGACGTTATTCCTGAGGAGTGGGGCGGTGAGAACATCTTTGTTCACATCTCTGCGAAACAGGGTACAAACGTTGACGCTCTTCTAGAAGCAATCCTTCTTCAATCTGAAGTTCTAGAACTTACAGCAGTGAAAGAAGGCATGGCGTCTGGTGTTGTTGTTGAATCTCGTCTAGATAAAGGTCGTGGTCCAGTTGCAACAGTACTTGTTCAATCAGGTACGCTAAACAAGGGCGATATTGTTCTTTGTGGTCAAGAGTACGGCCGTGTTCGTGCAATGCGTGATGAGCTAGGCAAAGAAATTACTTCGGCTGGCCCATCTATCCCTGTAGAGATCCTAGGTCTTTCAGGTGTACCATCTTCAGGTGATGAAGCAACAGTAGTTCGTGACGAGCGTAAAGCGCGTGAAGTAGCTAACTACCGTGCTGGTAAGTTCCGTGAAGTGAAACTTGCTCGTCAGCAGAAATCTAAACTAGAGAACATGTTCTCTAACATGACTGCTGGTGAAGTTGCTGAACTTAACGTTGTACTTAAAGCAGACGTTCAAGGTTCTGTAGAAGCAATCGCAGACTCACTAGTTAAGCTATCTACTGACGAAGTTAAAGTGAACATCGTTGGTTCTGGTGTTGGTGGTATTACGGAAACTGACGTAGTACTAGCGGAAGCTTCAAACGCAATCATCCTTGGCTTTAACGTTCGTGCAGATGCTTCTGCTCGCCGTGCTGTTGAAGCCGCAGCTGTTGACTTACGTTACTACTCAATCATTTACCAATTGATTGACGAAGTGAAACAAGCAATGGGCGGTATGCTTGCTCCAGAATTCAAGCAAGAGATCATTGGTCTTGCTGAAGTTCGTGACGTGTTTAAGTCACCGAAACTGGGCGCTATCGCTGGTTGTATGGTTACAGAAGGTGTGATCAAGCGTAACAACCCAATCCGTGTACTGCGTGATAACGTTGTTATTTACGAAGGTGAACTAGAGTCACTACGTCGTTTCAAAGATGACGTTCAAGAAGTTAAGAATGGCTACGAATGTGGTATCGGCGTTAAGAACTACAATGATGTTCGCGTTGGTGACCAAATCGAAGTCTTCGAAATCGTTGAAATTAAACGTACTCTAGACTAATTGACTAAAATTACTAATATTGTCTTTGAAAGATAAGTAGTAATTGGTTGCTGAATACACCATGGGGGGCTGGCTTTGACCAACCCCCCATTCTTTCTATATAAGAGTAAAGATATGTCAAAAGAATTTAGCCGCACGCAGCGTGTTGCACAGCAGCTGCAAAAAGAACTAGCGATGATCCTTCAACGTGAAGTTCGTGACTCTCGCCTTGGCATGGTGACGATCTCAGACGTAGAAGTCTCTCGTGACCTAGCTTACGCAAAAGTATTTGTGACCTTCCTATGTGTGGGTGAGCAAACACCAGAATCATGTCTAGCAGCGCTACGTGAGCACGAAGTGCACATTCGCATGATGTTAGGTAAGCGTATTCGTCTACGTTTAACGCCAGAAATCCGCTTCCACTATGACAATACGCTTGTTGAAGGTATGCGTATGTCTAACCTAGTGTCTGAAGTCGTTAGTTCAGACAAACAAAAGCAAAAAGATTCTGGTCGTGAGGACGAAGAATAATGGCTCGTCGTCGTAAAGGTCGTCCAATTAATGGCGTTATACTGTTGGACAAACCAACAGGTATCTCTTCCAATGATGCACTGCAAAAAGTAAAGCGAATCTACTTTGCTGAGAAAGCAGGCCACACTGGAGCCTTGGACCCATTAGCGACAGGCATGCTGCCAATTTGCTTGGGTGAAGCGACGAAGTTTTCTCAGTTTCTTCTAGATTCTGATAAACGCTACCGTGTGATCGCAAAGCTTGGTGAACGTACCAACACGTCTGACTCGGATGGTGAAGTTGTAGAGACGCGTCCAGTCGATGTTACGTTAGACAAGCTAGAAGCGTGCATCGATAAGTTCCGTGGTGAATCTGATCAAGTGCCTTCCATGTTCTCTGCGTTGAAGTATCAAGGTAAACCCTTGTATGAATACGCTCGTAAAGGCATCGAAGTTCCGCGTGAATCTCGTAAGATCACGGTATATGAGATTGTTCTTCACCGTTTTGAAGGCGATGAAGTCGAGATGGAAGTGCATTGCTCAAAAGGCACCTACATTCGTACCATCGTGGATGACCTAGGCGAAATGTTAGGTTGTGGTGCGCACGTAACTATGCTACGACGCACTGGTGTTGCGAAATACCCTTACGAGAAGATGGTGACACTTGAGCAACTGAATGAGTTACTAGAGCAAGCACACCGTGAAGAACTCGCTCCTCGAGAACTACTGGACCCATTGCTGTTACCAATGGATACAGCGGTAGAAGACTTACCAGAAGTCAACTTAGTGCCTGAACTGGCGGATATGGTTCAGCATGGGCAACCTGTTCAAGTATTTGGTGCGCCCACCGAAGGCTCACTTCGCCTTACCATGGGTGAAGAGCGTTTGTTTATTGGCGTAGGCGAAATGAATGAAGATGGCAAAATTGCTCCTAAGCGATTGGTTGTGTTCCGAGATGACGTCGCATCCAAGTAAATGATTGAAAATACCGACCTGAGTGTCGGTATTTTTATATTGCACGAGATAGGAAATTTCCCTATAATCCGCGCTTCGCGTAGCGGCTGAATCAGAGATTGGCTGCTACAACTTTAAACCTACTCTTATTAGGAGAGAATTATGTCTCTGAATGCAGAAACTAAAGCAGCAATCGTTGCAGAATACGCACAAGGCGAAGGCGACACTGGTTCACCAGAAGTTCAAGTAGCTCTACTTACAGCTTCTATCAACCACCTACAAGGTCACTTCAAAGCGCACAAAGGCGATCACCACAGCCGTCGTGGTCTTCTACGCATGGTTTCTCGTCGTCGTAAGCTTCTAGATTACCTAAAAGGTAAAAACCTAGCTCGCTACCAAGACCTAATCAAACGTCTAGGCCTACGTCGCTAATCAGCGACTGCATAGCAGTTTGTCTAAAAAGGGGCTTTATGCCCCTTTTTTGTTGCCTAAATTTAGCCAAATTAGACTTATGCCGTTATAATACTGGCGGCTAAACCTCGTAAGAGGTTTTCTCAAAAGCTCATAGCATTACAGTCAACCACGTCGACCAAAAGGTCGCGACTATTCAAAAGGAATTTCCGAGTTTCTTTTTACTAGTCGCGATTCGTAATGCCTTGAGTGTCAATTAACACGTCTAAGATTTCTTTAAGCACTAAAGGAAGATTAGAAACAAGGAATAACAATGTTCGAAAAACCAGTTGTTAAAACGTTCCAGTACGGTAACCACACAGTTACTTTAGAAACTGGCGTTATTGCACGTCAAGCTACAGCAGCAGTTATGGTCACAATGGATGATACGTCTGTATTCGTATCTGTTGTAGGTAAAAAAGAAGCCGTTGCAGGTCAAGACTTCTTCCCACTAACGGTTAACTACCAAGAGCGTACTTACGCTGCAGGTAAAATCCCAGGCGGTTTCTTCAAGCGTGAAGGTCGTCCTTCTGAAGGCGAGACGCTAACAGCTCGTCTAATCGACCGTCCAATCCGTCCGCTATTCCCAGACGCGTTTAAAAACGAAGTTCAGGTTATCGCGACAGTAATGTCTGTAAACCCAGATGTTCAGCCAGATATCGTTACAATGATCGGTACTTCTGCTGCTCTTGCTATCTCTGGCATTCCATTCAACGGCCCTATCGGTGCGGCGCGTGTCGGTCATATCGATGGTCAGCTTGTACTTAACCCTAGCCAAACTGAACTAGAAACTTCTAAGCTTGATCTTGTTGTTGCTGGTACAGAATCAGCCGTACTGATGGTTGAATCAGAAGCGGACAACCTAACTGAAGAAGAAATGCTAGCAGCGGTTGTTTACGGTCATGATCAACAACAAGTTGTTATCAAAGCTATCAACGAATTCAAAGCAGAAGTGGCAACTCCTGCTTGGGATTGGGTTGCTCCTGAAGAAAACACAGCACTTAAAGATAAGATTGCTGAGCTAGCAGAAGCGAAGCTTGTTGAGGCTTACAAAATCACTGAGAAGATGGCTCGTTACGACCGTATCAATGAGATCGCTGCGGAAGTAAATGAAGTTCTTCTTGCTGAAGATCCTGAAGCAGATACCAAAGAAATCCACACTATCTTCCATGATCTAGAGAAAACAGTTGTACGTCGTAGCATCATCGCGGGTAACCCTCGTATTGATGGCCGTGAAAAAGACATGGTTCGTGCACTAGATGTACGCACTGGTGTTCTTCCTCGCACACACGGTAGCGCACTATTCACTCGTGGTGAAACTCAGGCTATCGTGACGGCAACTCTAGGTACTCAGCGTGATGCTCAAATCATCGACGAGCTAACAGGTGAGCGTAAAGATCACTTCCTACTGCACTACAACTTCCCTCCATACTGTGTTGGTGAAACTGGTTTTGTAGGTTCTCCTAAGCGTCGTGAAATCGGTCACGGTAAACTGGCTAAACGCGGTATCGCAGCAGTAATGCCTTCTGTTGATGAATTCCCATACACAGTACGTGTTGTATCGGAAATCACTGAATCTAACGGTTCTTCTTCAATGGCTTCTGTATGTGGTACTTCTCTTGCTCTTATGGATGCAGGTGTGCCAATCAAGTCTTCTGTTGCGGGTATCGCAATGGGTCTTGTTAAAGAAGGTGACGACTTCGTTGTTCTTTCTGACATCCTTGGTGACGAAGACCACCTAGGTGACATGGACTTTAAAGTAGCGGGTACTAACACTGGTATCACAGCACTTCAAATGGACATCAAGATCGAAGGCATCACTAAAGAGATCATGCAAATTGCGCTTAACCAAGCTCAAGGTGCACGTAAGCACATCCTATCTGTAATGGATGAAGCTATCTCTGGTGCTCGTGAAGACATCTCTGAATTTGCTCCTCGTATTCACACAATGAAGATCAGCGCAGAGAAGATCAAAGACGTTATCGGTAAAGGTGGTGCAGTTATCCGTGCTCTAACTGAAGAGACTGGTACAACTATCGAAATCGAAGACGACGGTACTATCAAGATTGCTGCAACTGAAGGCACTGCTGCGAAAGAAGCTATCCGCCGTATCGAAGAGATCACTGCTGAAGTTGAAGTTGGCCGTATCTACACGGGTAAAGTTGCACGTCTAGCTGACTTCGGTGCATTCGTAACGGTTCTTCCAGGCAAAGATGGTCTTGTACACATTTCTCAAATCGCAGAAAAACGTGTTGAGAAAGTGTCTGACTACCTAGCTGAAGGCCAAGAAGTTCAAGTTAAAGTTCTTGAAATCGACCGCCAAGGCCGTGTACGTCTAAGCATGAAAGAAGCGGTAGAAAAGCCAGCTGAAGAAGCTGCTGCTGAAGCACCAGCTGCGAAAGACGAGTAAGACAAAATGAGACTTTCAGCCTTTTATTAGATTAAGGGCCTGAAAGCATGTTATAAAAGGGGAGCATTTTCGCTCCCCTTTTTTTGGTTTATTTCGACGCATTAACCTCAAACGAGGTTATCGCCTATATTGCATTAAGAGAAATAAATTTTGAGCGGTCCAAACAGGAGTATCAATTAGTGAAATGGTTTCAAACCGCAAGTTTATGTGTTGCTATCGCGCTGACCGGTTGTGCAAATACTTCTCAGCAATCAGCACAAAAGTGGCTATATCCACCGATGGCGGTGCCACTTCAGCCTAGCGTTCAACAAGAAGTACAAATCGCGCGTTTATCGCAGTTGCTACAACGTCCTGATCTCAGTGATGAAGTACGCGCTAAAATGCATTATGAGCGCGGTAGCTACTACGATAGCGTTGGTTTGCGTGATCTTGCCCGTTTGGACTTTAACCAGTCTTTGCAGTTGAATCCTGCTCAACCGGATATCTTCAATCTTTTGGGGGTGTATTTCACCCAAGTGGGGGAGTTTGACGCGGCTTATGAAGCGTTTGACTCGACCATAGAGTTGGCTCCGGATAATACCTATGCTGAACGCAACCGTGCGATTGCACTGTATTATGGTGGCCGAATCGATCTCGCTTTAGAAGATATGACCAAGCACTATCAAGAAATGCCAACGGATCCTTTTCGTTCATTATGGCTGTACATCATCGAAGCTGAGCAAAATCCAGAGCAAGCAAAAGCCAATCTTCAACAGCGTTATTTACGAGATCGTAGTGAAGAGTGGGGATGGGTTCTTGTTGCCATCATGCTGCGAGACGTCTCGGACGAAGACGCTCTTAAAGCAATTATGGATGGAACGAGAGAGAACTATCGCCTAGCTGAACGATTGACGGAAACGTATTTCTACCTTGGAAAGCGTAATCAGCTTGAAGGTGACATCGCAAGTGCCATCTCACTTTATAAGCTCGCGATTTCGTTCAACGTTTATGATTATGTTGAGCACCGGTATTCCTTCTTGGAACTGGCACAAATCTACGATCAATTACAGCAAGACAGATTGGCCAAGCTAAAGGCCGCTAAGAAGCAGGAAATTGATTGATTTAGAGCCGCTCGATGAGAGCGGCTTTTTTATGATTGAACTTGATGAGTGACTCATTTAAAATAGTTAGTCTTGCTAACTAAGTAGTGGTGGATTTTGTGGCACTAGAAGAAAGCTTGATTGATTTAGAGCGTTTTTGCGCCAAAGCTTGGCGTGTTTATGCCAAAGAAGATCCGTTATCACATCTAAGCTTTAATGAGTTCGACTATTTACGTGTGATTCAGGTTTACCCTGAGGGTGTACGAATAACCGATCTTGCAGAAGAGTTGCAAGTGACTAAGCCTTCCGCATCTACAATGGTTGTTCGTTTGGAAAAAAAGGGTTTAGTGAAACGCATCGCATGTAATGAGGATGCCCGTGCTAAGCGTGTATTGCTGACAGAAGAAGTCGCAGAAAAAATGTCTTTGGAGCAGGTGGTTTACAAAGATATCTCTGAACAAATGATGCAACAATTAAATCAGCAAGAAGCTGAGCAGTTACAAGCTTTACTGAATAAAGCATTGAGCAATAAGTCATTTTAAATTAAACCCAAGGCCTCCGCTGTACGTATTAGCCTTTGGTGTTTCATTTTTCTTTTATTTAATTTAACTATTTAGTTAGTCTTGCTAATTAAATGGTTAGCTTTGCTAACTACTGGTGGCAGTCATGCAAAACTCAATTTATAGACAGTTTTGGAAATATACGATTCCAACCGTCGCAGCAATGCTCGTGAACGGTTTATATCAAATAGTTGATGGCATTTTTATTGGCCGTTATGTTGGTGCTGACGGATTAGCAGGGATCAATGTTGCGTGGCCGATCATCGGTTCTATCCTCGGTATAGGGATGATGATTGGGGTGGGGACTGGTGCGCTAACGTCGATTAAGCAAGGAGAAAACGATCATGAAGGTGCGAAGCGTATTTTAACGACCGGATTGGGGTTGTTAGCGATATTGATGCCGGTCGTTGCTACCATATTGTTCTATTTTGCCGATGAATTTATTCGCTGGCAGGGGGCGGAAGGGCGAGTGTTTGAACTCGCGCTGCAATATCTGCATATTCTGATTGTCGCGTGCGTATTTACGCTAGGCTCTATCGCGGTTCCATTTCTTTTACGCAATGACGACAGCCCGAACTTAGCAACGATGCTGATGGTCATCGGTGCTGTCATTAATATTGTATTAGACTACTTATTTATTGCTTGGTTGGGGTGGGAGTTAACCGGAGCGGCCATTGCTACAGCGCTGGCACAATTGGTGGTAACCGTGCTTGGTATTGGTTACTTCTTTACTTCAAAAGCGACCTTACGCCTTCGAATCAGTGACTTTAAGGTTCAAGTCGATGTTGCACCAAAGATTATAATGATCGGTACATCTAGCTTCTTTATGTACGCGTACGGTTCTGTGATGGTGGCAATGCACAACGCATTATTTGCTCAGTACGGAAGTGCAATGTTGATAGGGGCGTATGCTATTTTGGGATATATCGTGACGGTTTACTATCTAATTGCAGAGGGAATCGCGAACGGTATGCAACCTCTAGTGAGTTTCAATCACGGGGCGCGCAACCAGGCGAACGTCAGGAAATTACTGCAAGTCGCAATGGGGACATCTGTGCTTGGTGGTGTAGCGTTTGTGGGTTTGATGAACCTTTTCCCGCACGAGTTGGTCTCGGTGTTTAACAATGCTGATCAACAGTTGATTGATAGCACGGTGATCGGGATTCGTTTACACATGTTTGCGTTGTTCCTAGATGGCTTTTTAGTCGTGGCGGCTGCGTACTACCAATCGGTAAACAAAGGCAGCAAAGCCATGTTTGTGACACTAGGCAACATGTTGGTTCAACTGCCGTTTTTGTTCGTTATGCCGAAACTGTTTGGCGTGACAGGCATTTGGCTGGCTTTCCCATTGTCCAATATTGCGCTGAGTTTAGTTGTGGTCAGTATGTTGTGGCGGGACGTGAAAAAGCTGCTAAACGAAACTTCGGCTGAGCCAACAGTGCAAGCCTGTTAACAATGGCTGATAGAGAAAAGCGAGGTTGGGCCTCGCTTTTCTTTTTTGGGGAGCTAAATGTTTTTTACTTCTAAGCCAGCTAGCTGATGCCAATAGCCATTGCATTGGCGGCTTTCAAGCTTTTCAGGGTTGTCGCCGTGCTCGTTTGAGCGAAAATGCTCTAACTCAGAAAGTGTACTCACACCGAGAGGGCTTAAGCGGACCACATCAACCAGCCCTTGCATGCTTGGTAAGTCATTTCTCAGGTTATAACAATACCCTGATTGCGTTTGAATACCGTTAAGGTTAAAGACTTCTTGCCCTTCTTGGCTGCTGACCTGGATACCCGTAGGGTATTTGATACAGCAGGTTTCGCAATCGTCTTTAGCTCGGTTTTCAGCTCGGGCTGTGAAACAGCGAGCGGAATACGCTAAAGGCAAATAACCGTGGCTAAATACCTCAACTTCAAACTTGTTACGAATACCAAGCTCGTCACACTGAACTAAAGTATCGTTTAACCATTCGCGAGAGAGCTCGACAGGCATGCACCAACGCATCATACCTTGCTTCAAAAATAAGTTGAGCGTGTGTGCGTTATAAGTATTGATTGCAGGACCAACGACGAAAGGCACTTTATGCTCTGATGCTAATTGAACCGCCGATACGTCATTAGCCTCAATGGCGAAGTCACCGTTATTGATGTACTTCTTCATGATGTTTACTTCACTCGGTGCTTCCAGTAGCGCCATCGTAGAGATAACGACTTGCTTGCCAGAGGCAGATAAGTCTTTAGCGATTTCCAACCAGTGGGCTGATTTCATTTCTCTGCGTTTAGAGCAAACCGATTCACCCAGGTAAATAATGTCTGCAGAGCTTTGTTTTGCTTGTTGGTAGAAGGCTTCTACATCTTGTTTTGGCCAAAAATAGAGTAGTGGGCCAAGTGCGTATTTCATTGAGTTATCCATCTTAACCTCTACTGCCATTTACGGTGGTAAGCACCTAGGGTGGTTTGCGTTCCTTCCGACACATTTGCGAGCGTCGCATCCCATGCGGCTTCAACTTGGTAAGCTTCTGGATTGGCTTGGTAGCGATCAATCGCGGCTCGCCATGTTCGAGTGACTTGCTCTACGTAAGCTGGGCTGCGTTGGCGCCCTTCAATTTTTACAGACGCGACATTAGCGGCAAACAGTTCTGGCAGCATCGAAAGGGTGTTCAAACTGGTTGGCTCTTCCAGAGCATGATAGCGTTTTTTCTCACCATCAATTTCTGTTTCAAAACGACCTTTACAGAGTGTAGGGTAGCCCGCGTTTTCTCCTGCGCAGTAGCGGTCAATTAGGATGTTGTTCAGACGAGACTCAAGGCCTTGATCAGTTTCTTGCCAACGAACGTATTTGGCAGGAGAACAGGCACCCACAGTGTTTGGTGACTCACCCGTCATGTATGATGACAAATAACAACGGCCTTCGGACATAATACAAAGGCTACCAAAAGCAAAGACTTCTAATTCGACATCGCTAGTGATGTTGCGCGAAAGCTGTTTGACCTGATGAATCGATAAGACGCGAGGTAGTACCACACGTTTTACGTTGAAGTTCTGTTTATAAAAATCAATGGCTGCGACGTTGGTCGCTGATGCTTGCACTGAAAGGTGTAGCTCCAGATCGGGATATTTGCGAGATGCATACTCCAGCACGGCAATGTCTGCAACAATCAACGCGTCCACACCCAGTGCCGCTGCATTGTCTACCGCGTTCGTCCAGCGCTCGAAGCCATTGGGATGAGCGAAGGTATTCAACGCGACATGAATTTTTTTGTCGCGGTCGTGAACGTATTGCACCGCTTTTTCTAACTTTTTGCCGTTAAAGTTGAGGCCAGCAAAGTGACGGGCGTTGGTATCATCTTTGAAGCCAATGTAGACGGCATCGGCACCGCAATCAATCGCAGTTTTTAACGCAGGCAGGTTACCCGCGGGACACAAGAGTTCCATATGCTCACAATCATTGAGAATAAAAAGGTGTCCGCATTTTATGAAGAATTATGAATAGCGAAATTGACCTAAGTTAGGTTTAGCTCAATAAAGTCGATATTTACCCCTTGAGAGTAAGGGTATCGAGTCGGGGTTAGTTCTTGTGACGACGATTCTGGACAAACAGCTCTTCAATTTCATGTTTTGGCTGTGGGCGATAAAAATGGAATCCTTGAATCGCATTACATTGAAGGTTAGAGAGCAAAGTAGCTTGCTGGTGGGTTTCCACCCCCTCGGCAACGACCGTCAAGTCGAGTGACTTACCCAGATTAATGATGTTTTCAATCACAGTGACCTGTTTGGGTAGCGTGTCGATATCGTTAATAAACGCACGGTCGATTTTCAGCTCGTCGATAGGGAAGCGCGCTAAGTAGGAAAGGGAAGAGTAACCGGTACCAAAGTCATCGATAGAGAGGGCGAAGCCCAGTTTCTTAATCGCATTCAGCATTTGCAGTGTATGTTCGCTATCACTCATCACGGCACTTTCGGTTAGCTCGAAGGTAATGCAGCTTGGGTCAAGCTCGGTAGTGCGAAGTAACTTTTCCATAAAGTCGATCAGCTGTGGGTTACCAAATTGCTCGGGAGAGAGGTTGATAGCGACACGACCTGGCAGTATGCCTTGTTGTTTCCAACGTTTTACCGTATTGAAAACATCACGCATCACGACGCGTCCAAGGTGTTCGATTAACCCTGCACGCTCGGCGACAGGAATGAATGAACCTGGACTAATGTACCCTTCGACTGGATGTTTCCAACGAACGAGCGCTTCTGCACCGTTGATACTGAAGTCACGCGCGTTAACCTTAGGTTGATACCACACTTCCAAACCGTTCTGCTGCAATGCTTTTTGCAGTTCGATTTCAAGCCACAAACGCATACGCGCTTCTTTGTTCATTTGATCGTTAAATTTGATCAGACGATTTCTACCACGATCTTTGGCTTCATACATCGCAGTATCGGCATTTTGTAGTAGGATTCGCGCATCTTGTCCGTCTTCAGGGTATCGAACGCTACCAATTGAACACGCAAGGCGTTTACTGAAGTGGTGCAAGTCGAAAGGTTGGTTGATCAACGAGATAATGCGATCGGACAAAATTTCAGCCATGCGGGTATTTTCTGGCTCCGGTAGAATGACGCCAAACTCATCGCCACCCAAATGACCAATAATCGCTTGGTTTGGCAGTAACCGTTTAAGACGGGCCGATACCTCTTGAATCACTTTATCGCCAATATGATGACCAAGTGAGTCATTAATGTTTTTG
This sequence comes from Vibrio sp. HS-50-1, assembly GCF_024747315.1. Taxonomy (NCBI): domain Bacteria; kingdom Pseudomonadati; phylum Pseudomonadota; class Gammaproteobacteria; order Vibrionales; family Vibrionaceae; genus Vibrio; species Vibrio sp. HS-50-1. Next base: position 237,122 of record NZ_JAMPZF010000007.1, on the reverse strand, counting down.
AAGTTATCGATATCCAAATAGAACACCAGAAGCGGCGTTTGCTTTTTGATCAGCTGTTCCAAACGTTTGGTAAAACCAAAGCGGTTGTACAGTTTGGTGAGCGAATCAATATGTATGTCTTCATTCGATGCAGAAGACAAATTCTTAGGTGTATCGTCAGCGTCTTGGATCAAGATGATTTGAGACTCGCTGCCTAATATCGCCGTAGAATCTGCGTGTAACTGAACTTTTCGTTCAAAGCCACATCTCGCGCTGGTTAAGCAAACAAACGGCTTGTCAGAAATTAATGCACTCAAACGATGACTAAACACTTTCTTGCTGTTTTCATCGATGAATAAACGGCTGAGCTCTTCGCCTAACAACTCATGGGGAGAGTTCAGTCCCAGGAGGCGTGCTGATGCAGGGTTGGCAGAAATGATAATGTCATCTTCGATAAGCAGCAGACCGTCAGGCAGTAGTTGTGTCAATTTCGCAAACTTACTTTCGGACTCCTCTAAGGAGCGTACGAGGATCTGCTTTTCTGAAGTATCCACGGCGTGAAAAACGACAAAGCGAATTTCGTTACCTTCAAAAACCGGTGACAGACTAAAGTGCAGGCTGGTTTCAAGGTCGGTTTCATCGAGGGTGATTTCGGCTTCGACATGCGTTCCTTTGAATGCACGCTGATAGTAAGGGGCCAGCTTTTTATAAAACTGCTCACCCAGTACCTGGCAATCGTTTAAGCCGATGATTTCCTCATGACTTAAACCTGCGATATCGCAGTAACGGTCACTTACCATTCGATAATTGTGTTTTTTATCAAGAATAGCAAAGAAGAAAGGGCTATTTGAGGTTAGCGTGGCAAACCAATGTTTTAATTGCTGGGAAGGCATTAGGGTATTACCGATCTCCAATGAGCCAGATTATTCGTCCGTGTATAAAAAGCGACACCCTGATAAGCCTGCGGCGGTCTACTATCAAGTCCAGTATCGCTTGCCATTAAAGGGCTCGCGGTTTTAACTTTACAGTCGACAATCACATGGATACGCTCAGATAACTATAACTTTGAAAATACGGTTGTAAAAGTGTTTATCCACCTGTTCGCATCAATAATACACGTAACTTCAAAAAAAGAAGCGTTAGTGAACAATAATCCACCAATCTAAAATAAGCACTTTATTGATACATAACAGTAATCTCATTGCCACGATTGCTTAATATAGGCAACCTAATGACAAAGTAACGGATAATGAACGTGTTAAACAAGATTCGCAGTCAACTAGTAAAGAACGCAGCTAACATTTTGCGTTCTCCAGTCCAGTTATTACCACAGCCAATTCAGCAAAAAGCATTGCTGGAGGGGCTAAAAATGGTGTTTAAAGAAGCCTTGGAAGATGGTGACTTTGAGTTCCTTGAAGACAAGTGGTTAAAAGTTGCGATTAAAGACTTGAACTTAGCATGGTACATCAGCTATCAAGACGAAAAATTAGTGGTAGCTGAAAAACCAGTTCAGGAAGATGTGAGTTTTAGTGGTAATCTAAACGACCTAGTACTGATTGCTGGTCGTAAAGAAGACCCTGACACACTGTTCTTCCAACGTCGCCTTTCAATTGAAGGTGATACAGAGCTTGGCTTAGAAGTGAAAAACTTAATGGACAGTGTCGACTTAGAGCAGTTACCGAAAGCAATGCAAGTCGTTTTGAATCAATTGGCTGATTTTGTTCAGAAAGGAGTTCAAGCGCCTGCACAACCAACCGGAGTAGCGAATGCTTATTCGAACTGAAGCCCCTGCGGACATTCTTACCATTGACCGCTTATTGAAACATGCCTTCCCGACGGAAGCTGAAGCTAAGCTTGTGATGCGTTTGCGCGAAAACAGCAAATTCACACTTTCCTTAGTCGCGTGTACAGATGAGGGAGAGGTGATAGGCCATGCTTTATTTAGCCCAGTGACCTTAAATGGTGAAGATTTGTCGTGGCAAGGGCTGGCGCCATTGGCTGTTCATGAAGATTACCGTCGCCAAGGCATCGCTGCAGAGTTGATCAAAGAAGGTTTTGATTCACTGCGTGATTTTGGCTATCCAGTGTGTGTGGTGTTGGGCGATCCTGATTATTACGCGCGCCAGGGCTTTCAATCATGCGACGAGATGGGATTCGAATGCGCTTGGGGTGTTCCTAAAGGTGCATTTCGTATCGCAGAGTTGGTCGAAGGTAAATGTGCCGGACGCTCCGGACGCATAGATTACGCGCCAGAGTTCTCTGAACTGTAAATGAAAGAAGCCCACTAACTCAGTGGGCTTCTTTCTTAGTTCATTGAAAACTGAGATAGGGAGATTAGGATGACTGGTCACTTTTCTTCTTACCCCAAACCTCTATTTTTGCTTTCTTACTTAGCCCTAAAACATTGAGTTTTCTGCTGCCCCAACTGCTGTAAGTCATTTCAATCTGTTTTAGCTTCGCTTCTCTTGAGCCGGGAAGGCTCCATGCACGAGTCGATAATCCACTTGTTAGCACACCCATAGAGGTTAGCTTTTTCTCACTACCGTCCGTCATCACGACTTTTAAGTCGTTAATGTCTACCGTGCCCTGCACACATTTCAGTTTAATTTTACTGAAGCTGCGATTTCGGAATAGGCTATTTGGTGTCACGGTATCCGTTTCTGTTTGGAATTTGACGGTTTTCGTTGCAATCAGCTCCCACTCATCGCTGCTATTAGCAAAAACACTCATGCTGGTGGTGGCTACTTGTGCGCAAAGCAGCAGTGTAGGTAAGAATTTCATAATGTACCTCATATGTTATACCTACGGTGTGGCCATTGTCAGAGGCAGAACAGTTCAATCATTCCAATGTATTGAGGTGTTCCTTGAAGTCCTTTAGGTATAATCACGATTATTTGTTAGGATTGCCCTCGTTCAAATAGGTGACGGAAAATGTCAATTAACGAGAAACAGTATTTACACGAAATGGGCATCAGCACATGGGAGCTGGTACATCCAGATAGATTGGCAGGTTACCAATCGCCAAAAATCGATTTGCAAAGTTCTTGCAAACTCCTGTTGATCTCTCCGGTATGTCCAGAGAATGAGACGGCAGTTTTGTTTGAAAACATCCTAAAGAGTATGAAGTTAACGCTTGACCAAGCGTTACATATTGAGCCAGAGCGATTTCCATTACTTGGCCAGCACGAGCTTGAGTGGGTTTGGTTTGCTGGGTGTGAAGCCGAAGTATTGCCTGACACTAAACCGCTGACATCGCCATTGTTGCAAGATGTGGATGGGAATACCCAACAAAAACGTGCACTTTGGCAACAGATTTGTTCTTACAACAATTCGAGCAAATAAGCATTAATCCCCGTTTTACTGCAATTGGTATTACACATGAACCCCTAGGTAAATAATGACAACTAAAATCTTACCAATGTGCGCTGAGCACTTAGATCAAGTTTGGCAAATTGAGCAGCAAGCACACTCGCATCCGTGGGCAGAGTCTTTGGTACGTGATTTATCCAGCCGTGGAGCATGTCATCATGTGATGCTCGATGGCGAGATGGTGATTGGCTACTTCTATGCGCAGAATATTGTCGGTGAAGTTACGTTGCTGAATATTGCTATCGCGCCGCATCTTCAGGGTAAAGGCTATGGTCAAAAACTGTTGGATGCGTTCTTAGAACATTGTGAGCAATCAAAAGCGGAGAGTGCTTGGCTTGAGGTGCGAGAGAGTAATAAGCCTGCTATTTATATTTATGAACAAGCTGGATTCAATGAAGTTGATCGACGTCATAACTATTACCCTGCGAAAACTGGCACGGGAAAAGAAGATGCGATCATCATGAGTTATCTCTTCTTTCACTAACGTTAACGCATCCCATAAGGGAAGTCGCCCCTAAAGCGATCAGTTGCCCCTGAGGCAATAATAAGCGAGAATACCGCGCAATATTGAATCTAAAAAGCGTGTTTGCTTTTCGAGCAAGCATTCAGACATCAAAGAAGACCAGTTTCATGTCAAATACACCTTTTCTAAGCGAAGTGTCTAAACGTAGAACGTTCGCTATTATTTCTCACCCGGATGCGGGTAAAACCACCATTACTGAAAAAGTCCTTTTATTCGGAAACGCGATTCAAAAAGCAGGTACGGTTAAAGGTCGTGGTAATGCACAGCACGCAAAATCAGACTGGATGGAAATGGAAAAGGAACGTGGTATCTCGGTAACCACGTCTGTGATGCAGTTCCCTTACAATGATTGCCTGGTAAACCTACTTGATACTCCTGGACACGAAGACTTCTCGGAAGATACATATCGTACTCTAACGGCAGTCGACTCGTGTTTGATGGTTATCGATGCAGCGAAAGGTGTCGAGGATCGTACTCGTAAGCTGATGGAAGTAACCCGTCTACGCGATACGCCAATCGTGACCTTCATGAACAAACTTGACCGTGACGTTCGTGATCCAATGGAAGTATTGGACGAAGTAGAAAACGAATTGGGAATGATGTGTGCGCCTATCACGTGGCCAATCGGCTGTGGTAAAGAGTTTAAAGGTGTGTATCACATTCACCGTGATGAAACGATTTTATACGAATCTGGTCACGGTCATGAGATTCAAGAAGTTCGAATCATCAAAGGTCTAGATAACCCAGAGCTTGATGAAAAAGTCGGTGCAGGCCTTGCGGAAAGTGTTCGAGAAGAGCTTGAGCTTGTTATGGGGGCTTGCCCTGAGTTTGACTTGGAAATGTTCTTAACAGGTGACCTGACGCCAGTTTACTTCGGTACCGCATTAGGTAACTTCGGTGTAGACCACATGCTAGACGGTCTAACAGAGTGGGCACCAGCACCGAAAACGCGTCAAGCGGTTGAGCGTGAAGTTGAAGCGACAGAAGAGAAGTTCTCTGGTTTCGTATTCAAGATCCAAGCAAACATGGACCCGAAACACCGTGACCGTATCGCATTCATGCGTATTGTATCGGGTACTTACACGCAGGGTATGAAGATGAACCACGTTCGTCTTGGCAAGCAGGTGAGTATCTCTGATGCAGTAACCTTTATGGCTGGTGACCGTTCACGTGCAGAACACGCTTACGCGGGTGATATCATTGGTCTGCATAACCACGGTACTATCCAGATTGGTGATACCTTTACTCAAGGTGAGTCACTGAAATTCTCTGGTATTCCGAACTTCGCCCCGGAGCTGTTTCGTCGTATTCGCCTGAAAGATCCACTAAAGCAGAAACAGCTACTAAAAGGCTTGGTGCAACTATCAGAAGAAGGTGCGGTACAGGTATTCCGTCCACTACAAAACAACGATCTGATCGTTGGTGCCGTTGGTGTACTTCAGTTCGATGTTGTTGTGGCTCGTTTGAAGTCTGAATATAACGTTGAAGCGATTTATGAAGGCATCAACGTTGCAACTGCGCGTTGGGTTGAGTGTGATGATGCGAAGAAACTGGATGAGTTCCAACGTAAGAACCAAGCAAACTTAGCATTGGATGGTGGTGATAACCTAACGTATATTGCGCCAACAATGGTTAACTTAAACTTGGCGAAAGAGCGTTTCCCTGATATTGATTTCCGTGCGACGCGTGAGCACTAATCAAAAAGCGGTTTGGGTAAGCTTTAACGCAAACTAGATTTTAAAACGCCCTTGGCTATAAACTTAGCCAAGGGCGTTTTTTATAAGGATGAGATATGAACTGGTTTAAACGAGGATTGAAGCGTTACGACGACTGGTGCAAGCAGATGGGGCTAACCCCCGATCAAAAACGCAGCTGCGTTCCGTATCGAAAAGATCCTGCCCATCAAAATGAAGAGAACAGCGAAGCTCTGCTATTTTCTGATTCTCAGTTTGTCGGTACAGATAAAAAGTCTCAAGATGAAGCTCTTTGATACCCATTGTCACTTTGACTTTGATGTATTCCAAGGTGACTTTGCACATCAACTTCAGTTAGCTCAAACGCAAGGCGTGACAAGAATTCTGATTCCTTCAGTAGGACCTCAAAACTGGGCTCGTATTCAAACCTTGGCAGATCAACATGCCAATTTGTATTACGCCCTTGGGTTTCATCCGTATTTTCTTGAAGATAACGTCGAGCAGCACTTTGCTGAATTGGAACATTATCTAAAACAAAATGCTCCCCAGTGCGTGGCAATAGGAGAGTGTGGGCTAGATTTTGCCATTGATGTTGACCCACAGTTGCAAGAAGAGACACTTGAAGTTCAATTTGAACTGGCTAGACGCTTCAAACTCCCAGTTATTTTACATAGCCGAAAAGCGCACAATCGCCTTATTCAAGTGGTTAAAGCGGCGAAGCTCCCTCGGGGCGGTGTGCTACATGCTTTCTCTGGGAGTTATCAGCAAGCAATGGAGTGGGTCAAATTAGGTTTTTTTATCGGTGTAGGAGGAACCATCACCTACCCAAGAGCGAAGAAAACGCGCGACGCAATTCAAAAATTACCACTCAAACATCTCGTGATCGAAACAGATGCACCGGATATGCCTATACTTGGATATCAAGGGGAGTCGAATCACCCAGCCAAACTCATTCATGTCTTTAATGAGCTCGTAGAGTTGCATAACGGCTCAAAGCAATCGATTGCCTCTCAGTTATGGAAAAATAGCAATTTTGCTTTCTCGATATGTGAATAAAATCTAAAGATGTGGTTTGAAATAGAAAACGTTTTCCTGCTTATTGTGAATTAACTCACAAAGCTGGCTGAATCAATCATGAATCTTATAGGAAAGTGTGAGGCTGGCATTACTTTAATTGATTCTGCATGAGTATAATTGCTCCCGCTTTATAGCTCCATTTTGTAACACGCCAATAAATAACTTATAAGGAAGTCATAAACTATGAGCCTGTTTATGAGCCTAATCGGTATGGTAGTGCTTCTTGCTATTGCATTTGCATTTTCTAATAACCGTAAAGCTATCAATCTAAGAACTGTGGGTGGCGCATTCGCTATCCAATTCGCATTAGGTGCATTTGTTCTGTATGTACCTTGGGGCCGTGATCTACTAAACGGTTTCTCTTCAGGTGTTTCTAACGTTATCAACTACGGTAACGATGGTTCATCATTCCTGTTCGGTGGTCTTGTTTCTGACAAGATGTTCGAAGTATTCGGCGGCGGCGGTTTCATCTTCGCATTCCGTGTTCTTCCTACACTGATCTTCTTCTCTGCACTGATTTCGGTTCTTTACTACATTGGCGTTATGCAATGGGTTATCAAGATTCTTGGTGGCGCACTACAAAAAGCGCTGGGCACTTCACGTGCGGAATCAATGTCAGCAGCAGCAAACATTTTCGTAGGTCAAACAGAAGCACCTCTAGTTGTTCGTCCATTCGTTCCAAAAATGACTCAATCAGAGCTATTCGCGGTAATGTGTGGTGGTCTAGCTTCTGTTGCTGGTGGTGTACTCGCGGGCTACGCTTCAATGGGGGTTCCACTAGAGTACCTAGTAGCAGCATCATTCATGGCGGCACCAGGTGGTCTACTATTCGCTAAAATCCTTCACCCAGAGACTGACCAGCCTCACGAAAGTATCGAAGAAGCGATGGACGGCGGCGACGACAAACCAGTAAACGTAATCGACGCAGCAGCGGGCGGTGCGGCTTCTGGTCTACAACTTGCGCTTAACGTAGGTGCAATGCTAATCGCATTCGTTGGTCTAATCGCGCTGATCAACGGTATGCTAGGTGGCATCGGTGGTTGGTTCGGCATGCCAGAACTAACGCTAGAGCTAATCCTAGGTTACGCATTCTCTCCACTAGCATTCCTAATCGGTGTTCCATGGGCTGAAGCAGTAACTGCTGGTTCATTCATCGGTCAGAAAATCGTAGTGAACGAATTCGTTGCTTACTTGAACTTCACACCATACCTAGGTGAAAACGCTCAAGTAATCGCGGCAACTGGTGAAGTAATGTCTGAGAAGACAACAGCTATCATCTCATTCGCACTATGTGGTTTCGCGAACCTTTCTTCTATCGCGATTCTACTTGGTGGTCTAGGTAGCCTTGCACCAAACCGTCGTAGTGACATCGCTCGCATGGGTGTTAAAGCTGTGCTTGCAGGTACGTTGTCTAACCTTATGGCAGCGACAATTGCAGGCTTCTGCTTAAGCCTTGCAGCACTATAATTAGAATCGGTTCTTAATATATAGACGCCGTTTTACATCATGCCCTGTAGCAAGAGATTGCTGCGGGGCATTTTTCGTTTTTCGGGCTCTAAAATCTCACCGGGTGTCGACCTCAGTCTAGGACTTACGCAGCCGATGGAATAGGGGCTAGGAAATTTTGAGATACAAACCGTTTGCGCTCTATTTGGTGCTACAGTTTTGCGGTGAAACTCTATAATGTATTAATCACAGGATAGTGGTTAAGGTTGATACTTAATCACGTAATGAATATTACATAATCAATGGGCAAATGACTTGCCCAGCAATATCAGATCTAATAGGCGTTTTGCTGTGTGATGTGATATTAAAGACACCGCAATCATAGATTGTTGTGCCATAGGCCAAACTGGTACTGTGCGGTGACAAGGATAGCAATTGGCATATGAAATTTTCGCTGTATATGCCGAGTCTTCAGGGAACCAAGTCCGTTCATTAATAGACTGTTTAGCCATTTACTCACATTGTCTCGACTTGTTTATTATAGTTAGAGACGTGATGTAAGGCTGAGTAGTGAATTTTTTGAATATTGATCGGAGATAGAAATGAGCGATTTAAAAGCAGCAGCGCTACGTGCACTTAAACTTATGGACCTAACTACGTTGAATGACGATGACACTGATGCAAAAGTGATCTCATTGTGTCATGACGCGAAAACAGCAGTAGGCAACACAGCTGCAATTTGTATTTACCCTCGCTTTATTCCTATTGCTAAGAAGACACTTCGTGAGCAAGGTACGCCAGAGGTTCGCATTGCAACAGTAACGAACTTCCCACACGGTAACGACGACATCGAAATCGCTGTTGCTGAAACAAAAGCGGCGGTTGCTTACGGTGCAGACGAAGTTGACGTTGTTTTCCCATACCGCGCGCTAATGGCGGGTGATGAGAAAGTAGGCTTCGAACTAGTTAAGCAATGTAAAGAGGCTTGTGGTGATATTCTTCTTAAAGTGATCATCGAAACGGGTGAACTAAAAGAAGAAGCACTAATCAAGAAAGCATCTCAAATCTGTATTGAAGCAGGTGCTGACTTCATTAAAACTTCAACTGGTAAAGTGCCAGTAAACGCAACACCAGAATATGCACGCATGATGCTTGAAGTGATTCGTGACATGGGTGTTGCAGAAACTGTTGGTTTCAAACCAGCAGGTGGTGTGCGCACTGCTGAAGACGCAGCTGCATACCTAGCAATGGCTGATGAAATCCTAGGTGACAACTGGGTTGATGCCCGTCACTACCGTTTCGGTGCGTCTAGCCTGCTAACTAACCTACTAAATACATTAGAAGTGACAGACGAAACCGCTGATCCAGCAGCGTACTAATCCCAATAATATGTCTGAACGGTAGCACCTAAACGGGTGCTACCAAACCTCTTCTATCCTACTTAACCATGGCTCACGAGAGCATGGGAGGCACTAATGTATTTACCACAAGAAATCATTCGTAAAAAACGTGACGGTGAAGTACTTACCGCAGACGAAATCAACTTCTTTATTCAAGGCGTAGCAAATAACACCGTATCTGAAGGTCAGATCGCGGCGTTTGCTATGACGATTTTCTTCAATGAAATGACCATGGATGAGCGCATCGCCCTAACGTGTGCAATGCGTGATTCGGGCATGGTTATCGACTGGAACCACATGAACTTTGGTGGCCCAATTGTCGACAAACACTCTACCGGCGGTGTGGGTGACGTAACGTCTTTGATGCTTGGCCCTATGGTGGCAGCATGTGGCGGTTTCGTACCAATGATCTCTGGCCGTGGTCTTGGCCACACAGGCGGTACGCTAGATAAGCTTGAGTCTATTCCAGGCTATAACATCACACCAAGCAACGATGTGTTTGGGCAAGTAACTAAAGATGCAGGCGTGGCGATCATCGGTCAAACTGGTGACCTTGCTCCAGCGGATAAGCGTGTTTACGCGACTCGTGATATTACCGCAACCGTAGACAACATTTCTCTGATCACGGCATCCATTCTTTCTAAGAAATTGGCGGCGGGTCTGGAGTCGCTAGTGATGGACGTTAAAGTCGGCTCTGGTGCATTCATGCCAACTTACGAAGCGTCTGAAGAGCTAGCGAAATCAATCGTAGCAGTAGCAAACGGTGCGGGTACTAAGACCACTGCAATCCTGACAGACATGAACCAAGTATTGGCCTCTTCGGCAGGTAATGCGGTGGAAGTTCGTGAAGCGGTTCGTTTCTTAACTGGTGAATACCGTAATCCACGCCTACTTGAAGTCACCATGGCTTCTTGTGCAGAAATGCTGGTACTTGGCAAACTGGCTGAGAACACAGAAGACGCACGCGCAAAACTGATGGAAGTGCTGGATAACGGCAAAGCGGCTGAGTGCTTCGGCAAGATGGTTGCTGGTCTTGGCGGCCCAGCAGACTTCGTAGAAAACTACGATAACTACCTAGAAAAAGCGGAAATCATCAAGCCAGTTTACGCGACGGAAACGGGCATTGTTTCAGCAATGGACACGCGTGCGATTGGCATGGCTGTCGTTGCTATGGGTGGTGGTCGCCGTGTTGCTACTGATGAAATCGACTATGCCGTAGGTTTCGACGAGTTCATCCGCTTGGGTGAAGTTGCAGATAGCGATAAACCTCTTGCCGTTATCCACGCTCGCAGCGAAGAGCAGTGGGAAGAAGCGGCAAAAGCACTGCGCAGTGCAATCAAAGTAGGTGGTGAGTACACACCAACTCCAGAGGTTTACCGCCAAATTCGTGCAGAAGATATTTAATAGAACAAGTAATTACACAAGGCCTACTCAACCATAATAAAAAGCCGAGTGGGCCTAAGGAACGAGCAATGAAAAGAGCATTTATTTTAGTACTAGACTCATTCGGTATTGGTGCAACCGCTGACGCTGAGAAATTTGGTGATGTAGGTTCAGACACACTAGGCCACATCGCAGAACAATGCGAAAAAGGCTTAGCAGATAACGACCAACGTCAAGGCGCACTTCGCCTTCCAAACCTATCTAAGTTAGGTTTGGCAATGGCACATAAAGAGTCAACAGGTCGCTTCGCACCTGGCCTAGACGCTGATGCAGAAATCATCGGTGCTTACGGTCACGCTGCTGAGCTTTCTTCTGGTAAAGACACTCCGTCTGGTCACTGGGAAATTGCTGGCGTACCAGTTCTGTTTGACTGGGGCTACTTCACAGATAAAGCAAACAGCTTCCCTAAAGAGCTGACTGACCGCATTCTTGAGCGTGCAGGTCTAGATGGCTTCCTAGGTAACTGTCACGCATCTGGTACTCAAGTTCTTGATGACCTTGGTGAAGAGCACATGAAAACTGGGCAGCCAATCTTCTACACCTCTGCGGACTCTGTATTCCAAATCGCCTGTCACGAAGAGACATTCGGTCTAGACCGTCTACTAGAGCTTTGCCAAATTGCGCGTGAAGAACTAGAAGATTACAACATCGGCCGTGTAATCGCGCGCCCATTCATTGGCCCGGGTAAAGGTCAATTTGAGCGTACGGGTAACCGTCGTGACCTATCTGTAGAGCCACCATCAGCGACTATCTTACAAAAGTTAGTTGATGAGAAGGGCGGTCAGGTGCATTCCATCGGTAAGATTTCAGATATTTATGCTGGTTGCGGGATCACTAAGAAAACCAAAGCAACAGGCATTCCTGCACTATTTGAAGCAACGAAAGAAGCGATAAAAGAAGCGGGTGATAACACCATCGTATTCACTAACTTCGTCGACTTCGATTCTGCTTACGGTCACCGTCGTGATGTGGCGGGTTACGCTGCAGCGCTTGAGTACTTTGATGGTCGCATCAATGAAGTGCTAGAACTAATGGGTGAAGATGACGTGCTTATCCTAACAGCAGATCACGGCTGCGACCCAACATGGCCAGGTACTGACCATACTCGTGAGCACATCCCAGTATTGGTTTTCGGTCAAAAAGTGCCAGCAGGCTCTCTTGGCCGCCGCGAAACATTCGCAGACATCGGCCAAACATTGGCGAGCTACTTCGGTACTTCTCCAATGGATTACGGTAAGAATTTCCTATAATTAGGATATTGAAAACTAGGAGCTGAATGCTCCTAGTTTTATGTTTGCAGTATGCAAGTACTGCTTGTCGGAAATGAGAATACTCTGGCTTATATCGCCTTAAGCGCGGAGCGCTAGAGAAAGGTTAAGGAAAAGAAAATGGCAACTCCACATATCAATGCTGAAATGGGCGCATTCGCAGACGTCGTACTGATGCCGGGTGACCCGCTACGTGCAAAATACATCGCAGAAACCTTCCTTGAAGACGTTGTGCAAGTGTGTGATGTGCGTAATATGTTCGGTTACACTGGCACATACAAAGGCCGTAAGATCTCGGTTATGGGCCACGGTATGGGTATCCCATCATGCTCGATTTACGCAACGGAGCTAATTAAAGACTTCGGCGTGAAGAAAATTATCCGTGTTGGTAGCTGTGGCGCAGTAAACGAAGACATCAAAGTGCGTGATGTTGTGATCGGCATGGGCGCGTGTACGGATTCTAAAGTGAACCGTATCCGTTTTAAAGGTCATGACTTTGCAGCAATCGCAGACTACAAAATGGTTCGCGCGGCAGAAGACGCAGCAAAAGCACGTGGCATTGATGTGAAAGTCGGTAACCTATTTTCAGCGGAGCTTTTCTACACGCCTGATCCAGAAATGTTCGACGTAATGGACAAGTACGGCATTGTTGGTGTTGAAATGGAAGCGGCGGGTATTTACGGCGTAGCGGCAGAATACGGTGCAAAAGCTCTGACAATCTGTACGGTTTCAGATCACATCAAAACGGGTGAGCAAACAACTTCTGATGAGCGTCAAACAACATTCAACGACATGATGCTAATCGCACTAGATTCAGTATTGCTAGGCGACGAAGAATAAGCGACAAAGAGTCATCTTAGTTTCTTGACATTAAGAACTAAAAGAACAGCCCGCACAATTCGGGCTGTTTTTGTATTAGATGTTGATTACCGACTGACTATTTGGTTAGCAGTAGGTTTTGCGCTTTTTTACGGCGGATAGGCTGTCTACGTAAAATCATAATGAATAACATGCCGCACACAAAACTCATTAGCACCATCATGTACATGTAGCGATCACTCTTACGATAGTGGTGGTCAGAAATCGCGGTTACACGACCTGTCTCAAAGGTAACGCGAACAAAACCGATGAGTGCTTCATCGGCAAATACTGGTTCAACCAACTGCTGGCGGCCAATGGAAGCTGTTGCCAAGGGCGTGTCTAAGCCTAAAACTTCGCGTACCGATAGCGCATCTTCACTAGACGCTAAACGTACGCCTTGTGCATCATATATTGTCGCATCAAACACCAAACGGTCTTGTGCTAGCTGGTTTGTCAGCTTAAGTAAGCGTTCTTGATCTTTGGTCAAAATCATTTCACTGGCAGAAAGAGACGCCTGTGAAATCAAAACTTTGGTGAGTGTCTCAAGCTGCTGTGCTTGAATTTTCTCGTTGCCCTTACTGATCACAACACTGTTTTTGATCGTGATAAACAACATCACACACAGTAGGATTAGTGCCAGAATTCTTAGGGCATTCCTTACTGAGAACAAGGATTCACTCATGCTCTTTACTCATCCATTTAAAATAAAACAAAGACTTGCCTTTTTAGTTTGTTGAGGTAACGTTTTAGCAAAGTCATAAGGGATTATATACATGGACGCGTCAAAAAGCTTGCCTATCAGAAAACATACGACACTTTTAAAACGATTACCCGAGACTCGATTTGCCTCCCAACTAGATAAAGCAAAAGCAAACTGGATAGTGTTTGCAGAATACCTTTCGCCACGTCATTTTGAAGACATTGATTTCTTCACAGGTGTCTACAACCCCGTATTAGAAACGTGGAAAGTTGGCCAATATGAAGTCGCCTTGATGGCAGGAGAGTTGACCCCTCAACACGAAACGATCTTACAAAGCCTCAACTTGGATTACGCCTCGCTTAATGAAGTTCCAGATCTCTCAACCCAAGGGTTGATTGTATTTGACATGGACTCAACGGCAATCCAGATAGAGTGTATTGATGAAATCGCAAAATTGGCCGGAGTCGGGGATGAGGTGGCAGAAGTTACTGAACGTGCGATGCAAGGAGAACTGGATTTTGAGCAAAGTTTGCGTCAACGCGTAGGCAAGCTCAAAGGTGCTGATGAATCAATTCTTGAACAAGTTCGTTCCCAATTGCCATTTATGCCGGACTTTGAAGCGTTAATCGCAACGTTAAAAGCACTAGGCTGGAAAACAGCGATTGCTTCCGGTGGTTTTACTTACTTCTCGGACTACATCAAAGATAAAGTCGATTTAGATTTTGCTCGCTCTAATCAGTTGGAAATCATTAGTGGTAAGCTCACGGGGAACGTACTTGGCGATGTGGTTACCGCGCAGATGAAGTCAGATATCCTGGTGGAGTTGGCGGATGAATACGAAATTGAGCAGCACAACACGGTTGCTGTCGGTGATGGCGCTAACGATCTTGTGATGATGTCGGTGGCGGGCTTAGGTATCGCGTACCACGCAAAACCTAAAGTGGAAGCTCAAGCGCAATCTGCGATTCGCTTTGCAGGCTTAGGCGGTGTGCTCTGTATTTTATCTGGTGCACTGGTGAAGCAGCAAAAGGTCAGCTGGAAAGCAAAACCTTAATTTATCCATTCAAAAACACCGCCTTTCTGGCGGTGTTTTTCGTTGACTTGGTATGGCTCTAAATTTACTCGGTTAACTCCAATCTAATTACAACTTCTTCCGTAATGTCTTCAAACTCACTGTAACCGACCAAAGCGGTCAGCTCCTTTTCTAATTTGCTCGCTTGATGTACACCAAATTGGGTTAAGTCACTTAAATCTTGTTGCAGCAACGATGTCATCGGATCGAAAATTGGGGCTGTAGATAAGCGAATCACGTAGAAGTCCCCCATCATTCGCGCTTTCTTTATAAATTGAATCCGTTCTTTTACGCTATTGAACTCTTGATGAAGCTTAGACTCAATGCCTGTAATTTTATTGCCGACTTTGGCTGCGCTAATGTAGATATCCTGATGCCTTGCTTGAGCTCCCTCTACACGCTTTATCGGCTCTGCGATTAATGTGCTTGTTCGACCTTTAAAGATAGGTTCAAGTGACAACAATTGATCGTGCCCAAGGCGTGCAAAAAGCTCAATGTGCTTAGGTAGCGGCAAATTCACTCCAATAACGGGGGTTTTGATTGAAGAGGACGCTGTTTTACTGATAAAAATGGGTGTGCTCAGAGTTCGAGAGAGCAACATGCTGTGCAGTCTTTCAAGTAACGCATTACTCGGTAGCATCTCTTTTTGCGGGATCAACTTATCTTGATTGTGCTCGATAATGCTGTTGAAAAAGGCGATCACTTTAATGGTGTGGCTGCTTTCATCAATAACTAACTGTACGCTACAGCCATCTGGGCTAACACGAATTACGCGGTATGGCACCGACGTTAAAGGCAGCTTTTTGTCGTAGAGTTGTAACTCTCGGAAGTTGACCTGAACCTCTTGCCCAGAGCGCAACATGGTAGGTTCGTCCAGTTTAATGCCGAGCCCTCGCTTTGAAATATCGACGGTGCTGCCGATCGCTGTGACGGGCCCAGAACGCAGTTCTATTGGGGTCTTAAATCGGTAACGTGGCTCTTTACGACGAGACTTGGCATCAAAATAAATGCCTTTCGGGTTGCCTATAATCCTTCTCGGATGGCGAAATGCATTTAACGTATTTGCGGGTAAGCGCGGCTTTTCAGTGAGCAGATAATCCTGCCCTGATTTTTCGTCAGCAATTTCTTGCAAGATGCCAATGTGAGTCAATGATTGGGACGTTTCAGCTAACTCCGGAGAGAAAGCGGCTAAGTCTTCCTGTTCTTGCTCTGACAGTTCAAATATCGAAATCCTAAACGCGCGCCAACTTTCACGTTTAGCACCTAAATGCCAAAATAGCTGGCGTTGTTCACGAGTGGCCTCAGGACGAAGCATCGAATAGAAATAGGTTCGGTTTTCGTGCTCGTGAGTAAATGAATAAAGGACATTGGTGGTGCCTTTAACGCCAGGTTTAATGAGTGACGCGACTCGCTTCTCATTAAATAAGGACCCAAACATTTGCTGGTTCCTTTCATCATGCCAGTACTGCCAAAGCTTTTGATTGTTTGGCGTCAACATAGCGAGTTTCAGTTCACTGCCATCAAAGAATAGAGGTAAGCTGCTGGTGTGCTTAAGTGCGATGTGCTCATAACCACGAGTTCGAGCTCGAATGATCTTATCTTGATTATCGTGACGAGCTCTTTTAGCTGCGCTGTTGAGCGCTTCATCGATCACTCGAGTAACAACATTGGTTTCAGTTAAACGTATGGTTCTGAGGTATCGAACTGAGTCATTATCGTAACAGTCATCAACCGCAAGTATGCGGTACGCCAGCGGTTTCTCTATACCGGCAACCTGAGATTTGCTGGCAAACTCAGTAAACGTGACCTGAATAATCTCCCCAAGGTTATATTTAAACGCACTTGGGACTTTGAATTTTGCGCCAGAGCAGGATAAGTCAATGCTTAACCCATGCAGAAGTTGCCCTTTAGATCGGCAAATCTCGACTTGAGATTGGACTTTCAAGCGCTTTTCTTGGCGCTTTAAGTCATAGCCGAGGTGAACGGGCTCCGCTAAGAAAGGGCTTTTAGGATCCGTTAACGATTGCGTTTTTTGTTGAGTAAGACGTTTGCTCATTACGCGAAAGTTATTCCGTGTGTTGACCAAAGCTTCCCACATTCCCTCAGTGTAGCCGCCAAACTTTTTGATGTTTTTATGGTAAGCGTTGAAAGCAACGTCATCTAACCAATGTGGAATACCATCCAAAATATACTCGCGACATTCACCTTGGACGCGACCGCGCAGATCGATGCTTTTTTTGCACGGAGCCATCAAGCGGTTAAGTTCCATTTTCACTAAGATTTTGGCCGAAGGCGGCTCTTCCTCGGTCAATTGGCCAAGGACAAAGTCAAAGTCATCCGAACCGTAAACGGGAATGAGTCGTTCTGCGATCGAGAGAATTTCAGATTGCTGCATTATTTCTGTTAGAGTATGTCGTTACTTTAAATTGTATCGGCTAAGCGAAGTAAAACTTAAGTATATCAATAGTTCATTTCAGTGAAGGTCTGACTTGGCTGTGCTTAGTCACATTTGTAGAAAAAATCGAGGCATCATGGCGAAAGCAAAACGAGCGTATGTTTGTAATGATTGTGGCGCGGATTTTCCCCGTTGGCAGGGGCAGTGTAACGCATGTGGTTCGTGGAATACGATAACAGAAGTCCGTATCGCTGCATCGCCAACGGTTGCTCGTAATGAACGTTTATCCGGCTACGCTGGCTCCGCAACAGAAGCAACAGTTCAAACGTTATCTGAAATTGATCTGCAGGAAGTGCCACGCTTCACCAGTGGGTTTAAAGAGCTTGACCGCGTATTAGGTGGGGGCGTTGTACCCGGCGCCGCTATTTTGATTGGTGGTAACCCTGGTGCGGGTAAATCCACCTTGCTGCTGCAAACCATGTGTAGTTTGTCTGCGCAAATGCCAACGCTCTATGTAACAGGTGAAGAATCGTTGCAGCAGGTGGCGATGCGTGCTTCTCGACTAGGGTTGCCGAAAGATCATTTAAAAATGCTATCGGAAACGAACGTCGACAAAATTTGCCAAATTGCTGAAAAAGAGCAACCTCGCATTATGGTGATTGACTCGATTCAGGTAATGCACGTTTCAGATGTTCAATCGTCACCGGGCAGTGTTGCTCAAGTACGTGAATCTGCGACAGCTCTGACACGATACGCAAAACAGAATAACGTCGCGGTATTTATTGTTGGTCACGTAACAAAAGATGGTACCCTTGCGGGCCCTAAAGTTCTTGAGCACATTATAGACTGTTCAGTGCTGCTTGATGGTGGTACTGATAGCCGCTTTCGCACATTGCGTAGTCATAAAAACCGCTTTGGCGCTGTGAATGAGCTCGGTGTTTTTGCAATGACAGGCCAAGGGTTGAAAGAAGTGAGTAACCCATCCGCGATTTTCCTTTCTCGTGGTGAAGAAGAAACATCAGGTTCTTCTGTTATGGTGGTTTGGGAAGGTACGCGTCCTCTATTAGTAGAGATTCAAGCGTTGGTGGATTACTCGCAATTGGCAAACCCTCGCCGTGTTGCGGTCGGTTTGGAGCAGAACCGCTTATCACTTTTGCTCGCTGTGTTGCATAAGCATGGTGGCTTACAAATGGCAGACCAAGATGTCTTTGTTAATGTGGTTGGCGGTGTTAAGGTGACGGAGACGAGTGCCGATCTTGCGTTAGTTATGGCGCTTTTATCGAGTTTTCGTGACCGTCCACTACCCAAAGATGTGGTTATTTTTGGTGAGGTCGGGCTTGCAGGCGAAATCCGTCCTGTGCCAAGTGGGCAAGAACGTTTGAATGAAGCGTTCAAACATGGTTTCAAGAAAGCCATTGTGCCTGCAGCCAACATGCCGAAAGGCGGCATTCCTGGCATGCAAATTCACGGCGTTAAGAAATTGTCGGAAGCCATAGAGGCTTTTGACGAGCTGTAATGCTCATAAGAATGGTATTTGTGGAATCACAAACTGTTCTATCCGTCCTCAATAAAATGCGAATAAAGTACATAAATTGCTGTGTTTGACTATGCTTTGGGGACGGAAATTTCACGTTAAAATTTTTTTTCTTCCATCCGCACGCAAGGGTATCAGTATTGACAGAATGTGATATACTCTGCGCGCACTTTATACCTTATTAACAGAGTAAGACAATGACTGATTTATCAAAATACAGAAACATTGGTATTTTTGCTCACGTAGACGCGGGTAAAACTACCTCTACAGAGCGTATCCTAAAGCTAACTGGTAAGATCCATAAGATCGGTGATACACACGACGGTTCAACTACAACTGACTTCATGGAGCAGGAAGCTGAACGTGGTATCACAATCCAGTCTGCAGCAACAACTTGTTTCTGGAACGATCACCGTCTAAACATCATCGATACTCCTGGACACGTTGACTTCACTATCGAAGTTTACCGTTCTCTAAAAGTACTTGACGGTGGTATCGGTGTATTCTGTGGTTCTGGTGGTGTTGAGCCTCAGTCAGAAACTAACTGGCGTTACGCTGACGAATCACACGTATCACGTCTGATCTTCGTTAACAAACTAGACCGTATGGGCGCAGATTTCTACAAAGTTGTAGATCAAGTACAAAACGTACTAGGTGCTACACCTCTAGTTATGACTCTACCTATCGGTATCGAAGAAGATTTCGTAGGTGTTGTAGACGTACTAAGCCAACAAGCTTACGTATGGGATGAGTCTGGCCAGCCAGAGAACTACGAAGTTCAAGATATTCCAGCAGACATGGTAGAAAAAGCTGCTGAATACCGTGAAATGCTAATCGAAACTGCTCTAGAGCAAGACGAAGATCTAATGATGGCTTACCTAGAAGAAGGCGAAGAGCCATCTCTAGAAGACATCAAACGTTGTATCCGTAAAGGTACTCGTGATCTAGCATTCTTCCCAACTTACTGTGGTTCAGCGTACAAGAACAAAGGTATCCAACTTATTCTTGACGCGGTAATTGATTACCTACCATCTCCAACAGAAGTTGATCCACAGCCTCTAACTGATTCAGAGACTGGTGAGCCAACTGGTGAAGTTGCGACTGTATCTGCAGACGAGCCACTACGTGCGCTTGCATTTAAGATCATGGACGACCGTTTTGGTGCTCTAACCTTTATCCGCATCTACTCTGGTAAGATGAAGAAAGGTGACACAGTACTTAACTCTGCAACTGGTAAAACAGAGCGTATCGGCCGTATGGTTGAGATGCACGCAGACGAGCGTAACGAGATCGATTCAGCACAAGCTGGTGACATCATCGCTGTAGTTGGTATGAAGAACGTTCAAACTGGTCACACTCTATGTGATCCTAAGCACGAATGTACTCTTGAGCCAATGATCTTCCCAGATCCAGTAATTTCTATCGCAGTTAAGCCTAAAGATAAAGGCGGTTCTGAGAAGATGGGTATCGCGATCGGTAAAATGGTTGCAGAAGATCCATCATTCCAAGTTGAGACTGATGAAGATTCAGGCGAAACTATCCTGAAAGGTATGGGTGAACTTCACCTAGACATCAAGGTAGATATCCTTAAGCGTACTTACGGCGTTGAGCTAGAAGTTGGTGCTCCACAGGTTGCTTACCGTGAAACTATCACTCAAGCAATCGAAGACAGCTACACGCACAAGAAACAGTCTGGTGGTTCTGGTCAGTTCGGTAAGATCGATTACCGCATCAAACCAGGTGAGCCAAACTCTGGCTTCACGTTCAAGTCAACAGTTGTTGGTGGTAACGTACCTAAAGAATTCTGGCCTGCAGTTGAGAAAGGCTTTGCGTCAATGATGGAGCACGGTGTTCTAGCTGGCTTCCCAACTCTAGACGTTGAAGTTGAACTATTCGACGGTGGTTTCCACGCAGTTGACTCTTCAGCAATCGCTTACGAAATCGCTGCTAAAGGCGCATTCCGTCAGTCTATGCCTAAAGCTGGCGCGCAACTTCTTGAGCCAATCATGAAAGTTGACGTGTTCACTCCAGAAGATCACGTTGGTGACGTAATCGGTGACCTTAACCGTCGTCGTGGTATGATCAAAGACCAACAAGCTGCGTCTACTGGCGTACGTATCAAGGGTGATGTACCTCTATCAGAAATGTTTGGTTACATTGGTACTCTACGTACAATGACTTCTGGTCGTGGTCAGTTCTCTATGGAGTTCTCACACTACGCACCATGTCCAGCAAACGTTGCTGAGCAAGTAATTGCTGACGTTAAAGAGCGTAACGCTAAGAAGTAATTCTTAAGTTAACTCTATAACTTGAAAGCCCCGCCTAGTGCGGGGCTTTTTGTATCTAACCGCTTATACACAGCGCGTTTTTGTTTCGCTGATATACGTCTTTGGTGTTGTTTACCGACTATTCTGAAGCTGAGCCAGTATTACTAACATTGAGGTCGATGGTTTTAAAATCTGGTATCACTGACTTTTCAAATGTTTCTATTTCTTCTCTCAACCATTGTGCGAACAATTGGG
The DNA here is from genome assembly GCF_024747315.1 of Vibrio sp. HS-50-1. Taxonomy (NCBI): domain Bacteria; kingdom Pseudomonadati; phylum Pseudomonadota; class Gammaproteobacteria; order Vibrionales; family Vibrionaceae; genus Vibrio; species Vibrio sp. HS-50-1. The sequence goes on along the minus strand of NZ_JAMPZF010000007.1, from coordinate 215,839 downwards.
CTTTAGGTCGCTTTAAGTAGCCTTTTGGAGCGCACAGGTAATACGCAAATTTGGGTTTAATGGCTATATCACCAATTCGGACCAGTTTGCCTGAACGGAAATATTGATGAGCTAAACTGTGTTTGACGAGCGCTACGCCTTGTAGTGATAACGCGGCTTCTAACACTAAGTGTGAGCCACTGTATTTTAAAGCAGGCTTTGCCGCTGAATGACCAAGTCTCGCTAACCACATGTTCCAGTCCAGATCTGGCCAAACGTCTTCGATGAGCTCTGCTTTGCTTAAATCTTCAATGCGATAGATGCCGTGCTCTTTCTGATATACCGGATGACAGGCAGGATAAAAAGCTTCATCCATTAGCCATTGTGATTCTAAATTAGGGTATTTTCCTAAACCGTAACGGACACACAAATCGATCTGACTATCTTGAAAAGACACCAAATCATTGGTTGGTTCTAATAGTAAGGCGATATCAGGGTGACGCTGACGAAAAGCCGTAATTTTCGGGACTAACCAATGGTGAGCGAAAGAGGGGAGTGTTGATATTGAAAGGTGGTTAGGATTAGGATCTTGATTAACCAATCTCACCCCTTGCTGCAAATGAGCAAACCCTCTTTCTGCCTGAGTAAACAGCAGCTCTCCCTCAGGTGTGAGCACTATTTTTCTGTGCTGGCGAACAAATAAGTCCGTTCCTAAAAACTCTTCAAGATGACGAATTTGCTGACTAATTGCGGCTGGCGTAACAAACAATTCTTTTGCCGCTGTTTTAAAGCTTCCTTCCTTTGCTGCAACGAAGAAGTAATACAAGCCCTGTAAAGGAGGCATTCGATCTTTCACATTAGTTTTCCTTAACTCAATGGCAGATTCTATCGTTTGAGGATATCAGCGTAGTCGCTGATTATTAAGTGGTCAACATTGTTATAGGAGTTGGTTACATGGAAAACATGACACACACTTGTGAGCGCACTTTACCAGCTGACCATCAGACCGGGTTACAGTTAATTTATTCTAAACTTGCTAGTTGGAGAAGAAACTACAAGACACGTCGTCACTTGAGAGAGTTACCAGAACATCTTTGGGACGATATAGGATTAGATGAAAAGGAAATTAATAGTGAAGTGAGGAAGCCTTTTTGGAGAGAGTAGTTTATGAGTTTGATTCAAGCTCAGAATTAAACTGCACTCCCCAATGATATTGAGGAGTGCAGACAAGGCTATAAGTCTTCTTCCCACACAACCAATTCACCTTTCGGCCAGTTGTGACCAATTTCATGATACTTTTGCTCAAGCACATGACGTTTAATTTTGAGTGTTGGCGTCAATACGCCATTTTCAATGCTCCAAGGCTCTTTAATCATTAATACGCCTTTGATTTGCTCATGAGAGGCGAGTTCTTGATTCATTTTTGCAATGACTTTGCGGGTGGTTCGTGCGTACCGCTCCCGATCAAAGTTAGGGAAATCATGTGGCACAACCAAAAGAATCGGGGCTGGTAGCCCTAAACCGATTAGACACATCATCTCTACTCGACTGTATTCGAAAAGTTTTTTCTCGATAGGAACTGGAGAGACAAACTTACCTTTGGCGGTTTTAAAGTTATCTTTTTTACGGCCTTGAATGGTTAGGTAACCATCTGAGTCGATAGAGCCGATATCGCCTGTGTGTAGCCAGCCCTCTGAATCAAAAGACTCTTGGGTGGCAATGTCATTTTTGTAGTAGCCAGAAAATAGCCCTTTGCCACGCACCATGATTTCATCATCGTCAGCGATTTTTAACTCAATACCTGGTCCAGCATTACCGACACTACCAATTTTGTCAGCTCTAAATGGGTAGTTGAGCGTGCTATAAGCAAATGATTCTGTCATGCCCCAAGCTTCAGTAATATCGAGTCCTACAGAGTGGTACCATTCCAGCAGTGCTGGTGATACCGGGGCAGAACCACAGCCTAATACTCGAGCCTGATCCAACCCCAACCCTTCTGCGAGCTTTTTCTTGATCAGAGAATTGACGAATGGGATTTTCAATAGAATGTTGAGCTTCTTCTGTGGAAGTTTGTCTTGAATACGTTGTTGGAATAGCGTCCATAATCGCGGGACTGAGATAAACAGAGTCGGGCGGTGCATTTTTACATCTTCGATAAAGGTATCCAATGATTCTGGAAATGCTGTTGGTACACCACCCATGATGGATGAGCCAAAAATGTAGACGCGCTCTGTAATATGAGCCAAAGGTAAGTAAGAAAATAGACGATCATTTTCTTGAATACCGATATGGTTTATCAGTTGTTGTACGGACCAGTTAAACGCTCCGTAGGTCAGCATCGCACCTTTCGGTAATCCTGACGTACCAGAGGTATACACCAAAGACATTAGCTTATCGTCGTAGTGCTGTGGACGCTCTTCACTTGGCATTGTATCGGCAATGAGTGCTTGGTATTCATACTGACATTTTGGTGCAGTATCGTAGGGGAGCGAGATACTAATGAGCTCCGGCATTGCATCAATGACTTGCTGGGTTGCTTTAGGATCATCGAGTTTTCCGCCAATGAGCGCTTTACTTTCACTATGAGTCACACAGTATTCGATGGTGTCCGCGCCGGCGGTAGGAAAGATTGGCACACTGACATAATCGCCAAGCATCATCGCAAGATCGCAAATAAACCACTCTGCACAGTTTTTAGACACTAACGCCACTTTGTCGCCAGGTTGTACTCCGAGGTTGCGTAGTGCACTGACGAGTTTTAAGGCTTGATCGGCAACATCAGCGAACGTGTATTCAACAAATTGTCGGTTAATAATTTGTTTTAGGTAGACCTCATTTGGACGCTCTTGAGCCCATTTGAGAATCATTTCATTTGGTGGTGGGAGAGCGCAACCAGCAGCGCTGTTTAGATTCGGCTGATTCATTTTAGTGACTCCATGTCTTCTCGTTGTATTTATAATTGTTAACGCATTGTTAACTTTAGCATGTTAAATAACGACACGGGAATGCATTTTGATGAAATATGTGGGGAGGATAGCGTTAGTTACCCCTAAAGTCGGTACTAATAGCGCCTAAAACTGTTGCCGATAATTCGCTGGGGACAGGCCTGTTTTTTTCTTAAAAATTCGAGAAAAGTAAGAGACATCTCGGTATCCACATTGATAAGCAATATAGGCAATTTTCATGGATTCATTTTCAACGAGCATTTTCTTTGCTAATGAAATGCGTTTCGCAGTGACATAATCACGAAAGCACATACCAACTTTGCGATGGAATACTTTGGAAAAGTAGTTCGGTGAGTAGTGACAAAGCGCAGCAGCTTCCTCTTCCCGTAGGTCTTTATGGACGTTATTGGCGATGTAATGAACCACGTCAGAAAAATTCGACTTTCCGCTTCGAGAAAAGAGTTTATCGACCGAAATTTGTTCTTCGTCGACCTTGCTATGCAAAAAGTATTTCAATTTTATCTGTGATAGCCAAATCGGGAGGGTGATTTCATTCAACGTATAATATTCCGCACAAATATGCTTCGGCGGTAAGTGAGGCTCGATATCGGTTGGATGTATAACGATCAGTTTTTTGTCGAGATTTTCACAGAGCGTGATGACGCCTTTCAGATGCTCTCGATGATCGCGAGTCATGTAGTAGAAGAAATAGCTATGTTCTTTATCGCTAAGCACAGAGATATCTTTGCTACAGTCCATAATCTCAAAGCTCTTATCAAACTCACAGCGAAGTGATTCCGGCAGCGAGCAAAGAGTCTCTCCAATCCAATAAGCTTTGGTCAGTCTATCCATATGAATCCCGCTCAGTACGTACTACACCAACGTTAGTATGTATTGAGGTCAGTCGAGCCTCATTCCTTGAGCTTCAGACCTCACCCTTTCGTTTATTAAGCTTAGGCTTATATAGTCATACTGCAAGTGTGAAAGCTGTCACATAGTTGGTGGTGATGTGTCTCGTTATTGATACATTTTGATTCTGAAGCGCAGGTAGGCAAGAAAGTACCAACCTTTGGCAAAAAAGTCCTAACCCCCCTAATTCTCGGTGACTAATGTTTAAGCATGATTCGGGTGTATATGATACCTGCGTCATGGACAAGCGAGATATGGTTAAATAAAGGGGACTATCTTATGGATAACTTTCGCAATCTAATCAAGGACTTCATGGAAGATGAAGAGGGGCTAACACTTTTGGAGTACATCCTAGGGGCGGCATTAATTGTTACAGCATTCTTGACCTCAGGCTTCTGGACGACTTTGTCTGGTAAGTTCACATCAGTGGCGTCTCAAATCAACAACTCGTAATGATTAGTGAGCTGATTATTTGGTCATTGCTTATTGCGATTGGAGTCTCAGACGCTCAGAAACACAGAATACCAAATAAAGCGGTGCTTATGCTTTTGGTTGCTGTTACTGCAAACGTAATTTACAACCCAGCAACAAGTGGTTTGGATCATTTATATGGTGGGCTGGTTGCGTTTGCAGTGTGTTTCGCGCTGTATCTGTTCAAAGTAATGGCTGGAGGAGACGTTAAGTTACTCGCCGTCATAGGAACATGGCTCGGTCTGAGTAATCTTGGGGAAGCGTCTACCGGGATAATACTTGCTGGAGGCATCGTGGGCATTTTTTATCTAATGTTACACGTGTCATCGACTAGTGTTGCTCTATCACATCAGTTAAAAGGGTATTGCTTAGAAAAAGTAACACCAGGCTTTAGGTCTAATAAGCCGTTAGTCATTCCTTTCGCGCCGATAATCGTAATTGGATTAGCTTATTTCTCCTACACCCACTAAATAAAAATAATAAATGGCATGCAGCACATGCAGCATCAGTTGGCTAGGCAACTTCAAGGAGGGGAAGTGTGATGGGCTCTGTGTATTGGGAAAAACTCGTGCCACAAATAAATCCACCAAAAGTGCCTTCGTCTGTCGAGGGGCTTGGCATACCGGCTTCAGTCGTCGAAAACCTCGTGTTGAAACATCTGTCTGCCTATCCGAAATGTGATTTGATTGAATTAACACAACGGTTATGCGTGGTTTCAAATATTGTTGAACTTGCTTTAGCGCAGTTGAGAAAACGAAGCTGGGTTGAGGTATATCAGCCTACATCTGAGAAGCTAAGCCATTCGTACTCGAACGTTCGTTATAGTCTAACGGAATTAGGACTTGCGGAAGCAGACATTGCTTATAGAAAAGATCCGTATATCGGTCCTGTTCCTGTTTCTCTTGAGGAGTATTGGACCATTGTAGAAGGACAAGATCTACGCAAAAACCCAGTTACGCGTATCGATGTAGAGCGCGCATTGTCTGATGTTTTTGGCTCGGATCACTTGGTACCTGTTTTAGGACCGGCCATCAATTCGGGGCGGGCTTTGTTGCTGTATGGACATGCGGGTACCGGTAAAAGTTACGTCGCATCAAGAGTGCTCAATGCAATGAACACTTCGGTATTCATTCCTTATGCCGTATATGCCGATGGCAACATCATCAAAGTGTTCTCAGAGCATCATCACCGTCGTTTAGACAACTCCCATTCTCAGGTTTTCGTTAAGTTGGAAACGCATTACGACAAACGCTGGGTTCTTTGTGAAAGACCAAACATTCAAGTGGGCGGTGAGCTGACGTTGGAGATGCTTGAAGTAAACCACAGCGAGCATAATCGTGTATGGATTGCGCCACTGCAAATGATGGCTAACAACGGAATCTTAGTGATTGATGACCTTGGTCGTCAGTCAATGCCTGTTGATGCTCTGCTAAATAGATGGATCGTTCCAATGGAATACTTATTTGACCATCTGGCTTTGCCAAATGGTCAACAAGTTACGGTGCCGTTTATGCTCACTCTGGCATTCTCCTCCAACTTTGCACCAAGCAAAATTGCAGACCCCGCATTTCTACGTCGTTTGGGTTACAAAATTGAATTCAAGCCACTTGATGATGATGACTATAAAGCGCTTTGGTTATCTCTATCGCAGGACTTGCAACTGGCATTAGCGCCTGAATTCTTTGACACATTAAATCAATTGCACCGTGAAAATAAAATGCCTAACTATCCATGTTTACCTAAAGATCTTTTGGGCATTAGCCGAGATGTTCTCGTTTTTGAAGGAAAACGAAAAGTCGTCTCATCAGACATTTTAACTCGTGCCTGGGGACTGTATTTCACAGTGGATGAATAGGGAGATCTAAATTATGAGTCGGACTCAAGTCATCATGTTGCTGTTGCTCTCCATTGTTTTCGGCCTTGCCGCCGTGTTGATCGCTAAACAATGGATGGATGGCAGAAACCAACCAACTGTCGAGTTAGAAGAGGTAGAAAGACACCCAGTTTTAGTTGCCACTATGGAGCTAGAACCAGGGACCATTCTAGCTGAGAAACATTTGTCTACTAAGCTTATGGAAGTGGATTGGATAGACGAGGAAACGCTAAAAGTAAAAGAACAGGCATTGGGAAGAATTGTTGCTAATACCATTTATGCGGGCGAGCTGGTTAATTCGAATCGTCTTGCCTTGCCCGGTGAGGGCGCGACACTTGCTGCTTTAATTCCTGAAAACAAACGAGCTATCACCATTCGTGTTAATGACGTTATCGGTGTGGCTGGGTTCTTGTTACCAGGCAATAAGGTCGATGTATTGAATACCGTGAGTTATGGACAAGGTAAAAACGCCACAACAAAAACGGTGCTTAAAAACATCAACGTCCTTGCGGTCGACCAAACAGCCAAAACCAATGATAACAAACCCGTTATTGTGCGTGCGGTGACTTTAGAAGTAACACCGAAAGAGGCAGAAAAGCTCTTATCGGCGAACAGCAAAGGCGACATTCAACTTGCTCTACGCAACCCTCATGAAGTGGATAAACCTGTGGTAGCAAGAAAATACACGCCACGACCTAGTGTGACCATTATTAAGGGATCTCAGGCATCCAGTGTCCGAGTCAGCAATTAGGTGAATTATGAAAACAATAATATTACTCGTTAGCCAGTTACTTTTTGTCAGCTTGTCTGTTAACGCAGCCACGGTGCAGTCAGGAAAAGTCGTGACCGTTGCGCATCACCAATCAACCCAATTGATGATATCCGGTAAAGCGAAGAAAGTGACGTTAGGGGATCCAGAAGTCTTGGATATTTTAGTGCTCAGATCGAACGAGCTGTTTCTTATTGGTAAGAAGTTAGGTACCACGAATGTGTCGGTGTGGGATCGCCGAGGCCGGTTAATTGAGCAATTTAACGTGGAAGTTACGCATGATCTAAACACGCTTAAATCGAAGCTTTATCAGTTCTTGCCGGATGAAAATATCGAAGTGCACAGTGCGCAAGAAAAAGTGGTACTTAGAGGCTTGGTCAGCAGTCAGCAAAACATGGACACTGCGGTCAAAATTGCTGAAACCTTCGCTTTGGGTGAAGCGGCAGATGAAGAAGATGAAAACTCTAAAGATGATGACAGCATGGTGATCAACCTACTTTCTATTGGCGGGGCTCAACAGGTGACGTTAGAAGTGACCGTTGCCGAAGTGCAGCGCACACTAGTAAGACGCTTTGACTCAAACTTCCACTTTTTCCAAAGAAGTGGAGACTTTACTTGGGGTGGTACGACTGCTGGTGGCGGTATTGATGGCATTGGACCGATTTTGAACGTCCCAACAGTCGAAGATTTCGGCTTTCTCGGGTCGTTTATCGACAGCAATACCTTGTTTACCTTCGCGCTTGATGTGGCGAAACAAAATGGTGTGGCGAAAGTGTTGGCAGAGCCTAGCCTTACTGCATTAAGTGGTACGCAAGCCGAGTTTGTCGCTGGTGGTGAATTCCCAATTCCAGTACCAAATGAAGATGGTATTACCATCGATTATAAAGAGTACGGTGTTCAACTCGACTTCGTTCCGTTTATTTTGAGTGATAAGAGAATCAACCTCAAATTGAACGTCAATGTGAGTGAAATCTCCAACTCAGGTGTGCTGACGTTTAATCCAAACGAAGTGAATGCCACGTTCTTTATTCCGCCAATCACTAAACGAAGTGCTGGCACCACGATTGAGCTGGCTGATGGCCAAACTATTGGTATTGCAGGCTTATTGAGTGAAAACGCACGTAATGTCGCGGATGGCATACCTGGAGCGAGTGATTTACCTGTTTTGGGACGCTTGTTCAAGAGTGAAGAGTTTACCTCAGGGGAAACAGAACTTGTCATTCTGGTCACCCCTCGATTAGCAACCCCAATCGATCGACGTCGAATCACACTGCCAACGGATGGCTTTGTGGCTCCGAACGATGTGGAGTTCTATTTGCTTGGTAAAGGTGCTGAGTTGGATTTTGATAGATACCAGCTAAACGACATCAGCGAAGAAGATACTAACAACAACTTTATTCAATATGGTTCGTCAGAAGGTGGCTCTGAGGGCAAGTTTGGGCACAGTCTATAAGTGGGAGAGCAAGATGAAAAGCATAATGATAATGACCATTTGTTTCACATCATTCGGCTTGTTTGGCTGTGCGAATGACCCCGAGCTTGGTATCTCGGTTAGCCAGTTGCGCGCTGAACAAACTCTTAATCCAGAAGCGTGGTATGAGAATTTGGGTTATTTACCGGAAGGTAGTGGTGAGCGTACACAAGTTAGCTTAGAGGTATATAACAACAACGGGGTAGCCAAAGATGATTAAGTGACGGGTTCACTTAGGAGGGGCTATGCGAAGGAATATGCAAATAGTGTCAATGAGATCTCAGAAAGGGATTACGTTGGTGCTTATCAGTATGGTGCTGTTAATTCTGTTAGGTATTGCTGCATTTGGTATCGACTTAAATCACCAAATACTGAATAAAACGAGACTGCAAAACTCTGTTGATGCTGCGGCTTTGGCTGCAGCAGTTGTTGCTGATGAAACAAGTAATGTTGATGATGCAGAAGCGGCAGCTAAATCATATCTTACAGGCTTTTCTGCTAACTCAGGAAACAGTGAGTTAGTGTTTACTGATGCAAATACGTCCGTAACATTTTCGACGGATATGCAAACTTTTGTCAGTTCGGGAGCTTTTAGCCCTCCAACGTCTGGCGAGTACGACATATATGTTCGAGTGGCGGTATCAGATATGGATCTTGGTAGATTCTTAAGTGCTGTGTTTGGTATTGATAAACAAGTATCAGCAAGTGCGGTAGCAGGACGAAGTGCAGGAATAAACTACACATGTAACATTTCACCGATAGCAATGTGTGCAGATACTTCTTCACCAGAAACAACCTGGGGGTATGTTCCGCAACCAGGATATAACCCATCAGTTGATCGCGTCTCTAGCACTCTGTATCAACTAAAACCGGCGGATCACCAGAGTGGTGGTATTGGACCTGGAAACTTCCATCTTTTAGATCTTGGGGTTTCTGGTAAGAACGCTATTCGTGATGCATTTGCAGGAGCAACAAATAATTGCATAACGGTTGGAGGAACTATTGATACAGAAACAGGTAAAGGGACAGGACCAGTTGCTCAAGGGATCAATACTCGTTTTGGTCAATTTAATGGGCCAACCCAAGAAGGGGGGGCAGTAAAAAGTGATAAGTATACAGAAGAACCTTCGCCCTTACTTGATAGCGAGACCTATCAAAATAGCAATTTTTACTACGCCGATTATGTATCAGCTTTAGCGAACTGTAGCTCTGGTGGTACCTGTAATAACGCATACTACGATGAAGATGGCTCTAGCGGTAGAAGAATCTTAAGAATTCCAATCATTAATTGTGATGAGACTACTGGTGGTAAACAAACAGTTCAAGTCCTTGGCCTAGGTTGCTTTTTTCTCCTTCAAGAGGTTAAGCAAAAAGGGAATGAGTCAGAGATTTTTGGGCAGTTTTTAGAAGACTGCGTCATTAATAATGGTTCAACTGGTACCGATCCTTCAGACAAAGGTCTATATAAGATCCAGCTTTATAAAGACCCTTTTAGTGGGGCTTCTTAATATGTTGTATTTAAAAGGAAGAAATAAACTAATAACAGGTCGGCATCAAGACGGACTTGCCATTATCGAGTTCATACTTGTGTTACCGGTATTATTGATGCTTACCGTATTAGTTATCGATGTGAGTCGAGCATTTATCCAGTATACCGAGGTTAATAAAGCGCTTCAAAATGGAGCTCGATACGCAGTGGTTGATACTTACGGTACCTTAGACTTTGACGCTATTGCTGATGAAAACAACATCAAAAATGTCGTGGTATATGGAACACCTACCGCTTCATCAAATCCAGTTATCGATTATATTGATGTTGGAGATATTGTTATCACTCGACCAACAGCAACGAATAAAATCGTTACTCTATCAGCCACTTATAATTATGTGCCGATATTTTCTACACTACCTTTCTCGAGTGCTTCCTTGCAATTTAGCATCGGAGCTTCTGCATCAATGAGGACAGGCCCATGAAACGTTTAATATGTAAACAGAGAGGGGTGACTCAACTTGAATTCTCGCTGATAGCTTTAGCAGTCATATTAGTTTTGTTCTTGATAGTTGAATTTGCAATCTACTTTTTTTCAGTACAGATGGTTAACGAAGTAACGCGACGAGCTGCGAGGCTAGCAACCGTATGCTATATCGCAGATAGAGACGATATTCCTAATTTACCAGCTATTTCTGACCTTTATCCATCTGGTTTTTCTGCAAGTAACTTGCAAATTGATTATTTGGATGAGAACGGTGCTGCTGTCAATGTATCAGGTTTTTTATCTACACCACCAGCAGATCAAGCAACCTTAAATTCTCAGTTTGTTCAGATAAAATATGTTCGAGCAAGAGCGGTAAATTATACTTTTCAGTTTTTTGTTTTAGCTGCTTTAATTAATGCAGTAGGGAGTACTCCAGCTTTTGAAACTATATTGCCTGCAGAGAGCTTAGGAATACTTAGGCCTGAAGGGACCAATGTCATTACGGATTGCTAATGGAGTAGCTTTATGTTGAAACCAGTCAAAATGGATAATGAAACGCATAAAAGTTTAAAAACAAACTTGATTGTTTGGATAGTTTATTCTACGTCAAATTTTAAAATTCACATTGCTGATGAATTATCAAGGTGTGTCAATCTAAATATTGATTGGATAGAGCTAGATTCCTTTAACTTGGACTTTGTAAAAAATAAGCAAATTCCCGATCTTATTTATATTGAAACAGGAGAAAGTTGGGCGCAGAAAGTGGCTCATGTGTACTCTAGTGACAGTAGCTTACAGCATAATCACACCGCTTTGATTGTATTTGGTGATGAAAACGATACGGCATCTCTCAAAATGGCGTTGAGGCTTGGCGCAACAGATTATTTGTCGCGTTCTGTTGATCTTGACGAACTATATCCACTATTAAAATCGACGGCGGACGAAAAGATTGCCAATAAACAAATGGGCGATTTAACTTTATTTATCAATACAAAAGGTGGTTCGGGTGCAACAACACTGGCGATCAACACCGCTATAGAGCTGTCAAGTTACGCGAAGAGTAAAGTATTGCTCATTGACTTAGATATGCAGTTTAGTGATGCGGCCGATTATTTAAACTGTAAGCCAAAATACAATATTAATGATGTGATTGATTCTGTTAATGATTTGGATGAGTTATCACTAGAAGGTCTCGTATATCAACATCCTTCAGGTTTAAATTATTTATGTTTTAACCAAAATGATCCTAAAGGTAACTACAAACATGCAGTTCAAGTCAGTAAGTTATTACCTATTCTGAGACAGTTTTACTCACATATTATTGTGGATTTGTCTCATGGTGTTGAGCATGTTTATCAACAAATTGTTTCTCCGGCTACGCATATCTTTTTAATTATGCAGCAGAATGTTACTTCGGTTAAGCATGCTGTCAGCTACATACGTTCTTTAGAATTAGACTATGGTTTAAGTAGTCATCAGGTTGAACTGATTGTTAATCGTTTTGAAAAGAAATCAACAATATCTTTGAAAGACATTGAAAATGCAGTTAGTGGACATGCGATACATTTAGTACCTAATAATTTTGCTATTGCTATCGAGAGCGCTAATTTGGGTAACCCAATTGTTCAATCTAAGAAAAATAGTGCGCTGAAAGCTTCTTTGGCTGAAATATCGCACTTATTAGAAAGTCCGACCAAAGAGAATCAAAGTTGGATCAAAAAACTATTTTCTTAGTAAGGGGGAGTTATGTTTTTCAAACGGAAAGGCGTCGGGAGTTCTTTCAATTCCGTAGATGAAACAAAAGAATCCAAAGTTGTGAATGTCGAGTTGGCAAAATCTGACGAAGATACGTCAGATGAGCAAAGGGCTTTATCGCCTGTTGAAGCCAAGATGAAAGCGATCGAGGAGCAGAAAAAACAGCTAGAACAAGATCTCTCGATCAAACACTACTATCACAAAAAGCTACTGGATACCTTAGATCTCGGGCTTCTATCGCACTTACAAGAAGATCGCGCGAAAGAGGAGTTACGCGAAGCGGTCGTTCAGCTCATTGCTGAAGATCAAACACACCCGTTGAGCTCTGAAGCTCGCAATCGCGTAATCCATCAAATTGAAGATGAAGTGTTTGGTCTAGGGCCGCTGGAACCGCTGCTTGAAGACCCAACGATCTCAGATATCTTGGTCAATGGTCCGAAAAATATCTTTGTCGAACGTTTTGGTAAGCTCGAGAAAACGCCACATACCTTCTTAGATGAGCGCCATCTGCGCAACATCATTGACCGCATTGTTAGCCAGGTTGGACGAAGAATCGATGAAGCATCACCAATGGTGGATGCTCGACTCAAAGACGGTTCGCGTTTCAATGCGATTATTCCTCCTCTTGCCATTGATGGCCCTTCCGTTTCTATTCGACGTTTTGCAGTTGAACGTTTGAATATGGATAACCTATTAGAGCTTGGTTCGTTATCTCCAGAGATGGCGAAGTTTCTCAATGCGGCGGTTGTGGGGGAAATGAATATCCTGATATCTGGTGGTACAGGCTCTGGTAAAACAACCACGCTGAATATTTTGTCGGGCTTCATTCCAAGTGATCAACGTATTGTGACCATTGAGGATTCGGCAGAGTTACAACTCCAACAACCACATATTATTCGCTTAGAAACACGTCCTTCTAACATCGAGGGCAAAGGCGAAATATCTCAGCGCGATTTAGTGAAAAACTCGCTACGTATGCGTCCTGACCGGATAGTTGTTGGTGAGGTTCGTGGCTCAGAAGCGGTGGATATGTTATCGGCAATGAACACGGGTCATGATGGGTCGCTGGCCACCATTCACGCGAACACACCAAGGGATGCGTTGAGCCGTATTGAGAATATGTTCTCGATGGCGGGTTGGAATGTGTCGACCAAAAACTTGAGAGCGCAGATTGCCTCCGCCATCAATATTGTCGTGCAAATGGATCGCCAAGAAGATGGTAAACGCCGCATGGTCAGCGTACAAGAAATCAATGGCATGGAAGGCGACGTTATCACCATGTCGGAGATCTTCACCTTCCAAAGAAGAGGGGTCGATCAAGAAGGTAATGTGTTAGGTGATTACATGGCAACAGGGATTGTACCAAGCTGTCATGACCAATTAGTAAAACGAGGCTTAGACGTACCATTTGAAATATTCAATGAAAAAGCCCGTTAGGAGATTGCTATGGATAGTCAATTCCCCCTTTTTCTTGTGCTGCTTTTTTTGTCCGTATTCTTTATTAGCCAGGCGTTAATTCTGCCTTCTGCGGGTAAAAAGGTTAAGCATAAGCAGTTAATTAAGCGGATACACGAAAGCCATAAACACATCGATCAAGAGAGTATTTCCCTACTAAGGGAAAACTCGCTCAAAAACCTTTCTCCATTAGAGCGATGGCTTGTGAGATTCAGCCTATTCGATAACTTTAAGAAGAAGTTGGAATTGGCTGGGATACACATGGGGTTCAGTCGGTTTATTTTTCTCACCTTCCTCGGTGGGGTTGCGGTTGGGCTATTTCTGTTCTTATTCGGGCAAGTTTGGTACCTCTGCGCCGGTGTTGCTGTCGCTTGTTGGGTGTCGGTTTACTTCTACCTACAGAAAAGAATTGCCGATCGTTTAATGAAGTTCGAAGAGCAACTGCCAGAGGCGCTCGATATCATTAAGCGAGTACTACAGGCCGGTCAGCCAATTACACAAGCGTTTGGGGAAGTAGGCAGAGAGGTCAGTGCGCCGCTTGGCCCTGAGTTCATGAATACCTTTAACTTACTCAACTATGGTTATGACCTCCGCTTGGCGATTATGCAAATGTCGGAAAGAACCCCTACGGTATCCATGCTTGCTTTCTCGAGTGCGGTGTTACTGCAAAAAGAAACGGGTGGTAACTTAGTCGAAAACATTGAAAAGCTCTCTCATATCCTACGTGCTCGTTTCAAACTCGCTCGAAAAATCAAAACCATTTCTGCGGAATCTCGAATGTCGGCATGGGTATTAGTATTAGCGCCTTTTGGGTTGTACGTCATCATTTCACTCGTTCGGCCTGAGTATATTGAGCTGCTTCATACGCACCCAATGGGGATCAAAATGGTGATTGGTGGGATGGTGGCCTTATTTATCGGGACGCTGTGGATTCGTAAAATCGTCAATATTGAGGTGTAGCTATGGAAAGCATTCAAGGATGGTTAAACGGTTTTGCTGTCGGCCAAGAGACGTTACTCATGGGGTTGATCCTCATCACCACCGTGTTGGTGGTGATGACGCTAGGCTCGATAATTATCGGGGTTAACTCGCCAATTAAAAGAAAGTTAGCCGAACTGTCTGGCGACAAAAAAGAAGTCTCTCACCACAACAAAAAAATGGCTGACACATTGGAGTCGTTAGCGCCTTTAACTTCGCCAACCAGTGAAAAAGAGCGCCAAACGACACGCAATAAACTGATGCATGCTGGGTTTCATGAAAGCAATGCATTGTCGATGTTTTATGCCATTAAATCGGTCACAACAATACTAGGTGTGATGGTGGCGGCACTGGTGTATTTCTCGATTCCGGAATCTAAATATCTGTACACCTACATGGCGTTATCCGTATTTATTGGGCTTCTGATTCCTGATTTTATTTTGCGCCGAATGGTCAACAAGCGTCAGCAAGCGATTCGTGCAGGTGTGCCCGACATGCTCGATTTGCTGGTGGTTTGTACCGAATCAGGGCTTGGCTTTAATGCGGCTTTGCGTCGCGTTGCAGATGAGCTGGTTATCTCTCACCCAGAGCTTGCCGATGAAATCGACACGGTGTGCAACAAAATTAAAGCGGGTAAACCAATGCCTGAAGCCTTAAGGGAGCTAGTATTAAGGACAGGGTTAGAAGAATTGATGGGGCTGGTGAGCATGCTTAGCCACGCCTCTCGAATAGGTGGGAGCTTAGTCAACTCCTTGCGTGAGTATACCGAAGACTATAGGGATAAGCGTCAACAAGCAGCAGAAGAAATTGCTGCAAAAATCCCAGTCAAAATGATGTTTCCAATGGTGCTGTTTATTTGGCCATGTTTTTTCATCGTGGCTATTGGACCTGCGTTAATTTCATTGGCTGAGGCATTTTCTAATTAAAAAGCAAAATAGGGATCGTTATGTGGATTAAGAAATACGTCATCATCTCGTTGTTGGTGCTTACCGCATGTTCAACAACTGAACAGTCATCAGACTTCGATTCAACGCTGTACTCAGGTAAGCCCGTTGAGTCACTCACCAATGATGAACCTCCAAAAACAGAGGAGGAGGCAATCTCTCGAGGGGATATTGCATTAAGCAATAAAAATGTCGACTTAGCGTTGTATGAATACATTCGCTCGCTCTCTTTTCCTAACGCGGTCCATAAAGACAAAACGTTATACACCGTGGGGCGCATCCATTTGGCAAGAGAGAATTCAGAACTTGCGGATAAATCATTTCGAGCATCTTTAGCAGAGAACCCTGATCACATTGGTTCCCTCACAGAACTTGGCACTCTATATACGAAACGTGGCGAAAAGGACGTCGGGAAGAGTTACTACATCCGCGCTTTGAATGCTGACCAAATTCGTATGGATGGCGATCCTATTATCACCAAAGACAATATTACAGCTGAGAGCGTTGCAACGTATCGCTATGATGATAAATCACCGGTTTCTGCTTACTCTGGTCTAGGTGTACTTTACGACATTCGTGGCGACCACGATATTGCGCAGGCATTAATTCGAAAAGCGTTGGATATTGATTCAAGAAACGTCAATGCTTTAGTCAGCCTAGGCTATTCCTACTACATGGAAAAAGCTTATTCAAAAGCGGCGCACTTTACTCAAGCTGCGCTGAGCATTAAGCCGGGGGATGAAAAGGGAATCAATAACTTGGGTCTCATTGCACTGGCAAAAGATCAACCACGACAAGCTCTGAGTATTTTTAGTCGACACATGACAGAGCCGGAAGCACTCAACAATGTTGGTTACTTCTTGATCCTTCAAGGCAAACCAGGCGAGGCGATTCCTTATCTACAACAGGCTATTGATAAGAACCCTGCCTACTATGAACTGGCAAATAAAAACTTAGAGCGAGCATTAGCAATGGTCAGAGAGCGAGGAGATACCTCTACCGCGCTTCTCCAATAACTTCACAGTCTATTTAAAAAGAAAGCCACTCAGCAAGATAGAGTGGCTTTTCATTTTTGGGGACTTTTTCATTTCGGGGAGTAGTGCCGTTGTAAAATTGTTTGTTCAATTAGCCGTTCATTCGCTTCTTTCAGGGTAAGAAGCATAGCGCCGCAAAGCCCAACCAACTATCTTCCATAACATCACCGTCAAGAGTGTTGCGAGGTAGCCATCAATCGCATAATGCCAGGCTAAATGTACCGAACCGATTTGAATGATGACGACGAAAGCGTAAGCAAAGTAGCCGATGGTTTTGTTGAGTCTATAAATTGATAGCGCCATCAAAACAGCAATGGAAACGTGCAAACTCGGCATTGCCGAAATGCCAGAACCAATACCATTGGCATTGGCGATGTACTCATCCCAAAGATATTGCTGTGTAGGCAATGCCCACAATTGTCCAGCGTCCACATTGGTAAGATATTGGCTTTGGGCTTCGAGCGTTTTCATCAGAGGAACAAACTGTTCATCTCCAGTAATAAGCTCCACGTAGCAAGGACCTGCTGAAGAGAGTAACGTAGCGAAGAAAACGCCAAGAATCATCCAAGACAGCGCAAAGGTAAGTAAAAATTGTTGCCTTACCAACGGGTATTTTTTGTAGATAAGGAAAAAGATGAGTATACCCCACATACAAAAAAACCATGCGTTGTAGGCAACGTTTAGCACCAGTGAGGCCCAAGCATTGGAGAATAATGCATGGGTCAACTCCCACGGAGCAACGCCGAAGTGTAGCAACGAATCAATATTCGCAAAGGTCAGATCCCACTTGAACGGATTGATGATTGGAATCAGCGATTTCAAAAACGTGTGGTTAGAGAAAATCAGGTTGAGTGCCATCATCGAAACAAACACTGATACAGGTCGGTACAGCGGAAAAATAAGATGCTTCAGTTTTTGTATGAATCTTTTTGCCGGCTGCTTTTCTTTGCGCAGTATGAGATAGAAATAATAATAGATACACCAGCTTAAACCTGTGACATACAAAGCTTGCATGAGCGTTTCAAGGTAAGTGGTAAAAGAGTAATCGATAGGGAAATCGAGATACAAAGAACAAAGGTAGATAATGGTCGTAGAGATAAAGCAATAGGTGTAGAAAATCTTATCGTTCAATAACTCATTCTTTACTGATGTGAGTAAAGCCGACGCTTTTTGCTTCCAGCTAAGGTTGAGCTCGTAATTGTTGTCTTGTTCCATTGATGATCCGTCATCTCTATCCTTCCAATATCATTAAGCTTAGTTGAGAAAACGGGCACTCGTATTTGAGTGCCCGTGGTTTATCTGGATTCAATAGTTGGCGTATCAGCAGGCTAAATCAAGCCCGTGACAAGGCCTGCCGCCACAAAAAACACGATCATCCACAGAACCGATAGGTTGAGCTTTTTGTGTAGATAAAAACCTGCAACCACTAACGCCATGTCGATGGGAGCAACAACTGCGCTGCTAAATACTGGCTGGTAAAGTGCCGCGAGTAGTAACCCTACTACCGAGGCATTTACACCGTTGATGGCGCCGGAGACCAGCGGTTTGCCTGCCAGTGCTTGCCAGTTTTTAAGAACGCCAAGCAGTAAAAGAAACCCTGGGAGGAATACGCCAAGCGTTGCGATCAGAGCGCCTAAAATTGGCGTATCCGAAAGCTCATAACCGATAAAAGTCGCAAAGGTGAACATTGGCCCTGGTACAGCTTGTGCAGCGGCGTAGCCTGTTAAAAATGCATCTTGGCTGAGCTGGTCGCCAACAATGTTTTGCAGAAGCGGCAGAACCACATGACCGCCACCAAACACTAAGCTACCAGCTTGGAAAAAATCACTAAACAGCCCAAGCAAAGGTAACGTATGAGCCACTAACGGTAAGCCGAGTAAAAGCACCGCAAATAGAGCCAATGGCGCGATAGACGGTTTAAACGACTCGGCTGATGGCGCGGAGTCTTTCTTTAGATATCGCATTCCGACAAAACCTGCTGCGATCAACACGAACATTTGCGTCATGATGCTTGGTGCCACCAGCAACGCAATCGCAGTCGCGATGCACAAACCCGCGGTCAGTTTGCTTTGGCAGAAGTTTTTGTACATGCCCCAAGTCGCATCCGCCACGACGACGACTGCGAGCAGTTTTAGGCCGTGAACGATGTTTTGGAACACTGCGGTGTCGGTGATTTGGCTGCTCACCATCGCCAGCGCCAACATGATGACCACTGAAGGAAGCGTGAATCCGACAAATGCTGCGCATGCGCCACCTAAACCGCCACGTTTATAGCCTAAAGCAAAGCCAACTTGGCTTGAGCCCGGTCCCGGCAAAAACTGACTGAGCGCGACAATTTGCGCGTACTCGCTGTCATCAAGCCATTTCAGTTTCTCAACAAATGTTTGGCGAAAATAACCAATATGAGCCGCAGGGCCGCCGAAGCTGAACCAACCCAGCCAGAAAAAAGTTTTGAATATGGTGAACATGTCGAGCCTGTTTATCTAAAAAGCATTGTTGCTAATTTATCGAATGCTCTAAAATGACTCAAATTGATGGTTTTAATTTCATCTATGAATGAAATGGGATGAGGATGTTGGAGTGAAAGAGGACATTCAGTGGCGCAACATTGACTTGAACTTATTGGTGACGTTTTCCTACTTGTATCGCTATCGAAGCGTTAGCGTCGCGGCAGAGAAAAGTTACGTTAGCCAGTCGGCGATGAGTCATAGTTTGTCTCGTTTAAGGTTGTTGTTTGACGACCCGCTTTTTGAGCGAAAAGGGCACAAGATGGAGCCCACCGAGCACGCTCACCACATCGCGCCAACCGTGCATCATTTGCTGGACTCTATCGCCCAAGACTTGCTCACTAAGTCTGCTTTCCAACCTGAAAATTACGCGGGTGTATGTCGCATTGGGTTAACGGATTATGCCGAGTTTATTTTTGCTCCTCGGCTTTATGACGAAATACGCCAGCGCGCACCAGAGGCCCAGATCAGTTTTATTAACGTCAATCGTAGCAACTACGTGGCATTAACTGAGCACGAAAAGCTCGATGTCATTATTGGCAGCATGCCGGTGTTGGATGACAACTTTGAGAGCTTGTACTTGTACACCGAAAAACACGTGTGCATGTGTGATAAACAGGTATTGAAAGGGGAAACACAGCTGTCTCTGGAAGCGTTCGCGAACATAGAGCAAGCTCTGGTAAGTCCCGATGGGAGCTTAAAGACACAAGTAGACCAAAAGCTCGCAGAACATGGCTTGAGCCGTAAAGTCACCGTGGCGTCGCGCAACTTTCTCATTATTCGGCATCTATTGAAAAAGCGCGATCTCATTGCCATCGTGCCAGAAAAAATGGCTTTGGCGGAGGGCTTTTCGGACGATCTCATTACTATTAAGCCGCCGGTCGCCGTTGCGGATTTTGATATTGCCATGCTGTGGCATTCCAGCCGAAACAATGAAGAAAAAGGGATTTGGCTACGCGAGTTGGTTTCTTCGACCATCACCTCTCACATATAAAAAAGGGCACCAAAGGGTGCCCAGAATGTTTGTCATTGAGAGTCAGTGTTATACCGCTTGCGAAGCTGGCGCGGCTTCTTTTATACGCTCTTCCTGATTCAATGATTTTTCGTATTGGCTGTACTTCCACCAGGCAAAGCCAAGGAAAATCACGATACCACCAACGTTGTAGAAAATGATGGTCATGATGTCGGCCCCAGTAGGGAAGGTCGATGCTAAGAAACCAACCGTAAAGATAGCGATCAGTACCGATACGGTAGCGATGCCCATTTTGCGTGAGCCCATTTTGAAATCACGCTCGACGTGATCCAGTTTCAAGCGCAGATTCAGGTACGCCAACATGATGAACAATGGTGGCAGCATGGATGCCGCTGCCGTCATGTTGATCACCGTGTTCATCAGATCTTGAGCGGTGTTAGAACCTAATGTTGGGATGATCATCAATGGAATGACGATAAGGAACTGATACCAAGCTGCGCGAGCTGGCACACCGTTTTCGTTCAGCTCTACGGTTTTCTTACCAAAAATGCCTTCTGGAATCTCAGAGAAGAAGATTTTCACTGGCGTTGCTGTCCACATTAGTAGAGAGCCAAACATAGCAGTGAAGGATACCAAGCCTACGAAGCGGTTCATCAATACTTCTGGCAAACCAAAGTACGCAGCCAAACCTTCAAATACTTGAACCGAGCCGCCCGTGTATTTTAGGGTTTCGCTAGGAACAAATACGTTAATCAAAACAGACGCAACTGAGTAAAGCACGCCGATAAAGATACCTGCGATGATGATGACTTTAACGAACGATTTCGAGCCGCCTTTCACATCGTTTACGTAAACCGCGACCGATTCCGCACCGCCTGCCGCCATAAAGATCCATGTAGTAATGCCTAAAAATGCCCAGCTGAAATCAGGGATCATCGCTTCTACAGTAATTGGGTCAGCTGGTTCTACGCCGCCGATCAACGCTGCGCCAGCCAGTAAAATGTACGACATTGTCAGTAGCAGCATGAGGGAGGAGGTCACCGACGTAATTGGCCCCAACATTTTCGCGCCGTTTGTCGATACGTAGGTCGCAAACGCAAACAAAATCATACTGAGTACGGTAGTGGTGAATGGCGTCAGAATGTATTCATAGCCCAAGAACGCGTAAGACGCATAAGCGATAACACGCGGCAGCAAGGACGTGAAGAAGAATAGGTTAACGAACCAGTAAGTGTAGGCAGAGATAAACGCCCAGCGACCGCCGAGTGAGCTTTTTACCCATGCGTAGACCCCCGCCTCAGAATCTTTATTCAGAGATACGAATTCTGCGATGATCAAACAGAAAGGGATGAAATAAAAAATGGTCGCCAGAAAGAACATTGGCGCAGAAGCTAGACCGATCTCGATGTTGTTATTGATTACGTTATTAAAGCTAAATACTGCGGCAAAGGTGAGGGATAACAACCCGAATTTACCTATCGTATTACGTTTGGATTCAGACATGTTCTATCTCCGGTGAATCACGTTGGAATTGTAGGGAGGAAGGGCTTGTAATGCTGTGACCACAGCCCTTCTCTTGTTTTATTTATTTAGGAAGTAGCCATCTTCGATGGTCACTTTGAGCACCACTTTTCTTACGCGGTTGTCTCCGTGGAAGCGGTACGCTTCACTGTTTTCAAAAATCGCCACTTGGCCTTCGCTAAGCTCGCGTGTTTCACCCTGACCAGAAAAAAATTCGCGGTCGGTTTCATCACGATAAGCTTGTTCTAGTGTCAACGCGGTTTTATCCGCGAACTCAACGGTTTCTCGGCCTTCGAGGTAGTAATGCACATCGAAGTAACGACGGTTACCGATGAACGTTTCGGTTTGTTTCGCGATGCCATCTTCAACCATGTAAACCAGTGAATCGCCAATCGAGTGCATCACGCCATCTTTGATGTTGCCGATGTTGCCAATGGCTTCCACACAGCGGTTCCATTTACGACCGTTGCGATATACTTGTTTGAATTGCTCTAAGCTGTCTAACACGATCATGGGTTACGCCTCGTTGACTGATTGAGTATTGGTTTGAGTGAAAAACGCGTTGTCGAAATCATGGTTTGCCATCACTTGTGCATTGCAATCGCCTGCTTGCAGTGGCATCAGCGTCAAACCGTAACGGAACTCGTCCATGTACACGCGGTAAGAGTCGAGCACTTCGCTGCCCCATGAGTTCGAGCCTAACCCCATCACTTGATGGTCAAGATTAAGGGTGATGTAGCCACTCTTTTCTAGCTCGATCGTATGTTGCGCTTCATGCAGATTTTGGTTGGTGTAGAACCACGCGCTGAAGTTGATTTCTTGCTGAGGTTTCACCAATAATCCTGTGCCATGACGGTTGGTGAGCGATGCCCAGCGCACGTGTTGGCGGTTGCCGTTGTTTTGCGGGAACGGGTAGTTCTCGAACATGTCCGCCACATTGGTGTGGTAAACATCAATGAGGTTAGCTTGGCGACTGTCTTGGTAGTTTTCTTCTGGGCCGCGACCGTAGTAGCTAACTTGGTCAAAGCTGCCGTTGATGCCCAAATCCAAGCCGATGACCGGAACTACGTGAGGGTAGTCGCCGTAACGTTCGCCACTCAGTTCCACATTTAAATGGCCTTGAGCATTGATTTGATAGCGATAGGTACAACGCATGCCAAAATCAAAGACCGGCGGCGCAATGATGCTGGTGGTCGTAATCAAGACGGAATCATCAGTTGCTTCCACAGCAAGTGTGCGGAAGTGCTCCTGCATGATTTGCAGATGCGCTGGGTGCCACAAACCTTCATACTCTTGTTTGTGGTTATCAATCATCGGTTTGAAGAAGTTTAGTCTCGGCTCAGATTGAATGATCTCTTCGCCATTTACGTGCCAAGAAGTCAGCTTGCCGTTTACTTTGGAGAAGGTAAGCGCGAAGTTATGGCCTTCAATTACGTGTTCCAAACGGCTTTCGTTAATCACCAAAGGTTGTGCGTTGCGATTGATGAACGCAGGTGCAGACGCGGTGTTTTCTTTCAGTTGGAACTGATACACCGCAATTTCATGGTTGGCTTCGCTGTAAAGCGTGCGACTGTCTTTGCGTACGGTGAAGTTAACAAAGGCTTCGCGCTCATCCAATTCTGGCAAGTCGATGGTCACTTCACGTTCGCTGTTGGCTACCAAAGCTTCGACTTTAAACTGCACGCTACGCAGGGTTTCACCTTCGGCACGCATGTCAGCAGTAATGGTGTAATCATCGAGGTTGGAGAACCACAGTTTGTTCTCAACGATGAAGCGATCATGGCAACCTTCGACGGCGCGGATTTTCACCGGTGCAATCACTTGTTTGTATTCTCTGAGACCTGGGCCTGGGGTTTGATCTGGGTAAATCAAACCATCCATACAGAAGTTGTAGTTGTTTGGGTAGTCGCCGTAATCGCCGCCGTATTTGTAGAACTCTTGGCCGTGTTCATCACGCGCTAGAATGCCGTGATCACACCATTCCCAAACGTAGTGACCTTGAATGTGGTCGTGCGCATAGAACACGTTTTGGTATTCCGTCAGACCACCCGGGCCGTTACCCATCGCGTGTGCGTATTCGCAGATAATGCGTGGCTTCTCGTGTGGGTGTTCGCCAAAGTAATTCATCAGTTGAGCGCGTGAGTACATCGTCGAAATCACATCGACGACTTCAGCATCGCGGTCTTCTTCGTAGTGAACCAAACGGGTGTCATCAATTGCTTTGGTCGCGGTATACATCGCACGGATGTTACAGCCATAACCCGATTCGTTACCGAGTGACCACATGATGATAGAAGGGTGGTTCTTTTGCGCATGAACATGACGCACTGCGCGATCGACAAACACCGCTTCCCAAGCAGGATCATTGGTGATGCGGCTGAGGTCGCCAACGTTGGCAAAGCCGTGGGTTTCAACGTCAGTTTCTGCCATCACAAACAGGCCGTAAATATCACATAACTCGTAGAAGCGTGGGTCGTTCGGGTAGTGTGCGGTGCGAACTGAGTTGATGTTGTGTTGTTTCATCAAAATCAGATCTTTTTCCACGCGGTCCATGCCCACTGCGCGACCTTTTAGGTGGTCGTTGTCATGACGGTTTACACCATGCAGCATCACGTATTGATTGTTGATGTAAAACAGGCCATCACGCACCTTGATATCACGGAAACCCACGCGTTGTGGGATCACTTCCACTACGTTGCCTTGGTGATCTTTTAAGGTGATGAACAAGTGGTAAAGGTAAGGGTTTTCAGCCGTCCAATGCGTTGGGCTCACCATATCAATCGCAAAGCTTGTTGAGTGGTGGTTTTGGATAGTCAGTGAATCGCATTGACCACTGGCTACGACAGTGCCTTTGTCATGCAGCGCGTATTCCAGCGTATAGCCTGACGCGATAGCGGTGGAAAGGTTTTCTAATTCGACTTGAGCACTGAGCATCGCACTTTGGTAATCGTCGGCGAAATCGGTGCGAATGGTGAGATCTTGGACGTGAATCTGCTCTTTGCCCATAAGATAAACATCGCGGAAGATCCCCGCCGTCCACCACATGTCTTGGTCTTCAATGTAAGTGGAATCGGCCCACTGCATCACGCGTACAGAGAGTAAGTTTTCGCCTTGTTGGACGAACTTGGAAATGTCGAATTCCGCTGTGAGTCGGCTGCCTTTACTAAAGCCGACGTACTCGCCGTTTATGTACACTTCAAAGTAGGTTTCCACGCCGTCGAACTTGATGATGGTTTGTTGGTTATCCCACTGTGGACCAAGTGTAAATGTGCGTTGATAAGCGCCCGTTGGGTTGTCGGTTGGTACAAACGGGACGTCGATCGGGAATGGGAAGCCTTCATCGGTGTATTGCAGATCGCCGTGGCCTTCCATTTGCCACATGTTTGGGACGGTAATGTGTCCCCAGTCGTTCATTGTTTGTGAGTAAAACGCATCAGGTACCAACATTGGGTTGGTGAAATAACGGAATGTCCATTGGCCGCTGAGTAACATAAAGCGGCGACTCAGTTCACGTTGAAAGGTTTGTGCGCTCTGAACAGAGTCGTAGGAGAAAAAGTACGCACGCGGTGCCATACGATTCTCGTGTAAGTGTTGGAAGTTTTCCCAATTGTTCACGTTTTGATCTCCCCTCGGCTTGGTGCGCTTATGTTGGAGTCCGGATTGGTTTCATCGCGGCTCAACATCAGTGCAAAAACAACGGCCGATGTATTGTGAAAAATGCTTATGAATAATCTGAGAAAGATTTTAGTAAAAGTTTTACTAAAATAAATTAGTGAAAACGTTTTACTTTAACTTGATCACGTTTTAAATGACCAATGTTGAGCAAGATGTGATCAGAGTAAAGGAATGCGTTCTAGATTGTTTTGGAAAGTAAAAACAGTAAAAATTCGGTAGAAAATAAAAGAAGAAATAAAAAAGCACTGAAAATTCAGTGCCTTATTTGAGCAGTTTTGAGGGTGTTTTTATCGAGTTGTGCCGCGTAGCTTGAGTTTGCTTGGAACGTACACTTGAAGGGGCAGTGCGCGTCCGTCACGGTATTTTTCTACTAACAAGTTTACGCCTTGAATCCCCATCATTTCAGAATGAATACGAACGGTAGATAGAGGAGGGAAGGTAAAACGCGCGGTAGGAATGTCGTTCACGCTGATCAGCGCAATATCATCAGGAATGTTTAAACCAAACTCATGCACTGCTCGTAACACACCAATCGCAATGGAGTCCGAAGCAATGAACATCGCTTTTGGGAAATCGCCTTTGGCCAGCATCTCTTTCGCTAAGTCATAACCGGACAAGCTAGAGAAATCGCCACGATAAATGTCGTCTTCAGAAACCACACCTTTTAGACTGCCGTAGTCCACAAACGCATTTTCACGAATGTCTGCTGTGTTGGGTTCGTCTTGTCCACCAATAAATCCGATGCGCTCGTAGCCTTGTTGTACAAAGAAATCAACCACTTGCTTGCTGATTCTTACAAGGTCGATATCAACGCAATCGTAAGGACTAGTTGGATCTGAAAAGTCAATGTAACAGATGCTATCGGCTAGGCGTTTAGGTAACTTATTGACCACCTTTTGGTCGACTTTCCCGACTAAAAGGACACCCGTGATCTTTTGCGTTTCAACATCAACTTCGCTGTTGTAGCAATTGGTTAGCGTAATGCCGAGTTTGTCGCACTGAGTTTCAATCCCATGACGAATCGACAGGTAGTACGGGTCATTCACTTCTGCTTCTTGTTTGTAATTGTACAAGGCCAAAAAGTGATGTTTTTGCTTGGCTTCTTTGGTGGCTTTCTTCGAGCTGCTGGTGCGGTACTCCAGCTTTTCTGCGATTTCTAAAATGCGGCGTTTGGTCTCTTCTTTAACGCTCAACGTCGGATCGTCATTCAAAACTCGCGATACGGTTGCAAGTGAGACGCCCGCTTCAGTGGCGATATCTTTTAGTGTTGCCATGTACATTTCCCGTTGGCATTGCTCACAGTCCAAGTGAGAACTCAATAATCTGGCTATTGTAAACAGCTACTTAGGGATGCACAAACTTTTAGTAAAATCGTGCGATCCACGAAAGAGAGCGGTATCTGCTCGACTCATCTTCACTGCTCATCATCTTCTTGGTTTAATTTAACTAAAGCCAGCATCTAAAATAAGGCTTTTTTGTAATTTTGTGGAAACGTTTACACAATTTGAATTAGATCACGGATCTGGATCGAGATTGGTTGCTAGACTTTTAGCCAGTTAAGAAATGGGCGTACCGATTCGATGCAATGGCGATTGGCTTTTAGCGCATCAGAGTGAGGTATGAACAGAAAGCAGCAAACGTGGAGAAGCAAAAAGTGAAAGTTCTTGTCACAGGCGGTATGGGATACATCGGTAGTCACACTTGCGTTCAGATGATTGAAGCGGGAATGGAACCTATCATCGTTGATAACTTGTGTAACGCCAAACTGGAAGTGTTAAACCGTATTGAAGCGCTGACTGGCAAACAGCCTGCGTTCCACCAAGGTGACATCCGTGACGAAGCCTTTTTGGATACGGTATTCGCGCAGCACGACATCCAAGCCGTGATCCACTTTGCTGGCCTAAAAGCAGTTGGCGAATCGGTGGCAAAACCACTTGAGTACTACGACAACAACGTCAATGGCTCATTGGTGTTGGCGCGCAGCATGCGTAAAGCGGGCGTGAAAAGCATCGTATTCAGTTCATCGGCAACGGTTTACGGTGACCCAGAAATAGTGCCGATTACGGAAGATTCACCAACAGGCGCAACCACCAACCCATACGGACGCAGCAAATATATGGTGGAGCAGTGCTTAAGCGATCTGTTCCATGCTGAAAACGATTGGAGCATCACCTTACTGCGTTACTTCAACCCAGTTGGCGCGCACCCATCGGGCAGCATGGGGGAAGACCCACAAGGCATTCCCAATAACCTGATGCCATTTATCGCCCAAGTCGCTGTTGGCCGCCGAGAAAAACTCGCGGTATTCGGTAGCGACTATCCAACCCCTGACGGCACTGGCGTACGTGATTACATCCATGTGATGGATCTGGCCGACGGCCATATTGCGGCTTTGAAATCGGTGGGTGAGAAATCGGGTTTGCACATTTACAACTTAGGTACAGGTAAAGGCTCGAGCGTACTTGAGATGGTGGATGCGTTCGCGACCGCTTGCGGTAAACCAGTGCCTTACGAGTTATGCCCGCGTCGTCCTGGGGATATTGCTGAATGTTGGGCAAGCACGGAAAAAGCCGAGCGTGACCTAGGTTGGAAAGCAACACGCACGGTGGCTGAAATGACCGCCGATACGTGGAACTGGCAGTCAAAAAATCCCAATGGCTATTCCCCTGCGTAGTTTACGTCGCCGCATTGTTGTCTGCACTTTCCAATTTCATTGAGAAATGCAGATGAAAGAATTCTTAAAAGTTGAGTAAGTAACATGTCGAATGTCGAATTTAACCCAGTGGATCATCCACACCGCCGTTACAACCCTCTGACTGGGCAATGGATTTTGGTTTCACCTCACCGTGCTAAACGCCCTTGGAGTGGCGCAGATGAAAAGCCCGCATTGGATGAGCTACCAAGCTATGACGGTAAATGTTTCCTTTGTCCAACCAACGAACGTATCTCTGGCGATGTTAATCCAGACTACCAAAGCACCTATGTGTTCAATAACGATTTTGCTGCGCTGATGGTGGATTCACCAGATGCACCGGAGTCAAACAACCCGCTATTCAAAACGCAAGGCGTACGTGGTTTGAGCCGAGTGATTTGCTTCTCGCCAGATCACAGCAAAACCTTACCGGAGCTGCCAGTGGATAAAATTCGTGGCGTGATAGATACATGGAACGAACAAATTGAAGAGCTAGGCAAAGAGTACGTTTGGGTTCAGGCGTTCGAAAACAAAGGCGAAACCATGGGCTGTTCTCAGCCTCATCCGCACGGTCAAATCTGGGCGAACAGCTTCTTACCAAATGAGATAGAGCGCAAAGAGCACAACCTAAAAGCCTACTACCAAGAACACGGCAGCAACTTGCTGGTGGATTACGTGCAAGCGGAACTCAAAGACGGCTCACGCATTGTGGTGGAAACCGAACACTGGCTGGCGGTGGTGCCTTACTGGGCTGCTTGGCCGTTCGAAACCATGTTGTTGCCGAAAACGCACATTCGTCGTATGAGCGAACTCAGCGATGAGCAACGAGACGATTTAGCGCTAGCGATTAAGAAGCTGACCAGCCGTTACGACAATTTATTCCAATGCTCATTCCCATATTCAATGGGCTGGCACTACGCGCCGTTTTTTGACCAAGGCACAGACATCGACCATTGGCAGCTTCATGCACTTTTTTATCCGCCACTACTGCGCAGTGCCACGGTTCGTAAGTTCATGGTGGGCTACGAAATGCTGGCAGAAAGCCAACGTGACCTCACCGCAGAGCAAGCCGCGCAGCGTCTGCGTGATGTGAGTGATGTCCACTACAAAGAATGTTAAGTCTTTAAATTGGACTGATTACGAATAACGGGATAGCGCGACTTTACAGATAGAAAGTTAGGCTCAACGCGCTATCCCACACAAATTACTATTTTAAGAGAACGTCCCTATGTCTGAACTTATCCAAAATGTGAAAGCGTCATTTGAGCAAGTGTTGGGCTACGCACCTAGCCATATTATCCAAGCGCCTGGTCGTGTGAACTTGATTGGTGAGCACACCGATTACAACGATGGTTTTGTCCTACCGTGTGCCATTAACTACCAAACGGTCGTGGCGGCGGCAAAGCGTGAAGACAATATCGTGCGTGTGGTGTCGGTCGATTACGGTAACGCAGTGGACGAATTCGATATCACGCAAGCCATTACTTTCCAGCAAGATAAAATGTGGGCGAACTACATTCGCGGCGTGGTGAAGTGTCTTCTTGTTCGTGGTTACCAATTCACTGGTGCGGATATTTCTGTTAGCGGTAACGTGCCTCAAGGTGCGGGTTTAAGCTCGTCGGCAGCGTTGGAAGTGGTGATTGGTCAAACGTTCAAAGTGCTGTTCAATCTAGAGATCAGCCAAGCGGAAATTGCGCTAAACGGCCAGCAAGCTGAGAACGAATTCGTTGGTTGTAACTGCGGCATTATGGACCAAATGATTTCGGCAGAAGGTCGTGAAAACCACGCTATGCTGTTGGACTGTCGTAGCCTAGAAACTGAAGCGGTATCGATGCCTGAAGATATGGCCGTGGTGATCATCAACTCGAACAAAAAACGTGGCTTGGTAGACAGTGAATACAACACTCGCCGTGAGCAGTGTGAAGAAGCGGCGCGCATTTTCGGTGTGAAAGCACTGCGTGATGTGACGATTGAGCAGTTCAACGAGAAAGTCGCTGAGCTGGATGAAATGGTGGCCAAGCGTGCTCGTCACGTCATCACAGAAAATTATCGTACTGTGGAAGCGGCGCAAGCGCTACGAGCACACGACATGAAGCGCATGGGTGAGCTGATGGCCGAGTCTCATGCCTCGATGCGTGATGATTTCGAAATCACGGTAAAAGAAATCGATACGTTGGTGGAGATAGTCAAAGGCGTGATTGGCGACCAAGGCGGTGTGCGCATGACTGGCGGTGGCTTTGGTGGCTGCATCGTGGCACTTGTACTGCCAGCACTGGTTGATGAAGTGAAAGCGGCAGTTGAAGCGAAGTACCAAGCGGCTACGGGCTTAAAAGAGTCGATTTATGTTTGCCAAGCCAAAAATGGTGCGGGTTTGGTTGAAGTGCTGTAAGGAATGATGATGAAAGCCTATTTTCAACAACTAGAACAAGCGATGGCGCAAACGCCGTCGTTTGATGGCCAAACTGCGAATCTGATTCATTTGACCAACGCGAATGGTATGACGGCGTCGTTTATGGATATCGGTGCGACGTGGTTGAGTTGCACATTACCGGTAAATGGTGAAAACCGTGAAGTGTTGTTGCGCTCACCAAATATGGCTGAACACATGAAGCAAGACGCTTACTTCGGTGCCATTGTTGGCCGCTTTGCTAACCGAATTGCGAAGGGGCAGTTTGAGATAGACGGAGAGAAGTATCAACTTGGTATCAATAACGGTGAAAACTCACTGCACGGTGGGCTGGAAGGGTTTGATAAACGCCGCTGGAAGGTTGAAGAGCAAAATGTTCAACAGGTCACTTTTTCACTTCGCTCCCCGGACGGTGACCAAGGCTATCCGGGAAATCTCGATGTGAAGGTGACGTACACGCTCACTGACGAGAATGAACTAGCTATCGCCTATGATGCTAAGACGGACAAAACATCTCCAGTGAATTTAACCAATCACGCCTACTTTAACTTGGCTGGTGAGGCGAGCCGCGCAAAAAGTTTGGATCATACTTTACAGCTCAATGCTGGGCATTACTTGCCAACGGATGCGGGGTTAATTCCTACAGGTGAACAAAAGCCAGTTTCGGGTACCAGTTTCGACTTCACCGAGCCAAAATCGATTGGCCAAGAATTTCTTGCAGAGCAAGATCAGAAAACTGCTGGTGGCTACGATCACGCCTTTGTATTCATGCCTGAAGTGACCGATGGCGTATCTGTCGCTGCGGTTTTAATTGCACCAAAAGAAGATGTAGTGATGAAGGTGAAAACCACCAAGCCTGCCATCCAGTTTTATTCAGGTAATTTCTTAGCCGGTACGCCAGGTGCAAGTAAAACTTACGAACGCTATGACGGCCTAGCATTGGAAACGCAGTACTTTCCAGACGGGCCAAACAAACCAGAATGGGGACTCAACAATGGGGTGTTGAGCTCTGGGGATTGCTATCAGCATCAAACTACTTATCAGTTTGAATTTTAGATAGCACTTCTGCCCTTTGAACTTGCAGCGGCAGCGATGCTGCAACTCCAACGACTTTGGGTGTTATGGTGGGCTACATGCCCACCTTTTTTGTTTTTGTCGAAGAGGTTCGAACGATGAGCTCTCCCTCTACTTTGCGTTTGTTAGAAAGCAACGGTTGCCCTTCAATCAGTGCCATCAACGATTCGATTGCGAGTTTACCCATGTCTGAGTAGGGCAGTTCAACCGACGTTAATGCTGGAAAGCTTTCAGAGGCGATTTGCTGATTATCGTAACCGACAACGGCAACATCGTGAGGAATCTTCAACCCCAACTCCGCTATCGC
The DNA here is from genome assembly GCF_024747315.1 of Vibrio sp. HS-50-1. Lineage (NCBI taxonomy): Bacteria > Pseudomonadati > Pseudomonadota > Gammaproteobacteria > Vibrionales > Vibrionaceae > Vibrio > Vibrio sp. HS-50-1. The sequence continues at coordinate 184,124 of NZ_JAMPZF010000007.1, read as the reverse complement.
TTGGTAGCACCCCATTGCCATATAGTCGCTGCCACAGAAAATCGCTTCTGGCGGCTGCTCCATATTCAGTAGTGCCAGTGTTTGCTGGTGCGCTTCTTTTAGCGACCAGTTTGCATCGACTAAATACTCTGAGTTAGGAATGATGTCTGCATCAATGAGAGCCTGACGATAACCATCGGCACGTTGCTTACTGGCTAGCATCCAACTTTCACCAGACAGCATGGCAATGCGACGATAACCTTGCGTCGTGAGGTGTGAAACTGCTTTGTAAGCTCCAATCATATCGGCCGGCAAAATACTTGGCGTTTCGGTGTGTTCTTCGTTGGTGCAGTTCAGCAGTACAGTCGGTAAGGAAGTGGTGACGCGTTGCTGCTCCAACTCTCGCGTCATACTGGATGCGTAAACCAAGCCTGCGTAATCACCGCCGTTGATCTCCGACTCAATCTTGCTTGCCAACACTTCATCATGGCTGTAATTGAACGTCACCAATATGTAGTCGTTCGACCACGCTTCTTCTCTCGCTGCATTGATGGCATCGATAAATGGGTCATAACTGGTTAAGCCGTTGATCACCAATGCGATCTTTTTAGGGCGTCCCAAAGCATGGGCAACCTTTTTGTTTTTGTAGCCAAGTGATTCTGCGGTTTCGAGCACTTTACGTTTGGTCGCTTCCGCGATTTTTACGGAAGTTGAGCCATTCAATACCAGCGATACGGTCGACTGAGAGACGCCAGCCGCCGCCGCAATGTCACTCATGGTGATTTTTTTAGCCATTCTGCTCTTTTACGTAATTTCGTTAGCTAAAGATATTAGCTAAAGATTAAGTTCGGATCATCCTTTAAAGATAAAGATCACAAAAGTAAGTCAGAGCAACTTAAAAGCTGTGATTTTCACCACGTTTATTCTTTGAGCACCTAGTCATTAAATTATTAATTAATATATTAGCTAATATTATTAGTTGATAATTTAGTTTTAAGGTGAGTAAGATGAAAAGATGGTCGGAAGAGAAAGCGTGGCAATGGCAAAAAGAGCATGGCTGGCTACGTGGCTTTAACTATTTACCGCGCACAGCGGTTAACTGGAATGAGATGTGGCAAGCGGAATCTTTTGCACCTGAGGTGATGGAACAAGAGTTAGCTTGGGCGCATGATGTGGGTTACAACACTTTACGTACCAACTTACCATTTATAGTTTGGCAAGCGGATCGCGATGGTTTACATGCGCGAATTGAGCGCTTTCTGGATATTTGCGAACGCAATCAAATCAAAGTGATGCTCACGCCGATGGATGACTGCGGTTTTTCGGGCGACCATCCTTATCTTGGTGAACAAAAAGCGCCCGTACCGGATTTGCACAACAGCCAAGCAGCAGCAAGTCCTGGTCGCAATGTGGTGATGGACAAATCTATGTGGGGTGAGGTCGAAGCGTATATTCGCGACATCATCTCTACCTACAAAAATGACCCTCGAATCGTTATTTGGGATCTCTATAACGAGCCAACCAACCGAATGATTTTTACCACCACGGGTGAGATCGCTTATGACGAAGAAATGGAAATCTTTAGCCATGAGCTGATGGAAAAAGCGTTTGAGTGGGCACGTGAAGAAAACCCAACTCAGCCTCTCACCGTTGGCGCTTGGCATGCGCCAAGCATTCTTGACCGAAGCCTACCGATTTATGAACACCCAACCGATCGCAAAGCGATGGAGCTATCGGATATCATTACTTTCCACGCTTACTTACCACTCGATCTGTTCCATAAAGCCGTTGAAATTGTAGAAAGCTACAACCGACCAATGATGTGTACTGAGTGGCTTGCTCGTCATGCGCAATCGTACATGCACGAACAGCTTCCGGTCTTTAAACAGAAAAACATTGGTTGCTACCAGTGGGGATTAGTGAAAGGAAAAACACAAACGCATCTGCCTTGGCCAGAGATAAAACGTAGCGATGCTAACTATGCGAGTCAATGGTTCCACGATCTGCTTGATGAGCAAGGACAGCCGTATGACGCAAGCGAAGTGCAATTGATCAAAACACTCGCAGAAGTGGATTAATTGCCTGTGAGCCGACTCTGAGAAATGGGTCGGTTTCTTATTTACAATAAAATCAATTGAGACGTGAACAATGACTACTCTACAAAACAAACTCACTAATAAGGAGCTGATGTCTTACTTCGGCTATGGGGTAGGCCAGTGCTTTAGCTTTGGTCTAGTCGGCTCTTTTATTCTTTATTTCTATACCGATATTTTGGGCATTTCTCCAATTGCGGCGAGTACGATTTTTTTGATTGCTCGTGTGTGGGATGCGGTGAATGATCCGCTCATTGCCGGATACATGGACACGTTAGACTCTCGCTTTGGTAAATTCCGCCCTTACATGCTGTTTACGCCGGTTCTGATTGTTCTGGTCACGGTTGCCGCTTTCTATAACATCGATGCTGATACATCGACAAAAGTGATGTATGCCGGTATCACTTACATTCTTTGGGGTACGCTTTACACCATTTCTGATGTGCCGTTTTGGTCTATGTCTTCTGTTATGACGGATGAACCGCAAGAGCGAGCAAAAGCGGCAACTTGTGCCATGTTAGGGGTGAATGCAGGTATTGGTGCAACTTTGGTTGTGTTCCCGAAACTGAGCGCTTACTTCGCTGATGGCCGAGCAGATCAGGGTTACTTACCAGCTGTGATTGTGTTGATGATCGCGGGTTTGTTCTTCATGCTGAACGGTTTTTATAACACCAAAGAACGCATCTCGACGAAGAGCTGTGAAAAAGTCACGCTAAAACAAACCTTTCAAGCCGTTCGTAAAAACAAGCCGTTGTTTTTTATTCTGGCAGCGTTTTTCATGAATGTGTTCTTCAATCTGGTGAATGGCTTATACATTTTCTTCTTCACATACAACATGGGTGACGCAGGGTTAGTCTCTCTGATTGGTACCATCACTTTGGTAAGTGCGATTGCGTGTTTGGCTACGCCTGTGCTGACAAAGCGTTTCAAAAAACGTGACATCTTTATTGCGCTGTGTGTTTTAGAGATCATCGCTCGCATTGGGTTCTATTTTACTGGCTATGATAATCCAACGGTCGTGATGGCGTGGTTAGCGGTGATTACAGGCATCTTTATGATGACCAACCCTCTTATCTCGGCCATGATTGCAGACACAGTAGAGTACTCGTACTACCACAGTGGCAAACGTACCGCGGCGATCACGTTCTCGGGACAAACCTTTACAGGCAAACTCTCTGTTGCGGTAGCGGGCGGCTTAACGGGGGTAATCTTGACGATGATTGGCTATGTACCAAATGCGGCGCAAACGGAAACCGCGCTCAGTGGCATGTTCTTCTGTATTGCGTTGCTACCCGCATTGGGAGCTTTAGTGCGCATCTTTATTATGTCTCGCTACACATTTACCGAAGACCAACATGCGATTTTACGAGAAAAATTACAGCGTGGTGAGTTTGCGGAAGGCGTTGACGTGAAGTCTGCAAAACCGAACGAAGCCTTGAGCTAGAATCCATATCGTCTCGACAAGTGCTCAAAGAAAAAGCCCGCTCAATAACCTGAGCGGGCTTTTCGTTTTCAATTTACAGGTTATCCACCATCAACAACGCTCAACAGAATTTCTTCGTACTAAAGTTGGGCTAAAAATAATGGTTTCGTCTTCAATTTTTTCGTCACGAGATAGCGCCAAAGCCAAACGGGCGGCGCGTTCTGCCATCATCTCGATTGGGTAGCGAATAGTGGTCAGGCTAGGGTGAACAAAGCGGGCGATCAAGCCATCATCGAACCCGACCATAGATACCTTATTTGGTACGTCAATGCCATTTTGATCTAATGCTGCGAGTGCGCCAGCGGCCATGTAGTCGTTGTAGGCCACCACTCCAGTAATCTCCAAAGATTTGGTTAACAGGTTAGTCATCGCAACTTCGCCACCATCACTGTTGGGCTCACCGTATTCGATGTAGCTTTTGGAGAGTTCAATACCATGCTCTTTCAATGCGGCTTGGTAACCTTGCAAGCGCTCATCGGTATCTTCGATATCGTGGGATGAGGCAATGCAAGCGATTTTGCGATGCCCGTGACGAATTAAATATTCTGTCGCGAGGAATGCCCCCTTGCGGTTATCAAGGGAAATACAGCGTTCGGCCAGTTCTGGGATATGACGATTGATAAGCACCATACCTTTCACCTCTTGGGCGTAGCCAATTAGCTCATCATCAGATAAGCCTTTCGAGTGGATGACTATTGCATCGCAACGGCTGTTGATCAGCAATTCTAGGGCTTGACGCTCATCATCTGGATTGTGATACCCGTTGCCAATCAAGATATGTTTGCCATTTTCGCGCGCGATATTATCGACGGATTTGACCAGCGTGCCGAAGAAAGGATCGGACACATCACTCACCAACACACCCATGGTATTTGTGCTTTGGCTCACCAGTGCACGAGCTGCGGCATTGGGTCTGTAACCCAATTTGCTCATTGCTTTGGTGACCGACTCTACCGATGATTGACTGGCTTTTGGGGACTTGTTGATCACGCGAGAAACCGTTGCGACCGAAACACCGGCTTCTTTCGCGACATCCTTGATCGTTGCCATATAGAACCTTTAGTGGCTAAAAATTTTGACTGGAAGTATTAAACACCCATTGTGTAATAAGTGCAATTTGATAGGGGATTTGCTTTCGGAAATGAGATCTTTACCACTTGTATTTATTAAGCTTACTGATAGTGTAAACGTTATCTTTTTAGTAAAACTTTACTGAGGTTTTAATTATGGAAACTATTGCTTACTCTGATTTTGCCAAACTGGAAATTCGTACCGGAAAAATCATTGAAGTGGCTCGTCATCAAAATGCAGACAAGCTGTACATTGTGCAAATTGATATTGGTGAAAAAACACTGCAAACCGTAACCAGCTTAGTACCTTATTACACCGAGGAAGAGTTGATGGGCAAACAAGTGGTCGTGTTGTGTAATCTTGCCAAAGCCAAAATGCGCGGTGAAACCTCAGAATGTATGTTGTTGTGCGCAGAAACGGATGATGAATCCGAAAGTGTGTTGCTTACGCCAGAAAGAGCGATGCCGACTGGGGTGAGAATTGTTTAGAGTTTAATCAAGCAAACGTTTTATTGTTCGTGTTTATGTTTTGTGTCTCATTTTATAAATAAATCAATAGGAATATATTCAACTCTATTTATAATCTCCGCGCTTTAAAAACTGTTTAACAGTATGAAAAAAATAGGAAATTATAATGAAAAAAGTATTGCCATTATTGGCTTTAGGTGCAGTGGTTGCTTCAGCGTCAGTTCAAGCAAAAGGTAACTGGTATGTTGGCGCAGATATTCTTAACTCTGATCTTGAAGTTGAAGGTCACTCTTACAGCTCTTCAGCTACAGGTTTGGGTATTGCGGTAGGTAAAGAGCTGCAATATTCAGAAAACTTCAAATTGGCTTTAGAAGGTGAGTACATTTACTACGGTAGCTTCGAAGAAAAAGCATCGGGCGCGGGTAATTGGTTAGAAGCTACTGTTGAAGGTTATTCATTCAACCTTAATGCTAAACCTAAGTACCAATTCTCTGGCACTGGTTTTTATGTTGGTGCTGTTGTTGGTCTAGGTGTAACGGGGGTTGATTTAGAGGCAAAATCAAACCTTTCTGGTTTCACTGGTAAGACTGATGGTAGCGATGCTGGCTTTAACTATGGTGCTGAAGTGGGTTATGAATTTGCTTCAGGTCTGGTTGTTTCTGGTGGCTACCGTGCTTCTACAGTAACCATCGATGTTGAAGGTGGTGGCGATCTTGAATTTGATTTTGACAGCCTGTACGTTGGCGTTGATTACAAGTTTTAAGCTCGCATAAGCAAAACATAGATACTAAAAAGGAGCCGTTAGGCTCCTTTTTTGATTAGATTGTCAATCAACTCGTAATGATGCTCTTGCACGCCTGCAAGGTTGCCATATTTAGGTTGGTGGCGGTCATTTTCTTTTGCGTGTTGCCAGCCAATGGTGTGACGCACAAAATGCTCTGCAAACGCATGAGATACTTCTAAGCAACCTGCTAGCACGGTATCGACATAGCTTTGCATGATTGGGCTTTTTACGCACGGTGGTAATGGCTCGTCTTTTACGTAAACCCAGATGCTATGTTCTTGGTTAAAGTTCGCGTCCGTTTCTATTTGATCTGGCTGAATTTGAATACGATGATAACCACGCTCACGGCGATCGAATTCTGCGAGAGCCTCTTCATTCACTTCGAGTAAAACGCCGTTGACCTGCCCATCGCCTTGGTTTACAACCAGAGGAGACAGAGTGTAGCTGTCATCAATTTTTCCCCAGTAGCGCACCAGTCCATGAGCAATGACGGGAATGGCTTCTCCCGTTTGTCCGGTTAACTTACGTGACGCAGAATTAATCAAACTGCCATAGCCAAATATGTACATCTTCGTTGCATCCCTTAACTGATGGTTGTGTCTCTCACCGTTTATACCTAACCCGCCTCTGAAGCACAACTTTACCTCTTAAGTATAATCTTAACTCTTAACATGTATTTTTTATGCATGTTTATGGTAGCATCAATATTGTAGTTGAGTTAACCAGCATCGAGAGACGCTTGAGGGCAAGATAATGCTGAATATCACCGATAAAAAAGTGGAAGAAAAAATCCCCGCATGGCTGCGATTAGGCTTTCGGCCGTTTTTTCTGTTTGGGTCGATTTACGCCATTGTTGCGATCGCGTTGTGGGTGTGGATGTTCCAAACCGGACAGCCAAACGTATTAGCTGTACCGGCATTATGGTGGCACGTACATGAAATGTTGTTCGGCTTTTCGATGGCGATTGTGGTTGGTTTTGTACTGACCGCGGTACAAAACTGGACTGGCATTAATGGTACCAAGCATTACACGCTTTTGGTCTTATTTGGCTTATGGCTCGCGCCCCGAATATTGCTTTGGACGCCAGCGCCGTTATGGTTAACCAGCAGCATTGAAGCGGTATTTTTGTTGTTTGTTGCCTATGAGGTAGGCATTCGTGTTTATCGAGCCAAAGGTTGGCGTAATCTGTTTTTTGTGCCGCTGTTTCTTTTGGCCATTTTTGCGAACTTTGCAAGCTACGCAACAATAAAAGGCATGCCGCCGTTTAGCTCTTCTGCTGTATGGCAGGCGATGTTGTGGTGGTTTACGTTGTTGCTGTCGGTCATGGGCGGGCGTGTGATTCCATTCTTTACTGCGCGTCGATTTAATTTCGAAAAAGCGCAACCATTGGCTTGGTTAGAGTGGTTCGCGAACTTGCCGTTGGTAATGCTATTTGTGCTGAGCTTTTTCCCTGTGACGTTTGCAGAACTAGGTAATCCGTTGATGCTGTTTGCAGGAGTTGCTCAGTTGGTGCGTTTTGTTCGCTGGAAACCTTGGTTAACCCTGAGCGAGCCTTTAGTGTGGTCGCTGCATGCTGCGTATTTGTGTTTGCCACTAAGCTTAATTTTGCGAGGCACTTGGGGAGACGCATTTGCCAGCCATAACCTGATTCACCTGTTTGCGATAGGTGCATTAGGCGGTTTGATTTTGGCGATGATCGCGCGCGTGACGATGGGACATACTGGTCGCATGATCTACAAAGGTCCGAACATGAGCTTTGCGTTTGCGGCGATTACCGCGGCAGCTTTGGTTCGCAGTTTTGCCGTGATATTTGATCCTGCCAATATGATGCTGTGGATTGATATCAGCGGCGGGTTATGGATTGTCGCATTTGGCCTGTTTGTGTGGCGCTTTGGCGTGATGCTTATTACACCTCGCGTTGATGGTCATCCCGGATAGGGCTCTAATGTGAGTAGAGAAAGAGGAGCCGCACGCTCCTCTTTTGATTTTTGTTCTTTATAGGATTAGCGCTTATTCGTCTTCGTCGTCCGTTTTATTCGTGAACCCCAAACGTTTGAATAGCCACCACTCTAGAGCAAAGATGACAATTAAAGCGATACAGAACCAGGTGAACGCCATGGCGGATTCCACGCCTGGCATACCGCCAATGTTGATGCCAAGCAAACCTGTTAGGAAGCTGGTTGGCAAGAAAATAGTCGCCACCAAGGTAAATAGATAACTGTTTTTATTAGTTTTCTCGTCACGATGATGTTTGATTTCTTCTTGAAAGAGAGCGACTTCTCCAAGATAAAACTCAAGTGTTTCATTTATGCGCGTAATATTATTGTGGGCGAAGCGATATTGATGGGGCCTTAAAGCCACCAACTCGGACTCTGATTCAACGAGATCACGAATAGCATATTGCTGAGGGCGAATAAAACGTTTGATGGAGATAAGCGCTTTTTGAGTCGCCATATGCTTGTACGTCGATTCATCATTCACATCAAACTGGTTTAACGTCTCTTCAATCGTATCGAGGTAAACGTCTATTTTGCTATTTAATCCTTCAATAATCTGATGAAGTAAACCAGCAAGGCTTTTCGGACCTTTGTGTTCCGCCAATGCTTGACGAATTTCCATGATGGCACGCGATGGGATCTTACGTGTTGAAATCAGTGCGCCTTGAAAATAGAGAATTCGAATACTGAGCATGTCTTCTGGTGAAGCATCGCCATTCATATTGACGCCTCGCAAAATCAACATGAAGTTCTCGTCATCCAAAGGGTGGAAAGACGGTCGGCTCTCGTCGGCTAACAGGTGATCAACAGTGGCACGTGGTACTTGGTTTTGCTCTAGCCAGCCCCGAATATCGGGATGCAGCCGTTCACAATGGTACCAATGTTTGGCTTGAATCTGCTCCGCCGTTGTGGATTGCTGAGTTGCTTCTGGGGTTGAAAAATCCCAATGTTCAATCATAAAACCCATTTTCTTTTCCTTGTCTGAGCCTTTCCCCAAATAACTCGGAAAGAGCCTGTGCTCTTCCGCTGCATTATTTTCCGTGAAATGCATCAGTGATAACGTTCTGAACCCAGCGCCATGAAGTTATTCAGGGATAATTATTTAAATGAGTATGATTGCATTTAACGCTAAATGTCTATGAATAGTTGCTCTTATTTGTAATCAAGCGAAGCAAGCCAAAGTGTGGTGTAAAAACAGCAAAATAAAAAAGCCTGCAACGAGGCAGGCTTTCTAGTAGGGAGGGGAGGAGCAGTTAGCCAACTTGAGAAAGATTAACCACTTTCTGCTGTAGCTTTTCTTTTAAATAGTCCGATAAAGCCAGCTTTTCTTCGTCGTTCATGTACAGACCAAGCTTGGTACGACGCCACAAAATGTCTTCATCGGTCATTGCCATTTCATGGTTCATTAAGTAGTCGATCTCACGTTGGTAAACACCGCCGGCTTGCGATGAGAACGCGTGTCCAAGGTCAGCTTCGCTTGCTGTGCCTTCCATTAAGTTCCACGTTTGGGTACCAAATTGTGTTACGTAACGAAGAATCAATGCTTCTGGCGCCCAAGCGTATTTAGCATGAATTTGTTTAGCTAATTGTTCACGACTACAGCTGAAGTTACCACCAGGTAGGGTTTGATTTGCCGTCCAGTCGCTTCCCATCTCTGGTAGGAAAGGAGCCAGCTTTTTCATTGCCGCTTCACCCAGCTTACGGTAGGTCGTCAGCTTACCACCAAAGACAGAAAGCAGAGGTGCATGGTCGTATTCCGCATCGAGTTCTAGCGTGTAGTCTCGTGTGATCGCTTGCGGAGAGTCAGATTCATCGTCACATAAAGGACGAACACCGCTGTATGTCCAAACCACATCTTCGCGAGTCAGCTGGTGGACAAAGTGTTGGTTTACGATGTCGATGAGGTAATCGACTTCGTCATCTGAGATTGCCACTTCGCGTGGGTCACCTTTGTATTCCACATCTGTTGTACCAATGATTGAGAACTTATCTAAGTAAGGAATCATAAATACGATGCGGTTGTCTTTGTTTTGAAGAATGTAGGCTTGCGGTTCGTTGTGGATACGAGGAACAACGATGTGCGAGCCTTTGATTAAGCGAATGTTACGAGGAGAGGCTTGCTCTAATCCATCATCAAAGAACTGTTTTACCCAAGGGCCAGCTGCGTTTACTAGTGCTTTTGCTTTGCGTTCGAAACGTTGGTCTGTCATCACGTCATGAATTGTGACATGCCAGATACCACCTTCACGGTGTGCTTTTTCTACGCGGCAGTAGTTACGTACTTCTGCATGGTTTTCACGAGCAGCCAGAACGTTAAGTAATACTAAACGCGCGTCATCAACCCAACAGTCAGAGTATTCGAAACCGGTTTTCATTTCTGGTTTTAGCAAGCCCGATTTCGCTAAGTTGACGGTTTTGCTGCCTGGCAGAGTCGTACGTTTACCCAAGTTATCGTAAAGGAACAGACCACAGCGAATCATCCAAGCTGGACGTAGGAATGGGCGATGAGGCAAACGGAAACGCATTGGTAGGGCAACGTGAGGCGCTTTGCGAAGAATAACTTCACGCTCTGCGAGCGCTTCCGAAACCAAACGAAACTCGTAGTGTTCAAGGTAGCGTAAACCGCCGTGGATCAGTTTAGAACTTGCCGAAGAAGTAGCGGACGCAAAGTCACTTGCTTCGTATAAGCCAACACTCAAACCGCGGCCAGCTGCGTCTGCCGCAATACCAGCCCCGTTAATGCCGCCACCAATTACGATCAAGTCTAAGGTAGTGGATGAGCTAGTAGTGGAAGCATTTTTTTGTATACTCATAAATTTGACCTCTTGGTGAGCGAACGAGCATTTTAGAACATGATCTAATCCTAGCTTAGGTTTCGTTTGTGATCATCTATTATTTTCGTTTGTGAGCGTTTTGTGTGATTTAGGCACAAAAAAACCTCTGCCTAATTAAGACAGAGGTCATTTGAGAGGCAAATTAATGATTGAAACTACTCGTTTTCGAAGTTTGTCTCGTTCGCTTCAACGACTTCAAGTGGAATTGAAGCTTCTTTTAAAATCGACAGGATTTCTTCTGGTGGCTGCTTGTTGGTAAAGATCATGTTGAGCTGAGCGATATTGCCTAGCTTCACCATGGCATTACGCCCAAATTTGGTGTGGTCGACGGCGAGAAATACACTGCGGCTGTTGTCGATGATCGCTTGTTTGACCCTGACTTCGTGGTAATCAAAGTCTAATAGCGAGCCATCAAAGTCGATACCACTGATGCCAAGAATGCCAAAGTCGAGACGGAACTGTTTAACGAAGTCGAGAGTAGCCTCGCCAACAATGCCGCCATCGCGACTTCGAACTTCACCGCCTGCTAAGATGACTTTGATCTCTGGGTTGGGGAAGAGAATGGTTGCCACGTTGATATTGTTGGTAACCACGCGTAGCTGTTTATGGTTTTTATTGAGCGCTCGCGCAACCGCTTCTGGTGTGGTGCCGATATCAATAAATAGAGTCGCGCCATCAGGAATGTGCTTGACCACCTCGTCTGCAATGACATCTTTTTCATTGAAGTTGAGCGCTTTACGCGTGTTGTAAGATGTGTTTTCAGAACTGAGAGGGATGGTTGCACCACCGTGATAACGACGAATTTTGTTGTCGTCGGCGAGTTCATTAAGATCGCGTCGGATGGTTTGTGGGCTGACATTGAATCTTTCTACCAACTCATCCGTGCTGACATAGCCTTGTTTTTTCACCAACTCAACAATCTGTTGGTGTCGAGGTATTTGCTTCACTTACCACTCCCTTGTGCATTGGTAACGGCCAATGCTTCAAATTCGAAGCTCTATTGTGCTCGAATTTGCGCGTTGTGAGAAGTAAGCGAGTTCAGGAATCAGGGGCAAAGCGCAAAAAAGAGCGCACAAATGGCGCTCTTTTTTCGTATGGAGGTGAGATTAATCTTCTTCGTCGTGAAGCTCAGACCAGGTTTGCGCACATTTCACTGCGCGTTTCCAACCCTTGTAACGACGATTGCGCTTTTCTTCATCATCGTGCGGCTCAAAGGTGCGATCAAGCACCGCTTTATTCTGCAACTCGTCAATGCTATCCCAGTAACCCACGGCAAGGCCTGCAAGGTAGGCTGCACCGAGAGCGGTAACCTCAGTTACTTGAGGGCGGTGTACTTCTGTATTCAATACATCTGATTGGAACTGCATTAGGAAATTGTTCGCTACCGCACCGCCATCGACGCGAAGATTCGCCAACTTAATACCTGAGTCGGCTTGCATCGCATCCAGTACGTCACGAGTTTGGTAAGCAATACCTTCCAAAGTCGCACGGATAATGTGGTTTGAATTCACACCGCGAGTAAGGCCGACAATCGTGCCACGTGCGTAGGCATCCCAGTATGGTGCGCCTAAACCAGTAAATGCAGGCACGACATAAACGCCGTTTGATGTATCCACTTTTGTCGCGAAGTATTCAGAGTCTTCTGCACCGTTTAGGATTTTCAATTCATCGCGTAGCCATTGGATAGAAGCTCCACCCATGAATACGGCACCTTCAAGTGCATAAGCTGGTTCGCCTGCAGGACCACAAGCCAAAGTTGTTAGAAGACCATGTGTCGAAGTGACTTTTTCTTGGCCCGTATTCATTAGCAAGAAACAACCCGTGCCGTAAGTGTTTTTCGCCTGACCCGCTTCAACACACATTTGGCCGTAAAGCGCAGCTTGTTGGTCACCAGCAATACCAGAAATAGGAATACGAGTACCGCCTTTACCACCAATGTTAGTCTTACCGTAAACTTCCGATGAGCGTTTCACTTCTGGCATCATAGATGCTGGGATACCAAGCTCATCTAACATTTTCTGATCCCAACATAGATCGTTGATGTTAAATAGCATGGTACGCGATGCGTTAGTGTAGTCGGTCACGTGAACGCGGCCTTGAGTCATCTTCCAAACTAACCAAGTATCGACGGTACCGAACAACAGCTTGCCTGCTTCTGCGTCTTCGCGCGCGCCTTCAACGTTGTCCAGAATCCATTTCACTTTGGTACCTGAGAAGTAAGGGTCAAGTACCAAACCTGTGTTGTCACGTACGTAGTTTTCTAGACCACGCGCTTTTAAATCTTCACAGATGTCAGCAGTACGGCGACATTGCCATACGATCGCATTGTAAACGGGTTTGCCTGTTTCTTTATTCCAGACGATGGTGGTTTCACGCTGGTTAGTAATACCGATAGCCGCCAATTGGTCGCTACGGATGCCAGACTTAGCTAGAGCTTCTACCAACGTAGAGCTTTGTGTTGCCCAGATTTCCATTGGGTCATGTTCTACCCAACCTGCCTCTGGATAAATCTGAGTAAATTCGCGCTGTGCGACGCTTACGATGTTCGCGTCATGATCAAGAATTACTGCGCGAGAGCTTGTCGTACCTTGGTCTAGGGCAACAATGTATTTTTGCTCAGTCATGGTAAGAATCCTTTTGTTTCGTTATTTATATTTTAGTAAATGTTCGAGTTGCGTCAGTTTTAAGCTCTAGCTTCTTCTGTTTCTTCTTCCGTCTCACATTGGTTTGGAATTGTACAGCCGTGGCCTTGTTGTGGAAGGTAAGCCGCAATCGCTTTTGGATACAACCAACCACCAAAACACGCACCTGCAATCGGAGCAAGTAAAGGCACGATAAAGTAAGGAATGTCTTTAGCACCTGTCAGAGCGTAATCCCAGCCTGCGAAGTAAGCGAACAGTTTCGGTCCAAAGTCGCGCGCAGGGTTCATCGCGAAGCCAGTTAGTGGACCAAGAGAACCACCGATCACGGCAATCAAAATACCGATTAACAGCGGGTTCATTGCACCTCGTGCAGCGCCGTTATTTTCATCGCCCAAAGCCAAAATCGCAAACATCAGCACGGCAGTGATAACGAATTCCACAGCAAAAGCGCCAAAGAAAGAGAGGGAAGCATGTGGATAGGTTGAGAAGATACCAGCGGTTGCTAGTGCATCTTGGCTACTGCGGACGAAGTTATGTGCGATTTCGTAGTCGGTGAAAAGGTTGCTGTATAAGCTGTAAACCAACGCAGCAGAGCAGAATGCGCCAAGCATTTGGGCGATGATGTATGGCACCACTTTCGCCTTATCAAAACCATGGAACATAGCGAGTGCGATGGTTACCGCTGGGTTGATGTGCGCGCCTGAAACGCCGGCAGTACAGTAAATAGCGATGGCGACACCTAGGCCCCATACAATACTGATTTCCCATTGTCCAAATGATGCGCCTGTTAGAACTAAGGCTGCGACACAGCCTACGCCGAAGAAGATAAGTAGTCCTGTACCGATAAACTCGGCCAAACATTCTCCGAGCAGAGAGGGGTGTTTGTTCGTTGTCATGTTAAAAGTCCTTTGATCATTTTTGCCTGTCTAGCACGATACTATTGTGCACATATAAACGTTTGCGAAAACAAACGCGCGTTAAAAATGAGCGTTTGAGCATAAAATTGTTAATCAAAGTCTTCGTTTTTGTTAAATGGCGCATCTTTTAATCGAAAAAGAAAACAACGAAAAGAACTTCTTTGCTACGAAGTGTGTTTTGGAAGCGCTCAAATTACCGATGTGAAAAAGAATGCACAACTGGTAAGAGGAGTTTTGTGAAGCTGCTACGTGCTTGGGGATTTATTACTCAGATTTTGCGTAGTAATTAACCCTAAAGAGGTAAGGCGAGGTCAAGTACATCAAGGACTAGCGGTGATATAAGAAAATGCGTTGCTATGTTTATATCTCGAGAGGAACTTGTTATCCAAATTAGTGTTAATTATGAAAATGGAGAGGAAAATAAATATGGTTTATGTCTTGTGTTCGTGAATCACTGTCTAGGTTTGAGTTCAGATAACATTAGCTTTGTTATTTCGTTTGATACTAAGCGCGAACATTTTTCATCTTTTTAGTTATTTAGTGGTTTCGCGTAACAAGGATGGATGTGAAACACCCTTTTTACGGTTAATTTGTGTTCTTATTCGAGCCTTTGTTTCATTGGTTTCGAATTGGAATGCTCAAATGAGAGGTTGAAACATCAGTTTCATATTAACTAATTATGAGTAAAGTTGAACGATGGTCTAATTAATGCGCTCTAATTTACTGTATTTACTTATATTTAATTCATGTGCAACATTTGTCACAGAAATAAAATCCTAACTCAATACAATTCATGAACTTTCGAACGAAGATTTTATTTGTTTCGTTCGCTCCTTTTGTGTTTTTTACCATCGCATACAAAATAATGAGGTTCCTATGTTTGGAATATTCAAACCTAAGGCGCACATTGATCGTCTGTCCCCAGGCAGTATCGATAGCACCTACTCTCGCCTCCGTTGGCAACTCTTTATCGGTATATTTGTTGGCTACGCCGGTTACTATCTGGTTCGTAAAAACTTCAGTTTGGCGATGCCTTATCTTATCGAGCAAGGCTTTAGCCGCGGTGACTTAGGTGTCGCGCTGGCAGCTGTTTCCATTGCATATGGTCTCTCTAAATTTCTAATGGGCAGCGTATCTGACCGTTCCAACCCTCGCTATTTCCTTAGTGGCGGCCTACTGATGTCTGCATTAGTGATGTTTTGCTTTGGCTTTATGCCATGGGCGACTGGCAGCGTCACTGCGATGTTCATTTTGCTTTTCTTGAACGGTTGGTTCCAAGGCATGGGGTGGCCCGCATGTGGACGAACCATGGTGCACTGGTGGTCACGTAAAGAGCGTGGTGAGATCGTTTCGGTTTGGAACGTGGCACACAACGTGGGTGGCGGTTTGATTGGTCCACTATTTATTCTTGGCCTGTGGGCATTTAACGATGATTGGCGCACTGCATTTTATGTTCCTGCATTTTTCGCCACGTTGGTTGCTGTGTTTGTTTGGATGACGGTTCGCGATACGCCTCAATCTTGTGGTTTGCCACCGATCGAAGAGTATAAAGACGATTATCCTGATGACTATGACAAGTCGCACGAACAAGAAATGACAGCCAAGGAAATCTTCTTTAAGTATGTATTCAACAACAAGCTGCTTTGGTCGATTGCAATTGCAAACGCATTTGTTTACCTAATTCGCTACGGCGTACTGGACTGGGCACCTGTTTATCTAAAAGAAGCGAAGGATTTCTCGGTAGATAAATCGTCATGGGCTTACTTCTTATACGAATGGGCCGGCATTCCAGGCACATTATTGTGTGGTTGGATTTCAGACAAATTGTTCAAAGGTCGTCGTGCACCTGCTGGCATCTTATTTATGGTGTTAGTGACCGTTGCAGTGATGGTTTACTGGTTTAACCCTGCTGGTAACCCAATGGTGGACATGATGGCACTGATTGCAATTGGCTTCCTAATCTATGGTCCGGTTATGCTGATTGGCTTGTACGCACTTGAACTCGCTCCGAAGAAAGCCGCTGGTACTGCTGCTGGTCTTACTGGTTTATTTGGATACTTAGGTGGGGCAGTTGCCGCAAACGCGATTCTTGGCTACACGGTAGACCACTTTGGCTGGGATGGTGGCTTTATCATCTTAGTGGGTTCTTGTATTACTTCTATTGTGTGTTTGATGTACGCCTTCTTAGGTGAGCGTGCGCACCACGAGCAAAAAGAGCGCGAAAAGGAAGCGCTAGCGTAATATTTATTTAAAGAGGCAGTGGAATACTGCCTCTTCGCTTTATCAAGGAAATAACAATGAAAACAAAGTCAGTATGTCTTACTTTTTTAGCACTTAGCCTCTCAGCTGGTGCGATTGCGAAACCGCTTGTAATTGCACACCGTGGCGCATCGGGTTACTTGCCTGAGCACACGCTAGAAGCCAAAGCGCTTGCTTACGCAATGAAACCTGACTACATAGAGCAAGATGTGGTAATGACGAAAGACGACCAGTTGGTCGTGTTGCATGACCATTATCTCGATCGTGTAACGGATGTTGCGGAGCGTTTTCCTGATCGTGCGCGCAAAGACGGTCGCTACTACGCGATTGATTTCACACTGGCGGAAATCAAATCCTTGCGAGTAACTGAAGGCTTTAATATCGATGACAAAGGTAATAAGGTCGCTGGTTATCCGACACGATTCCCAATGTGGAAATCGGATTTTACCGTGCCGACGTTTGCTGAAGAGATTGAGCTAATCCAAGGACTTAACAAGACGTTGGGTTACGATATCGGTATTTACCCAGAAATTAAAGCGCCTTGGTTCCATCGTCATGAAGGTAAGGACATTTCTAAAGCGGTGCTTAAAGTCTTGAAGCAGTACGGTTACGACTCGCAAGACGACAAAGTTTACCTGCAGTGTTTTGATGCGAACGAACTGCAACGCATTAACAGTGAGTTGATGCCCGCAATGGACATGGATTTAAAGCTCGTTCAGCTCATGGCTTACACAGATTGGAACGAAACTATGGTGTACAAAGGCGATACAGCAACACCATACAGCTATGATTGGATGTTCGAAGCCGACGGCATGAAGAAAGTGGCGAGTTACGCCGAAGGTATTGGACCTTGGAAGCCGATGCTGGTGGATGATAAGTCAACCAAAGACAATATCATCATCAAGCCGTTGATGAAGTCTGCAAAAGACGCTGGTTTACAAGTTCATCCATACACGTTCCGTGCCGATCCAGGACGCATTCCAGCGTACACGGACAGTTTTGAAGGCATGATGGATGTGTACTACAACCAAGTGAAGGTGGATGGTTTGTTTACTGACTTCCCAGATAAAGCGGTCAGCTTTTTAAATCAGTAACCAGCACTCACGAACTTTGCTTTAAGCTAAAAAATCCCCCAACAGTTTTCTGCTGGGGGATTTTTCGTAGGGCTAATTCACTGCAATACCTAAATGACTTCAAGATGCTCAGTTCAGAGCGTGGTCACTGATACGAGTTCAAGGAAAATGACGAAGTGAAATAGCTCGCTATTTTCAAGTTATTTGACGCGGGAATCGTGATAGTGACACGCTCCCAAAGGGCGAGTTGTCTTGGCTTTCATGCTTTGTTAACGAGCTTTGATTTAGATTAACTAGATCTTCAACTCGTTGCCGCGCCTGCAAGCCAAGTCAGCCTCGCTGAATCAAGCATCTCGAGGTTATTTAGGTATTCTTATTAGTTGTTTTTATGCAGTTCGCTGTTCAGTTCAACCGCGCTCTTGTTTGCAAGACACTCGATTTGACCTGTCACAGAGTTACGACGGAACAGTAGATCAGAAACACCAGCAAGGTCGCGTGCTTTCACCACTTCGACTTCTTGACCTTCAGAATCTAGCATGAGTACTTTAGAGCCAGCGGTTACGTACAGACCTGATTCGATAGTACAACGGTCACCCATTGGGAAGCCAAGACCTGCGTTTGCGCCTAGTAGAGAGTTTTCACCGATGGAAACCACCACTTTACCGCCGCCAGATAGTGTACCCATGATAGATGCACCGCCACCGATGTCTGAACCGTTACCAACAACAACGCCAGCAGAAATACGGCCTTCAACCATGCTCACGCCAGTAGTACCCGCGTTAAAGTTGATGAAGCCTTCGTGCATTACCGTTGTGCCTTCGCCAACGTGTGCGCCAAGACGAACGCGAGAAGTGTCTGCGATACGAACGCCAGCTGGTACCACGTAGTCCACCATTTTAGGGAACTTGTCTACGCAATCTACGCTTAGCGTACGGCCAGCTAGGCGAGCTTCGATTTGACGCTCAGCCAGCTCAGGTAGGTCGATTGGGCCTTCGTTAGTCCATGCGATGTTGTGTAGTAGACCGAAGATGCCATCCAGTACTGTGCCGTGTGGCTTAACTAGACGGTTAGAGATAAGTTGAAGTTTTAGGAAGCCTTCAGCAACAGATTGTGGCTGTTCATCCGTAGCTAGAATAACCAGTACAAGCGGTTGTGCTGATTCTGCTGCTTTGGTTGCGAAAGATGCGTTTGCTGCATCGCCGTTTGCTTCGAAAGCCGCCGCAAGTTCTGCGCTTTGTGCTGCAGAGATCTCGATAGCTTGGTTGCCTTGTTCGTAACCTGCTACTGCTGCTAGTGCGTTAACAAGCTCTTCATTTGGGTTAAGAACTGGGTTTGGAAAAAACGCTTCAATGATTTTGCCATCGCGGTTTTTAGTCGCTGTACCAAAGGCTAGAGAAAAGAAAGCCATAGTTGATCTCCATGTGTTGAGTCTTGTGTCTCGTCTGTTCACTGACAAGAAATAATTAAGTTGTCAGCCATCATAATGAGAGTGCTAGGGAGTTTAAAGAGGGGAAATAGATAAAGTCTGTAGATGGATACCTTTTGTCTTTTGGGAGATATGTCTGTCTGATGAGAAATGTGGTTGTGAGGTGGTCAATTAGCAGGTGTTTGTTGAAATGAAAGAAGGCGATTTGTCGTATCTGTGCTCGAAAGAAAGGGCGATCTTTCCATGATGATGTGTGCCTTCAGATACAAAAAACGCCACATGATGCGGCGTTTCTTTAACAAATGAGAGGCTTATGCAGCGTCTTCTTGCTTGTCTTCTTCTACAGATTCAAGCTTTTTTGCTTTCTTTGGTGCTGGTTTGCGTTTTGCCCCCAGTGCGTAAAGCACTTCTTCTTTGTTTTGAGCGAGGTACATCGCAAGATCTTCTTGCTTACCTTCGTCTTCTAGAAGTTCACTTTTACCTAGCAGCGTGAATAGTTCGTCTGCCATGTCTAGCATTTTATCGTATGCGTCAGCTTCCGCTTTAGAGGTAAAAGTCATTTTCTCTTCTCCATTGCGTTCTACCACGTACTTGACGATTACAGCCATGGTTGGTCCCCTAACTTGGTGTATTGATACTGGCTTTTTATACAGTTTTTGACCAGTTAAGTCTAGCGACAAGCCTAAGAATGAGAGACACGTACAACTAACTGACCAGCATTTAAACTATCTCCGTTTCACTTGGAGGGTGTATCCTCTAGATAAAGGTTATTTGGTCGTTCCCAATCTTGGCAAAATTCGATAAACGTTCTGAGTAGTGGGCTTTGGTATTTCTCTTTATGAACCAGTAACCAGAAGCGACGTTTCATATCTAAAGGCATGTCGAGCAGTTTTACGCGGCCGTCACGAATAGCAGGTTCTGCAGACAAACGTGACAAGCAACCTAAGCCCAGCCCAGCAGATACTGAGTTGATCAACGCTTCGGTGGTATTGAGCTGAAAAGCTTCATGCCAATGTTCCAAGCGCGGCGCGACAACGCGCATAAAGAATTCGCGTGAACCAGACCCCGCCTCTCGCAATATCCATTCGCTGTTTTCTAGCTCGGTTAAGTTTACTGGCCCTTCGTGCGCGGCTGGGTAATCGGGCGCGCAAATCACGCACATTTCATCTTCGCTAAACTGGGTAGACTGCAATTCAGGGTGAAGTGTTTTGCCTTCAATTAGGGCGATGTCTAACTCGTAATCGGTCAGCATGTCGCAGATTTGTGCAGAGTTAGAAATGAACAGGCTTTGGGAACGATGGTTCGTTTGCTGACGAAATTCGCTAAGCAAATAGGGCGCGACTTGGTTGCCAATGGTGTCGCTGGCACCAATGCGAAGTTGTCCCGATAGCGCTTGGTCACCATCGAAAATGCTCTCGATGTCTTTGGCTCGGTTGAGTAATTCATCCGCCAGTGGCAGCAGTTTTTGACCTTCTTGGTTCAAAATTAGTCGGTTATTAACACGATCAAACAAGTGATGGCCGATCTGTTTTTCTAATTCTGAGAGTGCCATGCTCACTGCCGCTTTCGATAAAAAGAGGCTATCAGAAGCTGCTGTGAGCGTTTTGTGCTGCGTGATCGTCGTAAACACTTTCAGTTGTTTAAGAGAAATGTGACTTGCCATACCCCACCGTTAAGTAATTTTGAACGTTTGTTTTAAATAATTAGATATATCGGAACGAAGTGCAAGCGTATTATACGCTCCATCAAGAGTGAGTCTGGTTGAGGTCATCATGATTCAAAGAACAAAAGCAAAAGTAATGGGAGCACCAACTCCGATGGCGGGTTTGGCTCTTGGTATTGCAAGCTTAGGCTGGAGTTGGGAAAACTTCGCCGAATTACATGGCTACGGACAGTGGATTAGTGCGGGTATTGCGAGCGTATTGTTGGTTATATTGGCAACCAAGTTTTTGCTACATAACCATTTATTGAGAGAAGATCTTGCTCATCCGGTTGTGGGCAGCGTGGTTCCGACATTTGCGATGGGCACTATGGTGGTATCGAACTCTCTCGGCCATTTTTACCCATTGGCTGGTGATGTACTTTGGCTGATTGCAGTGGTCCTGCACATCGTGTTCTTGGTGAGCTTTGTTTACCATCGCGCCAAAGATTTTGAATTGCACCACATGGTTCCTAGTTGGTTTGTACCGCCAGTGGGTATCATCGTTGCGGATGTGTCTTTCTCTGGCAACCCGATGTTAGCACCAGTGGCACAAGGTGCATTGATGTTTGGGATGGTGGCGTACGCGATCATGTTGCCGATGATGATTTACCGTTTCATGTTTACCCATGAAATTCCGGATGCAGCGAAACCAACCATGGCAATCATGGCAGCGCCAGCAAGTCTATCATTGGCAGGGTACTTAACGGTCACTGCGACACCTTCACCAGTGATCATCGCTATGCTATTTGGTATCGCGGTATTGATGACGGCCATCATTTACCTCGCATTCTTTAAATTGCTTAGACTGCCATTTAGCCCAGGCTATGCGGCGTTCACTTTCCCGATGGTGATCGGTGCGACGGCGCTGTTTAAAATGGCGAATTGGATGGAGTTGCAAGGATTGGCTGCGCACTATGTTCAACAAGTGCGAGGCTTAGCTGGTCTTGAGTTGATTGTGGCAACATTTGTTGTCTCTTATGTGGCTTTACAATACATCAACAACTTATTGATTCAGCCACGCTTGATGCACGCTCATCACGCTTAAATAGCAGATAGGGAAAAGCCTCTTGGTCTTACTGCCAAGAGGCTTTTTTATTTCAATCGGCGTCGATGTTGGACACTAGCCTTTTTTGTAAAATCGCGACATCTCATCCAGAGAATGACGAATGATATCGACAGGAACTTTCTGTTCTTTCTCGACTTTTAACTGGCGATTCAGTTGCTGAGAGTGCCCGCCAGGATTGACCACAAGCATCAGTTCTCTGCCGACCAATGCATAGTTGTAGTAGCTGCCAGCAATATACCAATCGCGAGGGGCAGAGCTATCAAACAAGTTATGACCAACACTGTATGAACTCGTTGTGCCTTGAACGTCAAACAGCGTATTCATCATGGTTGGCACGACGTCAAAATGGGTCGTGCGGTAATCAATTTGCTCTGGTTGACGATTTGGCATGTACACGTAAAGAGGAACGTGTACTTGAACGTCACTGTAGTTACCCGTGTGGCCCCAATAGTTCATCTTATGGTCATTAAACTCTTCACCATGATCAGATGAAATCACCACAATGGTGTTGTCTAAGTCGACGTTTTTCAGCACATCACCAATCAAGCTATCGATGTAGTACAACGAGTTCTTGTATCGATTGTGGTAAAGCGAAGCGTCAAAATCGTTGTTGAGCAAAATGTGGTCAACGCGTTCCCAGTATGGTTTGAATTTCGCAAATTCAGGTTCGGGAAATACTGTGCCGTGGGCGGCATCGTAGAACAGAAAACCAAAGTACGGTTTGTCGCTGTCCTGCTTTTGGAACTCGATGAACTTGTCTGTGATCTGCTGATCGCGCTCGACTGCTGTTTCCCCAGTTTGTTTCAAGGTCAAGTCCGACACTTTTTTGAATACCGTGCGAGAAAGTGGTGGGCTGGTGAGCGGTGCCGAGCCAAAAATGCCCATGCGGTAGCCTTCTGCTTGCAGCGTATCCATAAAAACAGGAGAGCGTTGGCTTGCGTAAAAGCTTTCCCAGTAGGTCGCTGGCAAGCTGTAAAACAGGCTGAAAATACCCGCTTGAGTTGAGTTGCCGCCGCTCATATGTTGTGTGAAATTCACTGTCTTTTCGGCGAACTTACTGACATTTGGCATGACTTCCGGCGTCGCATCACTGTAGCGCCACGCGTCAACCAAGATAAACAAAACATTGGGCTGTTTCTCTTTGCTTTGCACTTGAATCGGCGCAAGCGGGTAGTTGAGTGAGCTCCGTTCAATGTTGGTTAACTCTACGCGGTTCTTTGATGCAATGCTCTCATCCACTAGGTCGTGTTTGTAAATAAATTTACGAGCCGTCAGCGGGTAGTAAAGTGGCCAGTTATTCGAAAACTGACTGACTTCATCGTCGTAAAGCGCGTTTTTGTACGCATGAATCATCTGCGTGCTAAGCAATACAGCAAACCAGACGCTGATCAAAACGAACTTAGCTCGGCTTTGTGCCAGCTTATTACTCATCCAAACGGTACAGGCGAGCCCGATCACCAGAACGGCAACTTCACTGATGAAGATTAGCCAACTCATCCAAGAAATATCGAAGACATCACCGCCACCTTCGAAAAACATACGGATTAATAGGGCGTTGATGTGAAGTTTGTATTGCTGAAAAACGAGGATATCGACTTTAAACATGACCAATAGACAGATCGCAATAGCGACCACGATGCCTTTGAATGCTCGAGTCGGTAGAAAAGAGAGCAATAAACTCAACAACATAAATGGAAGAGCGATCAAGCCCAGCCAGCCATATTGAGTCGAAACCAAATAGTAACCTTGCAACAAGGTTAGCGGTTCATTCTGATTGTTAGACAACACAAAAGGATAACAAGCGATCGACAGATACACTGCAAAGCAAGCAAAAAAAGCAATCAGCCAAGCGCTGTTGGAAGACAGTTTGCGAAACATACTTTTTGTTTGTTTATAAATTATGGGTAGTGGGAGTATAAAACAGTGTTTTTTATTATGGAATAGTTGCGACGAATGTCACGTTTTGTATGGAAGTGTCAGACTTGATTGACATGTGAAAATTAAGAAGATTCATACTCTATTTGAGTGATATATAACCTTTTGTTTTTTCCGAACGCGAGATCACTGCGGGTTTAAATGGGGCTGTGCTAAGCTAGCTAACAGTTTCAATCGGCGCTCGGTATTCCCAATTTGTTTACTGTTTATCACTCCAACCAAGTTGACGTTCTTAAATCACTCCTTGTCGAACTGATTCGAATCAGTCCGCTGGAAAACCCGTTCGAAAAAGAACAAATTCTGGTTCAAAGTCCGGGCATGTCCCAGTGGCTAAAAATGGAATTGGCCAAAGAGTTTGGTGTTGCCGCGAACATTGATTTTCCGCTTCCTGCTACCTTCATTTGGGAAATGTTTACGCAGGTGTTGCCAGACGTGCCAAAACGCAGTGCGTTTAACAAAGAAGCGATGACTTGGAAGTTGATGCATCTGCTGCCGGGGCTTCTCAACCAAGACGTGTTTTCGCCGTTAGAGCAGTACCTCAAAGATGACAGTGATCACTCTAAGCTGTATCAGCTGGCTGAGAAAATTGCCGATATTTTCGATGGTTACTTGGTGTATCGTCCGGAATGGATCGCAAGTTGGGAAGCTGGGCAGAGTGTGCCAGAGCTGGAAGATGAGCATCCGTGGCAGCCGATCCTGTGGCAAGCGTTGTACGATCACACTGTGTCATTAGGACAGTCTCCTTATCACCGTGCCAACCTTTATGAGCACTTTATCGACACATTAGCGAGTTTTAACGGCAATTTTGACCATTTACCCAAGCGTTTGTTTGTTTTTGGTATTTCTTCGTTGCCGCCTCGCTATATGGATGCGCTAAAAGCAATTGGTGAACACATCGACGTGCATCTGATGTTCACCAACCCGTGTCGTTATTACTGGGGTGAAGTTCGAGATCGCAAATATCTGGCTCGTTTGGCGGCGAAACATCGTCAGCACGTTGTGTGGCAGGACGATCACTCGGAAGTGCAAGGTGAAACTGAGCAACTGAAAGGTTCACTGGAAGATAATGTGATCGATGAGCTGCACACCGATGTGGTCGGAAACAGTCTGTTGGCGTCCATGGGTAAACTCGGACGCGACAATATGTACCTCTTGTCTCAACTGGAATCTCATGAAATTGAAGCGTTTGTTGATGTTGAGCGCGACAGTCTGCTCCATCAATTGCAAGCGGATATTCTCAATCTTGAAGAACATCAAGATGACCAACAGATTGAAAACAGTCATCACAAACAAGTGGTTAGCTTGGGTGATAAATCACTGAGCCTACACGCTTGTCACAGCCCGATGCGTGAAGTGGAAGTGCTGCATGATCAACTGTTGGCGATGTTCGATGCTGACTCAACGTTAAAACCGCGCGATATTATCGTGATGGTCGCAGACATCAACGCTTACAGCCCTGCGATTCAGGCGGTCTTTGGTAACGCGCCGGGTGAGCGTTTTATTCCATATTCGATTTCTGACCGAGCCGCCGATCAAGAGAGCCCAATTCTGGCCGCATTTATGCAGTTGGTGAACTTACCCAATACGCGCTGTTTGGCATCAGAACTACTCGAACTTCTGGAAACTCCAGCGATATTAAAGCGTTTTGAACTCAGCGAAGATGATTTCTTACAAGCCAAACAATGGGTTGAGGAATCGGGAATTCGCTGGGGGTTGGATGCCAATACCGGACGCGAATTTGAACTGCCGGAAGCTCGTCAAAACACATGGCAATTTGGTATTCAACGAATGTTGCTTGGCTACGCGATGCCAGAATCCGCAGGTTTGTTTGAAACCGAGCAAGGCAGTTTGTCTCCGTACAACGAAGTGCAAGGCATGGGCGCAGAGCTGGCGGGTAAGTTGGCACACTTTATCCAACAAATTAGCACTTATCGAAGCAAACTTTCTCATGTTCAAACTATCGATGGTTGGCGAGAGACTTTGGTTTCACTGCTGGATGACTTCTTCTCAGTTGAGTTAGAAGGCGAAATGGCGCTCAAATCCATTCGCGATACGCTCAGCCAACTCAAAGAGCAATTAGCTGATGCCGCATTTGATGATGCGTTATCGCCGTCGATCATCAGCCAATACCTTCAAAACAAATTATCTGGCACACGAGTCAGCCAGCGCTTCCTTGCTGGTCAAGTGAACTTTTGTACCCTGATGCCGATGCGCTCTATTCCGTTTAGAACCGTTTGTCTGTTGGGGATGAATGACGGCGTGTATCCGCGTTCCATGCCGCCAGAAGGCTTTGACTTGATGACCGGAAGAACCAAACCGGGCGACCGTTCGCGCCGAGATGATGACCGTTACCTATTCCTCGAAGCAATGCTATCGGCACAGCAAACGCTCTACATCAGTTATGTTGGCCGTTCAATCCAAGACAATACCGAGCGAGTGCCTTCGGTTCTGGTTTCTGAGCTGATGGAATACTGCCACCAAAACTATTGTTTAAGTGGTGATGAAGCGTTGCCCGTTGATGAGTCTGGCGACAACTTATTAAATGCGTTGGTGAATACCCACGCCATGGTGCCGTTTAGCCCAAGTGCGTTCCAAGGCATGCACGCCAGCTACGCGAAAGAGTGGATTCCAGCGGCATTGACTCAAAGTAGTCAATCGCAATGCTATGTTCGTCGTGATTTTAATCGGGCATTAGACGACTATCTGTTAGGAGCGACATTCCCTCTTGAGCTAGACTTAGTCGAGTTGCAACGTTTCTGGCGCTTACCTGTGCAGTATTTTTTCAATCGTCGCTTAAAAGTAATCTTTGAACCGCCACTACCGGTGATGGAAGACGACGAACCCTTTGTTTTAGGTGGTTTGGAAAGCTATCAAATGCGTGATGAGCTGTTAGAAACCTTGCTTGAAACGACATTGATGCAGCCAGAGAAAAAAACAGAGGTGCTTAAACACTTTATGAGTCAACAGCGCGCACAAGGCAAACTGCCGGTGGGGGCGTTTGGTGATATCGAGTTTGAAACCAACCGAGTTCAGGCGGAAGAGCTGGTGGACAAACTGGCGTTTTTATCTGGTGCGCCTCAAGACGATTTGGAAATCGACCTGACGTTTGATTCCTTGTTTGAGCGAAATGAAGGCGAAGAGAAAAACGTTCGCCTAACAGGTTGGCTAACCCAGTGTTACCAATCTGGGTTGATTCGTTACCGAAGCGGTAAGATTCGCTCGCAGGATTACCTTGCAGCGTGGATCGATCACCTTGCCATGTCGGCGTCGGGTTATGCCAAGAAAACTCATCTGATTGGCTACGATCGTAAAGAAGGCGCGCTGCATTTGATCTACCCAGAAATTGCCGATGTGCAGTATGCCAAACATCTACTGACTGAATTAGTTCGCTTATTCTTCGAAGGCATGACTAAGCCTTTGCCTTATTTCCCGAAAACGGCGTTGGCTTGTGTTGAAGCGGGCTTTAGCCGTGGTCAGTGGGTCGATGACGAAGAGAAATCTTTGAAGAAAATGGCTGACGCATTCAATGATGGCTTCATGAGCCCGGGCGAAGGCAATAACGCGTACATCTCTCGAATTTGGCCTGCTTGGAATGATGAGTTGGCCTCAGAAGTTCGTTTGCTGACAGCATTAGTTTTGCAAGGTGCGCGCTTAGCGGTTCAAGACGCTGATGACGTAAAAGCGTAATAAAGACAGTTGGATAAAGAGAAGGAAGAGTAGGGTGGCCGCCAGAAAATCATTATTTTTTGTAGGGCGTTCGCTGTACGGCCACAAGGTCAGAGGGACCATGATACTTTTGTTTAATTCATTTGAGTTGTGCCGCCAAAAAGGTTTGGCTTATCTCGTGGGGCGCATACTAACGGTACGTCTTATGGATAACCGTGAGAAAGATCTCACAAAGCTCTAAATTATCCAACTTGTTAAACATATTAATAGAATTTTTAACTATAGATCACATTTATTAGGTGATACGTCCTAGTAAATAATCCGGAGAGATTCAGCGTTATGGATCAAATGTCAGGTGCAGAGTGTCCTCTACATACGTTAGACCGCACAGAGCAACCTCAACCAACGCCACTAGAACCGATGACGTTTCCTCTGCATGGTGCGAGGTTAATCGAGGCATCAGCAGGTACAGGTAAAACCTTCACTATTGCAGGTTTATATCTGCGCCTTTTGCTTGGTCACGGCAGCGCGGAAACTCGGCACCGCGTACCGCTTACGGTCGACCAAATTCTGGTCGTAACCTTTACTGAAGCGGCAACTGCGGAATTACGCGATCGTATCAGGGCAAGAATCCATGATGCGCGAATCGCGTTTGCGCGTGGACAGAGTTCCGATCCGGTGATCCAACCTTTGCTTAATGAGTTTGACGATCACAAGCAAGCCGCAGAAATTTTATTGCAGGCAGAGCGTCAGATGGACGAGGCGGCGGTCTACACCATTCACGGTTTTTGCCAACGCATGCTAACGCAAAATGCGTTTGAATCTGGCAGCCGATTTAATAACGAGTTTGTGACCGATGAAAGTCACCTAAAATCGCAAGTTGTAGCCGATTACTGGCGTCGCAATTTCTACCCGTTGCCATTTACCTTGGCTGGAGAAATTCGCCAGCTATGGAGCTCTCCATCTGCGTTGTTGTCTGACATCAGCAATTACTTAACCGGTGCGCCGTTAAGCCTTTCTGTTCCTGCAATGAAAGGCAGTTTGGCTGATCTTCATACTGAAAATTTGAAAAAAATTGATGAATTAAAAGCACAGTGGCGAGAAAGCCAAGATGACTTCTTTACGCTGATTTCAGATTCAGATATTAACAAACGCAGCTACACCAAAAAGTCTCTGCCGACGTGGTTGGAGGCGGTAAACGCTTGGGCAGCAACGGAAACCACAGGTTACGATTATCCAGACAAGCTGGAGAAATTCGCGCAAAACGTCTTGTTGGAAAAAACACCGAAAGGCAGTGCGCCGCAGCATGCGGTATTTGAAGCCATTGAAACATTTCTTGCCAATCCAATCAGCTTAAAAGCGCCACTGCTTGCTCATGCGATTGAGCATTGTCGTGAAATGCTGGCCAACGCGAAAAATCAAAAACAGTGGCTCTCTTTCGATGATTTGCTGACGCAACTTTCTGCTTCTATCGATACGGACGAAAGCGAGCTTTTAGCGGCGCGTATTCGTACTTTGTATCCTGTCGCAATGATTGACGAGTTCCAAGATACCGACCCGCTTCAATACAGTATTTTCAGCCGTATTTATCTGAACAACCCGGAATGTGGTTTGTTTATGATCGGTGACCCCAAGCAGGCGATTTATGGCTTTCGTGGCGCAGACATTTTCACTTATATCAAAGCGCGTAACCAAGTAAGTGCTCACTACACGCTTGGAACTAACTGGCGTTCAAGTGCCGATATGGTGCAGGCGGTGAACCAAGTGTTTTCCTTGCCTGATAGTCCATTTATCTATGATTCGGATATTCCGTTCTTACCCGTTAAGTACAGTCCCAATGCCGAAAAACGCATTTGGACTATGGGTGGCCAAAAGCAACCCGCGCTGACTTATTGGTTGCAAGAAGCGGACGATAAACCGCTACCAAAAGGCGAGTATTTGACTCGAATGGCAGAGGCGACCGCAAGCCAAATCCAAACCATTTTGACGCAGGCTCAACAGGGGCAAGCGTGTCTGGTGAATGGCGAAAAACAGAAAGCGGTTCAAGCGGGCGATATCGCGGTGTTGGTTCGAACAGGTAGTGAAGGTCGAATGGTCAAACAAGCCCTGGCAGACCAAGGCATTGCCAGCGTGTACCTGTCTAACCGAGACAGTGTGTTTACCAGTTCGGTGGCGCAGGATTTACAGCGTTTGCTGCAAGCGGTGCTGACGCCAGAAAATGACCGTGCGCTGCGTGCAAGTCTTGCCTCTGAGCTGTTTGCCCTCGACGCAGCAAGTTTGGATGCACTTAATAACGATGAAGTGGTGTGGGAAAACGCCGTAAACGAATTCAAAGAATATCGCAAACTTTGGGTTCAACGTGGTGTGCTGCCGATGTTGCGCGCGTTGATCAGCAAACGCCATATTGCCGAGCGATTACTAGAAGAAGGCGCGAGTTCACAGGGGGAGAATGGTGAGCGAGTACTTACCGATTTAATGCACATCGGTGAACTGCTTCAACAAGCCAGTAATGAACTGGATAGCGACCACGGTCTGCTGCGTTGGCTCGCTCAGTCTATCAGTGATGCGGAAAACGGTTTAGGTGGCAGTGATGACCAAATCCAACGTTTAGAATCGGAACGTAACTTAGTGCAGATCGTAACTATTCACAAATCAAAAGGCTTGGAGTATGACCTCGTATTTCTGCCGTTTGTGTTCAGCTATCGAGAAGCCAGTGAAGCCAAATATTACGATGCAGCCAATGACCGCACGGTACTGGATATCACTGGCAACGATGCGTCCATGAAGCAAGCGGATAAAGAGCGTTTGGCGGAAGACTTACGCTTGATATACGTAGCACTAACGCGAGCTGTGTATGCGTGTTTTATTGGAGCCTCGCCTTTGCGCAATGGTCGTTCGACCAAAGAGCCAACTGGCGTACACCGCAGTGCGATTGGCTATTTGATTCAGAATGGTCAAGAAGGTGGCATTAACGATTTGCACCAAGGTTTAACAAAGCAACAAGACGAGCTTGATTGTGTCGTTGTGGCCGATCCGCCGCAGCAACTCGAAGAGAAGTACGTAGCGCCACAAGAAGAAATATACGATCTTAGCGCGAAAGAGCTGCAAAACCCTATCGATAGAAACTGGCGCATCACCAGTTATTCTGGCTTGGTCAAGCAAGGCTCTCATCACGCCGAGCATGATGCCACGATTGAGATTACGGGTTTTGATATCGACTCATCTGAAGAACAAGACGAAGCGGATTTGGTGGAGCCAGAGCGTTCTATTTTTACCTTCCCTCGTGGTGCGCGTCCGGGTACGTTCTTGCACAGCCTGTTTGAGGAAATTGAATTTACTCAGCCAGCCACGACGGAAGAGAATACACAAATCATCCTTGGCTTGATGGAAAGCGAACAGCTCGATGAAGAGTGGTTACCCATTTTACAGCAATTGATTGATACCGTACTCGCAACGCCGTTGGATGGTAAGTCTTTGCTGCTGAATCAAAAAGCACCGTCGCAACGTTTGGTGGAGATGGAATTTTTGCTGCCGATCGAAGTTTTGTCTGCGCCGGCGTTAAACCGAGTCATTCAACGTCACGATCCGTTGTCGGCGAAAGCGGGGGATTTAGGTTTCCAAACCGTTCAAGGCATGCTCAAAGGTTTTATCGACTTGGTGTTTGAACATCAAGGTAAATACTACGTGCTTGACTGGAAATCGAATCATCTTGGCGACGATGTGACGCACTACCATGGTGAGGCTCTGAAATCGGCGATGGCGGATCACCGCTACGATTTGCAGTATCAGATTTATGCGTTAGCACTGCATCGTTTCCTACGCAGCCGATTGGCGAATTATCAATATGATCATCACTTTGGTGGCGTGTATTACTTGTTCTTGCGCGGCATGGATGGGCAGAGTGACCACGGCATTTTTGCCGCGAAACCAACCTTAGACTTCTTACAAGAGATGGATCGTTTGATTGATGGTCAAGCACTTGAAACGCGCTCAACTCAAGCCGGACAGATGGAGCTACTTTAATGACGACAAATCACAATCTTCATTCTGACCAAGATAGCCTATTGGTAGTGTTGGAACGCTTGGCGCACAAAGGTGCTATTCGTCAGCTCGACTACCAATTCGCCTGTTTTATTGATTCTCAAACGCATGATGAACAATCGGACAGCCAAGCACTGGCGTTTATCGCTGGTGTTGTCAGTAGTGAGCTTGGTAAAGGACATATCTGTCTGTCTCTGTGCGATGCACAAGGGCAATCTACGGATTTAGCCAGTAAGCTAGGGCTGTTTGGTGAGTCGGCATTGGCGCTTAACACACAGTTGCAAGGCATAGACTGGATTCAAGTATTACAAAATTCCAGCGTGGTCGGCGCGCAAGGAGAAGCCTTGCCTTTAATGTTCGATGGTGAGCGTCTGTATCTGCATCGCTATTGGCATTATGAAGTGACACTGGCGGAAAAGCTCAATCAGCTGGGCGCCGCAGTTAACTTGCAACCACAAGAGTTTGCGCGATTATCGGAGTTGCTCAACCATCTGTTCGCACGCCAATACCATTTTCTATTTAACGCGTTAGGTAAAGCAGTAGAAGCGGGAAACAGTAACCAAGTGTTGCGTCAGCAACTGGTGTGTGACCACCTTGATGTGGTCGCAAGCGAATCGTTGGATTGGCACGTCATTGATTCCGTGCTTAGCAATGCGCGCAAGGTTCAGGATTTACAAACACTGGACGAACTCGTGCCACTCTCAGCTTGTGTGAACTGGCAAAAAGTTGCGGCGGCGGTTGCGTTAACTCGTCGATTTGCTGTGATTTCTGGTGGCCCTGGTACGGGTAAAACGACGACAGTAACCAAATTGCTTGCTGCTTTGATTGAACAGGCGACGCACGAGAAAAATCTAACCATCAAGCTGGTGGCCCCGACGGGGAAAGCGGCGGCGCGATTAACCGAGTCCATTGGTAAAGCAGTGCAAGAACTGCCAGTTTCTCCGGAGCTAAAAGCCAAAATTCCGACTGAATCGAGCACCTTGCATCGATTGCTGGGCGCGATTCCTAATAGCGCAGAATTCCGTCACAACAAGCAAAATCCACTTCATTTGGATATTTTAGTTATCGACGAAGCGTCGATGGTCGATTTGCCAATGATGTACAAAGTGGTCGATGCCTTACCGAAACATGCGCGGCTGATTTTGCTAGGTGATAAAGACCAACTTGCTTCAGTTGAAGCTGGGGCTGTGTTGGGTGATATCTGTTCGTTCCATGCATTGGGCTATGGCAAAGAGCAGGCATCAGCCATCGCAAAACTGACGGGTTTCGATACTTTAGCGCATGCGGGTAACAGTGCATCTAGCATTGCCGATAGTTTATGTATGCTGCAAAAGAGCTACCGATTTGATGCTCGCTCAGGCATTGGTCAGTTGGCAAAAGCGGTTAACTCAGGTTCTGCTGCGAGCGTAGATAACGTCTGGGCGCGTGACTTTTCCGATATCGAACATTTCGCGCTAAGTACTCAGCACTACAACCAAATGATGCAGACGTTGGTGCAGGAATACGGTCGTTACCTCAAACGCATTGGACAACAGGAAACCGATCCTGAAACCGGAAAGCCAGAGTCGCTAACGCGTAAAGCCAAAGCGGTATTAGATACTTTCAACCAATGCCGATTACTGTGCGCGATCCGTGAAGGTGACTTTGGTGTTGCTGGGCTAAACCAGCGCATCGAGAAAGCGCTCGCGGCGTGCAAGTTCATTCAGGTTCAGGATGAAATTTGGTATCACGGCAGACCTGTCATGGTTACGCGTAATGATCACGGTTTAGGTTTGTATAATGGTGATATTGGTATTTGCATGCGAGATGACACTGAAGAAGAACCGCGTTTGAAAGTCTTTTTTGAGTTACCTGACGGCAGTGTGAAATCGGTCTTACCGAGCCGAGTACCTGAACATGAAACGGCTTACGCCATGACCATCCATAAATCGCAAGGCAGTGAATTTGATTACACCCTGATGATTTTGCCACCAGACTTTAGCCCGATATTAACCCGTGAGTTGATTTACACAGGCATTACCCGCGCGAAAAAGCGTTTAGCTCTTTACGCCGAACTCAATGTTCTGAAGCGAGGCATTAAGGTGAAAACGACTCGTGCGAGTGGGTTAGTACAGCGGCTTACCAACTAAAACAAGAAGACCGAGCTTATGGCTCGGTCTTCTTTTATGCACGTTTTGCAAACGCGTTAGTAAAAGATACGCTGCGTATTTTGTATTGCTGTTGATAAGCAAGAATAAAATCTCGGATAGCGTCATTTACGGGGAAAACACAGTGGACGTCTAGGCCTTCTAAAAACTGATTGTCAGCCATATCCCAGAAGCTTTGAAGCGAATTACAAATGATTGTTCTCATAACAGTGCTCGTCTCGGCTTATTTAAAGTCAGATTAACAACTGTCCTTGGTGTGCAATACGGAGCTAACTAGTTTTTCAATTGCCCAGTATTTTAGGGTGAAGGCTACATTTCATCACCTAGATCCATTCGTATTGGTTAAAAACCAATCACTAGCGAGCAGAGTATAGCCAACCAAATGTATATTTAAAAGATAAAATTGGAACGAAAATCAAGCAATGGTTTGCGTATTTCTAAGTTGGTGTTTATATGATGACTCGCTAGCTCGAAGCAGGATTTATGTGAGGCCTTACTCCAAAACAAACTTGATGTGCAGGATTGAGCGTCAATGAGCAGAATCCCGCACCTTGAGGTTTTGGTATAGCGGAGCGTTAAATTTTGCTTCGTGATTTAAGGTTAAGCTACAAATCTAGCGCTAAGATTTTTGACTTACGCTGGAAGTTATATAGCCCTTGTTTGGCTCCGGGCAAATAGTCGACACTGACTTCGTAAAAACCTTGCTCTCTGAACCAATGCAGACTGTGTGTCGTGAGGACAAAAATCTGATCAATGGTTTCGGATTTAGAACGATGTTTCATGTAGTTGAGCAGTAACAAACCTCGGTTCCCATCACGATAGTCAGGGTGAATCGCTACGCAAGCCATCTCAGCTTTACGCTCTTCTGGGTACGGATAAAGGGCAGCGCAGCCAATAATCAGACCGTCTTTTTCGATGATGGTAAATTTTCCAATCTCTTGTTCTAGCTGCTCTCGAGAGCGACGAACGAGTACGCCTTGCTCTTCTAGAGGACGAATGAGGTCTAAGATACCGCCAATATCGTCAATACTAGCTTGTCTCACTTGCTCAGCGCTCGCCATAACAACTTGGGTTCCGATACCGTCGAAAGAGAACAACTCCTGAATTAAGGCTCCATCCACTTTATAGCTGATCAAGTGGCTACGAGGCACTCCGGCACGGCAAGCGGCAATAGACCCTTTAAGAAAGCGCAGTGTCCCAGTGTTGTAATCTAGGTCAGGAGACGTATTTTCAGAGAGCGTTTTGATGACATGCTCCGCCTCAATTGGCAGCAACTCGGCGACAGCATTACCGTTGTCATCAATGACACCTTGTTCTGAACAGAAACCAATCAGTTTGTCTGCGCCTAATTTGATCGCCAGTTGTGTCGCAACTTCTTCAGAAAGTAAGTTAAAACACTCGCCAGTCACAGAGCTCGCAATGGGGCCAAGTAGCACAATAGAGCCTTGGTCGAGCGTGCGATTAATCGCGTCGGTGTCAATGCGGCGAATGCGTCCACTATGGCAATAGTCCACACCATCATCAACGCCGAGTGGCTGAGCAATGATGTAGTTTCCGCTAACGACATTGAGCTGGGTGCCTGCCATCGGAGTGTTGTTGAGGCTCATTGATAGGCGCGCAGTAATCGCAAGTTGAAGTTGTCCGGCAGCTTGCATAACAACAGATAAAGCCGATTCATCCGTAATGCGGATATTTTTGTGGTAAGGCGTAGTGAGGTCTTGTTTTTCTAGCAGCTGATTAATTTGAGGACGTGCACCATACACCACCACGACTTTAATTCCGAGGCTGTGCATGAGTGCGATATCATTAATAATATTGCCAAAATTTTTGTGTGCGACGGCTTCTCCGCCCAGCATGATCACCATGGTTTTTCCGCGGTGAGCATTGACATAAGGTGTTGATTGACGGAATCCTTTTACGAGAGCAGTACTACGAATTTTCACTACAGCCATTCCTTTGTTTAATTATGTTAAAATAATGCCTTTTTATTCACTTGGTGGCAAGGTGAAATTTTGGAATAAAGCACAAACATATTGAGGTAGGTTCTTGGTCCCGTTGAGGGGGAGAGTTACAATGAGCGCGTCTTTTCTCAATACGTGAACCTCATGTCTTCTGCTGTTAATAAGAATGCTGCGATCACTGCTTCAAATCTGTCAAAAACGTCATCTAAATCAATGCTTCGTAAGTGGCTAGAGCGTTCTCTCATGCTTATAGCGATAGTTGGAACCGTTGTCGTGTGCATGCTGTATAGTGATTTGATTACTCGAACCATTAATCCGCCCATTCTTAAATCGACTATTTATGGTCGCTGGGTTGAGCAAGATGTTGCGCCTTATGCTCGTGAAGAATTTGTGTTGAGTGAGCGCGGTGTTACCGTAAATGGTTCTACAGTGGCGACCAGTTTTGAATTCGATGGGGATTCGTTTTCGTATCGAGTGGGTTCAAATGAGCGGCACTTCAATTTTGTGGGTAAGCAGCATGCAGAAATGAAGCTGGATGCCAATGCGCATTATCTACCTGTATTCCGTTTAGAGGGGCGTGCAAGGATTGCGGTAAGATAGTCGTTTTTATCATTGTCTGTTAAGCAGAGATCTCTTGCGTCTGTGAGTCACATGGATGATCACAATTTCATCTCTCAATCAGTAAATCTTACTTTCAAACATAATCCGGACAATTCCGTAATTCTTCCGCTGCTATCATGTTGCATTAACTGAATGAATTCACAACGAGTAAACGGATTGGCTTAGCGTTGAAACATTTTGTCGTTGCTTTTCAATTGCGTCGTATGCATTTGTTTGCCATCCTTTTGCTATTCTCTTTTACGGAAAAGACACGTGTTAAAAAAACTCCTTCCTATTATCTCTTTGAGCCTACTCTTTGGCTGTGCTCAACAAAATGATCGTGCTCAGCAATATCTTGATGGTGAGTTTCCTCAGATCCTCAATCAAGTGGATGTGGTTGAGTCTAACAAACCACGCGATTTTACTGAATTTAACAAGCAAGCTGAGCAAGTGGTGATAAAGTCACCATCCATGGCGAAGATGTACCAACCGCTATATCAACGATTAAGTGAGTGGGCGCAACAGAGCGGAGATACCAGCGCGTTGAGTGCGTTTGGCATTCAAGCCGCGCAATTGGGTGGTGGTGATAAAAAAGGTAATGTGTTGTTTACCGGATACTTTTCTCCCGTGATGGAACTGCGTCATACACCAAACGACATTTTTAAGTACCCAGTTTATGGCAAGCCAAACTGCTCATCAGATTGTCCGACTCGCGCGGAGATCTACAATGGAGCACTAGATGGACAAGGTTTGGTGCTAGGTTACGCGCCTAATCGTATCGACCCATTTATGATGGAAGTGCAAGGCAGTGGCTACGTGCATTTTGAAGATGATGATACGTTGGAGTACTTTGCGTACGCGGGTAAAAACAATAAAGCTTACGTCAGCATTGGCCGCATTTTGATTGAACGTGGTGAAGTCCCGCGTGAAAAAATGTCCCTCAAAGCAATCAAAGAGTGGGTGATGGACAACGACGATGCGAAAGTGCGCGAGTTGTTGGAGCAAAACCCTTCTTACGTTTTCTTTGCGCCAAAAGCAGAAGCGCCAGTAACAGGCTCGGCTGGTATTCCGTTGTTGCCAATGGCCGCCGTCGCGGGTGACCGTTCTATCTTACCTATGGGTACGCCAATCTTGGCGGAAGTGCCACTGCTGAATGCCGATGGTACGTGGAGTGGTGCGCATCAACTGCGAATGCTGATCGTTTTAGACACTGGTGGTGCGGTAAAACAGAACCATTTGGATCTGTATCATGGCATTGGTGCGAGAGCAGGAACGGAAGCAGGGCACTACAAGCATTTTGGTCGAGTGTGGAAACTTGGGTTAGAAAACTCACCAACTCAAGCGCCTTGGGCTTTACCGCCAGAAAAGCTACAATAGTCGTCCAAGAGAGAGGAACACTCTCTTATCTAGACATTTCATCAAAGAGTGCGTATAAATCGCACTCTTTGTTTTTCTATCGATCATCTGGACTTCAATATGCGTGAACTCGATACCCCAGCATCTGACAGCTACAATCAACGCTTTGGCGGCACTCGTCGTCTTTATGGCAACAGCGAAGTGGACATTCTTCGCGCTGCACACGTTTGTGTGATTGGTATTGGTGGCGTAGGTTCATGGGCGGTGGAAGCGCTGGCTCGTACAGGGATCGGTGAGCTAACTCTGATTGATATGGACGATGTTTGTGTCACGAACATTAACCGCCAAATTCATGCGATGACGGGCACCGTTGGCCAAAGCAAAATTGAAGTGATGGCCGAGCGTGTCAAATTGATCAACCCAGAGTGTAAAGTCAACCTGATTGATGATTTCATCACGCCAGACAATCAACATGAGTACTTAAGCAAAGAGTTTGATTACGTGCTAGATGCGATTGACAGCGTAAAAGCGAAGGCGTCTTTGTTGGCGTATTGCCGCAGCAACAAGATCAAAGTGATCACTACGGGGGGCGCTGGTGGTCAGGTTGACCCAACGCAGATCATGGTCGCTGATTTAACGAAAACGATCCAAGATCCTCTAGCGAAGAAAATCAAAGACACCTTGCGTCGTCATCATAACTTCCCTAAGAATCCGGCTCGTAAGTTTGGTATTGATTGCGTGTTTTCAACCGAGCAGCTGAAGTACCCTCAAGCAGACGGTTCAGTGTGTGGTGTGAAGTCGACAGCGGAAGGCCCAAAACGTATGGATTGCGCTAGCGGTTTTGGTGCGGCGACTGTCGTAACTGCAACGTTTGGCTTTGTCGCGGTATCGCGAATCGTTGAGAAGTTGATTTCAAAATATAAGAAGTAAACTAGAAGAAGAGCGCATCATGACAGATTTTCCCGTTTCTCCATTTGGTACAGATATCACCAGCGAAGACATTGTAGCGACTATGCAGCAATTTAAAGGCTGGGAAGATCGTTACCGTCAGGTTATTCAGTGGGGTAAAAAGCTGCCACAAATGCCAGAAGAGCTGAAATCAGAACAAGTTACCGTTTCGGGCTGTGAAAGCTTGGTGTGGCTAGTGAGCCAAGAGCAAGATGGCGTTTGGCATTTTTGTGCGGACTCCGATGCGCGTATCGTCCGTGGGTTGATTGCCTTGGTAATGGCAGCTTATGACGGTAAAACGGCCGATCAAATTCAAGCATTTGATATTGATGCTTATTTTGATCAACTGGGGCTTGTCTCCCATTTAAGCCCGTCACGTGGTAATGGCTTGAAAGCTATTGTAGAGCAGATTAAGCAAACCGCCGTGTAACGAGTCATTTTCCCAATTCTTAAAAAACGCGAATAGCCTAGCTGTTTGGCGTTTTTTGTATCTGAGTTGAGATATTTTTTGCATATGGATAAAAAATATGCAAATGGTCGACTATTTTAGCGTTAATTAACCATTCTATTGATCCTGGTTCATTATATTGCCCACTTGGTTTTTATAAACTCAATTGTATTTAAAATTTGTCTATATTAGATAATAGACATATGCCCCAT
Source organism: Vibrio sp. HS-50-1 (assembly GCF_024747315.1). NCBI lineage: Bacteria > Pseudomonadati > Pseudomonadota > Gammaproteobacteria > Vibrionales > Vibrionaceae > Vibrio > Vibrio sp. HS-50-1. The sequence goes on along the minus strand of NZ_JAMPZF010000007.1, from coordinate 145,017 downwards.
TAGCTCCTATTCCCCAATGTGGAAACACACTTGGAAGCGATTGGGTTACTTAGATACAAATGCTAGGAACCTCCCTATATGCAATTCACCTTGGAACATGCGCAAGACGTGTTATCCGGAATGCCAGACCCCACTTTTATTCTGAGTGAAGATGGTATCTATATTGATGTTTTTGGAGGAACAGATAAAAAAGCCTATCACGATGGAAGTAATTTGATAGGTGAGACGCTGCACAGCGTACTTGAGAAAGATAAAGCTGACTGGTTTATCGAACAGATAAATCGGTCACTGAAACAAGACAGTATTGTGACGATCGAGTACAAGATGTGCGCCGACAGCATTCAGGGAATAGATGCGCGACCTATACTACGAAGGAAAGATCTGCCCACTCGCTATAAAATACCGAGGTCGTCGCGTTGTCCTTATTCTTACACGTAACATCTCCAATCGCCACCGAGTTGAAACCCTTCTTCGCCATCAAAGCCAAATTGATGCTCTTACCAACATCTACAATCGACGTGTCTTTTTCGAAAAGCTCACAGAAGAAGTTATTAAATCCCAAGCTCCGGATTATCACTCCGCGTTGTTATTATTTGATTTGGATTTTTTTAAAGTCATCAATGATAAACGTAGTCATGATGCGGGGGATTATGTCTTAGAGACGTTAGCTGATTTGGTTTCTCACTTACTCGTCAAAGACGAAATTTTTGCAAGAGTCGGAGGGGAGGAGTTTGCGATTATTTTGCCAGAAACTTCTCTGTCGGCGGCGAAAGAGGTAGGAGAGGAAGTACGTTCCCATATTCAAAATTGTCAGTTCGAATTTGAAAAGATTGAAATTCCGGTCACGGTGAGTGTAGGCGTGGTGGAAATAGGCAGAAATGAAACCACCAAACGTTTGTATGCGCATGCAGATAAAGCGCTTTATGCTGCGAAAAGAAATGGCAGAAATTGCGTGGCGACTCTGGATAGGCAGATGGAGTAACCTTGTTGGTTACTCCAAATCAAACCGTTGGCGTTATAGCATGTCGACGGCTTTTTCTACGGCGGCGATGAGTCTATCCACATCTTCAGCCGTGTTATAAATACCAAAAGAAACGCGTACCGTGCCTTTAACGTTTAGCGCATCCATCAATGGGTGAGCGCAGTGGTGTCCTGCTCGTACCGCAATGCCTTGTTGATCGAGCAGCGTCGCCATGTCTTGGTGATGAACGCCGTCCATTACGAACGTCAGTACAGAGGCATTCGGTTGATAGCCTAGAATATGGATGTCATCCAACGCGTTTAGTGCTTGGTAGGCCTTATCCTGAAGCGCATGGAGATGATCCTCGACTGCGTGATGGTCAAAACCTTGGTACCACTCAATGGCTTTCGCTAAAGCAATCGCGCCCGCTACGTTTGGTGTGCCCGCTTCAAATTTGCCAGGAAGTGCTGAAAAGGTCGTTTTCTCGAAAGAAACGCGTTCAACCATTTTACCGCCGCCGTGCCATGGTGGCATAGCTTCTAACAACTCTAGTTTGCCGTATAGGACACCAATACCTGCTGGCGCATAAAGCTTGTGACCTGAGAAAACGTAAAAATCGATATCTGATACCGATAAATCAAGCTGCTCATGGACGATGCCTTGAGCGCCATCAATCACAACAACCGCGCCAACGCTGTGCGCTAGTTCAGTGATTTTTTCGATAGGTTGTCGTGTGCCCGTGACGTTGGTGATTTGCGCACAAGCAACAATTTTACAGCGGTCAGACAGAAGCACCTTAAATGCGCTGATGTCGAACTGGCAATCTGATGTCATTGGAACTTTTATGACTTTGGCGCCCGTTTGCTCTGCCACGATTTGCCAAGGCACGATGTTAGCGTGGTGCTCCATCTCGCTAATCAAGATCTCATCACCCGGTTGTAACGTGCTGCGGGCGTAAGTCTGAGCAATTAAGTTCAGTGCTTCGGTTGCGCCCCGTGTCCAAATGATCTCTTTAGAGCTGTTTGCACCAATAAAGTTTGCCACTCGTTCTCGTGCCGCTTCAAATTGGCTGGTGGCATTAGCCGTTAAACTATGACTGCCACGGTGAACATTGGCATTTTGCGCACTGTAGTAATGACTGATGACATCAATCACACATTGCGGTTTTTGCGTTGTCGCTGCGCTATCTAGATACACTAAGGGCGTATCGTTGACGGATTGATTTAGAGCGGGAAATTGCTCACGTACAGCATTTACGTCAAACATTATTCTTCACCAAGCTTATGGTAATGCAGAGTAGGCAGAGGGATCATTGGTTCAGCAACTGACCATGCGTGTTTTTTACCTGAGAGTTGAATGATTACTTCCATTGCGAACTCTAAAGCAGTGCCCGGACCTTGACTGGTGATAAGGTTGTGGTTGATATCAAAGGTCACGCGTTTGCTGCGCCACTTCTCTTCCGGGATATGTGACTGAAAGCTCGGGTGACAGGTCATCAGTGATTGTGGGAAAAGATCATGGTGTTGCAATACCAACGCCGGTGCTGCGCAGATAGCAGCGACCAACTTTCCCTCGTAGATGTGCTGCTTAAGGATTTCTATCATCACCGTGCTATCACGAAAAATTTCTGCACCACCAACACCACCAGAAAGCGCTATGGCGTCAAACTCATCATCAGCGATATCGACCAGCTTACAATCGGCTGTTAGTGTGACTCCGCGAGAAGCTTTCATCGTCAATGAGCCATCAAAAGCAGCACTCGCTACCGTAACGTCATAACCCGCGCGAACCATCATGTCGATAACGGTGACGGCTTCCATTTCTTCGGTGCCCGGAGCGATTGGCACTAAGATTTTCTTACTCATTGTTCTGTCCAGCTTTGTTCTATTTGTTTGATGCGTTGGTAAAGTTTTAAATTCTCAGGCGTATTGATGCGATGTTTCTCGGCAGCCTTTAACAAGTATCCGGTTATAAAATCAATTTCCGTTCGACGTTGATGGAATACGTCTTGCTTCATTGAAGAATAGTTCTCAGCTGTGGCGTTCACCACTTGCATTACCGTATCGAAAAGAGAGCGATACTCGATAGCAATACCTTCTTTACTCATTACTTCAACCAGTTCTTGAGTGATGCTTTCGAGTTGTATCTTAAACTCGGGCTGCGCAAGCTCACCATTCTTACACTGGTGAATCGCAGTCAGTGGGTTAATCGCGCAGTTGATCGCTAACTTAGTCCATAACGCAGATTGGATGTGTGGATTCCAAATGGCCTCTGGAAGGGCATGATGCATAACATCTTGCAGAAAAGCGCACTGCATTCCTTTGTCATTATAACCACCCACTTGCGTTGTTCCGTGACCGGTATGCAGTACGTGTTGGTTATCTGGTTTGTATGCGCCGTGCGTCGTTGTGGCGAGCACTATCGGATTGTTTGGCAGAGCCTTCTCCACGCCAGAGGCGGTACCCATACCATTGTGCATCAGCATGATAATCGTGTCAGCGTTGATATGAGGCAGTAAAGGCTGAATGGCGTCTTCCACTTGCCAAGCTTTTACCGTGATCAAAATGAGATCCGCTTGATTTACGGAGGAAATATCTTGATTACTGAATACGATTGCGGGTGTGTCATCCAACTGAAGTGATTGTTGGCTTTCAGAGCTTCTTCCCCACAATGAAACATTGTGCCCGGCAAGCTTAAATTTTGTTGCCCAGAGTGAGCCAACCGCACCTGGACCGAGGATAAGGATATTCACCAAACGCTCTCATTAAAAAGGTTTGCTGCAAGGATAATGAGGGAAAAAAGGAAAGCAAATAAAAATGGCGCCAAAAGGCGCCATTTTTGAGCAAACTTAGTGGTTCAATTAGAACTTGTAAGTTACAGCTAGGTAGTGGCCAAAGCCAGTTGACTTAAACCCATCAGTATCTTTGATACCGTACACGTCTTTGTAGCCTTTTAGACCGTAACCCACTGCGAAGCGGTCTGAGTGCCAGTAGATACCGTTGAACATTGCACCACCGTTTGACGCGGTTGAACCAAATTTGTTACCTGCATCATCATCCATACCGAATTGGTAATCGATGTAGCCTTGGTAAGAAATGAATGAACCGTTCTCGAAGAAGTAGAATGGTTTGAACCAGTTAGTCGAGATTTGGAAACCGTTCCAATCCTTTTTGTTGCCGTCGTAAGTGCCGTATAGGTTAACACCAACTTTACCAAACCAAGGAACCATTACGTCAGAACCTAGACCGATTTTTTGAGAGTTAACACCAGAGTTACCACCCCACTCGATTAGAGTTGCAACGTATAGTTCTTGAACAGGACCGAAAGATAGGTCTTTACCAGTTACCGCATCTAGAGACATACGTGGAGCGAATTTCATAAAGATCTTCTCTGCGCCAGCTTTGTCGCTACCTGGATCAGAAGTTAGGTTGAATACATCAACGTAGCCGTAAAGGTCGAAGATACCAGAGCGGCCGCCGAATTCCATTTCTAGGTAGTCGTGTGAAGACTCACCTGGAAGTTCGTCAAATGCACCCATTAGGTTAAATTGCATCCACTTGTAATCGTTTTTGTGGATATCGCCGTCAGAGTAATCTGCCGCCATAACTGGAGCTGAAGTAGCCGCTAGAAGGCTAAGAGCTAAAAGTGATTTACGCATAAGGGGACTCTCTATGTTTGTAATGATTCAGAACACGCAATCTGTGCTGCGCTTTCCAATTGGCGGGAATAATAGCGATAAAAATCCCAAATGAAAGTGATAAAGGGTGCAAAATTGAACGTTTTTGGTGAGTTGCGTCACGAAATTATCTTTATTTACGGAACTTTTTGTTTGTTGCATTTGATTGCAATAAATATGTGATTTGGATCGTTTGCGTAAGCGATTTTATGACTTTTTAAGCCAGTCGATTAACCAACATAAATCGTTAGTGATCGGAGTGATAAGGGATTCGTATGTATCGGTGAATCAAAGAGGACGTTTGAATGAAAGAAGTCATGTTATTCCCACTCACTTCAGTTGTACTCCCTGAAGGTAAAATGAATCTGCGCATTTTTGAGCCACGATATAAGCGAATGGTAAAGGAATGCAGCCTACAAAATGTGGGCTTTGGAGTTTGCCTAGTAGGTAGTGAGGGTGACCCTAAAGACGTGGGAAATGTTTCATCTATCGGAACTTTGGTCAGGATCGTTGATTTTGAAACACTCAGTGATGGTCTTCTTGGTATTACAGTCGCTGGTGAGAAACGCTTTGTTGTCAAACGAGTTCGTGCAGATGCGGACGGCTTACGCCATGCAGAGGTCGAATGGTTAGACAATTGGCAACATCCAGACAACTCACCAGATTTCTTCTATTTAAGCCAGCAGTTATCCCATGTTTATGAAGAGTTTCCTCAACTTGGAAACCTCTACCAGCATCGTTTTTACGATGACTCAGCTTGGGTGACCCAGCGCTGGCTTGAATTACTTCCTTTAGACTGCAATCTGTTCGAACAGCTCGTTGGCGCAGAGAACTGCATTCCTGCGTTGCAATTTCTGACAGAAGCCATAGAAGCCCCGACTAACAAAGAGGCAAGGATATGAAAGGATTTAATAAAGCTGCGCTAACTATTGTTGCGACATTAGGACTGGCGGCGTGTGGCTCCGACAGTGACACTATCGAGTATTCCAATTTACAAGCAGTGCACGCGTCTTCTGATGCGCCGCTTGCAAATGTGTGGATCAACGATAAACCATCATTAACGAATGTTGATTATGGTGTGGGATCTGGCTACGTTAAATTGCGAGAGGGGATGAATTCGATTCAGGTCGATGTTCAGCTCCCAGGTAATGAAACCGCGACCGTAATACCTAAAACAGAACTAGATCTTGATTCCGACCTCAATTATAACGTGTTCGTTGTTGGCGATGCCGATGGTTCGCCAAACCCAGTTGAGCCTTTAGTTGTGACTCGCAGCGCCGATTCAATGGCTGATGCCAATAGTCTAGATGTTCAAGTTGTTCATGCAGCTTCAGGCGTTCCTGCTGTTGATCTTTATGTCACTGAGCCAGGTGTTGCTCTTGCTAGCGCGACTCCAATAACTAACCTTGCTTACAAAGCTTCTACCGACGTATTGAACATCCCAGCTGGTGAGTATCAAGTTCGACTTGCCGTAGGAGACAGCGTTGCTTTTGACTCGGGCACAGTATCTCTTGCGGCTAATTCCAACTTGACGATTGCCGCTATCGGCACAGGAGATTCGAATAGCACGTCCCCTGTCAAACTCTTGGTGTTGGACGGTTCGGGCTCTTCTATAATTGAAGATATGGGCAGCCAAGCTGAAGTAAGAGTCGGACACCTTGTCGATGGAGCGCCAGTCGTCGATGTTAACGTTAACGGGGCGGCCTTCGCTCCTCTTGCCGACTTAGCGTTCAAAGAGATTCGTGGTTATTTGGATCTTGCTGCTGGCGCTTACGATATTGACGTTTACGTGGATGGCACAACAACCAGTCCGATCATAGATGTTGACGGATTAATGGTTGCGGGTGGAATGGATTACAGTGTTTACGCAGTCGGTGTTGTTAGCCCAGCGATTGATATCGAAGCTCTGGTTGTTGAAGATATGAGACGCGCTGTGGCGACTAGCGCGACGTTGAATGTGACACACGCGGCGGCGAATCCTATAGCGGAAATGGTGGATATTTACCTCACTACGAGTGCAGGAATAGATGGAAGTGATCCAACTATTGCTAATTTTGCGTATAAAGATAGCGTACAAGGATTATATGTCGCTGAAGGTACCTATTATGTAACCGTGACAGTGGCAGGCGATCCAAGTACGGTTGCTGTTGATTCAGCACCAGTCAATGTGATGAATGGTGTTGTGTATCAGGTGGTTGCCATTGATGATGGGAACAACGGTGGCTTCAACTTGTTGGTTGATGACGTTACCGATTAGGATGAATGGGAGGAGATGACTCCTCCCTAAAATTAAGGCCGATTATGATGAGTGATAGCCCAAAAAAACTGGGGCGCAGTGATTGGAACGATTACATGGACAAAGTGAAGGCTCGAGATAAAGACGCGTTCGCTTTTGTATTCCGTTTTTACGCACCCAAGCTGAAGCAATTCGCTTACAAACATGTTGGTAATGAGCAAGTTGCTATGGAGATGGTGCAAGAGACCATGGCGACAGTTTGGCAGAAAGCGCACCTCTATGATGGTGAAAAGAGCGCGTTATCGACTTGGATATATACCATAATCCGAAACCTTTGTTTTGATTTGCTGAGAAAACAGAAAGGTAAGGAATTACACATTCATTCTGATGACATTTGGCCGTCAGAGTATTATCCACCTGATCTTGTTGATCACTATTCACCAGAGCAAGATATGTTGAAAGAACAGGTGGTTAAGTTTTTAGATATATTACCGAAAAACCAGAGAGATGTTTTACAAGCGGTATATCTTGAAGAGCTACCTCATCAACAGGTCGCGGAATTATTTGATATACCCCTCGGTACCGTAAAATCCAGGCTGAGGCTTGCAGTAGAAAAGCTAAGGCATTCAATGCATACGGAGCAACTATGAACAAACACCCAGATAACAGCTTGCTAGAAGCATACGCTTCGGGAAGCATTGATGCAGTTTCTGGTCTTGTGGTCGCAACCCATTTAGAAACATGCACCAAGTGCCGAGCTTATGTGAACCAAGTCGAAGCCAGCCAAGCGAATATCGTGAGCGACATCCCCTCTGAACATGTCCCTGAATTCGACGATATGTTCAATGATATTATCAATGCGGAGCCAGCGACAGATAACATCGTTATCCGAGATCCTGCCGCAGTGAATGTTGCAGGAAAGAGCTTTGAACTTCCCAAAACCTTAGCGCGTTTCTCTGACCTTGTAGGGTCATGGAGAAGTTACGGAGGCAAGGTTTTCAGTGCTCAGATTGATCTAGGGGAAGATGCTCGTGTTAGCTTAATGTACATCGGAGAAGATGTGCAAATCCCTCAACATACGCACAAAGGCTTAGAATCTACATTGATCCTACATGGTGGGTTTAGTGATGAGGATGGCCAATATGAAGAGGGCGATTTGATGATTAGAGACGCGTCAGTGAAGCACAGCCCTTACACTAAGGCCGGAGAAGATTGCTTGTGTTTAACCGTACTGACTGAGCCGATGATCTTTACTCAAGGTGTGGCACGTATATTTAATATGTTTGGCAAAGGGCTATACCCATAGACCTCTTATCTTATATCTCGCAAAACAAAAACCACCGAATTCGGTGGTTTTTTGATGCGCTTCTTAGTGCTTGTGACGTGCCTTTTCCAATAGAGCATCAAAGTAATGTCGTAGCGAGTACAACATAATCAAGCTTGGCACGACCATAACAGCGGTAAGCACAAAGAACGTGCTCCAGTCATTGAGGTAGTCCACCAGTTCTCCACTGAAAGAAGCAAGAGTCGTTCGTCCGAAGTTGCCCAAAGAGGCAAGCAACGCATACTGAGTTGCCGAGAATGCTTGTCCGGTTAGAATCGTCAAAAATGAAACAAAAGCGACAGTTGAGAAAGCAGTCGTAAAGTTATCGACAATTATGGTTGCTAAGTATAGGTGCTCATTTGGGCCTACCGATGCAATCCAAGCAAACATCAAGTTGCTGGCAGACATAGCAATACCGCCGATCATTAATCCACGTACAATACCAAACCTGACGTTGAACATACTTCCGACAAAGGTAAAGAAGATAGTGGCTCCCCATCCGATCAGTTTGGAGTAATAACCAATTTGTTCGTTACTAAAACCAATATCTTTATAGAACGCGATCGACATCCTGCCCAAAAACGCTTCGCCAATTTTGAATAGGAAAACGAACAGCAAAAGAGTAATCGCGACACGGACGCCATTGCGATTAAAGAAGTCAAGGAAAGGTTCTACAACAGTCACAGTAAACCAAGCCACGACTTTTGAACCAACCACTTCTTTGTGGCGTTGTTCAGCGGCAGACTGAAGTTGTTCGCGTTGAGTCTTCGGTTCACCGACTAAAATCGTAAAGACCATTAGAATGCCGACTATCACCGCCATCCCGTAATACACGCCATTCCAACCGACGCTATCAGCATTAACAAACGCTAAATAACCCGGTAGTGAATAACCTGTCCACCAGCCAATGACCGCCATTGCAGAAGCTTGTGGCAGCTTAGATTCTTCTGATTTTGGGAAAGTATCAATACGAAAAGCATCTATCGCGATGTCTTGTGTGGCTGATGCGGTTGCAATACACAAGGCGAGTAGAGACGCGAACACCAAGTTCTCTGCTGGATTCACGCCCGCAATAAATACCGTCGCGACGAGTACGATGCTTTGACAGAAGAAAATCCAGCTACGCCTTTGTCCAAGTAGTCGATAGAGCACTGGTAGCTTCACCCGGTCTACGAGTGGCGCCCAGAGAAAGTTAATTGCATAAACCGCAAAGACACTACCAAAGTAGCCTATTGCGGATAGGGTCAAACCAGCGTCTTTTAGCCAGCCAGACATATTTGAACCGATAAGTACCCACGGAAAGCCGCTAGAGCAGCCCAACATGAAAACCCACATGAGTCGTTTATCGAGGTAACTTTTTACCGTTTCCAACCAAGTGATGGAAGGTAATGAAGACATAAATCAATCCAATAAAATGAAGCCGTTGAAAGAGAAAGCCCTTCGATTATTCAAAGGGCTTATCGTTTTGGCTATTTAAGTAGTGTTGCTTTAGTGATGACGATTTGAGTCTCGGGAACATCACGCATACCACGAGTCGTCGTAGTTGGCTGTTTTGCCATTTTTTGGATAATGTCGAATCCTTCCGTGACCTCGCCAAATACAGCATAACCCGGTGGACGAGCGCCGTAGTTTAGAAAATCATTGTCGACTAAATTGATAAAAAACTGACGAGTAGCAGAGTCAGGCGCGTTGGTGCGCGCCATTGCAATCGTCGCACGGTCGTTATTTAAACCGTTATTACCCTCGTTTTTGATTGGAGCGTAAGTCTTCACCATTTGCATATCTTGGTTAAAGCCACCACCTTGCGCCATAAAGCCTGGAATAACGCGGTGAAAAATAGTGCCTTCATAGCTACCGTCTTCTACATATTTCAGGAAGTTCGCTACCGTAATCGGCGCTTTCTCTTCATTCAGTTCGACAGTAAATGAACCTAACGTTGTTTCAAACGCCACTTTTGGTCCAGCCCAAACGCTGCAGCTGAGTAGCGCGAGAGAAAGAATTGCCTTGCGTAACATTAGAAACGCTCCTGCATGTACTGACGAAGCTCAGGATCATTGGCAATTTCTTTAAGTGTTAATGTCACTACATCATTCAGTGTTTGCTCAATGTCGGCATCAGACGCACTCAATGTGCCAGAACGCTTCGCAGTGCCTGTGTAAGTTTTGACCAGCTTGCCTTCTGGTGTTTCTGCGGTGATTTCAAGCACGACTTTCGCATCCATCTCATTTTCCATCACCGAATGTTTTACGTTAACTAATGCTTCTTGAACGTTTAATTCAATTGCATTGTTGCTGTTTAGATCGGCATGGAAGCCCTGAGATGAAAACTGCTTCTCTAATGCTTCTTCTAACGCAATACGTAAATTCTGTTTAGCATGAAGAGGAAGAATGTTCGAACGGCCGTTATCCACCAACGCCACGTACTGCGCTGCACGTACATCTTTGCTGGTCAAGCTGTAAGTCTTGCCTTGAACAATTGGATTGGTGCTCAGTGTGCTTTCTGGCATCAAATTCAGCTGAGGCTGTTGAGGCGCTGAACACGCAGCAAGCAACGCAACCGAAGCCGCAAGTACCAATTTTCTCATTTTATTATTCCTTTTAACTATTTTGCTAAAGCTTATTTTGCGCTTAATTTAGCAGGATTTTTTGTGGCCTGTAAAATCACAAACTTATTGTTGGAAGCGATAAGTTTCACATTCTTATCGCCAAACAGCCGTTTTAGTTTTGCGTCGTAACCAAGATGACGATTTCCAATCACCAGTAACTTACCACTTTCACTCAATACTTGCTTTGCATCACAGAACATTTGCCAAGCAATATGATCGGTGATGGCCTGCTGTTGGTGAAAGGGTGGGTTACACATAATCATAGAGCAGCTGTTGTGTTTAAAACCGTCCAAACAATTGTTTGCAACACACTGTATGTCTCTATTTTCACCAAGGTTATCTAGCAGGTTCTGCTTCGCGGACTCAAGCGCCATAAAGCTTTCATCAACACATGTTAATCGAGCATTCGGATTCAGCTGACCAAACTTCACAGACAGAACACCATTACCGCAACCGAGATCGATAACATTATCTACCAATGGGTCATGAGGTAGGTGCTGCAGCATAAAACGCGCACCTAAATCTAAGCTTTCTCCTGAATAGACATTTGGCATGTTCTTGAGTTCGATATCTTCGCCATCAACGCGCCAAGTAGTGAAAGGGCTCACTTCAATTGTTGGTTCAACCGTTGCTTGAGCAAATACCAATCGGTGCTTTTTCCATGCCAGAGATGTTTTTGTCTCACCCAAGTATTTTTCAAACAGTTTTAGCGTTGAAGTATGAATGTCTTTCGCTTTATTAACTGCAATGATGGGGCAGGATGCAGGCAGTGCTTTTCTTAACTGACTGAGTATCCAAACGAGGTGACGGTTACTTTTTGGCAGTTGCAGCAATACGAGATCAGTATTGGAAGGTACGGGATCCATCGTGGTTGCAAACGCTACCTTATTGCACTGGTTTTGCTCAAGGTTCTGCTGCACACCTTTATGAGAAATGAAAGAATCACTCATTAGCGTCACATGGTGCTTTTCTGAAAACCAGCAGGAGAGGGCACCAAAGCTGTCATTAATCACGAGGATGTTTTGATTGTCTGGCAAAGCAAGTTCTTCAACATGATTAATAAGATACTCATCACCGGCATCCCACGCTTGTAGAGTTTCATTGCTGCGTTTTGGGAAACGATGAAGTGTTAAGCTTCGCTCGTGAATATTCAGTTCGGTTTTCATAGCTAAATGTAAGTTGATTTAGAAATTAAGTGTTATTGTCGCAAATGATGACGTGTCGAGATACAAAAAGCTGTCAAATTTTACGTGTTCAGTGGTGGTCGCTCTCTAGGCATGTTCGTAGCGTCAAGCGCTTTGAAATCAGTTGAACGTAAAATGCATCAATAATGAGAGTGATGTTTGAGTGATACACGTCTGCTTTACTTAGGTATATACTTATGGAATTCGCATCAATGAGGAACGAATATGATCCAAGAAATCATAGAGAAGAAACTACACAGTGAGCTGCAACCAAGCTATCTCAAAGTGATTAATGAGAGCTACATGCATAATGTGCCACCAGGCTCGGAGAGTCACTTCAAAGTGATTGTTGTGAGTGATTCGTTCGCGGGACAGCGTTTGATTGGACGCCATCGCCAAGTTCATCAAATTTTGGCAGATGAGCTAGATAACCACATTCATGCACTAGCTATCCATACATACACTGATGAAGAGTGGAAGCGAGAACAAGATGGCGCTCCTGATAGCCCTATGTGTATGGGTGGCGGTCACTAAAGACGCAAAATATAAAGGTGCAGAGAAAAGGTGGCTAAGGCCATCTTTTTTCGTTTTACATTCTTTAGGGGCATTGATGTGGCACAAATTCTGGTTAAAAAATGTGTTAACAGTGTTTCAACAAATGAATGGAAATTGCAGGATATTTCAGGCGATGAATATGACTTTTCCATAAGATATGTATGGAATATGGCATTTGTGCGATCGGTCAAAGTTATGACTATTCTTTGACCTTTTAGACCTGATTCTACCGAAATAACCCCTCTATTCTAATGATTGGTCATGGCATCAAGTTCCTAAAAAATGCTAGACTACGGCACCTGATAAATCTCGCGTATTCCTTGTGACGAGATTTTTAATAGGATGTTGCGATTTTGATGTTTAAAACAACATCAAAACCGGACACTGATGTCGTGTCTAAAAGTTACGCAATCAAAAGAATCTTTTTCCCGATAAAAGTAGTGCAAGTGCGTATGATTACAATAAAGAAGGGCTTGGATCTTCCTATCGCAGGAACTCCATCCCAGGTGATTAATGATGGTAAGACCATCAAAAAAGTCGCCTTGCTTGGCGAAGAGTACGTTGGCATGCGTCCTACCATGCATGTCCGCGTTGGTGATGAAGTGAAAAAAGCGCAAGTTCTTTTTGAAGATAAAAAGAACCCTGGCGTGAAATTTACTGCACCAGCAGCCGGTAAAGTGATCGAAGTTAACCGTGGCGCTAAACGTGTCCTTCAATCTGTAGTGATTGAAGTGGCAGGTGAAGAGCAGGTGACATTTGATAAGTTCGAAGCCGCTCAACTTTCAGGTCTAGATCGTGAAGTGATCAAGACTCAGTTGGTTGACTCTGGCCTATGGACCGCTTTACGTACTCGTCCGTTTAGCAAGGTTCCTGCAATCGAGTCTTCTACTAAGGCTATTTTCGTAACTGCAATGGATACTAATCCACTAGCAGCTAAGCCTGAGTTGATCATTAATGAGCAACAAGAAGCATTCATTGCTGGTCTAGACATTCTTTCAGCCCTGACAGAAGGCAAGGTTTACGTATGTAAATCTGGCACTAGTTTGCCACGCTCTTCACAGTCTAACGTAGAAGAACACGTCTTCGATGGCCCTCACCCAGCAGGTCTTGCTGGCACCCACATGCATTTCCTATACCCAGTGAATGCAGAAAATGTGGCATGGAGCATCAACTACCAAGACGTTATCGCGTTCGGTAAGCTGTTCCTAACTGGTGAGCTATACACAGATCGTGTTGTGTCTCTAGCTGGTCCAGTTGTGAATAACCCTCGTCTAGTTCGTACCGTAATCGGTGCAAGCTTGGATGACCTAACAGATAACGAGCTGATGCCTGGCGAAGTTCGTGTGATTTCTGGTTCTGTACTGACAGGTACACATGCAACTGGTCCACACGCATACCTTGGCCGTTACCATCAACAGGTTTCTGTATTACGTGAAGGCCGTGAGAAAGAACTATTTGGCTGGGCAATGCCTGGTAAGAATAAGTTCTCGGTAACTCGCTCTTTCCTTGGTCACGTATTCAAAGGTCAGTTGTTCAATATGACAACGACGACCAATGGTAGTGATCGTTCAATGGTTCCAATTGGCAACTACGAACGCGTAATGCCTCTAGATATGGAGCCTACTCTGCTGCTTCGTGATCTATGTGCAGGTGATACAGACAGTGCTCAAGCACTGGGTGCGCTTGAACTGGATGAAGAAGATCTAGCATTGTGTACCTTTGTATGTCCAGGTAAGTACGAGTACGGTACGTTACTTCGTGAATGCCTAGATACTATCGAGAAGGAAGGGTAATTTTCATGGCTCTTAAAAAGTTTCTTGAAGACATCGAGCATCATTTTGAGCCTGGTGGTAAACACGAAAAATGGTTTGCCCTGTACGAAGCTGTAGCAACAGTTTTTTACACTCCAGGTATCGTAACAAATAAAAGCTCGCACGTTCGTGATAGCGTTGACCTAAAACGTATCATGATCATGGTTTGGTTTGCGGTATTCCCAGCAATGTTCTGGGGTATGTACAACGCAGGTGGCCAAGCTATTGCAGCGCTTAACCACATGTACGCTGGTGATCAACTAGCGACAGTTATCTCTGGTAACTGGCACTACTGGCTAACTGAAATGCTGGGCGGAACGATTGCCGCTGATGCAGGGGTTGGCAGTAAGATGCTACTAGGTGCGACCTACTTCCTACCTATCTACGCAACAGTATTCCTTGTTGGTGGTTTCTGGGAAGTGCTTTTCTGTATGGTGCGTAAGCACGAAGTAAACGAAGGCTTCTTTGTTACTTCTATCTTGTTCGCACTTATCGTTCCACCAACGCTACCTCTATGGCAAGCGGCACTAGGTATCACATTTGGTGTTGTTGTTGCGAAGGAGATCTTCGGTGGTACAGGTCGTAACTTCCTTAACCCTGCACTTGCAGGTCGTGCATTCCTATTCTTCGCTTACCCAGCGCAAATCTCGGGTGACGTAGTATGGACTGCAGCTGACGGCTTCTCTGGTGCAACTGCTCTTAGCCAATGGGCTCAAGGTGGTAACGGTGCTCTAGTTAACACAGTAACTGGTTCTCCTATCACTTGGATGGACGCTTTCATCGGTAACATCCCTGGCTCTATTGGTGAAGTATCGACTCTAGCTCTAATGATCGGTGCAGCGATGATCGTTTACATGCGAATCGCTTCATGGCGCATCATTGCGGGCGTAATGATCGGTATGATTGCAGTATCGACTCTGTTTAACGTGATCGGTTCTGACACTAACCCAATGTTCAACATGCCATGGCACTGGCACCTAGTTCTAGGTGGTTTTGCATTCGGTATGTTCTTCATGGCAACGGACCCAGTATCAGCGTCATTTACTAACAAAGGTAAATGGTGGTACGGCATCCTGATTGGTGCAATGTGTGTGATGATCCGCGTAGTTAACCCGGCGTACCCAGAAGGTATGATGCTGGCGATTCTATTCGCGAACCTATTCGCACCTCTGTTCGACCATGTAGTGATTGAGAAGAACATCAAGCGGAGACTAGCACGCTATGGCAAGTAATAACGACAGCATTAAAAAGACGCTGGGTGTTGTTATCGGGTTGAGCCTTGTTTGTTCAATCATCGTATCAACAGCAGCAGTAGGTCTGCGTGATAAGCAAAAAGCTAACGCTGTCCTAGATAAGCAATCAAAGATCGTTGAAGTTGCAGGCATTGACGCGAACGGTAAGAAAGTACCAGAGCTATTTGCTGAGTACATCGAACCTCGTCTGGTAGACCTTGAAACAGGTAACTTTACTGAGGGTAATGCATCTACGTACGATCAGCGCGAAGCATCAAAAGATGCAGAACGTTCAATCGCATTGACACCAGAAGAAGACGTCGCTGATATCCGTCGTCGTGCGAATACAGCAGTGGTGTACTTAGTAAAAGACCAAGATGAAGTCCAAAAAGTTATCTTGCCTATGCACGGTAAAGGACTATGGTCGATGATGTATGCCTTTGTAGCCGTTGAAACTGATGGTAACACTGTGTCTGCTATTACTTACTACGAGCAAGGTGAAACTCCTGGACTTGGTGGTGAAGTAGAGAACCCTTCATGGCGCGATCAATTCATTGGCAAGAAATTGTACAATGAAGATCATCAGCCAGCGATTAAGGTCGTGAAAGGCGGCGCACCGCAAGGTTCTGAGCACGGTGTTGATGGCCTATCAGGAGCAACGCTCACTAGTAATGGTGTTCAACACACATTTGACTTCTGGTTGGGTGATAAGGGCTTTGGTCCTTTCCTAGCAAAAGTTCGTGACGGAGAACTTAACTAATGTCTAGTGCACAAAACGTTAAAAAGAGCATTCTAGCGCCAGTATTGGATAACAACCCAATCGCGCTACAAGTTCTTGGTGTATGTTCTGCTCTTGCAGTAACAACTAAACTAGAAACAGCTTTTGTAATGACGCTAGCGGTAACATTTGTAACTGCGTTGTCTAACTTCTCTGTTTCATTGATCCGTAACCACATTCCTAACAGTGTGCGTATCATCGTTCAGATGGCAATTATCGCATCGCTAGTAATCGTGGTAGACCAGGTGCTAAAAGCTTACCTATACGATATCTCTAAACAGCTATCTGTATTCGTTGGTCTGATTATCACTAACTGTATCGTAATGGGTCGTGCTGAAGCATTCGCAATGAAGTCTGCGCCAGTACCATCTCTTATTGACGGTATTGGTAACGGTCTAGGTTACGGTTTCGTTCTTATCACTGTAGGTTTCTTCCGTGAGCTATTTGGCTCAGGCAAACTATTTGGCCTAGAAGTTCTACCTCTAGTGAGCAACGGTGGTTGGTACCAGCCTAACGGCCTAATGCTACTAGCACCATCAGCATTCTTCCTAATCGGCTTCCTTATCTGGGTAATCCGTATTCTGAAACCAGAACAAGTAGAAGCGAAGGAGTAAGGACGTCATGGAACATTACATTAGTCTGTTAGTTAAATCGATTTTCATCGAAAACATGGCTCTGTCTTTCTTCCTAGGTATGTGTACTTTCCTTGCCGTATCTAAGAAGGTTAAGACCTCTTTCGGCCTAGGTGTTGCAGTTGTGGTAGTACTGACTATCGCTGTTCCTGTGAACAACCTAGTATACAACCTAGTTCTGAGAGAGAACGCGTTAGTTGAGGGCGTGGACCTTAGCTTCCTAAACTTCATCACCTTTATCGGTGTAATTGCAGCACTTGTACAGATTCTAGAGATGGTTCTAGACCGTTTCTTCCCACCTTTGTACAACGCGCTAGGCATCTTCCTACCGCTGATCACAGTAAACTGTGCAATCTTCGGTGGTGTATCTTTCATGGTACAACGTGACTACAACTTTGCTGAATCTATCGTTTACGGTTTCGGCTCTGGTGTGGGCTGGATGCTGGCAATCGTTGCTCTTGCAGGTATCCGTGAGAAGATGAAGTACTCTGACGTACCTCCAGGTCTACGTGGTCTTGGTATCACATTTATCACTGTAGGTCTTATGGCGTTAGGCTTTATGTCTTTCTCTGGTGTTCAACTGTAAGTCGGGTAAACCGCAACAATTAAGGAATAGTCAATGGACATTATTCTTGGTGTAGTGATGTTTACTCTGATCGTACTTGCACTAGTACTAGTGATTCTTTTCGCTAAGTCTAAGCTTGTACCAACAGGTGACATTACAATTTCTGTGAACGATGACCCTTCTCTGGCGATCGTTACACAACCAGGTGGTAAGCTACTGAGTGCTCTAGCCGGTGCTGGCGTATTCGTATCTTCTGCTTGTGGTGGCGGTGGCTCATGTGGTCAGTGTCGCGTAAAAGTTAAATCAGGTGGTGGCGACATCCTACCAACCGAGCTTGACCATATTACTAAAGGTGAAGCACGTGAAGGTGAGCGTCTAGCGTGTCAGGTTGCTATGAAAACTGACATGGACATCGAGCTTCCTGAAGAAATCTTCGGCGTTAAGAAGTGGGAATGTACCGTTATCTCTAACGATAACAAAGCGACATTCATCAAAGAGCTTAAGCTACAAATTCCAGATGGCGAATCAGTACCTTTCCGTGCTGGTGGTTACATCCAGATTGAAGCACCTGCTCACCACGTGAAATACGCAGACTACGATATTCCTGAGGAATACCGTGAAGACTGGGAGAAGTTCAACCTTTTCCGTTACGAGTCTAAAGTTAACGAAGAGACCATCCGTGCATACTCAATGGCTAACTACCCAGAAGAGCACGGTATCATCATGCTTAACGTTCGTATCGCGACTCCGCCGCCGAACAACCCAGACGTACCACCAGGCATCATGTCTTCGTACATCTGGTCTCTAAAAGAAGGCGACAAGTGTACTATTTCTGGTCCATTTGGTGAGTTCTTTGCGAAAGATACAGATGCAGAAATGGTATTCGTTGGTGGTGGTGCTGGTATGGCTCCGATGCGCTCACACATCTTCGACCAACTTAAGCGTCTACACTCTAAGCGTAAGATGTCTTTCTGGTACGGCGCACGTTCTAAGCGTGAAATGTTCTACGTAGAAGACTTCGATATGCTACAAGCTGAGAATGACAACTTCGTATGGCACTGTGCACTGTCTGATCCACTTCCAGAAGATAACTGGGATGGTTACACTGGCTTTATTCACAACGTTCTTTACGAGAACTATCTACGTGATCACGAAGCGCCAGAAGACTGTGAATACTACATGTGTGGTCCACCTATGATGAACGCTGCTGTTATCGGCATGCTAAAAGATCTAGGTGTAGAGGATGAAAACATCCTACTAGATGACTTCGGTGGTTAATCCCTCCAAGTGATTGAATCTATGGCTAGCTCTCTAAGAGCTAGCCATTATTTTTTGTAGAAGTAAAAATAATATTCAACAGTTGATATAGGTAATTGGATTTAAGTAATCGGTCCCATTCCCCATATCAATTCAACAACATTGGGAGTTAACAAGTGAAAACGTGGCTTGTTGCATTCGCTTCTCTATTGATTTTGGCTGGCTGTGAGCAGCCAGCAGATCAAATTCATCTAAGTGGCCCTACCATGGGGACTTCTTATAACATCAAATATATCGAGCAAGATGGTATTCCAACGCCAAAAGCGATGCAGACGGAAATTGATCGCTTATTGGAAGAGGTTAATGACCAAATGTCGACCTACCGTGATGATTCAGAATTAAGTCGCTTTAACCAGCATCAAACGAGTGAGCCATTTACTGTATCGACACAAACAGCAACCGTAGTCAAAGAGGCGATTCGTCTCAACGGTCTTACTTTAGGCGCATTGGATGTGACAGTCGGTCCTTTAGTTAACCTGTGGGGCTTTGGCCCAGAAGCTCGCCCTGATGTCGTTCCTACAGATGAAGAGCTAGCGGCACGCAAAGCCAATACTGGCATTCATCATCTATCTATTGATGGCAATAAATTGTCCAAAGATATTCCTAACTTGTATGTCGATTTATCAACTATTGCTAAAGGTTGGGGGGTTGACGTGGTTGCTGACTACCTTCAATCTGAAGGGGTTCATAACTTCATGGTAGAAGTGGGCGGTGAAATGCGCCTCAAAGGCGTGAATCGTGAAGGCGTGCCTTGGCGCATTGCGATTGAAAAGCCGACTATTGATGAGCGCTCAATTCAAGAAATTATTGAGCCAGGGGACATGGCAATTGCAACAAGTGGTGACTATCGTAATTACTTTGAGAGTAATGGTGTGAGATACTCTCATATTATTAATCCAAGAACAGGCAAACCTATTCATCATAAAGTGGTGTCTGTAACGGTATTAGATAAATCGTCGATGACTGCTGATGGTCTTGCAACTGGTCTTATGGTGCTAGGTGAAGACAAAGGCATGGCAATTGCGAACGAAAATAATATTCCTGTTTTCATGATTGTGAAGACGGAAAATGGTTTTAAAGAGCTGGCTTCGGAAGCATACAAGCCGTTCATGAAGAAATAACAACAGAAGTGAGCATGTTCTTATGAGTACATTTCTAATTACGTTTGCAGTTTTTGTTGCGGTAATCGCAGCGATGGCTGTTGGCTACATCTTCCAGAAGAAAGTGGTGAAGGGTAGCTGTGGCGGTCTTGGTGCAGTAGGTATTGAGAAGGTATGTAACTGTCCAGAACCATGTGACGCGCGTAAGAAACGTGAAGCACGTGAAGCGGCGCGAGCTGAGAAATTGGCTGCATGGGAAAAAGATCGAATTGCTTAAGTATCGGTCATCCAAAGAGAAATATAAAATAACCCAGCTAAAGCTGGGTTATTTTATATTTCTCGCTCTACTTCTCTGAGAGTTTATACTTTGCTTGCTACGTTTAATCTAGGATGACCGGAAGCTTAAGTCGGTGCAGACTTCACAGCCAAGTCATTTCCCTTTAATCACCGTACTTAACTGTTATTTGGTTATATACTCAAACTAAAGCGCGTTAACTTAGGAGGAAATATGGAAATGCATCAACACGGTATGGCTGAATTGTTTCAACAATTAGGCCTCGGCAGCTCTCCTCAAGAGATAAAGGACTTTATTAACGAACATCGACACAAAAGAGCTTCAGCCCCTCTGCATGAAGCCAGCTTTTGGACAAGTTCGCAGGCCACATTTCTCAAGCAAGCCATTGAAGAAGACGCAGACTGGGCAGAGTTGGTCGATCAGCTTGATGTGATGTTACGAGATTAAAGCACGTTTACAAACTCTCATTTCTATCAAGGCAGATTTAATTTATACTGTTTTTTTGAACAGTATTTGATGGCTATGTCAGACCGAATTAGAAAAATCATTCACGTCGATATGGATTGTTTTTATGCTGCCGTTGAGATGAGAGATAATCCTAGTTACCGTGGCATTGCACTCGCCGTTGGCGGTCATGAAAAACAGCGTGGCGTGATTAGCACCTGTAATTATGAGGCGCGCAAATATGGCGTTCGTAGTGCAATGTCAACGGCGCGTGCATTGCAACTCTGCCCCCATCTACTGGTGGTTCCCGGTCGAATGCACGTGTACAAACAAGTCTCTCAGCAGATTCGTGCTATTTTTGAGCGTTATACGCCTATCATTGAACCTCTATCATTAGATGAAGCATACCTCGATGTTACGGACTCGACAGCTTGTCGTGGCTCCGCAACGTTGATCGCGGAGTCTATTCGACGCGACATATGGAATGAGCTTGGGCTGACGGCATCGGCGGGCATTGCACCGATTAAGTTCCTTGCCAAAGTTGCCTCTGATATGAATAAACCCAACGGTCAGTTTGTTATCCCGCCAGATAAGGTCCAGGAAGTTATCGATACACTTCCGCTGGAAAACATTCCTGGTGTTGGGAAGGTGAGTCTTGAGAAGCTACATCAAGCGGGCTTTTATCGATGTGAGGATATTAAAAACAGCGACTATCGTGAATTGCTGAGACAGTTTGGTCGTCAGGGAGCATCTTTATGGCAGCGTAGCCATGGAATTGATAATCGAGAGGTCGTCGTTGAGCGCGACAGAAAATCCGTCGGTGTGGAACGGACATTTAGCCAGAATATCTCGAGCTATGATGAATGTTGGCAAGTGATCGAGGATAAACTTTATCCTGAACTCGAGAATCGCTTAGAGCGTGCAAGCCCAGATAAATCGATTATTAAACAAGGTATTAAAGTCAAATTTGCCGACTTTCAACTGACAACAATTGAGCATATCCATCCGCAATTAGAGCTTGAGGACTTCAAGATCTTGCTAAGAGATATTCTTAAGCGCCAAAACGGACGGGAAATACGCCTTTTAGGCTTGAACGTGATGCTCAAGCCCGAGAACCAAGCGCGTCAATTGAGCTTTTTTTAGGCTCTTACTGCTTCTACCTGAGCTAATACTTGTTCAAAGCTTGTGTTGGCCATCGCACCATAACCCGCCAGTTTTGAAGCTTTTAGCTGGCTAATTAAAGGGGTACTAATTCCACACAAGAAGCGGGCGACAGCATCATTGCTGATAGCTGAAGGGGAGAGCTGAATAAATTCCTGCACCCACATTGCTACTTGAGGTGGCTCAATATCCTCACCTTGTGGTGTTGGGAACGAAGCGACTTGACCACGACACACGGAGCAGTGACCACATTGCTCTGGTGCATTGTGATCAGCAAAGTAGTTCGCCAATTGTGAGCTCAAACAGTGCTCTGACTGGAACAAGCGCAGCATGGTGTGAATTCTTTCGATATCTTTGCTTTCTTTGGATTGGAACAGTTCATACAGTTGTTGGATTAAAACATCAGAACTATGTGTGGTTGGCAAAACAGAGTACACGTCGGTCAGTTGTTTGCTCTCTAGCTCTATCCAACCATTCTGGTGAAAATAGTCGAGGGCTGCGACAACTCGGCTGCGTTCCGATTGATAGTTCATCCATAACGCTTCTAGGTCAACTTGGCACCACACTTTGGCTTTTTGCGAGCAGGAGAAAATAGCCTCCACGAATTGACGTCGCTCGCCTTGAAATTGATTCACAATAAATTGCTGATCGTGCAAAAACTTAAAGCGATATTCCGCAAAGTAACTGTATTTTGCTTCAATGAGTTTATGTAGCTCCAAATAAACCAACAAGGTTTTGAGTGGCAATTGGCGGATATTACTTTCACGCGATAAACGCAGTGGCACTACCTCCCATTGTGGAGCATGTTCTTTCGCTTGCTCGACTACATAGTTAATCGAGGTTAGTTCAGGTGTGTCACCATAGACAAAGTTTTCCAACACCGTTAAGCCGGACGTATTGCCCAGCAGAATGCACTCAGAACGTTGCC
Source organism: Vibrio sp. HS-50-1 (assembly GCF_024747315.1). NCBI lineage: Bacteria > Pseudomonadati > Pseudomonadota > Gammaproteobacteria > Vibrionales > Vibrionaceae > Vibrio > Vibrio sp. HS-50-1. The sequence goes on along the minus strand of NZ_JAMPZF010000007.1, from coordinate 122,213 downwards.
CGTCCCTGCCTGCACGTCCAATCTCTTGTGCGTAGTTCTCGATCGATTTGGGTAAGTCGAAGTGAATGACGCGGCGGATATCAGATTTATCGACCCCCATACCAAATGCAATCGTGGCAACAATACAGTCAATTTGGCTATCCATGAACTGCTGTTGGATTTGTTCACGGATGTCGCTTTTCATACCTGCATGGTACGCGTGAGCATTAATGCCAATATGGATTAGTGATTTTGCTACTTGCTCTGCTGTCTGCTGTTGTGTCACGTATACGATAGTCGGAAGCTTAGGAGAAGAGGCGATGAGCTCACTTAGCACTTCTTGTTTCGTTGCTTCCTCGCATGGGATCACCGAGATATCCAGATTGGGGCGGTAGAAGCCTGTAACGGTAATATGTTCACTGGCAATATCGAACTTTTGTTTCATGTCTTCAATAACTGCGGGCGTTGCTGTTGCAGTGAGAAGCAAAGATTGTGGAATGTTCAGTTCACGTTGATACTGCGGTAGCTTGAGATAATCAGGGCGGAAGTTATGTCCCCATTCGGAAATACAGTGCGCTTCATCAACCACCATCAAAGAGATCGGCACTTGGCGAATGAACTCACGAAAACGCTCGTTCTTTAGGCGCTCAACAGAAATCATCAATATTTTGATCTGTCCATTTTTTACCCCTGCCATGACGCGTTGTGACTCTTCTCTGCTTTGACTGCTATCGATAGAAGCGGCCGGGATCCCTTTACTTTGCAAAAAGTTCAGCTGATCTTTCATTAACGCCAACAACGGCGAGATCACCAACGTAAGATTGGGCAATACGGTTGCTGGCAATTGGTAACAGAGAGACTTACCCGAACCTGTAGGAAAGATGGCCGCAGCAGAGTAACCATTCATAACCGCTTCAATAACAGGTTGTTGACCTTGGCGTAATGAGTCAAAACCAAATACGGATTGAAGTGTTTGATGCAGCGAGTCACTTTGCATAATAGGGAAACCTTTCTTTGATGGTAAACTTAGGTACATTAACACACCCTGAGTGCCAAACGCGCGTCCTAAAAGTATGAACAAAGCTGACTTAGTCCAAATTATCATCCAACATCTGGAAGAAAAACTTCAAGTGGCCCATGCATCGGCTCAGCGAGCCATTGATGCCGCGACAGATGAAGAAACTGTTCCCGAGCATAAGTACGATACGTTAGCACTTGAAGCCGCATATCTTGCTCATGGACAAGCAATGCGAATCCAAGAGAGTGAAGACGAGCTGCGTCAATATCGCGCTCTAGTGACTCGCGACTTTAAAGGCGCACCTGTTGGTGTAGGTGCTTACGTCGTTCTCGCAGATGAGAATTTGCTTGAAAAGCACTTCTTTGTAGGCCCTTGTTCTGGTGGTCTGATTGTTAAATGTCAGGCTCAGGAAGTCTTTGTCTTAACAGCAAAATCTCCTCTTGGTCGAGCGTTATTCGGGAAAGAAGAAGGCGATGAGATTGATGTGAAAATAGGAGAAAAAACAACTTGTTACGAAGTCGTGACGGTTTTCTGACATCTCATGTATCACTCAGTGTTATGTTTAACACGAGTAATGTTAAATAAAAGAGAATGACATGAAAAAGCTTTTTACACTCTCATTGCTGATGGTCAGTGCTACTGGTTATGCAGCGCAGTGTCGTGTGGACATCAATAATGAAGTCCGTATGGATGGGCAAAGCTTGGAAATTCGCCAAACGACAGGTGATAAAGCTGTCGTGGATGAGGATAACAACCTTTTCATCAAAGGTGAGCTAATTGAACTCAATGCCGACCAAAAAGCGGCGATTGAAGATTATCGCGAAAAAATGAACGCGTATATTCCACAAGCAAAGCAATTGGCGAGTGATGGTTTAGCGCTTGCAAATGACATCATCGATGATGTTGCGGAAAGCCTAGACGCACCTGGCGCGTTTGATAACGTCAAAGTCGCAGTACAGGACTTTTTCGCTGATGTTGAATCACGTTACTACAAAGATGGCGATTTCATTCTACCAGCGGAAAGTTTTGAGTCCATGACACAAGGGTGGACTGAAGACTTTGCAAAAGCACAAGAGATCTTCAATAAAGAGTTTTTAGCGAGTTCGTTGGATGCTTTATCGAAAAAAATGAAGGAAGAGGGGGGAATAAACCTCACTGCATTATCGGAGAGTATGGCTGAACTCAGCGCGAAAGTAGAAGAGCGTTTAGCTGAGCATTCGAAAGAGGTAGAGCAACAAGCAGAAGACTTGTGTGACTCGTTGGATGACATGGCAGGGCAAGAAGACGATTTGTTGAAGAAAATCCCTGAGCTAAAAGATTACCGAGTATTTACGATTTAATTACCCTTCAAAAAGTAGAACTCAATGGTATAAAGAAAGAGAGCACAATTGTGCTCTCTTTTCGTTTTTACATACTTGAACAAGTAATGAAAGCAAGACGATGTTATTCGTTTGCTCATTAACAACTTACTGCGCGTTCATCTGAGTGAGTTTATCACCGACAGGTTTTGAGAAGTTAAAACCATCGTGCTGATCCCAGTTGATAGACCACGTCATTACCCCTGCATAATTCGGGTAATTGAACGCTGGCTTAACGGTGCCACATGAAGTGCCTTTGGTTAAACAATCTAGTGCGCTGATAATATTCTGTGTCGGAGCCTGACCTGAATTTGCCGAGCTAGGACCTGAAGGTAAGCCGATTGCGACTTGATCATCACGTAGTGGTGCAAACTGAGTGCCGTCGGCCAATTCAAAGCCTTCGATCAGCATTTTAGATTGCGCTACCATCATATCCACAGAGCCTTCTGGTGCACTGCCTGGCAGATATGGGTTTGGCAAGCCACCGTTGTTATATAGCTGGACATGAAGCAGGTCGAGCGTGCTGCGTGTCTCGTTTATCACAGGAATGTAAGCTCCCCAAATACCGCTGTAAGCCACATAGCCGCCTTGAACATAAGGATGCTCAGGTGCCATGGTTAGGTACATATCGCCACCCATGTTTTGCTCTATTTGAAGCAAAGCACGACCAAGGCGAGCTTGAATTTGCGAGCCATGAACCAAGTTAGATCCACTCTCTAAATCCACATCAAGACCATCAAAGCCCCACTCAGCGATAAGACCTGTTAGGCTAGAGACAAAGTTGGCTTCGTCTTGATCGGTATTCAGCGTAATCGTGCCTTCTGCGCCACCAAGAGAGAGAACAAACTTTTTACCTTTAGCTTGAAGCGCTGCCATGTCTTGTTTGAACTGTGCTGGGTCGAGCGCTGGACAATCGCTGTAAATATCGCCTGAATATAGATTAAAGTGCACGGTACCATCACTGTTGCGGTCATTTTCGGCAAAGGCAATATCAATCACATCCCACGCATCAGCCATATCCGCTAGACGAATTGGACAGCCAGCCCCATTTACAAAATTGTGCCAGTAACCGATGAGTTTATGACGTTTCTCTGCTTGCTCAACCACCGTTATTGCTGCTGCGTCAGACAATGCATTGCTTCCTGACAAATCCACAGCTTGGGCGCTAACTGTAAAGTTACCAAGTGCAGTTGGTGTCCAGTTGGCTGTGTAAGGTGCCGTGGTATCGGTTGCAACAATAGAGCCGTTGATCATGAAATCAACGTGTTTAATGCCTGAGGTTAAAGATGTTGCATCGGCACTTAATGCGAGGTTTTTGCCTAAGCCGACGGTTTGACCGCTACTTGGTGAAGTCAGTGAGACGACCAAATCTTTATCGCTGACTTCCACACCAACCAAGGACTCTGACGTGTTGTTATCATTATCGGTTGCGACGGCTTTAAGCTGGTTAGCGCCAATAAGTGTGGCGTTCCAAGTAACGGAATATGGTGCTTGAGTGGTGACCCCTAAGCTGGTGTTGTTCGCAAAAAACTCAACTTGCGTGACTGTGCCATCAGCATCGCTTGCGTTAGCCGTGATTTCGTTATTGCTGCCAGCGAGCACGACTTGTCCATCCGTTGGTGCCGTAATGGTAACTTGCGGTGGCGTCGAACAAGCACCTAGGCCACTCCAAGCATCTTGCCAGTATAACCCTTCACCTGGCTCGTAAGCCCATGTCGCATCCGAGGAACACCAACCAGCAACATCACAACGATATTTTTGGTTGAAGTGAGAAACCAGGTCGCCAACTTGATAACTCGTTCCAGCCGCGTAAGGCACTGCATCTGAACATCCGCCCGTCCCTGTTTCTGAATTACTAACAACAAGCGTTACTTCTTGGCTCATGGTTGCGAGGTATGTGTCATCAGTCGCTTGTGCTTTAAACGAATGTGTACCAGCATTCGCGGTCCATTGATATTCGTAAGGTACGCTGGTATCAATCGCAACGGATTGATTGTTCACGAAGAACTCAACTTGTGTGACCACACCATCAATATCATCAGCTTGAGCGGCTACGGTTAGGTTATCGCCGACATTAAGCACTTCTGTGCCTACTGGGCTTGTCAATGAAATGCTTGGTGGCGGTAATTCGACTTGTGGTTGAACTTGGATAGAAATCGTCGTGGTGGTAACGGCTCCCTCATTATCGGTCGCAATTGCGGTCAATTGCGAGACACCTTCAATAGCGGTCCAAGATGCTTCGAATGGTGCTTGAGTTACCACAGCAACCGTTTGGTTGCCTGCAACAAACTCAACTTGTGCGATTTGGCCATCTTCGTCGGCTGCGTTGGTTAGCAAGGTGATCGCACTGCCTTCGGGAATTTGTGCGTTGTTTGTTGGAGAGGAGAATGACACTGTTGGCTCTAGGTTGTTGCTTCCACCATCACATTGCCCTAACGCTTTCCATGCCTCCCAAGCCCCTGAATTGGTAACAGGGTCATTGCCTTGCGTCCAATACGCGGCCTCGTAAGCGGCTCCTTGCGTTTTTACTAAAGTGCCCGATGTATAAGTCGCAGTGCTGTCCCAGTCGGGTAAGCTTTGGCAGTTATAGGCTTGAGCTTGGTAGCTGACGCTGAGTGCTGCAACCATCGCTCCGTGAAGTAGAGTGACCTTCATTTTCCTCTCCTTGAGTCATGGATATAAATGAGAACAGAGTAATAACTAGCTGATAAATAGACATAAGGGGGAAAAAGCGAAGCACAATATTCTGCTTTTCGACACAGTATCACGAGGAACTATTCGTTCCTTACACCAAAGCTCATTATTTTTCGGCTCACTTCACGATGGGAGAATCATAAATTCTAAGCGTGTGAAAAAGACAAAAGTCGCCAGGTCTTAGAATGATGAATGTGAGATGTACGTTAAAATTTACAAGCTGAATGACTGTGAATTGTTTCAACTGTCGAGTATTTAACCGGAGTGCTCTTGTTGAATAGTGAATATTGCTATAGTGTACTAGTTAGCTAGTTCAATGATATTTTGTGTGAGTAGTATGACACAGCAAACCTCTTCTCAGCCTCGTGAGCATTTTGGCTCTCGTCTCGGATTCATCTTAGCAGCCGCAGGTGCCGCAGTTGGCCTTGGCAATATTTGGGGCTTTCCAACCCAAGCTGCCAGTAATGGCGGCGGTGCTTTCCTGTTGGTTTATTTGGTGATGATTCTTATCGTCGCATTTCCTATGCTGGTGGTTGAAATGGCGATTGGTCGTCATGGTCAAGCCAACCCGGTAGATAGTATGCGTTCGCTTACCAATCATCCGGTAGGTAAAAAGCTCGGCGGTATTGTGGGCTGGATAGGTTTAAGCGTACCAAGCGCTGTTTTAGCGTTTTACTCTATTGTCGGTGGTTGGTTGATCTGCTTTTTACTGGGTGCAATCACAGACCTAATGGGGTTAGAAGCCGCAACTCAATGGCTAAAGGGCTTTAGCGTTGAACGTAACTTGTTCGGAACCATTACTTTTTATGTGCTAACGATTCTCATCGTACAAGGTGGCGTAAAACAAGGTATTGAGAAGTGGTCAACACGCTTGATGCCAGCATTGTTTGTTCTGTTTGCCCTGCTGTTTGCTTACATCATGACGCAAAACGGTGCGATGGAAGGGCTAAAGCATTACTTGGTACCGGATTTCGAAAAGGTATGGGACCGCAAGTTGATTCTTGCTGCAATGGGGCAGGGCTTCTTCTCGCTTACGATCGGTGGCTGTTCAATGCTGATTTATGGCTCTTACTTGAGTAAGAAAGAGAACCTACCAAAGATGGCGATGAACGTGACCATGGTAGATACTGCCGTTGCTTTCATTGCAGGGTTAGTGGTGATGCCAGCGATGTTTGTTGCGATGCAAAAAGGCGTTCAAATCTATGCTGAAGATGGCTCTCTATTAAGCTCTGATACGTTGGTATTTACCGTATTGCCGTTGATGTTTGATAGCTTAGGTTTGCTTGGTCAATTGTTCTCTATTGTGTTCTTTTTATTGCTGACGATTGCGGCGCTAACGTCTTCAATTTCAATGTTAGAGTGTCCAGTGGCGTTAGTGAGTGAGCGTTTCAACACCAAGCGTAGCGCAACGAGCTGGGTTTTAGGTGGTCTCATCGCCTTGTTCAGTGTGGTGATTGTTTATAACTTTGGCGCTCTGTTTGGTATGGTCGCGACGGTTGCTACTCAGTATCTACAACCAACCGCTGCGCTCTTATTCTGCTTATTTGGTGGTTGGGTATGGAATCGCAACTCAAAAATCAAAGAGCTTGAGCAAGGTTGCCCGGAGTTTACGCAAGGTTGGTTTGGTAAGTTATGGCCAGCGTATGTGAAGTTTGTATGTCCAATTCTTGTGGCTACGGTCATCTGGGCTTCATTCGGCTAATCGAAACGTCTATTGGACAAAAGAGAAGGGCTTGATGAGTGATCATCAAGCCCTTTTTCATGTTGGTTATTCCCCGTTTCAGTTACCCGCGGTGATTGCTGCGGGTTAACGGAATTGTCCTGCTTCTGGAAGAAAGTCAAAACCAGCAGAAGCCAGTTTTGCTTCTAGTGCTGTGCGATCGATATCGAAGAAAGCCACCAGTTTATCTAAGTCACCACCGAAGTCGTCGCGTAGCTTCATATTTACAATGCTCATGAGCATGACAGGATCCATGGATTCAAAGTTCGCTAGATTCATTACTTATCCTCAAAATCTGAAATCAGTAGGTTTGCCGCAGCAAATGCCGCTTTTTCACGCACTTCTTTAGGCAGAGACTCATCCGCCGCAACATCGTTCAGCGCTTTAACAGCACATGAAATTGCCTGAGGAATGTAAGCTTGATCGCCACTACCAATTTGAGCATAAAGCTCACGAACCAGTTCACAACAGCCGTATACTTGCATGTTTTCTTTCCACTAAATGATAACTTATCTCAATATACACACAGCAGATTTGAAACTCAAAGTGCAGAGTTGTTTTGGCTCAAGTTGAGGAGTTGCTTGAGCGAGATTTAATCACTGCACTTGTACTTCTAACTGCTGAGTGACTTCTGGTGAAAGCTGAAGCTGTTTTGCCAGTTCTTGCAAATACGCTTTTTCCATGAAGTTTTGCTCATCAGCAACAATCAAAGACGCGAGATAAATTTCTGACGCTTGTTGAGGAGAGGTCGCCTGATTAGCAATTTCAGCAGGATCGAGCGGTTTGTTTAGTTCTTGCTGAACGAGTTGACGTACGTGCTCATCTGCGCCCATATCCGCGAGGGCTTGCTCGATGCGGGCCATTTCCTCTTCATCGACATGGCCATCGGCTTTTGCGGCTCCAATCATTGCTTTTAAAATTAGTACACTGTGTTTGCTGTCATCGGGGTCAAAGGTCTCATGAACACCTTGACCGGACTGTTTGGCTTGCCAGTCGTTATAAACTTTGTAGGCTAATGCTCCAAGCGCAGCAGCGCCACCGACTTTTAATGCGCTTGACCCTATTTTCTTGGTCATTTTTTTACTTTTCTTCGAGCCCATCAGCATGCCGATAAGGCCTCCGCCAACGGCACCTGCTCCTAGCGTTTTCAGGCTACTTGAGTTTGATGAGGATTTGATGTTGTTAGTTTGTTTACCTAACGCATCAGCCCCTTGCTTGAGTAAGTCTGATTTGAGTGCTTGGTTTAGAAGACTTTTTAAATCCATAACTGACCTCCTTTAGATGATGAAATCAGTTTAATAGCAAGAAGCTGAACCAAAGATTAACAAAGTGAATAGATCTAAAGGGGAGTAGTAATGTTGCCCAGTAATAAAAAAGGGCTGACCGAAGTCAACCCTTACTAATTATTTTGAAATTACTTCAAATGAGAACCGTCGAGCGCTTACTTTAGTTGAGCCTTTACGTGCTCGATAATATCAGTCATTGCGACTGGCGTTTTCTCACCAGTAGCACGGTTCTTGTATTCGAAGTTGCCTTCTTTCATTGAGCGGTCACCGATAATAATGGTATGCGGTACACCAATAAGCTCCATGTCAGAGAACATTACGCCTGGGCGTTCTTTACGGTCGTCAAATAGGACTTCGATGCCCATTGCCGTTAGCTCAGCGTACAACTTCTCAGCGGCTTCTTTTACTTCTTCTGACTTGTGCATGTTCATTGGAACGATCGCAACCTGGAATGGTGCGATTGCATCTGGCCAGATGATGCCGTATTTGTCATGGTTTTGCTCAATAGCAGCCGCTACGACGCGAGTGATACCGATGCCGTAACAGCCCATTTCTAGGATGACGTTCTTACCATCAGGACCAAGTACACCACAGTTCATCGCTGCCGAGTAAGCGTTGCCAAGTTGGAAGATATGGCCAACTTCGATACCACGCTTAAGCTGGATAGTGCCTTTACCACATGGGCTTGGATCGCCTTCAACCACGTTGCGTAGGTCTTCAACTTGACCTAGCTCTGCGTCACGACCCCAGTTAATGCCGAAGTAGTGTTTGCCATCGATGTTCGCACCCGCACCGAAATCACTCATTACCGCTACGCTGCGGTCAACGATGAACGGCAGTTTAAGGCCAACAGGGCCTAGAGAACCAGGACCAGCACCGATAAGCTCACGAATTTCTTCTTCAGATGCCATTTCCAGTGGAGCTGCAACCTGAGGAAGGTTCTCTGCTTTCACTTCGTTCAGTTCATGATCGCCACGAATGATAAGCGCGATGATTGGTGCATCAACTTCGTCAGACGCTTTCACAAACAAGGTTTTCACTGTTTTTTCAATTGGCAGCTCGAACTGTTCAACCAATTCAGCGATTGTTTTTGCGTTTGGCGTATCTACCAACGTCATTTCTTGCGTTGGTGCCGCTGCTTCAGAGGCTGGAGCTAGTGCTTCTGCTTTTTCGATGTTTGCCGCGTAATCTGACTCGGTAGAGAATGCGATGATGTCTTCGCCACTTTCAGCCAGTACGTGGAACTCTTGAGAGCCGCTACCACCGATAGCACCGCTATCTGCTAGTACAGGACGGTAATCCAGACCCATGCGATCGAATGCTTTGCAGTAAGCATCGTGCATTGCGTCGTATGACTTTTGTAGGCCGTCTTTATCAATGTCAAAGCTGTACGCATCCATCATTGAGAATTCACGTGAACGCATTACACCGAAGCGTGGACGACGTTCATCACGGAATTTGGTTTGGATTTGGTACAGGTTTAGCGGAAGCTGTTTGTAAGAGCTCACTTCATTGCGAACAAGGCTAGTGATCACTTCTTCAGCGGTTGGGCTAAGTACAAACGGACGAACATGACGGTCAGTAAAGCGAAGTAGCTCAGGACCCATCTTTTCGCTGCGGCCTGTCTCTTCCCATAGTTCAAACGGCTGAACAACGGGCATCAAAGTTTCGACTGCACCTGCATTGTCGATTTCTTGACGAACGATGTTTTCGACTTTACGCAGTACACGTAGACCAGTAGGTAGCCAGGTGTATAGACCTGAAGCCAGCTTACGGATCATACCTGCACGTAGCATGAGCTGGTGGCTCACTACTTCTGCGTCGTTTGGAGTCTCCTTCAGAGTAGAAAGAAGATAATTACTGGTACGCATTAAATTTATCCGTTTATTTAAGTTAGATACTCAAGCTTGAATAAGCTGGAGTATGGGAGTTCCCGAAAGGGAAATTTATTAGCCGTCTATAATATCAGCCAATTGCGTTTGTCAAAAGCTTTCAATAGCGGTAACCGTTATTAAGTTGCTTGTTGCTGTGAACTTTACGTTCAAGTCGAACAAATTTACCGCATATTCTTTGTCGTCCGGCTTGTTTTTCTTGTATGCAGGACGAGGATCTTGGGCCAGAACTTGTTCAATGACTGATCTTACATAGTCAGTATCGGATCGATTTTCTATCGTTGCTAATGCTTGAGCAGAAAAGGTGACTTGTGACTTTTCTGGTTCTTGGTCTGCGTATCCGCCTTGTGCTTCCGAAATAGAATCCGAATAGGGGATATAAGGCTTAATATCTACAATCGGTGTCCCATCAACGAGATCAACGCTGCCTAAATCAAGATAGATTTGATCGCCTTGCTTAGTGACTCCTTTCACTTCAACGGCTGACATTCCGATTCCGTTTGGGCGGAAAGTCGAGCGTGAGGCAAAGACACCTATTCGTTCATTGCCGCCTAGTCGTGGTGGACGGACGGTTGGCTTCCAACCTGCTTCCAGATTTTGATCAAACAAAAATAACAGCCAAACGTGAGAGAACTGTTCTAGCCCACGCACTGCTTCAGGGCTATTCGCTGCGCCTAACAGTTTTACGCGTGCTTTCGCTGTTGGTACTAAGCGAGGCTGGCGCGGTACTGCAAACTTTTCTTTGTACGGTGTCTCAATGACACCGATGGGTTCAATGGAATACATGGTGGACATCTTTAAGAATTCATTGAGATGAAAAGTATCACAAATTTCTCTTGCTTTTCTTGTTGATAATGATTACTAATTAAAACGTTATAACATAACATTTTAATTGAGAGGAAAAGTATTATGAAACCAGGAATCCACCCTGAATATCGTCCAGTGGTGTTCCACGATACCAGCGTAGATGAATACTTCGTTGTTGGTTCTACGTTGAAAACAGAGAGAACCATCGAATGGAAAGATGGCAAAACCTACCCTTACTTTACGTTAGATGTGTCGTCAGCATCCCATCCGTACTACACCGGTAAACAGCGAGTGGTTCAAACAGAAGGTCGTATTGCGAACTTCAACCGTCGTTTTGGTCAATTTAAGAGCGAAAAGGAATAAATCATGAAGGTAGTAAAATCATTAAAAAGTGCAAAAAGTCGTCATCCGGATTGCCAGGTCGTAAAACGAAGAGGGCGTCTATATGTCATTTGTAAGGCGAATCCGAGGTTTAAAGCAGTGCAGAAGTAATCGTTCTGCATATTTCTGGCTTATGGTTTTGTTTAATTGATAATTTTGACTTAACTGTTTTACATGGATGAAATGTCTACGTTTTTGTTTATTATTGGTTATAAAACTCTCTAATGGTCACAGTTTGTAACATTTAGGGCTTTTCTTTAACCTTCTACTCAAGTACCCTTCGCTCGCTTTTTTGACATTTTTGTCACATTTGCACAGGAATAAAAACAAGGAGGGAACAGATGAGTTCATCTGATTCAATTAAACAAAACTCGCCTAAGAAGCCGCTGTTTACGCGCTTTTTGGATACTGTCGAATATTTGGGGAACTTATTACCTCACCCGATCACACTATTTGCCATTTTCTGTTTAGCCATTCTGGTGATGTCGGGCATTGCAGGATACTTCGAAGTTTCCGTTGTAGACCCTCGTCCTGAGGGCGCAAAAGGTCGTGCCGCAGATGGCATGATTCATGTCGTCAGCTTACTTAACGCTGATGGACTCGAACTTATCGTTACCAATTTAGTGAAAAACTTTGTTGGCTTTGCGCCTTTAGGCACGGTTTTGGTTGCGATGTTGGGTGTTGCTATTGCTGAGTATTCTGGTTTGCTATCTGCAGCTATGCGTGGCTTGGTCATGGGCGCATCTCAACGCATGGTAACAGTGACTGTTGTTTTCGCTGGTATCATTTCAAACACGGCCTCAGAGCTGGGGTATGTGGTACTTATTCCACTGGCAGCAATGCTGTTCCATTCTCTAGGTCGTCACCCACTTGCAGGCCTCGCTGCGGCATTCGCTGGCGTATCCGGTGGTTATTCAGCAAACCTACTTATCGGTACGGTTGACCCGCTACTGTCAGGTATTACTGAAACAGCAGCGCAAATGATTGACCCAACTTACACTGTTGGTCCAGAAGTTAACTGGTACTTCATGTTTGTTTCGACGTTCTTCATTGCAATCACTGGTGCGTTTGTTACTGAAAAAATTGTTGAGCCAAAGCTTGGCAAATACAGTGAAGAAGAAGCCTCAGAAGATTTGTCGAACGACAAAATGGGCGGCTTGACAGACATTGAGAAGAAAGGCCTAAAACTAGCAGGTGTTGCTGTACTGGTTGTTTCTGCGTTGCTTGCTTGGACGGTTGTTCCAGCAGACGGCATCTTACGTTCTGATGCAGGTACAATTGCAGGCTCTCCATTCCTGAAAAGTATCGTGGCATTCATCTTTGTGTTCTTTGCTATCCCAGGCTTTGTGTTTGGTAAAGTTGTTGGCACGATGAAGACGGATCGCGATGTGATTGATGCAATGGCGAAATCTATGTCTTCTATGGGCATGTACATTGTATTGGTTTTCTTTGCTGCTCAGTTCGTTGCTTTCTTTAAATGGACTAACTTCGGTCAGGTATTTGCGGTTGCTGGTGCCAGCTTCCTGCAAGAAATTGGTTTAACTGGCCCGATGTTGTTCTTTGCCTTCATTCTGATGTGTGGCTTTATCAACCTAATGATTGGTTCGGCATCGGCACAGTGGGCAGTAACGGCACCGATTTTTGTTCCTATGTTGATGCTTGTTGGTTATGCACCGGAAACGATTCAGGCTGCTTACCGAATTGGTGACTCGACGACAAACATCATTACTCCAATGATGAGCTACTTTGGTTTGATTCTTGCGGTAGCAACTCGTTACATGAAGAACTTAGGTATCGGTACGCTGATCGCGACCATGCTACCTTACTCAATCTGCTTCATTGTTGGTTGGAGTGTGCTGTTCTACCTATGGGTATTCGTATTTGGTTTACCAGTAGGCCCTGGCGCAGCAACATACTACACACCGTAAAAAACGGTTACCTCACACAGCTCCATTATAAAAAGCCTGCGAACGTCGCAGGCTTTTTTATCGATTGAGACTGTGCACGCAGGCTTGCCTGATTATAGATGTCGATTTATAGCTGAAAACGCATCAACAAAGGGCGATAAAAGTGCTGAGTGAGCCAGCACAAGCTTTGCCAAATTACGCGTTTGTACCAAGGTAAGTGCGCAATATAAACATAGCTAAATTCAATTTCTGGCTGGGCTTTTCGGTTGCGTTTAAAAGCTGGAGCCCCTGAGCTCATATTAAAGCGACGCTGGCATATCATTGCGTGGCGGATGGTATAAGCAGATATTCTTCTATACAGCGCAAAACTCTGCGGCTTATTGGTATCGTAGCCAAAAATTGGGCAAGTCATGTCGTTATCAATTTCTACTATGCCTAACGTAGCCAGCATCTCTTCTTGATAAAACAGTCCCACTAAATGCACTAAGTTATTCTGGCTAGCCTGTTTTAAATATTGGGTTGAAAACTGGATGTTATTCCGGCTGTATTTATCAAGGTAAAGCATGTCATATAACGCTTTGGCACGCTGAAACTCTTCATCAGTAGCCAGTGGCTTAAACTGCCAATCTTTATCATTAAACAGCTTGAAGTCTTTCGTTAAATCTCGGTTGAAGCTGAATGCTTGCCAATCCTCAAGTAAATACACTTGTCGCGTTACTAAGCTTTGCCATTGTTGTTGTTCTAATCGCTGAATTAAGTGTGAGTGCTGAAGTTGGTTGAGGGAGCGAAGCACCAAGGGAAAGGTGGGGTATTGATCGAGTGCCACGCGACGCAGTTCATCAAGGTTTAAGGATTCCCATTGTTCGCTATACATATTGGTGGACAAGCACTGATTGTTGAGCGTTTGGACTTGATCCAATCCAGCCAATGATAAGATTGGTTTAGTCATATTAATAAGTAGCTTACATACCCATCGAACAGCCACATTTTTGACTTTGTGAAGCTCTTCTTCGGCGTAGCCACTAAGCAGTGTCATAGGGGACACAGCATAACAGTTGTTTGGTATTTTTGGTGTTACGGAGTAGGGAATGGCAACATCATCGATATAGTAGCAACCAAAGCTTGCTGTGCATTCATCAATAGGATTCGATTGCATAAGAGTGATAAAGATTTGATGCCATTCTTGAGAGGAAAGTGTCATGATCGCAACGCTTCTCCATTCCACTCAATATCAACGGTAGAAGCGGCGCTCCATTTTGCCTTGTTCTGCCTAGCTAGCCGGAGTAATTCAAACATACTCCGGATTTGGCTCCCTACCGGCAAGTTATGCTGTTGCATTACATTCACTCCAGACCACCAATCTTGCCAAGTTCGAGCCTTAAATAGGGATAATCCACCTTCAGCGATGAGTGTTATTGGACCTAAATGATGCAATCGCTGCTTGGAAGGACTGGTAAACTCCATATTAGGAAGCAGTTGGTTGCATCGAGACGAGAGTAGGTGCAAACCACTGGTGGCTCTTGGGTTACATTCAATCACGTAGAGTTCATTTTGTGATTGGATGAAGTCAAACGAAACTTGCCCATGATAAGTATGACGTTTACCAAAAGCGGCGATAAATGTATCTAGTCGTTCGCATGAGATCGGCTGAAAAGCACTGGCGGCCGAGCCGTTTACACAGTATTTCGGCACATAAGCTTGGTGTGCTTTAAGGTCACCATGTTCAAAAATCGCATAGTTACACACCGGAGTCCCATGGATTTTTTGTTGCTGAACCCAAGGATAAAGTGGCGATATCGTGACGGCAGAAATAGACTGAGTTGTCACATCTCTTATTACTTGCCCGCCAAACCGAGAGTAAACTGGTTTTAGAACGGTTCTTTCATTAGTTTCAACCTCACTTTTATCAGCGACCAAACGAGTTTTTGGAAGTGTAATTTCTGGCAAGCCTTGAAGCTGTTCAAAGACGGTCAACTTGTTGTGTAGGGCATTGAGTAGTCCCACATTGGGCAGAAAAAAATCTACTTCTGTGCATTGCTTGGCAACATGAGCCAAGTAATACACTTCTTCACAAGTGGGTATCACCATACCAATACGCATCTGAGTAATGATTTTTAGGATCTGCTGTTGGTAGGTGGGAAACGCAAATCGAGGTGAAGCGGTGGGTATATAAGACTCGATGCCTCGCAAAAATGATCCCATAGGCTTTTTTAGCGAATCGGTGAGAATTACTTCATGCCCATGATGCATACACATGGTTGCCCACTCTAGTGCAACTGGTGCCCGGGCTCCGGTGATTAAGACCCGCATATGTTCACCACACGTCGTTGTTTATTCATTGGCGTCCAAATAGGCGCAGGGCGGTAACTAAATCTGACAGGATCAAGCCGCAATTGGTCAAACAACTTTATCAAGGCTTGATGTATAACCCGATGGTGGTGAACATCCGCTTCAATTTGAATGGTTTGTGACCCTGTTTGGGTGACTCGGTAATCCACGCGACCTTTGGCAGATAGTGTTATAGCGCGGTAGATGAGATCTGGTAACACCGTCACTGGGACGTGGTTTGCGTTTAGCGTGAGGCGATCACCACATCGTCCGGCAATTGCGCCAAGAGGTTCAAATACGCCATTATCCTGTTTATTCTCAATAATATCGTCGAGCTGATAACGAATAATTGGCTGAGTTTTACGACGAAAATCGGTAATGATTGGGCTGTAATGAGTACGTTCGGTATTCAGCCAATGTTTTTGGATGTAAACAACATCTTGATTCCAGCGCATTTGTCCATGCTGATCAGTACATGCAAGAAAACCTTCAGTACATTGATAGACTTCATGGAGTTCGCTGTCGAACCGTTGAGAAATATAGTGACGGTCACTCTCGGTTAGAACCTCTGCCCCAGAAATGATCCGTTGTGGTTGAATTGCGGGTTGACCAAATTGACCGCTGAAATGGGCGCAGAGCTGAAGAGCTTGCGCACTACCAACCAAAAGCGTGGGTTGGAACTCATCCAACTCTTTTATCCATTCTTGGTAAGGTTTGGTTAAATCGGCATAAAAGAATGTGACAGGCCCTTTCGCGATGGATTTATACAGTGGGCTGTTGGCTCGCAAGGCTAGTGCAATTCGGTGCTTTTGCCATAGGTTGGGCAAAAGGCGAGCCAATATATTGCCGGCCCACAGTTGTGTTTCCTGCTTGTCAGCAAGAAACAACCCGCGCATGCCTGATGTGCCCGAAGAAAGCCCAACCGTAACATCGCCAACTTTCGAAGCGGCAAAGTTGCGTGACTGCTCTGCTTTGAGTGCCTGCTGCATTAACTGTTCAGCATCTAAGCCCTTCGTATTTAACTCTGAAAGGTTCTCCATCATGGTTTGCTTATTCATGATAGGGAAATCACTGAGTGGTGCACCTTGAAAAGAGCGGTAATACGGTGAATGACAGCATACCCAATCCAGGTGTTGCGTTAAATGTTGTTGCTGCCACGCTTCGACTTGTTCCCTTGAACCGAAAGGGCGGTAGCGGGTTCGCCAGAATTCTGAGATAAGCGTTCTCACTTCATCCATCCTTCTTTGATTAGCTGCTGGATAGTTTCCTGACAATGTGAAGGCACGAAGCGAACAAAGTGGTGGGTTTGTTGGTAGCAACTTCTCAATTCGGAGAGGGTGTTTTTATAGGCCTTTGTGTCATCGCAAAGCATGTTCGCCAGCCAATGCTGATCGATATTTTCACTCAAGCTCTCAATTAACCAACATGCATCGGCGAGTAAGAACAGCCAACCTCGTTCTCTTTTAACTAATAGGCCCACTTGGCCAGCTGCATGGCCTGGCAAGCTAACCATATAAATAAGTCCATCGTCGAACATGTCTTTACAGAGCAAGTTAACCCCTTGGCACTGAGGAAGAATTTGGCTGATTGGCACAGAAAAATCACCATGAATGATGAAGTTAGATTCTAGTTGTGGAGGGAGCAGAGCTTTTAGGTAGCCTTTTTTTACGCCTCCAATTCGACCACTTTTAGTAATCGCATCTACCCCTTTTTGTTGGCAATGCAATTGAGAGTGAGAAAACTCAGACACGGCGGCAATGTGATCAGCGTGAAAATGGGAGAGCACTAAATGCTCAATATCATGAGGTTTGAGATTTTCTTTTGCTAACTGCGCAACAATCCCATGTTCTTGTTGATAGCGGCAAGGTGTTGTCCAAGCATAAAAACGTTCAGGGAAGGGACGAGTCGCGCTAAAAAAATGCTCGTGATATCCCGTATCAAACAGGATGTTGCCTTGTGTCGGGTGCTGAATTAACCCAACGGCTGCAGGAAATGCTCTAGGCTTGATACCAGAGCCTGGTTTGACAACAAAGCCTGGGTGTACGCAGTGTCCAGCCTCAAAGATTTTTATTTTTAGACCAGTTTGCATACTGCTGTATTCCTTCTTGAATTGAAAAAAGCGGTTGGTAATTCAGGTTTTTTATCGCCTTGCTGATATCCAGAGTTTGATGATAGTTAAACAATCCTGCGCTGTATGAAGTGAGCCTTGGCTCTGGCTGATGTGGTAAGCGCCTTCGTATTTGCTCACTGAGCTTTAATAATGGTGATACCACACCGTATGGTAATGATTGTAACGTTACTTTTAGGTTCAACCCCACACATAAAGCTTGTAGAACAGTCTCAATTGGCATTGGTTCGTTGTTGGAAATATTGAAGACATCACCATGCTGAAGTTGGTCTGCCTGAGTGCAAGCGAGCATCGCCGCATGGGCAACGTTGTCGACATAGGTCAGATCAACCACTGGGTTTCTACCCGATGGCAGAAGCAGAGTGTTGTTTTTGATCGCCTTAAGCACTCTTGGGATGATCGCGCGATCGTTGGGGCCAAAAATGCCACGCGGTCTTAAAATGATCGCTTTGCTTTGGCCTTTTACGGCTTCAAGTTCAGATAGGTATTTGGTGTGTGCGTAATCATTACACCAGTGTGAAGCAATGGCGTCGGTTTCTCTAATATTCCAACGGTCTTGGTGGTCAAAATAGACGCTGGTGGAGGAAATATGAATAAAACGCGATATTTGATGCGTATTAGCCGCATTGACGAGGTTTTTGGTGGCATCTACATTGGCTTGATAAAACGCTTCCCACTTGCCCCATGGGCTTGAGAGAGCGGCACAATGGATGATTGCATCCATGTCTTGGCATATCGCATGAACAGCAGAGTGGTCTCTCAAATCGACTAAATGTGGGATAACATCGAATTGCTCAGCGAGTTGTTTAGCGATGACTGTATTTCGCGCTGTAAAATGCAGTTCATGTTGCTGGTGAAACATTCTTAGAATTGCGCTACCCAACATCCCACTGCCACCAGTGACTAATATCTTCATAGTTTTAACACACCCATCCCTAGTGATAACCCGGCAGCGGTACCAGCTAATAACACATGTTTTCCTGCTGTTTCTGGCTGATTACGCAGCCAGTGTAAGTTAATCGGGAGTGAGGCGGCGACTTGGTTTCCCAAAGTCGAAAAGTGATTAACTGTTTTCTCGGTTGGTAACCCGGTGAGTGATGGCAGTTTTTTTAATCCGTGCGCACTGGCTTGATGCGGAAGAAAATAATCAATATCGCTGAGTGTTACCGGAGAGGCGTCAAAGCCTTTTTTTAGAAACGCCGGTAAGGTTTTACGCACATGTTTAAAGAGTGCTTTGCCCTCCATCTCAAACTGGCAGCTTTTTAAATAGGCTTGATGCTCTGAGGTGTGAGGGTTGACATGACTACCTCCGCCCTTAATTTGACAAAATGAATACCCGGTATGATGCGTTTCAAAGTGACTGGTGAGCAATCCATCACCGTTGTGTTCTTCGAGCAAAAATGCGGCGGCACCGTCTGCGAATAGGGTTGCAACTTCTGGTTTGAGCGTAAAATTTCGATTCAGTGTGATGCCAGTAGCGAGTTCGCTGGTGACAATGAGAATCCGACGGTATCGTTTTGCGAAGAATAGACTCTGAGCAAGATCAAGCGCAGAAAGAAATGATAAACAGGTGCTGTTCAAATCAAAACTTTCTAGCCATGTTGGAGCGTCTAACGCGGCGAGAACCGCTGAGGCGTCGTAGGGCAGAGACTGGTGGTGAGTGCCGCTGGCGTAGATAAGGAGATCAATGGAGCCCAAGGTATATATGTTTCCTAAACACTGCTCTATCGCCTGCACCGCCATATAAATAGCGGTCTCTTTTGTATTGGCTACATGACGATATTCAACGTCGAATTTATTTCGGCAGGTCCCAGGCGCCAATTTTAGGAAGCGATCCATCTCTCGATCTGACCATTGATTCGTTGGCAGGTAGCTTCCACTGGAAACGATGTTAAAGCCCATTATTCTCTATACATTTATTAAAAACGTCGTTCAAAATAAACCACGTTGCATATTGAAGCTATGGCGAGCGAGATGAAAAATAAACAGAACAAAACAAATGGGAGTAAGAGCACGCTTTGGGTGCAATACTGAAAATGAATTTTCAGTAATGAGCCAGGCTTTGATTTGCTGGCTCAATATGAATAGAGTGAGGATTACTTCTTAAATTTAGCCAAAATACGATCTAAATGGTTCGCAAATTCGCGGCGATCGGTTTGGGAAAGCGCAGCGGGACCACCAGTCTGAATTCCGCTTGAACGCATGGTTTCCATGAAGTCGCGGATATTTAGACGTGCTTTGATGGTGTCTTTCGTATAAAGCTCGCCACGTGAACTGAGGGCTTGAGCGCCTTTAGAGATGACTTCATCTGCAAGCGGAATATCTGATGTGATCACCAAATCGTTGGCCTCCACACGCTTAACGATTTCGTTGTCAGCGATGTCAAATCCAGCTGGAACTTGCAGCGAGTGGATGTTGTCTCTTTTGGGCACCGGGACAACGTGGTTGGCGACAAACGTACATTCAATCCCCGTGCGTTCGGCGGCACGCACAATGGTTTCGCGGATGACTTTCGGACACGCGTCTGCATCTACCCATAACTTCATGATGACTTCTCACTTAGCTTGGCTTCTAGCTCTTCAATGCGAGCGACTAGTTTTTTCACCGTGCTTTCTAGCGCTGCAAGACGATCATTATCGGTATGCGCTTGCGCTGCGACTTCAACCTTGGGAACACGCTGAGCACTTTTCCAACTTTTTATTGCGGTGATTAATGCAGGCATTGGGACGGGCGTTTTCAAGCGTGCTTTTACTAACGCTACGGTTGGTTCTTTTCCTTGTTGTTGCAGTTGTTCCATTACCGCTTCTAATTCTTTAGTAACGTCTTGAGTTAACATTTTTAATCCTTAACAACGATATATCTATCATCATACGTTGAGTCCCCTAATTTGGCGAATAGCAATTTGGAATGTGTGGTGTGAGAGATCTCTTACATGGGTTGTGAGAGAAAACGATTTCGTGAGCGGAAAAATAGAAATTACAAACATCAAGTTATTGATAAATAATGATTTAACAACTATTTAACCAATGTGGCGTATAAATATTTATCTAGTATAGATTGTCAATTTTTAGGAAAGGCGTAAATTGAGAGTTGTCAGCAGGAAGCAGACATGGAACAGGAAAGCACCAAGGATTTGGTTATCGTCAGGAAGACGATTTGGTTGGTCAGGATGATTAATCAAGCATGGAGCGTAGGACATTGTAAGGACACTATCATTAATAGGATGTTGATGACTAAGGATAGACAATGGACCCCTCTAGGATAGAGGTTATGGACAGCGTCAGGAAGATGCAAGGGACACCGCTCAAGGAACAAGTGATGTGTGCTAACGGGGAATGTTAGCTATCAGGATGATAAGGACACCGCTAGGACGGCGACGTAAGGAATAAGCTGACGGAATCAGCCACTATTATGGATGATGCATGGAGCACTTTTAGTAGCCGGACTGCTGCGAGTAAGACCATGACCCCGATACTTATGTGTCGGGGTCTTTCTTATATAAAAAGATACCTAGTCGTTCTCGTTGAATTAAGCACCTCGAGGTGACTTAGGTATATCAGTGTCACAAAATTTATAAATTCCTAATAACACTTAATAAAAAACAATCCAGATCAATATCCTTTCCAATCAGTTGGTTTAACTTTCGGCTTCTCTACAAGGTGTTATGCCCCGCAGTTATTGAGCATATTCAAGCTCATCGAGTTTGCGATCTGCGGATAAATAAAGTTTGTTGTAATCAAGGAACAGATGTGGCCATAGTAACCAGAAGAATGCTTCTTCTACCCTACAATGAGTCGTTGCAACTAGAGTTCGTCATGCTGAATTGCTGTGCGAAAAACCGTGCTGAAATGAACGGTCCGTATACTGTCGCGTCTGCCAAACAGATGTTTGAGAAAATACTGGATGATGAAAATATTTATAGTATGGCGGTGCTAGAGAGCACCAGTCGTGACTATATGGGGCACGTGTTCATTTCCCATCTCGATTCCGAGCCTGAGTTAGGGTTTATTTTTGATAAATCTTATTGGGGTAAAGGGTTAGCGACAGAAGCTCTAAAAGCGTTTTTCCCCAAGGCGTGCCGTGAGCTGGGGCTACATAAGGTGAAAGCTAACGTGAATAGCAACCATCAAGCTTCTATGGCGGTGCTGAAAAAACTGGGATTTGTTGAAACAAAAGAAAGTAAGGATCTATATGGTCCTTACTTTGAAATGGAATTTACAAGCGATGCGGTGGTAGGTGAAAGTTCTGCGGCCTGAAACCGACCATAGTTAGCTCTCCTTGGTAGCAATCGTCACCAAGCGATGAAAACTCAAATTGATACACCGTATGCCAACGCCAGACTCCGTCTGGCGTTTTTAGTTTATGGGCACCAAAGGCGATGCTGATTAATTGGAGATCCAATTGCTCACATTTACGCGTGATTGCCACTTTTGCGAGTTCGGCTTGACGACGTTGTTGCCAAAACAGATAACAGAAAAAGCATAGCCCTAAAATTGCTAAAAGATCACCAATCATCCCTGAACCTTTATTATCCCTTTGTTGCTTGTTGTAAGCTTACTAGCGCCTTTGCTAGTTCTTCAGATGGATTTGAATGTAACAGGGGCAATAACACCACTCTTAACTCAGGTAGCATCACTAAATCGGCAAATAACTGATTAAATAGAGCTTGATTACCGGTTTGAGCTAAACGCAGCAAAAACTGTTCTGCTACCTTTTCATTGGCTAGTAAGTGCCAAGCTCGGCCAGCCACGCCAATCAGTACTTCCTGATGGCTTAAACGAGGGCTTTTTAATATCGCTTCTAACACTGGCGAGGCAATGACTGTTGGTGCGCCAGCCAAAGCTCGGATAAGTGCTGAAAGTAGGAAGAGATCCGGTTCGCTACTTGCGATTTCTTGTTGTGCTTTTTCGGCGATACGTTCTGCTAAACGCTCTTGTAACTCTACATGCTCAAGCGCACCCAACAGAGCATAAAGTGGCTCATTCGGTAGGTGGTTCAACGCTTTGCGTATCATTACCCCGTTTTGCTCTTTGTCCAAACGAGCGGCCATGTCGGTGATCCCTTGCAGACCTACGGTTTGCCAATTGTCCCAGCCTAAACCGCCTGAAAAGTAATGTTGAGTGTGCTCGTAATATTGGCTGGTAGGAAGATCGAGGTTCGCGCGGACCTGGCTATGAAACACGGCCATTTTATCTTCGGAAGGTTTGAAAGTGTATGGGTTATTAGACAGCTTTTGCTGTTGCTCTTCAGAGATATCATCATTGAGGCGTGTTCCCATGGCTTCCACTACGTATTTAATGAAATTACCGATATCCGCTTGCTTTAACAAACCGCGCTCGTCCAATTCAAACTTTAGAAACCAAATCCAAGGTTGCTTTTGTTCATTCCAATAAGCGATGGCAAGGTGTGCTCTACGCTGCATTGGGAACGGGTACGGTGCTTGACCTTTTTCTACATCGGCAAACTCTTTCTTAGCGATGGTTTTGATACGACGACCAAGATCGAAGATTTGATAATCACAGCGGCTGTTGTTCAACAGTTGAGTGAGGGTTTGAATGTTTTCCATTAAATACGACGTCCTAACGTTCTTTTCACAAGAAATGGTATCATTCTCGGCTAATTCAAGGTTCGAGATAGAATTAATGGTAACAAATACTCAATTGGTCGACTTACTTCACCAACTTGAAACGCAGCTTAAAGAACATAAGTTGTGGCAACACACTAGGCCTTCAGAGCAAGCCTTACAAAGCGTGGAGCCATTTGCGATTGATACGTTGCATCCTCATGAGTGGTTGCAGTGGATCTTTATAGACAGAATGCACGTGCTAGTGGAAAACAACCAACCATTGCCAAGAGGGTTTTCTCTCGAGCCCTATTTTTCAGAAGCGTGGAAGCAGGAACCGCAGTTCGCAGAGCTGCTTGTTACAATCCGAACCATTGATGAACTATGTAAGTAACCAAATGTTAGAACAAGAAATAGCGCGATCTTCAGAACCAGTGGAACTGGAGATCGTTTATCAGGATGAATATTTTGTAGCGGTCAACAAGCCTGCAGGCATGTTAGTGCATCGCAGTTGGTTAGATAAACACGAAACTCAGTTTGTCATGCAAACTTTGCGCGACCAAATTGGTCAGCATGTGTTCCCATTGCATCGTCTGGATCGTCCAACATCTGGTGTGCTCGTGTTTGCGTTGTCGAGTGAAGTCGCATCACAAGTCATGCCGATGTTTGCTGAACATAAAATGGAAAAGACATACCACGCGATAGTACGCGGTTGGATTGAGGAAGAGGGCGTCTTGGATTACGCACTCAAAGTCGAGTTAGACAAGATTGCGGATAAGTTCGCTTCACAAGAAAAAGAAGCGCAAGAAGCGGTGACGGAATATAAACCGTTGGCTAAAGTGGAAGTTCCCTATTCGACGGGTAAATTTCCTACAACGCGTTATTGCTTAGTTGAGATGAAACCTAAAACGGGGCGTAAGCACCAACTTCGTCGTCATATGGCGCATCTACGTCATCCTATTGTGGGTGATACAACGCACGGAGATGGCAAGCACAACAAGCTGTATCGCACAGAGTTTGATTCTCATCGTTTGCTACTGCACGCTTCAGAGTTACGGTTTGTCCATCCATTTACCGATCAAGAGATTGTCATGACGGCCAATATTGATGAGACTTGGCAGCAATTGTTTACTCGATTTGAGTGGGATGAATCGATGATCAATCGATAATGGGATTAGTTAGATCTAGATAATGATTGAGTACAAATAAAAAGGGTTAGCATCAATGCTAACCCTTTTTTAGTATTTAAGACTTAACGTTTTACTTTAGTTTTTCGAGATCTGCTTCGATCTCTGCGATCTTGCTCGAAACGACTTTTTCTAAATGACGAAGGTCTGAGAGAATTTTCTCTTTTACATCAACCTCAGGTTGTTTCGTTGGCTTAGTGATTTTATTCAGTTCATCAATGACCAATGTGAGGTTACGGTTGATTTCCGTTACTTCTTTATATTTGTGACTGCCACTGTCCACAAGAACATTTTTGATTTGGCGCGGGTATTTGAATTTAACGCTTTTGGCGAACAGCTCGCCTTTTTGCTTGTGGAAATAGATCTTGAGCACGTCTTTGTGTGCTTCTTGGCGTAGGGAATAACGTTCAATCTGCTTAGGGTCGTGAATACCCAAACCAGTGAGGTGGGGATACATAGGCTACCTCTATTACATCGAATTGATATTGATATAACTGTAGCAGCCTATGTATGAGCTAGATAGCTGATATTTAGCCAAAATGCTTAACTTGTGGGCAAGATCGCTCTCGCCCTGAACCGAAAAGATTGGCAGGTTTGATCTAAGCAGCGACCTCATCAGATAACTTTTCGATCAATCTCTCTCTTAGCTCATCTTGCTGTTCTTCACTTAATCTTCCCCCTGCATCACTGGTTAAAATAAACAAGTCTTCTGCTCGCTCACCAATGGTGGTGATTTTTGCACCATGAAGGTTGATATTTAAATCAGCAAACGTACGGCCTACTTTGGCCAACAGCCCTGGTGTGTCTAGCGCGACAAACTCCATTAAAGTGTGCTTTTTACCTTTGGTTGGTAAGAAGTCGACTTTGGTTTTCACATTAAAGTGCTGAAGTTTGTTCGGAGTACGGCGTGTTTTAATCTTGGTCGGTCGGCCCGCCTCTAGTACATGGGTGAGGTGCTTAATCACCGCGGCGTGACGAGACTCATCAATCGCTTCGCCATGTTGATCGAGCACCATAAAAGTATCAATCACGTGCCCATCTTTGCTGGTCATGATTTGCGCGTCGTGTACATTAAAATTACGCCTATCTAACTCCGCCACGACCGTCGCAAATAAAGCTGGCTGGTCTTTCGTATATACAAACACCTCAGTGCCGCCACGAGTGGCTTTTTTACTGATCAAGACTAAAGGCTTAGTCGGATCTTCCATGCGAAGTAAGTGTTCGCAGTGCCACGCGATTTGCGTATGGGTATGACGAAGGAAATAGTCAGCTTTAAAGCGCTGCCACAATACTTCAATTTCGCGCGCGGCAAACCCCTCTTTGCGTAGCATTGCGGAGGCCATTTGTTGATTGTGACGAATTCTCTCACGCACATCGACAGGGTTCTCTAGGCCTCTGCGTAAAGCACGTTGTGTGGAGTAATACAGCTCCGCAAGTAAAGTTCGTTTCCAAGCATTCCAAAGTTCTGGGTTGGTTGCACAAATATCTGCAACTGTCAGGCATACAAGATAATCGAGAGATTCTTCGTCTCTGACTTTTTTGGCAAATTCGGTAATGACATCGGGATCATAAATATCTCGGCGCTGTGCGGTGACAGACATTAATAGATGATGTCTTACCAACCAAGCGACAAGTTTGGCCTCGGGCTTCGATAAGCCATGCTCAATACAGAAGTCGTAAGCCTCACCTTCGCCTATAACAGAGTGATCGCCGCCACGTCCTTTACCGATATCGTGGAAAATAGCGGCAATAATCAGCAGTTCTTTCTTTTGCATCCGTGGGTAGACGTCACAACAAATAGGGTGCTTCGCATGATTGTCTGGGTCACTAAAGGTATTAATGTGTTTCAGTAAGCGAATACTGTGCTCATCAACCGTGTAGGCGTGGAATAAGTCAAACTGCATTTGACCAACAATTTGGCTCCATTGCGGTAAATAGGCCGCCATAACCCCTAATCTGTGCATTAGGCTGAATGCTTTATGCAGAGCATTAGGGTGACGACATAACGCCATGAATTTTTCACGCGCAGCAGGAATGGTGTGCAAAAATTTGTTGAGTCGACGGCGCGCGGTGCGCAGCTGACGTAGTGTTGGTGGGCTCACCCCTTCAATGGTTGAGTCGTTCGCGATATGTAAGAACATATCCAGAATAGTTTCTGGGCGAGCTTGAAACAATGCGGGTTTCCGCGCTTCAATCAAAGAGCCACGACGTTGGAAGTCGGCATCGAGAATCTTGGCACTTTCTGTCGCACCACCATTAATGATCGCTTGATCAAAAAGTTTGAGTAACATTTTATTGAGCTCTGCCACACGACGAAGTGTGCGATAGAACTCTTTCATCATCATTTCTACGCCTCGGTTGCCTTCACCGACGTAGCCTAGATTTTCCGCAACTTGTGCTTGATGGGCAAAGGTCAAGCGGTTGTCATAGCGGCGAAGCTCCATGTGCAGAGCAAAACGCACTCGCCAAAGGAAGTCCTGACATTCAACCAATTCTCGGTATTCTGCGTCAGTTAAAAATCCGTATCGGCTCATTTCCAGCAATGACGTGGCACCAAAGTGACGTCGGGCGACCCAGCTTAATGTATGAATATCGCGCAGCCCGCCAGGGGTCGACTTAATGTCTGGTTCTAAGTTGTAGGTCGTATCATGGTAACGCGCATGGCGTTCGCGCTGCTCTTGAATTTTCGCGCGGTAAAACGTTTCACTTGGCCAAAAGGAGTCTGATAATACGACTTTCTTCAGTGCCTGAAAGGTATCCTCGCTGCCACACAGTAGACGCGCTTCTTGAAGGTTTGTCGCGACCGTTAGATCGGCTTTACCAATTTCAGCACATTCAGTAACGGTGCGAACAGCGTGTCCGACCTCGAGTTTTAAATCCCACAACAGCGTAATGAATTCGCTGATTTTTGCTTCTAACGCGGTCGGCAGTTTATTGTTCGACAGAATCAAAATATCGATATCGGAGAGCGGATGTAGCTCGCCACGCCCATAGCCACCCACGGCAACTAGGGAAATGTTGTAAATATCTTTGAAGCCAAAATGTTGCCACAAACGATTCAGAAGCAGATCCATGTATTCTGCCCTGGCTAAAACCAAGCTTGTTACCGGATGATGATTGAGAAACTCTTGGTTTTGATCGGAGCTAAATTTCTCTAACTCTTGTTTGAGTTCTCCGATATTGATTTGTTCATCGGAAAAGGTAAGAGGGGACTGAAGTGTCATATTTGCCATCCGTGCAAGCTAATCTAGTTACAATCTAACAAATTTGTGGCAGATAAAAAATATCCCCGCCGAAGCAGGGATATAGTAAACAACGAGTGGTCGTAAGCTTTACGCGTTTTTCATTAGGCGAGGAATCGTATCGTCGCTACGAAGCGTCAGTACTTCACAACCTTCTTTTGTTACAACAATGGTATGTTCCCATTGCGCAGAGTTCTTGCCGTCGCCTGTGTAAACGGTCCAATCGTCTTGAGCGTCAACAGAACAACCAAATTTACCTGCGTTAATCATCGGCTCAATAGTAAAGCACATGCCTTCTTTTAGTACGCGGCGGTCTTTGTTCTTGTAATGAACCACTTGTGGTTCTTCATGGAACTCATCGCCGATACCGTGGCCACAGAAGTCTTTCACAATAGAAAACTTATTGCGAGGGTTGTTTTTGTTGTTCTCTTTGATGTACTTCTCGATAGCTGTACCGATGTCACCAACTGTTGAACCTGGCTTAACGGTACGCATACCAACATACAGTGCTTCTTGAGCAACCATGCATAGACGTTTGTTTGCAGGTGAAACATCACCGACTAGGAACATCTTAGAAGTGTCACCATGGTAACCTTGAGGACGCACGCTCAGATCCGCATTCTCATCATTTGGAACGATTACGGTAATATCAACGTTTAAGATGTCGCCATCTTTTAGTACCGCTGGCTTCATTTGGCCGTTGCTACCGGTTTCGTCTTTTTCTGCTGGAATACCGTGGCATACGATATGGTTGATTGAAGTACAAATCGACTTAGGGAAACCATGGTAATCAAGTGGAGCAGAGTATGCGCCTTTTTCTAGAGCGTACTCATGACAGATTTTGTTCAACTCTTCTGTCGTCACACCAACTTTGATGTGTGGTTCGATCATTTCTAGAATCTCTGCGGCCAGTTTGCCCGCAATGCGCATGCGTTCTATTTCTTCAGCAGTTTTAATCTTGATTGACATTGGCTTTCTCTACTTATTCCTAAGCACGTAAACGTGCGAATGGCCGCATTCTATCAGACATCGGGGCGTTAACCCAAGTTAGATAGGAATATGCATCATTCTTAATTCGATCGTATGTTTAAAGTTTTGCTTATAAATAGGAGAAAGTGGCACGGTGAAGAAATAATTTTTACTAGCCACAGTGAGCTAAAATATGGTATAAAGCGCGCCGGAATAGAGGACTGTTCTCTTCGTTTAGCAAAGCTAAGCGGCGAAGCAAGCTTCATCCGAATAACCTTTTATCTTTAAATCACACACATTCCGTCACATATTCCGGGGTGCTGAGCAGAAGCTTGGTCGGAGTTATGGGGAATGTGGAGGCCTAACCCCATAGAGGAATTTAAAATGGCAACTGTATCAATGCGCGATATGCTAAAAGCTGGTGTTCACTTCGGTCACCAGACTCGTTACTGGAACCCAAAAATGAAGCCATTCATCTTTGGCGCTCGTAACAAAGTTCATATCATCAACCTAGAAAAAACTGTACCAATGTTCAACGACGCTCTAGCTGAACTAGCTAAAGTTGGCGAGAAGAAAGGTAAAGTTCTATTCGTAGGTACTAAGCGCGCTGCATCTGAAGCTGTTAAAGAAGCTGCAATCGCAAGCAACCAGTTTTACGTAAACAACCGCTGGTTAGGCGGTATGCTTACAAACTACAAAACAGTTCGTCAGTCTATCAAGCGTCTAAAAGATCTAGAGACTCAATCTCAAGACGGTACTTTTGACAAACTAACTAAGAAAGAAGCTCTAATGCGTACTCGCGAAATGGAGAAGCTAGAGAAATCTCTTGGTGGTATCAAAGACATGGGCGGCCTACCAGACGCTCTATTCGTAATCGACGCTGATCACGAACACATTGCAATTAAAGAAGCTAACAACCTAGGTATTCCAGTATACGCTGTGGTAGATACTAACTCTAACCCAGACGGCGTTGACTACGTAATCCCAGGTAACGACGACGCGATCCGCGCTGTACAGCTATACCTGAACGCTGCTGCTTCAGCAGTATCTGAAGGTCGTAACAAAGACGTAGCTGCAGTTGCTGAAAAAGACGGTTTCGTAGAAGCTGAATAATAGCGGCTCTGTGTCACACTTGGTCTATGTGAAACCTTTGTGTAGCATAAACTAAGTTATAGTTAGCAATGGGGGCCGACAATGTTAGGCCCCTGTTTTTTACCTTATTTCGAATCAAACGAGGAATACAGAATGGCAACTGTAACTGCTGCTCTAGTTAAAGAACTTCGCGAGCGTACTGGCGCTGGCATGATGGAATGTAAGAAAGCGCTTGTAGAAGCAAACGCTGACATCGAACTAGCAATTGAAAACATGCGTAAATCTGGCGCAGCGAAAGCAGCTAAGAAAGCTGGTAACGTTGCAGCTGAAGGCGCAATCATCATCAAAGAAGAAAACGGCGTTGCTGTTCTTCTTGAAGTTAACTGCCAAACTGACTTCGTTGCTAAAGACGGTAACTTCACTGCATTCGCAGAAGAAGTTGCAGCTGCAGCTCTAGCTTCAAAAGCGACTGTTGAAGAGCTACAAGCACAATTCGAAGACGCACGTGTAGCTCTTGTAGCTAAAATCGGTGAAAACATCACTATCCGTCGCGTAGAATACGTTCAAGGCACTGCAATTGCTTCTTACCGTCACGGTGAGAAAATCGGTGTTGTTGTTGCTGGTGAAGGCGACGCAGAAACTCTTAAGCACGTTGCAATGCACGTTGCTGCTTCTAAGCCTGAGTTCGTTAACCCAGAAGACGTACCAGCTGACGTAGTAGAAAAAGAGAAAGCGGTTCAAGTTGAAATCGCAATGAACGAAGGCAAGCCTGCTGAAATCGCTGAGAAGATGGTTGTTGGCCGCATGAAGAAATTCACTGGCGAGATCTCTCTAACAGGTCAAGCTTTCATCATGGAACCTAAGAAAACTGTAGGTGAAATGCTGAAAGAAAAAGGCGCTTCAGTTTCTACATTCGTTCGCCTAGAAGTAGGTGAAGGTATCGAGAAGAAAGAAGAAATGAGCTTCGCTGAAGAAGTTGCTGCAGCTCAAAAAGGTTAATCCTTAGAGACTGTATAAAGATTAGACCGTAGCCTTGGCTGCGGTCTTTTTATGAGCAGTGAACGATTAGCCGTGATGAATAGCCATAACTGAATTTGTGTCTATTCATGACTGTTAATCAACAACTCTCTTTGGAAGGTAAACTCCATGACTACGAACCCTAAACCAGCGTATCAACGTATTCTATTAAAACTGAGTGGTGAAGCTCTTCAAGGTGAAGACGGTTTTGGTATTGATCCTGCGGTCCTTGATCGCATGGCACAAGAAGTTAAAGAACTGGTTGAACTGGGTGTTCAGGTTGGTGTAGTTATCGGTGGCGGTAACTTGTTCCGTGGTGCAGGCCTTGCTGAAGCTGGTATGAACCGCGTAGTTGGTGACCACATGGGTATGCTTGCTACAGTAATGAATGGCCTAGCGATGCGCGATGCTCTTCACCGCGCATACGTGAATGCGCGCGTTATGTCTGCCATACCTCTAAAAGGCGTATGTGACGACTATAATTGGGCTGATGCGATCCGTGAGCTTCGCCAAGGCCGTGTTGTCATCTTCTCTGCTGGTACGGGTAACCCGTTCTTTACAACGGATTCTGCTGCTTGCCTACGTGGTATTGAAATCGAAGCGGATGTTGTACTAAAAGCGACGAAAGTTGATGGTGTATTTACTGCTGACCCTGTAGCAAACCCAGACGCAGAGCTGTATGATAAGCTATCTTACGCAGAAGTTCTGGATAAAGAGCTGAAAGTGATGGACTTGGCGGCGTTTACGCTAGCTCGTGACCACAAAATGCCAATCCGCGTATTTAACATGAACAAGCCAGGCGCACTACGTCGCGTGGTTATGGGCGAAGCAGAAGGCACGCTAATCAACGAATAAGCTTGTCCCAAGGTGCCACCCAAAGCGTTAGGGTGGCGTTTGCTTTGCTCAACCGTTTTAGGCTTTCTTCAGGAAAGATGACATTTTTAAGGTGAAACTGTGATTAACGAAATCAAAAAAGACGCGCAAGAGCGCATGGATAAAAGCGTTGAAGCGCTTAAGAACAACCTTTCTAAAATTCGTACAGGTCGTGCACACCCAAGCCTACTATCTGGTATTTCTGTAGAATACTACGGTGCAGCAACACCTCTAAACCAAGTAGCAAACGTTATTGCTGAAGATGCACGTACACTTGCAATCACTGTTTTCGATAAAGAGCTGACTCCGAAAGTAGAAAAAGCGATCATGACGTCTGATCTTGGTCTAAATCCTATGTCTGCTGGTACTATCATCCGTGTTCCACTTCCACCACTAACGGAAGAGCGTCGTAAAGACCTAGTTAAGATTGTTCGTGGTGAAGCTGAAGGTGGTCGTGTTGCTGTTCGTAACATCCGTCGTGACGCAAACAACGATCTAAAAGCGCTTCTAAAAGATAAAGAAATCTCTGAAGATGAAGATCGTAAAGCACAAGACGAAATTCAAAAACTAACTGACGTTGCAGTTAAGAAGATCGATGAAGTTCTTGCTGCAAAAGAAAAAGAGTTGATGGAAGTTTAATACTCCCACACACATCACTGTTGGAAAACGCTGTGCTCACAGCTCAGCGTTTTTTTATGTTAGTCTATCCAACTGATGGAACTCAATTAACTCCCTATGCAAAATTCTCAAGCCTTCTCTGATTCCCTTCCTAAGCATATTGCCATCATTATGGACGGTAATGGCCGTTGGGCTAAGTCCAAAGGAAAACCTCGCGTATTTGGTCACAAAAAAGGCGTTAATGCCGTTCGTAAGACCGTGGCTGCTGCTTCAAAGCTTGGCATTAAAGCCATGACGCTATTTGCTTTTAGTAGTGAAAACTGGCGTCGTCCGGAGGAAGAAGTGGGTCTTTTGATGGAACTGTTTATCACGGTCCTGTCTAGTGAAGTAAAAAAACTACACAAAAATAATTTACGGTTGCGCGTGATCGGTGATACCAGTCGATTTAGTGAGCGTCTACAAAAGAAGATTGTAGAAGCTGAAAATCTAACGGCAGGTAACACGGGGATGGTGATCAACATTGCAGCCAATTATGGCGGTAAGTGGGACATCACAGAAGCGGCCAAAACGTTAGCGTTAAAAGCACGTAACGGTGAGATTCGTGTAGAGGATATCAATGAGCAGCTAATCACTGAGCATTTGACCATGGCAGACTTACCTGAAGTGGATCTTTTGATTCGTACCAGTGGAGAGTGTCGCATCAGCAACTTTATGTTGTGGCAAATGGCTTATGCAGAAATGTACTTTACACCCGAGTATTGGCCGGAATTCGACGAAGACAGCTTAGTTGAAGCTGTAACTTGGTTTATCAATCGAGAACGTCGTTTTGGCTTTACAGGTGAACAAATAAAGGCATTGATGGCAGCTCAATAAGGACTAGTTAGTTTGAAACAGAGAATAATAACAGCACTAATTTTAGCTCCCCTGGTTATTTTAGGCATTTTTAAATTACCCCTAATGGGCTTTATTGCCGCTTTAACTGCAATTACGCTATTAGGTTTTTGGGAGTGGACTCAATTTACAGGAAGCAACTCTCGCTTTGCTGCCCTCGTTCCGGCAGTCATTGTTACCGGACTTAGTTTTCTATATATTTCGCCTGACGCACATAGCCTCAACCATTTAGCAACGCCTCATTATGTTGTGCTGGGCCTTGGTTTTGTTTGGTGGATTATTGCTAGCTTAATGGCGATTACTTATCCCAAAACGACGAAATCTTGGCAAAATAATTTTGTTTTACGCCATGTGTTTGGTTTTCTGACATTAATTCCATTCCTTTGGAGTGTAGTTATTCTTAGAGCTCATGACATTACGGTAGATCCATACCACGGAGCAAAGCTCGTGTTATACGTTTGTTTCTTGGTATGGGCTGCAGATAGCGGTGCTTACTTTGCAGGCAAAAGCTTAGGCAAACGTAAAATGGCGCCACATGTCAGTCCGAATAAAACCATTGAAGGGCTTATTGGCGGCATTATCACGGCATTGATTGTGGCGTGGGCATTTGCTGATTGGTTTGATATTCAGTTCTCCAGTCCTGTCCATATGGTGTTGATTACGTTGGTTACTGTTGTTATATCAGTGCTCGGCGATCTGGTGGAAAGTATGTTCAAGCGTGTCTCAGGCATTAAAGACAGCAGCAACATTATCCCAGGACATGGCGGTGTGCTCGATCGTATTGACAGCCTAACCGCAGCATTCCCAGTTTTTGCTCTTCTTTACTACGTATTCTAATTTATCAGGAGCGGCATTGTCGCTCCTGAGCTTTCTAACGGTCTTACAACATGCAAAAGTTAACGATTCTTGGTGCTACTGGATCCATTGGTGCAAGCACGCTTAAAGTGGTCGAACAAAACCCAGAGCTGTTTTCTGTCGTTGCCTTAGCGGCAAGCACCAACGTTGAAAAGATGATCGGGCTATGTCGTCAGTGGCAACCTAAATACGCGGTAATGGCGGACAAAGCCGCAGCGATTCAACTCCAATCTGAGTTACATTTGGTTTCGCCAAACACCGAAGTATTAGGTGGTGTGGATGCTCTATGCCATATTGCTTCATTGGACGAAGTTGACAGTGTGATGGCTGCTATTGTCGGAGCGGCTGGTCTACTGCCTACCATGGCTGCTGTGAAAGCTGGTAAGCGAGTATTGTTGGCAAATAAAGAAGCACTGGTCATGTCAGGCCAGTTATTTATTGATGCCGTAGAAGAGTTTGGTGCGGAGCTACTTCCCGTCGATAGTGAACACAATGCTATTTTCCAGTGCTTACCACAGCAAGTACAAACCAATTTAGGTCGTTGTAATTTACAAGAACATGGCATTTCTCATATTTTGCTGACTGGTTCTGGTGGTCCTTTCCGTTACACTGACATCGCAGAACTGGAAAAGGTGACTCCTAAACAGGCGATCGCCCATCCAAACTGGTCGATGGGACCAAAGATTTCCGTTGACTCAGCCACGATGATGAACAAAGGCTTAGAGTATATCGAAGCTAAATGGTTGTTTAATGCGGCTCGCGAGCAGCTAAAGGTTATTATTCATCCGCAGTCTGTTATTCATTCAATGGTTCAATACCGCGATGGTTCGGTTTTGGCACAAATGGGTGAGCCGGATATGGCGACCCCTATTGCACTGACTATGTCATACCCATCAAGAGTTGAAGCTGGGGTTAAGCCACTAGACTTCACGCAAATTGGCGAATTGACGTTTTTGCAACCTGATTTTGCTCGTTACCCATGTTTAAAACTAGCAATTGACGCTTGTTATGAAGGTCAACATGCAACAACGGCACTGAATGCAGCGAATGAAGTCGCTGTTGATGCATTTTTAAATAACAGCCTAGGTTTTACGGATATCGCTCGCATCAATGAGTCTGTGTTGAATAAAATCAATGCAAGCTGCAAAGCTGAGAATGCGAATAGCTTGGAAAGCTTGTTAGAGCTAGATAGAATGGCACGAACTATTGCCCTAGAAACCATACGCGAGCGTATCTGATGACTGGTATATTGTGGAATCTCATTTCTTTTATCGTCGCACTGGGCATTCTTGTCGCTGTGCACGAGTTTGGGCACTTTTGGGTTGCTCGCCGTTGCGGCGTGAAAGTTGAAAAGTTTTCAATCGGTTTCGGTAAGTCTATCTGGAGTAAGGTAGGCAAAGACGGAACGGAGTACAGCATCTCAATGATCCCTCTCGGCGGCTATGTAAAAATGGTTGATAGCCGTGTTGATGAGGTGCCAGAACATGAGAAGCACTTAGCGTTTGATAAGAAGCCGCTATGGAAGCGAACCTCTATTGTTGCGGCAGGCCCTATCTTTAACTTCCTTTTCGCAATTTTCGCCTATTGGCTCGTATTTCTTATTGGTATCCCAGCAGTTAAGCCAGTAATTGGTGAAGTTACGCCCAATTCGATCGTCGCAGAAGCCGGAATTGAATCAGGAATGGAACTTAAATCGATATCTGGTATCAAAACTCCGGATTGGGAATCGGTAAATATGGGATTGATTTCTCATATTGGCGATGATTTGATGACAGTAACACTGACGTCAGCGAATGAAGTTGGTTCAGAAGTAACGAAAACTCTCGATCTGCGCGAATGGGAGTTCGACCCTGAAACTCAGTCTGCGATGCAGTCGTTAGGTTTTGCGCCGTATACACCGGAGGTATATCGCGTTATCGAACAGGTTTCGCAAAGTGGAGCGGCGGAAAAAGCAGGTGTGCTTCCAGGTGATGAGATTGTCGCTATTGGTGAACAACGCGTCACGGAGTGGAAGCAGGTTGTTGAAGCGGTTCGCTCTAATCCTGATACACCGATTGAATTAACGGTATTGCGTCAGGGCTATGAGCAAACATTAACGCTGACGCCTGGTAGCCGTGAGCTAGCTAACAAAGAAGTCGTTGGTTTTGCAGGTATTGCACCTAAAGTCGCAGAATGGCCAGAAAGTTATCGCTTCGACCTTCAGTTTGGTGTATTCGAGTCAGTAGGTAAGGCGGTAGACAAAACCGGCCAAGTCATTGGCTTGACAATCAGCATGCTTAAGAAACTGATTGTTGGTGACGTTGGTCTGAATAATCTGAGTGGTCCAATATCAATAGCCAAAGGCGCAGGTGCGACGGCTGATTATGGCTTGGTCTACTTTTTAGGTTTTCTCGCTCTAATTAGTGTTAACCTAGGTATTATTAATCTCGTTCCTTTACCAATGTTGGATGGCGGTCATTTGTTGTTTTTTGCAATTGAAGCAGTCATTCGACGTCCCGTTCCTGAGAGAGTGCAGGAAATGGGCTTTAGAATTGGTGGTGCGATCATCTTCTCGCTCATGGCGTTAGCGCTATTTAATGATTTTACTCGTCTGTGATAGTTCAGAGACAAAAGCAGTAGCAAGGAATAATTAGAACAAGTATGGCGATTAAGCGAATTCTATTTGCAAGTTTACTGGCGACCAGTGTATCTGCAAATGGAGCAGAGAACTTCGTAGTTCAAGATATTGAAATCGATGGATTGCAGCGTGTAGCACTGGGTGCTGCGTTGTTGAAAATGCCTGTACGTGTCGGTGATACCATTGGCCAAGGCGATGTTGCAGAGATTATCCGTGCACTGTATGCATCTGGTAACTTTGAAGATGTGAAAGTGTTACGTGACGGCGGCGTTCTGATGGTTCAAGTCAAAGAACGTCCTACCATTGCCAGCATCTCATTTTCTGGTAACAAAGCAATCAAGGACGAGCAGCTACAAGAAAACCTGAACGCATCTGGCGTTCGTGAAGGTGAAGCGCTTGACCGCACCACGCTAAGCAACATTGAAAAAGGCTTAGAAGACTTTTATTACAGCGTAGGTAAATACAACGCCACAGTAAAAGCGGTGGTGACTCCACTGCCACGTAACCGTTCTGACCTAAAGTTTGTCTTTACTGAAGGCGTGTCGGCAAAAATTCAGCAAATCAATTTTATCGGCAATGAAGTTTTCAGCGATGAGGACCTTCTTTCTCGTTTTAACTTGAATGTTGATGTGCCGTGGTGGAATTTCCTTTCTGATGAAAAGTATCAAAAGCAAGTCCTTGCAGGTGATATTGAAGCACTCAAATCATTCTACCTGGATCGTGGTTACTTAAAATTTAACGTTGATTCGACACAAGTTGCAATCTCTCCTGACAAGAAAGGGGTATACATTACTCTTGGTCTAGAAGAGGGCGAGGTTTACACCGTTAAGGACGTGAAGTTCCGTGGTGACTTGATCGGTGAGGAAGCGACGTTCGAAAGACTTGTGCCATTTGAAGACAATGAGACATACAACGGCTCGTTGGTCACTTCAATGGAAGAGGGTATTAAACGTGTGCTTGGTGAGTCCGGCTACGCTTATCCACAAGTGAATACCATTCCTGAGTTTGACGACGAGAATCAAGAAGTTTCTTTGGTCGTTAACGTCGATCCAGGTAACCGTATTTACGTACGTGATATCCGCTTCACGGGTAACAACTCAACCAAAGATGAAGTCCTTCGTCGTGAAATGCGTCAGATGGAAGGCAGTTGGTTGAACTCGAAATCGATTGAAACGGGTAAAACTCGTCTAAATCGTTTGGGCTACTTTGAAAATGTTGAAGTACAGACGGTTCGAGTTCCTGGTAGTGATGATCAAGTTGACCTAGTTTACTCTGTCAAAGAAGCGAACTCTGGTAGCGTTAACTTCGGTGTTGGCTACGGTACAGAATCGGGTGTGAGCTTCCAGGTTGGCCTGCAACAAGATAACTTTATTGGTAGCGGTAACCGTGTTGGTATCAACGCGATGATGAATGACTACCAGAAAAACATCAGTCTAGATTACCGAGACCCGTACTGGAACTTAGACGGTGTAAGCTTGGGTGGTAAGGTTTTCTATAACGAATTTGAAGCTAAAGAAGCCAATATCGTTGACTATACCAACGAAAGCTATGGCGCGAGCTTAACGTGGGGCTTCCCATTCGATGAGTTGAACCGTTTTGAATTCGGTGTCGGTTATACGCACAACAAGATCGGTAACTTATCGCCTTACTTGCAGGTAGAGCAGTTCTTAGAAGCGCAAAAAGATAATATAGATTCAAGTGGGGCATTGAATACGAACGACTTCGACTTCAATATCTCTTGGACACGTAATAACTTAAACCGTGGTTACTTCCCAACGGCAGGTAACCACCAACGTGCATTCTATAAAATGACCGTACCTGGCTCTGACGTTCAATACTTTAAACTGCAGTACGATGTTCGCCAGTATGTACCATTAACTAAAAAGCATGAGTTTACCCTCTTGTTCCGTGGCCGCTTGGGTTACGGTAATGGTTACGGTCAAACGGATGGTAACGATAACTTGTTCCCATTCTACGAAAACTACTACGCAGGTGGCTTTACATCGCTTCGTGGCTTTGGCTCAAACTCTGTTGGCCCTAAAGCGGTTTACCGCGATACATCCGGCTCTAACAATGGTACAGATATTGCGACAGATGATTCAGTGGGTGGTAACGCAGTCGCATTAGCAAGTATTGAGTTGATCGTTCCAACGCCGTTCGCATCAGAGGAAGTACAAAACCAAATTCGTACCAGTATCTTCTTTGATATGGCAAGTGTTTGGGATACCGAGTTTGATTATCGAGAAAATAGCAACATTTCGGGTGCTAACTACTACTACGATTACTCAGATCCAACCAACTACCGCTCTTCTTACGGTGCGGCGTTGCAGTGGATGTCTCCAATGGGGCCACTAGTATTCTCACTAGCGAAACCAATTAAGAAATTTGATGGCGATGATGAAGAGTTCTTCACATTCACTATCGGTAGAACTTTCTAAAGAGGAAAATATTTTGAATAAAATGATCAAAGCGGCTGGGATTGGCCTTCTTGTACTGAGCTCTTCAATGTTTGCAAATGCGGCAGAAGCGGCACAGAAAATTGCTTATGTAAATACAGCTCAAGTTTTCCAAGCTCTTCCTCAACGTGAAGTTGTACTACAAAAAATGCAGAAAGACTTCAAAAGCAAAGCTGATGAACTGAAGTCAATCCAAGCACAAGCTAAAACAAAGATTGAGAAGCTACAACGTGACGGCGAGCTTTTGGGTCAAGACGAAGTTGAAAAGCTACGTATCGATATCGCGAAGCTAGACAGCG
This sequence comes from Vibrio sp. HS-50-1, assembly GCF_024747315.1. Lineage (NCBI taxonomy): Bacteria > Pseudomonadati > Pseudomonadota > Gammaproteobacteria > Vibrionales > Vibrionaceae > Vibrio > Vibrio sp. HS-50-1. The sequence goes on along the minus strand of NZ_JAMPZF010000007.1, from coordinate 83,036 downwards.
AGTACAAAGTGAAAGCACAAGCACTTGAAAAAGCAAGTGCGCGTCGTGAAGCTGAAGAAAAAGCGAAGCTTTTCAAAACGATTCAAGATGCAGTTAAGAAAGTCGCAGACAAAAATGGTTACGATCTTGTGATTGATATCTCTGCTTTGCAGTACGGCAAGCCAGAATACAATATCTCTGAAGACGTAATTAAAGCTCTAAAATAAGAAGTTATGAAGACATTAACATTAGCCGAATTGGCGACAATTACCGGGGGTGAGCTGTTTGGTGACGAGTCTCTCGTTGTAAGCCGTGTTGCCCCAATGGATAAAGCACAAGAAGGTGATGTAACCTTCTTGTCTAACCCAAAATACGCAAAACACCTTTCTGAGTGCCAAGCTACCGTTGTTATGGTAAAGGCTGAGCATAAAGAGCAATGCGTTGGAAATGCGCTAGTGGTTTCGGACCCTTATGTCGCATTTGCTCGTGTGGTCCAAGCGATGGATACCACACCAAAACCGGCAGACGATATTGCACCAAGTGCTGTGATTGCCGCTGACGTTAAAATGGGTGAGAACGTTACAATCGGCGCTAATGCCGTGATTGAAACGGGCGTGGAACTCGGCGACAACGTAAGTGTTGGTGCTGGTTGTTTTATCGGTAAGAACGCCAAGCTAGGGAATAACACCAAGCTTTGGGCTAATGTCACTATCTACCATGAAGTGTCATTGGGTGATGACTGTCTCGTTCAATCGGGTACCGTCATTGGCTCTGATGGCTTCGGTTATGCGAATGACAAAGGCGAGTGGATCAAAATCCCTCAGCTTGGTTCGGTGCGTATCGGTAACCGCGTTGAGATTGGTGCTTGTACTACGATTGACCGCGGTGCACTCGAAGATACTATCATTGAAGACAATGTCATTCTGGATAACCAACTTCAAATCGCGCACAACGTGCAGATCGGATATGGTACCGTGATGCCTGGTGGTACTATTGTCGCGGGCAGTACAAAAATTGGTAAGTACTGCCAGATTGGCGGCGCGTCTGTTCTGAATGGCCATATCACTATCGCAGATGGTGTGGCGATTACAGGTATGGGCATGGTAATGCGCAGTATCGAAGAAAAAGGCCTTTACTCATCAGGTATTCCACTACAAACGAACAGAGAGTGGCGTAAGACTGCGACTCGAGTTCACCGTATTGATGAGATGAATAAGCGCCTAAAAGCGGTTGAAAAACAGCTGGAACAGAAAGAAGAAATTTAGAACAAGTTATCTTTCGCTCTGTATTTAACGTGAAAGCTAACAGGCTCTAGTTCCATATTCTGTACGAAGACTCGCGAAATGCGGGTCTTTTTCTTCTATAATGACGCGCTCTAAGTAGATTTAACTCCAAGATGGTGCGTATTTTGCTAGTATATTGCAAAGCGATTCGGCTTTACGACCTGTTGCCACGTTTGCCATCTTGGCGGCAAAAAATTGATATAGGAAGACGACTTTGACTACTGAAAAGAAAACGATGAACATCTCTGAAATTCAAGAGCTACTACCTCATCGCTACCCATTCTTATTGATCGACCGAGTGATAGACTTCCAAGAAGAGAAGTACCTTCACGCGATTAAAAACGTGTCGGTTAACGAACCTCAGTTCACAGGTCACTTTCCTCAACTACCAGTATTCCCAGGTGTTTTGATTTTAGAAGCAATGGCTCAGGCAACAGGCTTACTTGCATTTAAATCATTTGGTGCACCAACAGAAAATGAACTGTACTACTTTGCAAGCGTAGACGGCGCGAAATTCCGTAAACCAGTGGTTCCGGGCGACCAATTGGTTATTGAGGTAGAATTTCTGAAAGAACGTCGCGGCATTGCTGCATTTAGCGGTGTAGCAAAAGTTGACGGCGAAGTGGTATGTTCTGCAGAACTGAAGTGTGCTCGTCGAGAGTTTTAATATGATTCATGAAACCGCTAAAATCCACCCGGCAGCGGTGGTAGAAGAGGGCGCCAAAATTGGTGCTAACGTAACAGTAGGTCCTTTTACGTACATCACCTCTACGGTTGAAATTGGTGAAGGCACAGAAGTGATGTCTCACGTTGTGATCAAAGGTCACACGACTATTGGCAAAGATAACCGTATTTTCCCGCATGCTGTCATTGGCGAAGAAAACCAAGACAAAAAATACGGTGGTGAAGACACAACTGTGGTTATCGGTGATCGTAACGTCATTCGTGAAGCGGTCCAAGTTCACCGCGGCACAGTGCAGGACAAAGCAACCACGATCATTGGTGATGATAACTTATTGTGTGTGAATGCACACGTTGCGCATGATGTTGTTATTGGTAACCACACTCATATCGGTAATAACTCGATTCTTGGTGGTCACGTTACTGTTGATGATTATGCTGGTGTGATGGCACTGTCTGCGATTCACCCGTTTTGTACAGTGGGCGCTTACGCGTACATTGGCGGCTGCTCAGCAGTGGTGCAAGATGTCCCTGCTTACGTACTCGCGCAAGGCAACCACGCGACTCCTTTCGGCTTGAACCTTGTTGGCTTGAAGCGTAACGGCTTTGAGAAACCAGAGATTCGTGCGCTGCAAAAAGCGTATAAAGAAATCTATCGTTCAGGTAAGACGCTAGAAGAAGTGAAGCCTATTCTGGCTGAAATGGCTCAAGAGTGGCCGGCTGTGAAGCGTTTCTCAGATATTCTGGAAACGACGGAACGTGGCATTATTCGTTAATTGGCGAATGAAGCAATAAATAAAAAGATCGTGACCGAATTTGAGGTTACGATCTTTTTGTGTTTTATGGATAAGGCAAACCGTTATCCATAGCGCACAGGAAAAATAGCGAAGTAGATATGGAAAGACCATTACGTATTGGCATCATTGCCGGAGAATTGTCTGGCGATACGCTAGGTGAAGGCTTTATCAAAGCAGTAAAGCAGCAATATCCAGACGCAGAGTTCGTAGGCATTGGCGGTCCGAAAATGATAGCCCAAGGTTGCGAGTCTCTGTTTGATATGGAAGAGCTTGCGGTGATGGGGTTAGTCGAGGTTTTAGGTCGCTTACCGAGACTTCTTAAAGTGAAAGCTGAGCTCGTTCAGTATTTTACTCAGAATCCGCCTGATGTTTTCATCGGGATCGATGCTCCTGACTTCAACTTACGTCTGGAACTTGACCTCAAGCAAGCGGGCATTAAAACCGTTCATTACGTGAGTCCGTCTGTTTGGGCTTGGCGTCAGAAGCGCATCTTTAAAATAGAAGCGGCAACGAACTTGGTGCTAGCATTTCTTCCGTTTGAGAAAGCGTTCTACGACAAATTTAATGTACCTTGCGAGTTCATTGGTCATACCTTGGCTGATTCCATCCCACTAGAATCAGAACAAGCGCCTGCACGTGAGTTGCTTGGTTTAGAACAAGATAAAAAGTGGCTTGCTGTCCTGCCAGGCAGTCGTGGTAGCGAGTTAAAAATGCTCTCTGAGCCATTTATTGAAACCTGCAAGTTACTCCATAAAAAATTTCCAGAACTGGGGTTTGTTGTCGCGCTTGTTAATCAAAAACGCCGTGAGCAGTTTGAACAAGCATGGAAAGAGCTCGCACCAGAGTTGGACTTCAAGTTAGTTGATGACACCGCACGCAACGTCATCACCGCATCCGATGCCGTGATGCTGGCCTCTGGTACCGTAGCGTTGGAGTGTATGCTTCTCAAGCGTCCAATGGTGGTGGGTTATCGTGTGAATGCATTTACTGCTTTCTTAGCTAAACGTCTATTGAAAACGAAGTATGTGTCATTGCCGAATATCTTAGCGGATGATGAGCTCGTCAAAGAATATCTACAAGATGAGTGCACACCAGACAATTTGTTTACTGAGGTTTCTCGCTTATTGGAAAGCGACAATAAACTGATGTTAGATAAGTTTACGGAAATGCATCATTGGATTCGTAAAGATGCGGACCAACAAGCCGCAAACGCGGTTCTAAAACTGATTGAAAAATAGAGATTTATCATGGCTGTTAAACCAAAAGCGACCAAAACCAAAGTTGAACTCCCTCCGTTTGAATATCCGCAAGGTTACCAGCTTGTGGCCGGAGTCGACGAGGTCGGACGTGGCCCTTTGGTGGGAGACGTCGTCACCGCTGCGGTTATCCTTGATCCTAACAATCCTATTGAAGGGTTGAACGATTCGAAAAAATTGACCGAAAAGAAACGCATGGCGCTGCTTCCTGAAATCAAAGAAAAAGCATTGGCGTGGGCGGTCGGGCGTTGTTCTCCTGAAGAAATCGATCAACTGAATATTTTGCAGGCGACTATGGTTGCGATGCAGCGTGCAGTGGCGGGGTTACAGGTTCAACCTGATTTGGTGTTGATTGATGGTAACCGTTGTCCGGAGCTGCCAATGGATGCTCAAGCTGTAGTAAAAGGCGATCTACGTGTTGCCGAAATCAGTGCGGCTTCAATTATTGCCAAAGTCGTGCGTGACCAAGAGATGGAAGAGTTGGATAAACTTCATCCACAATTTGGCTTCGCGAAGCACAAAGGTTACCCAACTAAAGCGCACTTTGAAGCGATTGAGCAACACGGAGTGATCAGTGAACACCGCAAGAGTTTCAAGCCAGTAAAAAAAGCGTTAGGCATAGAATAATCAAACGATCTAATTGGTGTTATAAACCCAACCTCTTTAGGTTAGAATCCCCAACAAAATAGAGTTACACGGTACCTGTTAATGTCAGATCCCAAATTCATCCACCTGCGTGTTCATAGTGACTTCTCGATGGTGGATGGCCTCAACAAAGTTCCGCCAATCGTAAAGAAAGTTGCTGAGCTCGGTATGCCCGCAATGGCGTTGACCGACTTTACCAACCTATGTGGTTTGGTGAAGTTTTACGGTACGGCGCATGGCAGTGGTGTTAAACCGATCATTGGTGCTGACTTTAAAATGCAGTCGGACGAGTTTGGTGAAGAGCTGACACAAGTGACTTTGCTTGCGGCGGATAATGTAGGTTATAAGAACCTGACGTTATTGATATCAAAAGCGTACTTACGTGGACATGTTCAACACCACCCGGTGATTGATAAAGCCTGGTTGGCTGAAATGTCTGAAGGCCTGATTGTATTATCCGGCGGTAAAAGCGGGGAAATTGGTCGCGGCCTTTTGAAAGGCAACCGTCAAATAGTGCAAGGGTGTGTTGATTTTTATAAACAGCATTTTCCAGATCGCTTTTATCTTGAGTTACTTCGTACTGGTCGTCCAGATGAAGAGACTTATCTTCACTTTGCAGTTGAATTGGCAGAGCAGCAAGACTTGCCAGTAGTGGCGACCAATGAAGTTGTATTCCTGAGTCCAGACCTATTTGATGCTCATGAAATACGCGTAGCGATTCACGATGGTTACACATTAGAAGATCCGCGCAGGCCAAAAAACTACAGTCCGCAGCAATATCTTCGTACAGAAGAAGAAATGTGCGAGCTGTTTGCTGATATTCCTGAAGCGTTAGAAAACAGTGTCGAGATAGCGAAGCGTTGTAACGTGACTGTGCGCTTAGGGGAGTACTTCCTACCAGCCTTCCCAACCGAAGGGATGAAAGAGACTGAGTTCCTAGTCATGAAATCCCGAGAGGGGTTGGAAGAGCGTTTAGAGTTCCTATTTCCAGATGAGGAAGAGAGAAAACGTCGCCGCCCTGAATATGATGAACGTCTTCAGATAGAGCTAGATGTTATCAACCAAATGGGATTTCCTGGTTACTTCTTGATCGTAATGGAGTTCATCCAGTGGTCAAAAGATAATGGAATTCCTGTCGGTCCTGGGCGTGGTTCCGGTGCTGGTTCTTTGGTGGCTTACGCACTAAAAATCACCGATCTGGATCCACTGGAATACGATTTGCTGTTCGAACGTTTCTTGAACCCAGAACGTGTTTCGATGCCCGATTTCGACGTCGATTTCTGTATGGATAAACGTGACCAGGTTATTGACCACGTTGCGGAAATGTACGGTCGTGACGCGGTGTCTCAGATCATCACGTTTGGTACCATGGCGGCAAAAGCGGTAATCCGTGACGTTGGCCGCGTATTGGGCCATCCATTTGGTTTTGTTGATCGTATTTCAAAGCTGATCCCGCCCGATCCAGGCATGACGCTAGATAAGGCGTTTAAAGCTGAACCTGCACTACCTGAATTGTATGAGGCCGATGAGGAAGTTAAAGAACTCATCGACATGTGTCATATTTTGGAAGGTTGTACGCGAAACGCCGGTAAACACGCTGGTGGTGTTGTAATTTCACCTACAACAATTACCGATTTTGCGCCAATTTATGCAGACGCTGAAGGTCACTTTCCGGTTACTCAATTTGATAAAAACGATGTTGAGACCGCTGGCCTAGTTAAGTTTGACTTCTTGGGTTTACGTACCTTAACCATTATTGACTGGGCGTTAGGGCTGATTAATCCACGTCTAGAGCGAGAAGGTAAAGAACCGGTTCAAATTGAATCCATACCGTTAGAAGACCCTGCCTCCTTCCGTTTGTTGCAAAACTCTGAAACGACAGCAGTATTCCAGCTTGAATCTCGAGGCATGAAAGAGCTGATCAAGCGACTTCAGCCAGACTGTTTCGAAGACATTATCGCATTGGTAGCACTCTTCCGTCCGGGTCCTTTGCAATCGGGCATGGTAGATAACTTTATCGACCGTAAACATGGTCGAGAAGCGATCTCTTATCCAGATGAAAAGTGGCAACACGAGTCGCTAAAAGAGACGCTTGATCCAACCTACGGCATCATCCTGTACCAAGAGCAGGTAATGCAGATTGCGCAGATCTTAGCAGGTTACACGCTAGGTGGTGCGGACATGCTTCGTCGTGCAATGGGTAAGAAAAAGCCAGAAGAGATGGCGAAACAACGTGCTATCTTTGAAGAAGGTGCGATAAAGAACGGTATCGATGGCGAGTTGGCGATGAAAATCTTCGACTTGGTAGAGAAGTTCGCCGGTTATGGTTTTAACAAATCGCACTCTGCTGCTTATGCATTGGTTTCTTATCAGACTCTTTGGCTGAAAACACATTATCCTGCCGAATTTATGGCTGCGGTAATGACAGCCGATATGGATAACACGGAAAAAGTCGTTGGCTTGGTCGATGAGTGTTTCCGTATGAAGCTCACCGTGCTGCCACCAGACATCAACTCTGGCCTATATCGCTTTAATGTTGATGAAAATGGCGCAATTGTTTACGGTATTGGTGCGATAAAAGGGGTAGGTGAAGGTCCTATCGATGCGATTCTTGAGGCGAGAAATAAAGGTGGTCACTTTAAAGACCTATTTGATTTCTGTGCTCGAGTTGATCTAAAACGCGTCAATAAACGAGTGATAGAGAAGCTGATTTACGCGGGCGCGTTGGATCGACTAGGCCCACACCGCGCGGCGATGATGGCGTCACTCAATGATGCGGTAAAAGCAGCAAGTCAACATCACCAAGCTGAGGCGTTTGGTCAAACGGATATGTTTGGTGTGCTAACGGATGCACCTGAAGAAGTAGAGCATAAGTATACGCAGGTTCCGCCTTGGCCAGAAAAAGTGTGGTTAGAGGGCGAGCGTGATACCCTAGGTCTATATTTGACAGGGCACCCAATTAACGCCTACGTAAAGGAACTAAACAAATACACCAGTTGTCGACTAAAAGACGCAACACCTACTCGTCGCGACCAATCTGTCACGGTGGCCGGCCTGGTTATTGCCGCTCGTGTAATGACGACCAAGCGTGGTACACGAATTGGTATTATGACACTGGATGACCGAAGTGGTCGTATGGAAGTGATGTTGTTCTCAGATGCACTGGATCGATACGCTGAACTTCTCGAAAAAGACAGAATTTTGGTCGTTTCTGGACAGGTCAGCTTTGATGACTTCAACGGTGGCCTTAAAATGTCGGCGCGTGAAGTTATGGATCTCGGCAGTGCGCGCGAGAAATACGCTCGTGGTTTGTCGGTATCGATAGATGCAACTCAGATCAACGATCAGTTTTTTGAGCAGTTCAGCCGTATTTTAGAACCGCACAAAGCCGGAACCGTACCCGTCAATGTATACTACCAGCGTGCCGACGCCAGAGCGCGGTTAACATTGGGCACCGAGTGGCGAGTAACGCCAAGTGATACATTACTCGACGATTTAAAACAGTTACTTGGCAAAAGCCAGGTAGAACTCGAATTTAACTAAAAATTCAGCGCAATATGTTAGACGCTGAGTAAACAAGGATTCATAGATGAGCCTAAACTTTCTTGAATTTGAAAAGCCAATTGCAGAACTAGAAGCGAAAATTGAAGCACTACGTGATGTCTCTCGCCACGGTGGTGATTCTGCGATTGACCTGGATAAAGAAATCGAACAGCTTGAGAAGAAAAGCTTAGAGCTGAAGAAAAAAACCTTCAGCGACCTAGGCGCATGGGAAACAGCTCAACTGGCTCGTCACCCACTACGTCCTTACACGCTGGATTACATCCAACACGCTTTTGAGGAGTTTGATGAATTAGCGGGTGACCGCGCGTTTGCAGACGACAAAGCGATTGTGGGGGGCATGGCTCGCCTTGAAGGCCGTCCTGTGATGATCATCGGTCATCAAAAAGGTCGGGAAACCAAAGAGAAAGTGAAACGTAACTTTGGTATGCCAAAACCAGAAGGCTACCGCAAAGCGCTACGCTTGATGGAAATGGCAGAGCGTTTCAATATGCCGATCATCACATTTATCGATACGGCTGGCGCGTACCCAGGTGTGGGCGCAGAAGAACGTGGTCAATCTGAAGCTATCGCGAAAAACCTAAAAGTGATGTCTGGTCTTAAAGTGCCAGTAATCTGTAACGTTGTTGGTGAAGGTGGTTCAGGCGGCGCACTAGCAATTGGTGTGGGCGACTACGTGAACATGCTTCAGTACTCTACGTACTCAGTAATCTCTCCTGAAGGTTGTGCTTCAATCTTATGGCGTGATTCTGACAAAGCACCGCAAGCTGCAGAAGCGATGGGTCTAACTGCTCCTCGTCTTAAAGAGCTTGAACTGATCGATGAAATCATTGAAGAGCCACTAGGCGGCGCTCATCGCGATCATGTTCAAATGGCAGCGAATATGAAAGCGACACTACTTCGTCAACTAGAAGATCTAGAGCAATTGGATGAAGAGACGCTACGTGAACGTCGTTACCAGCGCCTAATGAGCTACGGTTACTGTTAATTTCGGTGATTGCTATTAAGCGTTAGCTGATATCTCAAGTGATAACAGTTAAAATAGAAAGGGTTGGATGAGAGTCCAGCCCTTTTTTGTACCTATCGGATCGCTTATGGAATCGCTTTACCCGCATTTTGCTCAAGTTCTCGGCCGCTACTATCAATCAGGCACTAAGGTTGTCTTGGCGTTTAGCGGAGGAGTGGATTCACGTCTTTTACTCGAATTACTCAGTCGCTATCAACAAGCGCATTCGATAGAGTGTCACGCTGTGTATGTGCACCATGGTTTGAGCTCGAATGCCGATGATTGGGCCGATAAATGCTTACTTTGGGCAAAACAAGTGGGCATATCATGCTCGATTGAGCGAGTGAGCTTAGACATCAGCAATGGTGAAAGTATTGAACTTCTTGCTCGTGAAGCTCGCTATCAAGCCTTAACTAAGTACATTCAAGAAGGCGATATACTGTTGACCGGCCAACATGCTGATGATCAACTAGAGACTTTTCTCCTTGCTCTTAAACGAGGCAGCGGGCCAAAAGGGTTATCTTCGATGGCGGAGAGTATGCCGTTTTCTAGTGGATCCCTAGTTCGACCATTGCTTACTATCAAGCGGAAGACCATCGAAGACGCGGCTACTAAATTAGGCTTGGAGTGGGTGGAAGACGAAAGCAACCAAGATACCCGTTATGATCGTAACTTTCTTCGTCATTGTGTTATTCCTGAATTGTCTGGTCGCTGGCCGAGTATCCATCAAGCGGTTCAGCGCAGTGCAAGCTTATGTGCTCAACAAGAAGCGCTATTGGATGAACTATTGAGCGCGGTGTTTGAACGCGCTTTACAAACGGATCTAAGTTTGAGTATTGAAGAACTGGCTAAGCACAGTGAATTAGCGCGTGCGCGCTTGATTCGTATGTGGCTGGCTAAGCTTAATACTAGTATGCCGACTCAGGTACAACTCAATCTTATCTGGAATGAAGTCGCATTAGCTCAGCAAGATGCCAACCCCAAACTACAACTTAAACAAGGTGAAGTGCGCCGTTTTCGAAATCGTCTCTATTGGGTAACGGAAATCGCTGACGTCACTGAGTGGCAAAGTACGATTCAAGTCGATACCGTTTTATCGCTTCCAGAGCGGCTAGGGGAGCTGACCTTAACGACGAGTTCTAGCAACGCAACGATTGCGCTTCCGAGTCAGCCAGAATTGCTTCGCGTGACCTTCAATCCGGAAGGCTTATCAGCGCATCCAACCACGCGTAATCACAGTCGAAAACTGAAGAAGTTGTTCCAAGAATACAACGTGCCAAGCTGGCTGCGTCGTCAAATTCCGATTTTGATGTATCAAGACCGAGTCGTTGCTGTGGCAGATCTGTTCGTTGATCAGGCGTTTAATGGTCAAGATTGTGAACTTATTTGGCGCAGGTAATGAAAATTCATGCCACAATGTCGATTATAAAATATAAAAATCCTTAAATAATAATTGATTAGGTGAAGCAATGAAGAAAACAATCATGGGCGCAATGGTGGCGCTAACCATGCTCAGTGGGCAGGCTCTAGCTGCGGGAGATGCCACAGCAGGTCAAGCAAAGGCAGGAGTATGCGCTGCGTGTCATGGCGCCGACGGTATTGCTGTCATTCCGGGTTACCCAAACCTGAAAGGGCAAAACGAGCAATACATTATCAGTTCAATTAAAGCCTATAAAAACAAAGAGCGAACAGGTGGTCTTGCTGCTGTTATGCAAGCTCAAGCTTCACTGTTGTCTGATGAAGACATCGCTAATCTAGCGGCTTACTACGCAAGTTTGAAGTAAACGCGAGTCTGAAAAAGCTTGGATGATTGGGCATTGAGCAGTCCTCATTGGGGTTTTATCAACTCACGATATTCGCCATGTTAATTTGCTCAATCTGGATTTTCGCTGGTGGATCAGAGACAAACATTGAATGTTGCGAAACGCTAAACGATAATAAGCGCAATCGATTGAAGCTTAAGGGATGAACATGAAAAAAATTGAAGCGATTATCAAGCCATTTAAATTGGATGATGTTCGAGAAGCGCTAGCTGAAGTTGGCATTACAGGGATGACCGTCTCTGAAGTGAAAGGCTTTGGTCGCCAAAAAGGTCACACCGAGCTTTACCGTGGTGCAGAGTACATGGTGGACTTTCTGCCTAAAGTGAAGCTCGAAATCGTTGTAACGGAAGATGTGGCTGATAAATGCGTAGAGACGATCATTGAAACCGCGCAAACCGGCAAAATTGGTGATGGTAAAATCTTTGTTACTGATGTTGAGCGTGTGGTTCGTATCCGTACTGGTGAAGAAGACGAAGACGCGATCTAAGGTTTCTTGTTACCTGTCTCGTATTTATTATGCTAAAAGGGAGCCAAGTGGCTCCTTTTTTGTTTTTTACTTTCAGTGAAATCAAATAACCCGAGGTTGGTTGTTCCAGTTTTAGGGTGCGTATATTCAGGTTTGTCGTATGTTTAAGCGTTTTTTTTTGGCGTTAGCTTTTCTTATTATGGCGGTATTGGTCGGCTTCCAGGTTATTTTCACCGTACCAGATCAGCCGCAAATCATTACTCAAACAGGTTCAGAGCTGACGCAGGATATTAGGTGTATCGAATTTAGCGGCTCAAAAGCTCTGGATCAGGGCGGTGAAATCAATGTACTTGTCTGGAATATCTACAAACAGAACCGGAATAATTGGCAAAGCGCACTCAATGAATTCTCTGCTGATAAGCAGCTGCTGTTATTGCAAGAAGCCAGCATGACACCATCTTTTAAGCAATGGTTGGTGGATGGCAACTGGGTCAGCAACCAAGTGAGTGCCTTTAAGGCGCTGGGCAGCGGTGCGGGTGTGATTAGTATCGCTCAAGGGCAACCAGAAAAAGCCTGTGCTTATACGTCTAAAGAGCCTTGGCTGCGTTTACCCAAGTCTGCACTATACAGCCAATATCAATTAAGCAATGGCGAGAGACTCGCTGTGGTGAATGTACATGCAATTAACTTCACGGTTGGCACGCAAGAGTATGTCTCTCAGTTAACGGCTCTTGAAATGCTTTTAAAGCATCATACAGGGCCGATCCTATTCGCTGGAGACTTCAATAGTTGGAGTGAATCTCGCGTTAATGCGATGCGACAGGCCTTAAAAGCCGCGGACTTGCAAGAAGTGACGTTCTCGCCTGATCATCGAGTCCAATTTATAACGGGATTACCGTTGGATCACGTATTTTACCGAGGGCTGACCCTCAAATACGCGAAAGCGCCGCAGAGCGACGCTTCCGATCATAACCCATTGTTACTGTCATTTACGTTAGATGACTAGCTTAGGTCACTACAATATAAAGCGCCCAAATAACGTAGAAGAATACCCATGGCAGGCTTGCAATCACCAAGGCTTGCCCACGTTCAAACTCAGTCCAAGTAAGCACAACACCGTAGCCCAATACAATATACCAAGGCAGCAGTAGTGGTAGTGAGCTGGCAAAATGCGACCACTCGCTGGTAAGCGGCAGTTTTAATAGACCATTGAGGCTGTTTAAATCTGCTGCGTAAGTCATCACCTGACCATGCTTGAGTAACAGACTCGCGTAGCTTGCGATATCGCCCAATACTGCTGGGAATAAGATTGCACACGACGCGGCAAACCACTTCCAGTAACCATATTGTTGCTTGCTTGCCTTCGTTGCAAGAAAGAACCAAAGCGCAAGCAACAGTAAGGTGGCAAAGCGGTTGAATACATCATTGATGATCGCACTTGCCATTAGCGTGTTTGGCTCTAATAGCTCAATCTGCTTTGGGTCGATTTGTTGAAACTGCGCGGCTAGTTGGTCACTAAGCCACGTGAAATCGACATTCGAAAAGTAAGCGCCCCAGAATAAAAACGGACTAAGCATCAAGAAGATGAACGGTTGCCATCCCCATCCGCCGCGTTGGTAAAGCGCTAGAAAGCAAGATGTTGGAGAACGAAAAATGTCCAACAGCATCACAAGTGGGTTGCTTGATGGGTTCATACACTTACCTTCGTTACGTCAACGTACAACTTAAGTTTTTGACCTGGTTGTAAGTATTTTTTCTTGTGTAGCGAGTTCCATTTTACGATGTCGTTTGTTTTTACTTTGAACTTGCTTGCAATGCCGCTAATGGTGTCACCGGAGCGAACGTTGTAGAAAACGGTACGAATCACAGCACCTTTGTCTGAGTCCTTCCAAATCACGAGCTTTTGACCAACGCGCAATGGATCTTTAGGGCCCATGCCATTCCATTTTGCTAACGATTTATACGACACTTTATTGTCACGTGCGATTGACCACAAACTTTCTCCAGACTGAACGACATGAGTGAGCTTGAGTTGTCCACGAGCACGTGATTGAGTCTTGCTTAATCGATTTTGTGCCGTTAGTGCGTATTTCGCATCGTCTTTTGTTGACGTCGGAATCAGTAGGTATTGGCCAATACGAATATTGTTATTCGACAGGCCGTTTGCACGTCGAATCACTTTTGTGGTTGTGCCGTATTTATTAGCTAGCACACTTAAAGAGTCACCAGACTTCACCTTGTAGCGAGCGACCTTCATCCCTTTACCACGGTTTTTCTCCACCTTAGTGAGAAAAGTCTCTTTTTTCTCTACCGGAATCAGAAGTTGGTGCGGACCTTCAGGCGCCGTTGACCATTGGTTGTATGCAGGGTTGTAACTTTGTAACTCTTTCACACCAATGCCGGCATAATCTGCAGCAATGGCTAGATCAAGCTGTTCTTTCGGATCGACAAGCGTTAGAACAGGCTTGTTTGGAATCGCAGGAATATTAAGCCCGTACTTGTCTTGGTTTGCGATGACGTCAGCCAAGGCTAGCAGCTTAGGTACGTAACTGCTGGTCTCTTTTGGTAAGTCCAATGAGAAGAAATCGATAGGTTTACCGAGCTTTTTGTTCTTACGAATTGCGCTAGAAACACGGCCACCACCACTGTTGTAAGCAGCAATTGCATGCTCCCAGCTACCATCAAAACGCTCGTTTAGTTGTACAAGGTAGTCCAGTGCGGCATCCGTTGCTGCTGCCACATCTCGGCGACCGTCATACCAGTAGTTTTGCTCTAGTCCCATCATCTTTCCGGTGCCAGGGACAAATTGCCACAATCCAGCTGCACTACCATGTGAGTAGGCAAAGGCATCGAATGAGCTTTCCACCACAGGAAGCAAAGCAAGCTCCATTGGAAGTCCACGCTCTTCGATACGTTTTGTGATCATGTATAGAAAAGGAGTCGCACGCTTAGACACCGTGTAAAGGTGATTCGGGTGCTTTAGATACCACGTACGGTAGTAGTCCACTTTCTTATGGTTTGGGATATCCATTTCAAGTTGCATGGCGATACGTTGCCATACATCTTCTTGTTCCTGAGGGGAAAGAACTTTAGGCGCGTCGTTAGCGGACTTTTTTGCTAAAGACGATGTGTTGCCCGGTTGAGCCTTCGCTGCATTTTGTTTTGCAGTCTGCTCAGATTTATTGGTTTCTGGTGTAGAAGACGTTGAGTCTGACTGAGTCAATTGACAGCCAGATAATAACAACGCCAACGCCCAGGTATACTTCAAACGCATGGATTCAGCCTATTTAGGGCCTTTTTATCTTCACCTGCCTGTCGCGCAACACAATGTGCGTGGCAGTCGCAAGATAATAGACATCTTTTAAACACTAACTAATTAATAGAGGCAAAGAGCTTCTAAATTATGCAATGGGGAGAAATTCAAATAGATTTATATCAACCCCAAACGTAAGAGAAGCGCCAGTGGCGCTTCTCGAAAAATCAGCCCCTGATAATACTGGGGTCTTACAAACTTACAAGCAGAAAATGGTTAAAATTCGTTCTTCCACTCACGCAAAGCAGTAAAAACCGAGCATGGATCGCTATTTTTAATACGACTAGCAACAGATTGAACCACGTCAGGATTGGTGGTTCGCAAGAACGGATTAATCCACTTTTCTTTGCGTATTGTTGTTGGAAGTGTCGGAATGTTTAGGGCTCGCAGTCGGTTTACATCATCGCGATATTGACGGAGCTGCTCATTATCAGGCTCAACCGCTAAAGCAAACGCCACGTTACTCGCGGTGTATTCATGCGCGCAGAAGACTTGAGTTTCTTCTGGTAGAGACGTTAGCTTGTTTAGTGACTCAAACATTTGCTCTGGCGTACCTTCAAAAATACGACCGCAGCCTGCGGAAAACAACACGTCACCGCAAAACAGTTTTCCGTCTCCAACGTAACCGATATGACCTAAGGTATGACCTGGTAAACCTAGCACCAAAAAGATTTCGCCAAATAACTCCAGTTTGTCGCCTTCTTCCATGGGGGTGGTTAGGGTTGGAATTGGCTCAGATTTCGGGCCCACAACGGCGACTTCAGGAAAGGCACGCACTAAGTCTGGAACGCCACCAATGTGATCGTTGTGGTGGTGCGTAATTAAAATCGCTTCTAAAGTTAATTCGTTAGCCTGCAAGTATTCTAACACTGGCTTCGCATCGCCCGGATCAACGACTGCGCAACGTTTATCGCTATTTTGTATCAGCCAGATGTAATTATCATTAAATGCGGGTATGCTTTTGATCTCTAACACGATTCGTTCTCCGTCACCCATTTTAGTCAGGTGGTTAATGAAACCAGCACTCAGCAACAAAACTATACCACACCCGTCGACTTGGTCAGCAATGAACAACGGTCCGTGGGTGCTTGAGTCAATCCAGACCCGACTTGATGAATGGTGCCCGAAACTCTTCGGCTACCATATGCTCAAACTGGGCGGGTTGAGCTGTGAGCTAACCAGCTGTAATTGTAACATTCAACACCAAGTCAACGTAGATATCCAGAACCCGTTGCATAATGTGATTGCAGATGGTTACGAATTGCCCTTTTTGGAAAAAAGCTTTGATGTTGTGATACTCGCTCATCAGCTCGACTATGCAAGCGATCCACACCGTTTGCTACGGGAAGTCGATAGAGTGATGATGGATGATGGTTATTTGATAATCACTGGATTTAACCCACTAAGTTTGACTGGATTAGCGAGTTTGCTTCCATGGCGTAAACATAATTTGCCTTGGAGTGGACGAATGTTTACGTCGAACCGCATCAACGACTGGTTAGGGTTACTTAATTATCAAGTGATTCATTGCGACCGTTACGCGCTGTTTCCGATGAAGCGCTACCGTACGATGTGGACATGGTTGGAAAACAGTCTCGGTGATTGGGCGTCACCTGCAGGGAGTTTGTATTACATTGTGGCACGGAAACGAACATACCCTCTCAAGCCTATCAAACCGCATTGGCGTTTGAAGAAAAAGCTCACACCACTAGGGGTGATGAATCGAGAGGGTAATACTATGAGGAAAGAATCTCGTTAAGAGGGTTGGTAACCAGTATCTTCCTCGGTTGGGTTTTCTGCGGCGGTACGGGCTAGCTCATCACAAATTTCATTCTCACGATGACCAGCGTGGCCTTTTACCCAGTGCCATTCAACTTGATGGCGTGCGGTTTCTTTGTCTAGAGCTTGCCATAGATCGGCATTCTTCACGGGTTTTTTATCCGCTGTTTTCCAGCCACGCTTCTTCCAGTTATGGATCCACTGAGTAATACCTTGGCGCACATATTGACTGTCAGTCGTTAAAGTGACTTTGCAAGGTTGTTTTAACGTCTGCAGCGCGACGACAGCCGCCAACATTTCCATGCGGTTGTTGGTGGTTAGCGTGTAGCCTTTGGAAAGCGTCTTTTCTACGTCTTTGTAACGCAATACAATGCCGTAACCACCTGGTCCTGGGTTACCTAAACAAGAACCGTCAGTGAAAATCTCAACGTGTTTGGTCATATTTTTTGGTACTATTAGCCGAAACATTTAATAAAGCATAGTCTGACATACATAACCTTATGAATACCAGCAGCAATTCTGAATATAACCGCATTGTCGTTCTCGATACCGAAACCACAGGTATGAACCGCGAGGGTGGTCCTCACTACATGGGACACCGCATTATTGAAATCGGTGCCGTGGAGATCATCAACCGTAAGCTGACTGGTCGTCACTTCCACGTCTATTTAAAACCCGATCGTGAAATCCAACCAGAAGCGGTTGAAGTTCACGGTATTACGGATGAATTCTTGGTTGATAAACCGGAATACGCGAGCGTGCACCAAGAGTTTCTTGAGTTTATTAAAGGTGCAGAACTTGTTGCCCATAACGCGCCCTTCGATACCGGCTTTATGGATTACGAGTTTGGCATGCTCGATCCCAACATCGGCAAAACGGACGACTACTGCAAGGTGACCGACACCCTTGCTATGGCGAAGAAAATCTTCCCAGGTAAGCGAAACAACCTTGATATCTTATGTGAACGTTACGGTATTGATAACTCGCACCGTACACTCCACGGAGCTTTGCTCGATGCGGAGATTCTAGCCGACGTTTACCTCTTTATGACGGGTGGTCAAACGAGTCTAGAGTTTAACGCGAATAAACAAGAGGGTGGGGTAGAAACAATTCGCCGTATTGAAGGAAGAAAAGCGCTAAAGGTTTTGCGCGCAAGTGCCGATGAACTAGAAGCTCACCAAAAAAGATTAGAGTTGGTGAACGACTGTATTTGGCATCAATAGGAGAAGCTATGCTGAGGGCTTTGTTGGTCGCGTTTTTAGCGATATGGAGTAGTCTCTCGAGTGCATCGAGTGAATCTGCTATGTCTTTGTTAGACAATCGCTTTCGAGTGGATCCAACCATCGAGCAGATCACTTTTTTAGTTTATCGTGAGCAAAGTTCTCAGCCAGTTGTTTTAGTCCGCCCTGACGGTAAAAAGTACTATGCTTGGGACGCCTACGACAATGTACGTTGGTACCAAGAAGCCTCACTCGATATTATCTCCGTTGACAACCCTATGCCAGGCCCATGGCAGGCTGTGGGGAAAGTCACTCCTAAAAATAACATCCGCTTAATTTCTCACTTAAAGCTCAGCACGGATGTGTTCCCAAACCGACTATATAATGGGGAAGCGCTTAAGTTTACAGCTCGCCTAACCTCCGACGACAAACCTCTTGTACTGCGCGACTTCCTTGACCGCGTGAATCTACGCGTGACATTTACCAAGTTTGTCGAAAATGAAGATGAGTTGATCAAAGAAGCACGTCCAGTGCCGATGGTTGTGGGTGAGTTTGCTGATGATGGCCGCGGCTTGGATGAAAAAGCAGGGGATGGTGTGTTCACTGTCCAACTACCAATAGACGTTGAGCCCGGTAAGTACCGTGCGCGAATCACCTCTGGTAATGGCGTATTCTTACGAGCGCAAGAGCAAGTCATCTTGGTTTATCCGAACCCAATTTCTCGTACTTTTATTCAGGCGCGCAATCCTGACAAACCACACCAATTGGTGGTGAGTGGTGAGCAAGGTATGATCGCGCCAGGCTCAATCGCAGTCACGGTGGAACAAGATGCACCCGATGGCTTTGTTAGCTACAGCCAAGGCCAGGTTTCTAAAGATGGAATGAGAACCACGCTGAATCTCAATAACGACGCTGAGCTTGGTAAGTACGCATGGCGCGGCGAGATCTTTGCCACTGATTTAGCGACGCAACGTCCACTAGTGTTTCCTATTCCAGAGCAAACCTTCAGTGTTGTTGATGAAGTTGATCTAGAAGCCGCTCGAATTGCAAAAGAAGCTGAATTAGCCGAGCAGCGCCGTATTGAAATGGAAAAGCAAATTATTGCTGAGCGGGAGGCTGAGCGTAAGCGCAGCATGATTATTATCGCGGTGGGTAACGTGATAATGCTGCTGATTGTGATCATTGCATGGATAGTCTGGCGCAAAATTAAAGCGAAGCGCGATGCCATGCCAGAGATGCAGTTAGAAGTGCCAAAGAAATAGTAGTAACACATAAACCTAGAAACGGAGCCAATCGGCTCCGTTTTTTTTCAGTTTAAGTTTGAGACAGAATTTGATGTTTCTCATGGTCATTAATCATTTTATTTTAAAGTAACACCATGATTTAACGTTGATTAATCATAATAAAGCTCGCATGATACTCTTTACGTTTCGACTTGATTTTAGTGCGTATCGACGGAGTGAGTTATGACAATTGGAGCGTTAGAACTAGAACATCTACCACGACAAAAGGCCTTGGTTGAGTCTGCTTATGATGCCTTTTATTCTGAAAAAGACGTTGTTGCTGCGGTATTGCTTGGTTCATTGTCATCAGGAAAAGGTGACCGTATTTCGGACGCTGATGTTGTTGTCTTTACTCAAAACAACTTCCATAAAGCCTCAGAGCCTTGCTTTACCCAGTTTGAAGCTAATAAAGACATTTTTTATCGACTTGAGGGAGAGCACAACGAAAATACGTGCTTCAAAAAATACATTTTTAATGACCTAACCAGTGCAGAGATTCATTGTTTAGATCTCTGTGAGCCTTTCAAACTTTCTAAGCCATTTCAGGTTTTATTTGATAAAGCTGATGTGATTGCTGGCATGGTTACTGATGAACCTGCGCCAAAGCATGAAGATTTCCCAGTTTATACCAGTGGTGATCAAGGCCTGATTTGGGAACTCTTTGATTGCATTAAGTGGTTGAGCAGAGATAACCATGATCTTGCTAAGTCCTACTTGAAAAAACTCTCTGAGAAACTCTAATTTGAGAGTTATCCCCGTTCCTCCCACTCAAGTTAGTTAGGCGGTTAGGTTATGAAATACAAAAAGCGTCAGAAGTACAAATACACTCTCCATTCTGAAGAAAAGATTGAGACTCGCATTTCAGTGAGTCAGGCGTATGACAGCCCTTTTCTTAGTTTGTCCAAACAAGGCATGTTAACGATTAAAAAGGGCTATGCTTGGGATGGAGCGAGTGGGCCAGCATTAGACACAAAAAACATTATGAAAGCTTCTTTAGTGCATGATGCTCTTTACCAACTCATGAGGGAAGAGGTGTTGCCTCAAAGTGCTCGAAAGCATGCGGATATGTTGCTGAGAGAAACATGTTTAGAAAAAGGAATGTCTAGATTCAGAGCGACTTATATCTATTATGGCGTCAGAGTTGTCGGTGGCTTCTTTTCCAGACCCGACACTTTGTGTGCTTAATGGGAACATCTTTCCAATTTTAACTGGTTATTTATACAGTTTGGTTATGTAAGCTCCAAGGTGATACAAAGGAGTAGTACATAATGACAATAAGATATGAAGAACACGTGCCAAGCCCGAAAGAATACTGTGATATGCGCGTCAAAGCCGGGCTATCACCCAAATCGTTGAAAGCTGCTGAAATTGGTCTACCCAATTCGTTATATGGTGTATCTGTTCGGGATGAGGGAAAGCTCATTGCAATGGGTCGGGTTGTTGGTGACGGGGCGTGTAACTTCGAAATTGTCGACGTTGCCGTTGATTCTGATTATCAAGGTAACGGTTTAGGTAGAAAAGTCATGGAATACACCGACGGCTATCTTTCTTCTGTTGCACTTGAAGGCTCTTACGTTTCTATGATTGCTGATGAGCCGGTCTTTTACGAAAAGCTTGGTTATAGGCTGGTGGCTCCTAAAAGCCAAGGGATGACAAAAAAGTTTAAGCCGAAGGGGTAACACGTATTCAGCTGTGAAGATAAGCACTTGAAAACAGGAGTTTAATCTCCTGTTTTCTATATTAAATTTCCATTTAAGCCACTTCTGGAATTGGTTTGGGTGGCTGCTCTAAATCAGGCTCTTTTTGAACAGTAGGAATTTGTCCCTCACCCACAGCACTGATGTAACAGCCACTAAGTTTAATGGCAAGGTACATATCGGCTCGCAGTAAGATACCTCCTTCACTGGTGCTGATACCAGTAAGCTCACACCATTGACGTAAGCGTCGTTTCCTTCCTGCGAGGATTAAGCGTACGCCTCTCTTTTTTAAAGTATTGTGAATATCTGACAGTGTTGCCATCACACTGAGATCTAAGTGAGTAAAGCTCGATACGGCGTCGATGACAACGCAACTTGCGTCTTTGTGATGTTCTACTTGCTCTAACACTCGGCGTTTAAAGTAAGGTGCGTTGAAGTAAGTCAGTGGCGAGTTAAAGCGGTAAATCACCATTCCAGGAATAGGCGAAGCTTTTCCTGAGTCGTCGATGGTCCGGATGGTGCCTTTTTCATCCAAGCCAAGTAGCTGATCACTCGGTCGCATGACAATACGTAAAAATTGAAACAGCCCTAGCAGTACCGCTAAAGTGATCCCCGGTATTACGCCTACGATCAAAACAGAAATAAAAGTGATGATTGCTAGATAGAACGCATCTGTGTCACGAGATTTTAATTTCCAAATGGCTTTGAGATCGAGCAGAGACAAGGATGCGATGATCAACACGACACCAAGTGATGCGATGGGAATAAACTGTAAAGGCTCATAAATAAATACCGCAATAATGGCAATGGTGATTGCGGCGACAATCGAAACTAATTGAGATTTACCGCCATTGGCATCATTTACCGCTGTGCGTGAGTCAGCGCCGCTTATCGCGAAACCTTGCGAAAACGCTGAGGCAATGTTGGCAAAGCCCAACGCCTGAAACTCTTTATTTGCATCAATATCATAACCGTTTTTAGCGGCGAAACTGCGCGCGGTGAGCATCATGCTAACAAAGCTGACAATCGCAAGGTTGAGCGCCGGGACCACTAGCTCACGAACTTCACCTAGCTCAAACTCCGGCGTTTGAAACTGAGGGAAACCACCTTGAGTGAGCCCAACTACGGATACGCCCATCTCTTGTAAATGGAAAAACCAAACTGACGCTGTAGTCACGAGTATCGCCAGCATGGCAGCAGGCCAAGTTGGTCGGTAGCGTTTGGTGAGTAAATAAACGACAACCGTCACGATACTCAGAGTTACGGTAGGCCAATGAAGCTCGGTTAATCGTTGTGGAGCCTCCCATAAGCGTTCCAGCAAATAACGTTGTTCGTATTTCAAACCGACCACTTTGGCAAACTGACCAACGATAATTGTGAGAGCGACACCGTTGAGTAGACCCAAAAGAATCGGGCGAGAAAGGAAGTCTGCAAACACCCCTAACTTGAAACGACTGGCCAGTACACACCAAATACCAGTCATCGCTGTCATGGTCATGACTAACTGCCAATGTTTTGTAGGATCACCCGCGGCAAGCGGCGTAACAACGGCGGCAATCACTGCACAGGTTGCTGCATCAGGTCCGACAATGAGTTGTCGAGATGTGCCCATCATGGCGTATACCAACATTGGCAGTACACACGAGTACAGACCGACAATTGCAGATACACCGGTTAGCTGTGCATAAGCTATGGCAACTGGCAGGGCAACCGCGACAACAGAAAAGGCGGCTCTAAAGTCGTTAACAAACCATTCTTTTTGATAATGCTTAAGCTGAACAAGCCCAGGGAACCACTGTGCGAATAATATTTTAGCCAACGGATTTACCATATATGTGAGTGAGTTACTTAAAAGTATACACCGCTTGCTTGGAACGTCTGTGAGTTAGTTATCACTGGAAATCGGGGGAAGGGTCGGAGTGCGTGGATTTTATTGCGCTTGCGCAGAGGTTCTTCGTGGTGTGAGGTGTTATGAACGCTATTCTGGTAGCAATAAAAAACGGGAGTTGTCACTCCCGTTTTATGGTTTCAGATTAGAGAGTTAGGCAACGCTATCCATCTGAGGGTATAGCGGCTTTGCGGCGAGCAATTCCGGCTCGAAGTCGTCAACGTTGATTGTATCCAGACGATGCTGTTCAGCTTCTCTTAGTAGGTCGGCTTCTTCTTGCGTGATAAAGCCTTGCTCTAGCCCTTCTTGAGCAATCATATCCAAACGTAGGAATGGACGACGTTTGCCTTGCGCTTTACATACTTTGTCGAACACTGGCTCTGCTTGAAGAATGACTGACAGCGCAAGCTCAATCTTACCTGCTGCGTTGTGTTCTGTTGGCTCTAGGTACTGACCTCGACCAATGCGTGAACGCGTTGCACTTGGCGTTTGTAGAATGCGCGCCACTTTGCTGTCTAGCTTATCACTTGGCGCTTTGCGTACACGACCGAATGGCATGATTAACACGCGCAGTGCACGACCAATCACTTTGTTCGGGAAGTTTGCTAAGAATTCGTCTACCGCCACTTCCGCTTGTTTCAAACTGTCTTGTAGACCCCAGTGTACTAATGGTAAATCTTCGACTGGGCGGCCATCTTGCTCAAAACGTTTCAACGTCGCAGAGCTCAAATATAGCTGGCTTAGAATGTCACCAAGACGCGCTGATAGACGCTCTTTACGCTTCAAAGAGCCACCTAGCACTGCCATTGAGATATCCGATAGCAGAGCAAGGTTTGCACTGTAACGGTTCAATTGTTGGTAGTAACGTTTTGTCGCATCTTTGGTTGGTGATGAAGAACCCAGACCGTCACTTAAACCAAACCAGATACTGCGCACGAGGTTACTCATTGTAAAGCTCACGTGACCAGCAAGCGCTTTATCAAACTTCTCTACAGAGTCACTGGCATCAGAGTACGCTGCGTCCATTTCTTCAAGAACGTAAGGGTGACAGCGAATCGCACCTTGACCAAAGATGATCATTGAACGAGTTAGGATGTTTGCACCCTCAACCGTTACCGCGATTGGCGCACCTTGGTAACCACGCGCTAGGAAGTTCGAAGGTCCCATACAGATCCCTTTACCGCCTACGATGTCCATTGCGTCGATGATGCTTTGTTGTCCACGGTGCGTACAGTGGTACTTCACGATAGCTGAGATAACCGAAGGCTTTTCACCTAGGTCGATACCTGCCACGGTTAAGTTGCTTGCCGCGTCCATTACGTAGGCGTTACCACCTAGACGTGCCAATGGCTCTTCTACGCCTTCCATGTGACCGATTGGCTGTTTGAACTGGCGACGAATGCGTGAGTAAGCACCTGTGGCCATTGCGGCAGTTTTGATACCACCTGTTGAGTTTGAAGGTAGTGTGATACCACGTCCAACCGACAAACACTCAACCAGCATACGCCAACCTTGGCCCGCCATTTTTTCACCACCGATAATGAAATCGATAGGAACAAAGATGTCTTTACCGCGCGTTGGACCATTTTGGAATGGTACATTGAGCGGGAAGTGTCGGTTACCAATCTCAACACCTTTGACATCAGTTGGGATAAGCGCACAAGTGATGCCAAGATCTTCTTTGTCGCCTAGCAAACCTTCAGGATCGCGAAGTTTAAATGCTAAGCCTAGTACCGTTGCGACTGGCGCTAGGGTGATGTAGCGCTTGTTCCAAGTCAGGCGCATACCCAGTACTTCTTTTCCTTCCCATTCGCCTTTACAGACCACACCGTAATCTGGAATAGATCCAGCGTCAGAGCCCGCTTCTGGACTTGTTAGGGCGAAACAAGGGATTTCCTTACCTTCAGCTAGGCGCGGTAAGTAATGGTTTTTCTGATCTTCAGTACCGTAGTGTTGCAGTAGCTCACCAGGACCCAAAGAGTTAGGAACACCAACGGTAGACGATAGAACGCCAGAAACACCCGTTAGTTTTTGTAGTACTAGTGATTGCGCGTATGCTGAGAACTCAAGACCACCGTACTTTTTCTTAATGATCATGGCAAAGAATTTGTGATCTTTCAGGTATTGCCATACTTCTGGCGGTAAGTCCGCGAGTTCGTGAGTCACTTGGAAATCGCTCACCATGGCACACACTTCATTCACTGGACCGTCTAAAAAGGCTTGTTCTTCTGCACTTAATTTAGGTGCTTGAATTGCGTGAAGCTTTTGCCACTCTGGTTTGCCTTTAAATAGCTCGGCTTCCCACCAGACGGTACCTGCGTCTAACGCTTCTTTTTCGGTTTGAGACATAGCTGGCAGCACTTTCTTGAAAAGCGCTAATGCTTTGCGGCTTATCAAAGACTGACGTACGCCAGGAACCGCGAATACAGCGGCAGCAAGAACGTAAATAGCCCAACCAGTAACGCCAACCGCGCCTATTACTGTGAGCGCTAACATAGCTGCTGTGAGTAAACTAATAGATTTCACGAGAGACATGCGGTGGTAGAGCGTAATGCCTAGCACGACCGTCATCGTGATGATTGAGAGCAAGATGTCCATATGTATTTTCCTTTTCAGACTTTATAAGTGTTGTACGTCTGTATGTTAGGTAAGAGGTCTAACCAGTTGGTTTAAGTGTAATCAAAATATTAAGGAAATGTAAAACATAAGATTGGATAAAAAGTGATCTAAGTAGAGTTAAAGTTCTAAAGTTGCGATTTGAGTGATGGTTTCATGAGCAAGTTGACAAGTTTATTACCATCACCAATCTAAATCTGTTGGTTCACTATCGACACTAATTCTCGTTTGTGGGTAAACTCAGAGTAATCAAACCCGAGTTCAGGTTTATGAAATGTCCGATACCAAATTGGTATCAGAACAATTTGCTCAGTGAATCTAGGACTGACTGAAGCCGAAATAATAAAGAGAACGTCTTATGTACCATGATCTGATTAGAAGTGAATTAAACGAAGCTGCTGAAGTGCTCAACAAATTTTTAAGCGATGACCATAACATTGCGCAAATCGAAGCAGCGGCGAAAATGATTGCTGACTCATTCAAGCAAGATGGTAAAGTACTGTCATGTGGTAACGGTGGTTCTCACTGTGATTCGATGCACTTTGCCGAAGAGTTAACAGGCCGTTACCGAGAAAACCGTCCTGGCTATGCTGGTATTGCTATTTCAGATCCAAGCCACCTTTCTTGCGTGAGTAATGACTTTGGTTATGACTTCGTGTTTTCCCGTTATGTAGAAGCGGTTGGCCGAAAAGGTGACGTACTGTTTGGTCTGTCGACTTCAGGTAACTCAGGTAACATCCTGAAAGCGATTGAAGCGGCGCAAGCGAAAGGCATGAAGACGATTGCGCTAACAGGCAAAGATGGCGGCAAAATGGCAGGGCTTGCCGATATTGAAATCCGCGTGCCACACTTTGGTTATGCGGACCGTATTCAGGAAATTCATATTAAGATTATTCATATCATCATTCAGTTGATTGAAAAAGAGATGGAATAGTCGTTTCACAGCCACCTTTTCGAGCTGTGTTGTTAGGGAGTTTTTTAAATCATGTGTGAATTGCTCGGTATGAGCGCTAATGTTCCGACGGATATTTGTTTCAGTTTTACCGGGCTCATGCAGCGTGGAGGTCGAACTGGCCCACACCGTGACGGATGGGGAATTACCTTCTACGAAGGGAAAGGTTTTCGAACTTTCAAAGATCCCAAGCCAAGTTGTGAGTCGCAAATTGCAGAGTTAGTGCAAAATTATCCTATCAAGAGTCGTGCTGTCGTTAGTCATATCCGACAGGCGAATCGTGGTGGTGTTAATTTAGAAAATACTCATCCCTTTACACGTGAGTTATGGGGTAGGTATTGGACGTTTGCGCACAACGGTCAGCTCTCAGGCTATCAAGACTTACATACGGGTCGACACCGACCTGTCGGCGAGACAGATAGCGAACTGGCCTTTTGTTGGTTACTGAAGCAAATGGAAGATCGATATCCTGAGCCGCCAAAGGATATGGAATCGGTATTCTTATATGTTGCTAAATGTTGTGATGAGCTAAGAGAGAAGGGTGTATTTAACATGCTTCTGAGTGATGGTGAGTATGTAATGACGTATTGCACCAATCACTTGTATTGGATCACGAGACGCGCACCGTTTGGTAAAGCCGCTTTGCTTGATGAAGATGTGGAAATTAACTTCCAAGAAGAAACAACGCCACATGACATTGTTTCTGTGATCGCGACTCAACCTTTAACGGGTAACGAAGCTTGGCAGCGGATGAAACCTGGCGAGTACGGCTTGTTTCACCTAGGTGAACTAGTGAAAAACAATGCCTCTGAACTGGTGAATGTGCCGTTTGCAGCGGCGAAACCGGGCAATCAGGCGCCAACTGAGCCGTTAGAATAGCGGTTAATTCGGAACAACTCGTAAAGCTCGCTTAATCGCGAGCTTTATTTTTATACGTTTTTAACCGAATGCGGATACTGGTGAACTCTCATACTTTCTAGCCTCCTAGTCTCGCTAAGGCTTGCCGGAAAGACGTAACTGATAGAAATTTCTCATAAAACACCACGTCATTCTGAACGGTGAGGAACGAACCAGATTCAGAATCTACTTTCCGAGTGTCGTGTTACTCAAGTGGTTATGGGATTTTTTAGAATGTTGGGTTTTAGGTTTCTAGTCTCACTACGGCTTTCTTGAATCAAGTTTATATGTTTCAAAATAACAAAAGGCAGCTCTCAGGCTGCTCTTTTGTGTTTGGAGTTTGGTATTCAGGACGACTCATCGGAGGCGTAGCCGTGTGTGCCAAGCTCTGCGCCATCTAAATAGGCTTTACCATCCTTCATGATTAAGCGCTCATCTACTAACCACTTCGCCACCATAGGGTAGATTCGGTGTTCCTGAGCCTGAACACGCGCTGCAAGTACACTAGCATCATCGTCTTCGAAGACCGGAACTTTTGCTTGCAGTATGACAGGGCCACCATCAAGCTCTTCAGTTACAAAGTGCACACTCGTACCATGTTCTTTGTCGCCAGCATCTATTGCTCTCTGGTGTGTGTGTAGCCCAGGATATTTTGGTAGAAGAGAAGGGTGGATATTGATCATCTTACCCATGTAATGAGAAACAAACTCGCTGCTCAGAATACGCATGTAGCCCGCCAGAATAATCACGTCTGGTTGGTATTCATCGATTTGACTCATTAGCTCTGCATCAAAGCTTTCACGCGAGTCGAATGCTTTAGGGTCGACAAAGTGACCGTCTACATCAAACTTTTTTGCACGTTCTAAACCAAAAGCATCGGCTTTGTTAGAGAACACGGCTGCCACTCGTGCGTTTGGCATGCTGTCTTCGCAAGCTTCCAAGATAGCTTGCAGGTTACTTCCGTTACCCGAGATGAGGACCACAATGTTTTTTAGGGTATGGTTTTTCATGATGTCGAGAGTGCCTTGGTATTGTAGGTTGGAGTTAGATAGCTTCTAAAATACCTACTAATAGAATGGTTTTTATTGTTCTAGATAGCAAAATGAGGACCTAGTCATCTAGTGTCCTCATTCTTTTTATCTTGTGAGCTCGATTTGCAAATTATTGGATTTCAACTTGCTCTTCGTTCGCTTCTGCTTGCGCGATTTGACCAATCACCCATGCGTTTTCACCTTCTTCTTGAAGAAGAGCAACCGCGGCTTCCGCTTGGTCTTTAGGTAGTGCAACGATTAGACCCACACCACAGTTGAACGTACGGTACATTTCGTGTGTGTCGACGTTGCCTTTCTCTTGTAGCCACTTGAAGATCACTGGCCATTCCCAGCTGTTACCATCGATAACTGCTTTTGTGCCTTCAGGCAGCACACGTGGGATGTTTTCCCAGAAACCACCACCAGTGATATGAGAAATCGCATGGATGTCGTATTTCTCAATCATCTTAAGTGCTGATTTGATGTAAATCTTCGTTGGTTCTAGTAGGTGCTCACCGATAGTGCGACCTGCTAGTTCTTCGTTCTTATCTGCGCCAGATACTTCTAGGATTTTACGGATAAGGGAGTAACCGTTTGAGTGTGGACCGCTTGAGCCAACAGCGATAAGTGCATCACCAGCAGCGACTTTCGTGCCGTCGATCACGTCTTCTTTTTCGACTACGCCAACACAGAAACCAGCTACGTCGTAGTCTTCGCCTTCATACATGCCAGGCATCTCGGCAGTTTCGCCACCAATTAGGGCGCAACCTGCTTGAATACAGCCTTCCGCGATACCTGAAACAACATCCGCTGCGGTATCAACGTCTAGCTTGCCTGTTGCGTAATAATCTAGGAAGAACAGTGGCTCTGCGCCTTGCACGATAAGATCATTTACACACATCGCAACAAGGTCGATGCCGATAGTGTCGTGCTTGTTCATATCCAGTGCTAGGCGAAGCTTAGTACCTACGCCATCAGTACCAGAAACCAGTACAGGTTGTTTGTATTTGGTTGGCAATTCGCATAGCGCGCCAAAACCACCGATACCACCCATAACTTCAGGGCGACGAGTACGTTTTACCGCACCCTTAATACGATCCACAAGCGCGTTGCCTGCATCAATATCTACACCAGCGTCTTTATAGCTAAGAGAAGAGTTGTTACCACTCACAGGGAAGTCCTCGGTATTAAGTTGGATATGAAAACGGCGCTATTCTAACAGTGCTTAAACATAGATAGCAAACGTTTGCGTCTGTTTTTTTCTTTAGTGATTTATCCTGATATCCCTGCAAAAATCATGTATAATCTGAAGGTTTGTTTAAATATTGCCAACTATAGCCGGAGATGGACATGAAAGTTGTTGAAGTAAAGCACCCTCTAGTAAAACATAAAATTGGTCTAATGAGAGAAGGTGACATCAGCACAAAACGTTTTCGTGAGTTAGCGACTGAGGTCGGTAGCCTACTTACTTACGAAGCAACGTCAGACTTTGAAACAGAAAAAGTGACCATTGATGGTTGGAACGGTCCGGTAGAAGTAGACCAAATTAAAGGTAAAAAAGTAACCGTAGTACCAATCCTACGTGCAGGTCTAGGCATGATGGACGGTGTTCTTGAGCACATGCCAAGCGCACGTATCAGTGTTGTTGGTATTTACCGTGATGAAGAAACACTTGAGCCAGTTCCTTACTTCAACAAGCTTGCTTCTAACATCGATGAGCGTATTGCGCTTGTTGTTGACCCAATGCTTGCAACGGGTGGTTCTATGATTGCTACGATTGATCTTCTAAAAGAGAAAGGTTGTAACCAAATCAAAGTGTTGGTACTTGTTGCTGCACCAGAAGGTATTGAAGCGCTAGAAAAAGCACACCCAGATGTGGAGCTATACACTGCGGCCATCGATGAGAAGCTAAATGACAAAGGCTACATCGTACCGGGTCTAGGTGATGCAGGTGATAAGATCTTCGGTACTAAGTAATTCTTTAATGTATTACTACGACTGAACAGAAAAAACAAAGGCTTGGTGAAAACCAAGCCTTTTTTATATCTATAATACGAGAAGAATAAAATGCGCCACTCAGTAAAGCAGCGCAGACGCACTATTTCGCGTTCTCTTCTTCCATTTGTGCGTTATCTACAACGTGGTTTTCACCTAAATCGTTTGGTAGCACAAGGTTAAGAATAATTGCCACGATACCGCATAGGCTCACACCTTGTAGGCTGAACTCACCAATACCGAAAGCCATACCGCCAATACCAAATACAAGTGTTACGGCAACGATCACTAGGTTACGAGACTTATGTAAATCAACGTTATTCTTGATCAGTGTGTTGAGGCCTACCGTGGCGATAGAGCCGAACAGCAGAATCATGATACCGCCCATGACAGGTACTGGAATCGTTTGAAGAACCGCGCCTAGCTTACCTACCAATGCAAGTACGATTGCAGTGATCGCAGCCCAAGTCATGATCACAGGGTTAAATGCTTTGGTTAGCATTACCGCTCCTGTTACTTCACTGTAAGTGGTGTTTGGTGGAGCACCCACCATCGAGGCTGCGATAGTTGCCACCCCGTCACCTGCGATTGTGCGATGAAGGCCAGGTTTTTTCAGGTAGTTTTTACCTGTAACGTTTGAGATAGCAAGCATGTCACCTACGTGCTCTACCGCAGGTGCGATAGCGACAGGAATCATGAACAAGATTGCGTTTATGTTGAACTCTGGCGCGGTGAAGTTTGGCATAGCTAGCCAAGCCGCTTGTGTTACTGGAGTGAAATCAACCACCCCATAGAATAGAGAAACAGAGTAACCAGCAAGAATACCACCAACAATAGGAACGAGCTTCAAAAAGCCTTTTGCAAACACGCTTAGTACAATGGTTGTGAGCAGTGAGACCGCCGAGATGATGATCGCAGCATCACCATTAACAAGCTGTGCAGCACCATCACCGGTTTTACCTACCGCCATGTTCACTGCTGTTGGAGCAAGGCCAAGACCAATCACCATGATCACAGGGCCAACGACAACAGGCGGGAGAATTTTATGGATAAATCCAACACCACGCACTTTGATCATCGCCCCTAGAGCCACATAAACCAGGCCCGCTGCCATTAAGCCGCCCATCGTTGCGCCGATACCCCAAGTTTGGATACCGAACATAATAGGAGCAATAAACGCAAAAGAAGAGGCAAGGAAGATGGGAACAGAACGTCTAGTCATTAATTGGAAGAGGAGAGTACCGACACCGGCACCAAAGAGGGCGACATTTGGATCAAGGCCAGTTAACAGCGGCACAAGCACCAAAGCACCAAAAGCGACAAAGAGCATTTGAGCGCCTTGTAACGCGTTTTTCATAATAATTCCCTATTTTCAAGATACGCAGACAAATCCGGCGAATACTATCATCCTGCAATCGTTTGCAACGTTGCATGGATCAAACTTTCGATTGAATCTTTCCCATAAATAGCGTTTTTGAGAGTTAGTTGCTTGCAAATTGGCCTCTTTTACGAGTCTTGCGTGACGATGAAAAATGAACTGTCTAACTTGTTGAGATAGCTGGATAAGCAATGAGTTTATTATGAAAAACAACGCTAGAGTGCTCGTTGAGACCCGAGTTAACAAAGCTGGTCATAATACAGACAATTTACTCAGTACTTACCTTGCTCAAGATTTGATAGTTGCTTATTATTCGGGTTCTTGTTCAGAGGATTATAAAAACTATGCGCTATTTAGCTCTCTTACTGATAGGTTGGTTGTCCCTACCAGTATATGCATTAACTCAGGTGGATATCTATCGTGCCGAAGTGGTTATCGACAGTGAGCAGAACGACGGTGAGTCTCTGGCTCGTCAACAAGGTATGCAGGATGTGATTGTTCGAGCGACCGGTTCTCAATCCTCTTTAAGCAATCCAGTGATTAAAAAGGCACTTGGTTCAAGTGCGCGTTACATTTCCCAACTGAGCTATGGGCAGGTTGATGGAAAAGCGAGCTTAAAAATGTTGTTTAACAGCGACCAAATCAGCTCTCTTTTAACACAAGCTCAATTGCCATCTTGGTCGCCAAATCGTGCCAATATTTTGGTTTGGATGGTGGAAGAACAGGGATACGATCGTAATATTGCTTGGGAGCATTCCGACTCTTCAAACGCTGTAGCACTTCGCAGTGCTGCGAAATCGAGAGGCTTGCCGATCACGATCCCGGTTGGTGATTTTGATGATGTAACTGGTGTTAATGTTTCTGATCTTTGGGGCGGCTTTATTGAGCCAATTGGCCAAGCGAGCCAGCGCTACCCAGCGGATGCCGTTTTAGTTGTGCGCGCTCAAGGTGAACAAATTCGCTGGACGTTATACGATCAATCACCAATGAGAATTGTTGAAGCACAACGCTCTCCACGTAACGGTTCCGCATCAGGCGCCAATGCCATTGCTGAGATGGTTGATGGCATCGCTGACTACTACGCGAGTAAGAGCGCAGTGGTAGTATCTGGAAAATCTTCAAAAGCGTTGGCGGTGAAAGTCCTTAATGTAACGTCTGCCACGGACTTCTTCCGTTTAGAGAATGCGTTAAAACAACTTAATTCGGTTGCGGGTACGGAAATTAAGCGTGTCCAAGGTGATGAGCTGACGCTCAACATCCATCTTTTGGCATCTCAACAAGCTTTTGAGAAAGAAGCTTCTTCTATTTCTCAATTAATGGTTTTTGAAGATCCTTTGGGTGAAGTTGATGCCCCAGCTTTAACTCAAGAAGCAGAGCCAATTGCTCCGATGAATGAAGCTAAAGATACAGCTATGGTAGAAAAAGTGCAGTCTGAAGTGCCTGCGGATATCGCGGCGGAAGCAAAGGACGAAACGCAACCAACTCAGCCTATGATTGTGGAGCCTGTCCGAGAACAGTATGACTTGATCTACGAGTGGCGCTCGGCATCGTAATCGCATTGATAGCTTTCCAGGCGTAAAGCGCAAGGATCAAACACCAATGTGGTAAGCGTAAAAAAGAGTCGCAATAGCGACTCTTTTTGTTTTCTAAATTCGTATTCGAACCAATGCTCAGTGATTGACTGCGATTGGCGTTATTTATTGAATTTCGCTTTTTCTTCTTTTTCTACTTGAGAGAGGCGCTTCAACTTGAGACCTAGCTCTTTGCCTCTCGCTCTAGCAAACAAAATATTGCCAGCGAAACCGAGTGAAGTCAGGAGCAACTCTACTGCCGCAAGCCAACGTTCTCCACCATCCACATAAAGGATGGTCAGCGCATGCAAGAAATACAGCATAAGAACAAAGTTAGCCCAAGCATGAGTGTAAGGCTTACCAGCCAAAATACCAGGCAATGGAAGTAATAGCGGAATACACCAAGCAATAGCAAGTGTTGTGCTGCTAAGGTGAGGGTGAGGGGACAACGCAAGCTGCCAAATTGCGACCCAGGCTAATAAGGCTAAGTTGCCAAATAAAGCTAGGTAACGATAGGTTTTAGCCTGTGTACCGAGTGGTGTTTGGTCTAAAGAGTCAGACATCGATTAACTATCCTTGATTTTACTAACAGACTTTTAGTTTTAACGCTGCAGTTGCCAGCCTTTTGCCTAATTGTTGTGCCAGACGAATCTCTTCACTGCTGAGGGTTGCCTCATGGCCTACACTGCTGGCGCCATACGGAGTGCCTCCGGACTGCGTAGTGTGTAGCTCTGGTTCGGCATAAGGAATGCCCAAAACCATCATCCCGTGATGCAATAAAGGGGTCATCATGCTTTGTAACGTTGTTTCTTGACCACCATGCATCGAAGAGGAAGAGGTAAAGACACAAGCTGGCTTATCGATTAAGTCACCACTGACCCATAAAGATGTAGTCTGATCCCAGAAGTGCTTTAAAGGCGCAGCCATGTTGCCAAACCAGACGGGACTGCCAAACGCTAGACCGTCGCACGTTTTCAGTTCCTCTAGAGTAACAATTGGATCAGAAGGGGAGTGTGAGTGAGGTGACAATTCTTCAACTGTACGCAAAATTGCTTGGCATTGAGGAGTCGATTCGACTCCTCTTGCTATCTGTCTTGCCAGTTGTTTTGTCGAGCCGTGACGGCTGAAATACAAAATAAGGATCTGGCAATCCATTTATAGAATATCCAACACTTGCTCTGGTGGTCGACCAATTTTCGCTTTGCCGTTGGCAACTACCACCGGACGCTCAAATAATTTTGGATTTTTCGCCATTGCTTCGAACAATTGCTCATCGCTAACAGAGTCTTCGCCTAGGCCAAGTTCTTTGTATTCGCTTTCTTTGGTGCGCATCATTTCACGTACAGATGAAAAGCCAAGTTGTGCGTACAGCGCTTTTAGCTCATCTACGTTAAGTGGTGTGTCTAGGTATTTGACGACTTCCGGTGTAACACCATTTTGCTCAAGCAGTTCAAGTGTTTGACGGCTTTTTGAGCAACGAGGGTTGTGATAAATCACGACTGACATGGTTTTCTCCATTTCGTTATTGTAATGCCATGAATCGATCTCTTTGGATCATGAGTTGGTCAATACGGGCATCGTATCGAGCTTGCTCTAAGCTGCCCAACTTGGCCATTTTACTTGCTTCACTATAATATTGAATCGCTTTATTCCAGTTTGCTCGCAACGCCAAAATTTCCGCTCGCGCAGCCAACTCTTCATCACTACGTCCTAGCGCGTGGTAGCTCTTCGATATTAGGTGCCAGCCATTTGTATCTTCAGGATAATCATGAGTGTATCTTTGAAGAACTCGCGTGGCTTGATCGTTTTTATTGTCCTCAAGTAGCGCATTGGCATAGTTAATGGTCAATACTTTATTTTGAGGGTTCCGAGATAACGCTTTACGGAGCATATCGGTTGCTTTTTCTGGCTGCTTCTTCTCGATATATAAATCCGTCATAGCATCCAGGTAGAACGGGTTACTTGGGTCCTGCTCCAGCAACTTTTTCAAAATAGGTTCCGCTTGAGACAAGCGTTTGCTGTCTAAATGTACGAGTGCTCGCCCATAGTCAAAAGCAGGTGTGATGTCCGCAGAGGCTTTCTTTTGAGTTCGCTCAAACCAGCCCAAAGCAGCTTGTCCATCAATGCCAGCGTAACGAGCCACAATGCGCGCACGCGCTAGGTGATAGTCTATCGAAGGCACAACTCGCATTGGTGGATAGGTCCTTGCTCGTGCACGGCTATCAGTAATTCGATCTTCAGGTAGTGGGTGAGTCAGTAGCATTGGCGGCGGTTTACTCGCATAACGATATTCATCTGCAAGACGGCCAAAAAAACGTGGCATTGCTTGAACATCAAAACCAGCTTTTGCCAGTGTCGAAATACCAAAGCGGTCCGCTTCTTTTTCATTCGCGCGAGTGTAGTTGATTTGGCTTTGCATGTTACCTGCGGTTGCCGCCGTAATTGCAGCCATCCCCGCTTCTGGTGAGGCTATCGAAAGCAGTAATGCGCCAGCGAGTGCAGCCAATGTGGCCGGAGAGCGACGTGCTTGCTCTTCCATGCTGCGCGCAAGGTGGCGTTGTGTGACGTGCGCAATCTCGTGAGCAACAACAGAGGCCAACTCGCTTTCTGAACGTGCATGAAGAAACAACCCAGAGTGCAACGCTACGTAACCACCAAAAAACGCGAACGCGTTAATATTGCGGTCGCGAATCATAAAGAAGTGAAACGGCGTTTTTACATCGTTCGCATTGGCTACTAGTCTGTGCCCGAGAGCGTCAATATATTCATTGATAACAGGATCATTAACGATAGGTTTACTGGCTCTGAGCATACGCATATAGGCGTCGCCGTAAATCAACTCTTGGTCTATTGAGAGCGTACCACCAGCAGCCGTACCAATGTCTGGCAAGTCAATGCTATTGGCATAGGTTGTCGGCGAACTGATTGCAGCTGCAAGACATAAGCAAACTAGCGAGCGAGTGCGTTTTAACATACGTTTAAAAGGTTCTCCAAAATACATAAGCATGTGGTTAGAGGCTGAGAACCTCTTAACAGCGCCACATGCGTTTTGGTTATCCGCGAGGATATAAGCTAGCAATAAGACCGGAAATAAATGAATTGGTTTCGTAAATTATTTTATATCCGAGTCATTTCAGCATGTGGTTAAATCATGTCAGAAGTGCTAGCACCAGCTCAAAAAGCCGTTACAATACAACCCTATCATAAGTGCAGAGCAATACAATGGAATCCATGTTACTTGATTTGCGTGAACAACGTTGCCCTATGGCACTATTACTTGCAAAGCGTCACGCTGCTGAAGTCTTTCAAGGAGAAACGCAGCAGTATCATCAACTTGTTATTCAAGTGGTGGATAACAGCTCTAAACGAGACATTGTGAACTATCTCAGTGCCCAAGGGTACTCAGTTGATTGCCAATCTACATCAGAGCACTACACATTGACTGTATTCAATAAGGAATCCGCATAAGATGTTTGAAATGGTTAGTCGTTGGTATAAACGACGTTTCTCAGACCCTCATGCAGTAAGTCTCGTCGCGATCTTGCTGTTTGGTTTTATCACCATTTACTTCTTTGGGCATTTGATTGCGCCATTGCTTGTCGCGATCGTTTTGGCTTATTTACTTGAATGGCCAGTCGTAAAAATGTGTCGCATGGGCGTGCCGCGCACTTTGTCGGTCATCATCGTGATCTTAATGTTCGTCGGATTGATGTTGATCGCTTTGTTTGGTTTGGTTCCGACGATTTGGACTCAGGTCGGTAATCTAATTAACGATATTCCAAACATGTACAACGGGTTACAAAAGTTTATTGTCACGCTACCAGAACGTCATCCTGAGTTAGCAAACTTAGAAATTGTAGAAACCGTGGTGACAAATGCCAAAAACCAAGCGTTGGGACTTGGTGAGAGTGTAGTAAAAGGCTCACTTGCGTCATTAGTCAGTATTGCGACGCTAGCGGTATACCTGATTTTAGTGCCACTACTTATCTTCTTCTTACTGAAAGACAAAGAAGAGATGCTAAGAATCGCGAGTGGTGTTTTGCCGAAAAACCGTAAACTCGCGAATAAAGTTTGGCATGAAATGAACGAGCAGATCTCCAATTACATTCGCGGTAAAGTGCTCGAGATTTTAATAGTGGGTGGCGTGAGTTACGTGACTTTTGCCATTTTAGATCTTCGCTATTCGGCGCTGCTTGCCGTAGCTGTCGGTCTATCTGTGTTAATTCCATATATCGGCGCAGCAGCTGTAACCGTGCCTGTCGCCATCGTTGGTCTGTTCCAATGGGGTCTTGCGCCTCCGTTTTATTGGTTGCTGCTTGCTTACGGTATTATCCAAGCGCTGGATGGCAATGTGTTGGTTCCTGTTCTGTTTTCTGAGGCGGTAAATCTACACCCAGTTGCCATCATTGTGGCAGTGTTAGTCTTCGGTGGCTTGTGGGGTTTTTGGGGCGTATTCTTCGCCATTCCGTTGGCGACACTAGTTAAAGCCGTATGGCATGCCTTACCAAGTACGGAAGAAAACGAACCAGTCGAACAAGAGTAGGCGTTACCAAAGTACAATGCTCAAAAGAAAGCCCAGCAGTTTGCTGGGCTTTTTGTTATTTGAAGAACGGATCGCGCTTATGCGTTTTCGTTGAGGTAATTTAATACGACTTCGTGGTGATCTTTGGTTTTGAACTTGTTGAACACGTGTTCGATCACGCCTTCTTCATTGATTAGGAAGCTAATGCGGTGAAGACCATCGTATACTTTACCCATGAATTTCTTTTCGCCCCAAACGCCAAATTGGTCTGCAACGGCATGATCTTCGTCAGAAAGCAGGGTAAAGTTTAAATCATCACGCTCGATGAATTTGCCTAGGCGTTTTACAGGGTCGATGCTTACGCCAAGTACCACCACGTTGTGTGCATCGAGTTCAGCTTTGATGTCACGAAGACCTTTTGCTTGTGTAGTACAACCCGGAGTCATCGCCTTAGGGTAAAAGTAGAAAAGTACTTTCTTGCCTTTAAAGTCTTCAAGAGAAACGGTATTTCCGTCTTGGTCGAGCAAAGAGAAGGCTGGCGCTGGCGAGCCTGCTGTCAGCGTATTCATGGTGATTTCCTTTACTTTATAGTGTGTTTTTAATGAAATTCAGAGAACCTTGTACGTTGAGCGACTGACAAAGTTCATCGAAATCTTCTTGTAATTGCATTAAGTTACAATCCGCACTTACTGATGCGGTAATCGCAATGTGGAATTGGTCGGCATCAAGTTGAATTTTCGACTTACTGATAGTTTGGGCGCTAAGAGAGTCCAAACCAATCTGTTGATCCGCGAAGAACTTAGTAAACTTTTCAGTCAGACCTGGGCGGTCTTCAGACTCAATAAACACTTCCATTGTGTAGCTGTTGTCGAGCAATTCGTGCGCCGACGTACGCTTCATAATCGTAATCAGGTCATGCTCTTGGCCAAGTAGGGGCAATTGCGTCTCTACTCGAGTCACACTGCTGGCGTTCCCAGTTAGGAGCATGATCAGCGTAAATTCACTTCCAAAGATAGCGATACGGCTATCGACTATGTTACAACCGGCTTGAGTAACGAGGTGTACGACTTGGTTACAAATGCCTGGACGGTCCGTTCCAACTGCTGTAAGTACCAGATGTTGCTTCATAAATGAGCTTCTTGTCCTTTCTTCAATAGAGAAGATGTTAGCACAGATATTGCGGAGAAATATCGAGTCAGTTCTTTTTTTAGTTTACAAAAAAGTAGGTTGGCTCTTGAGGTGAACGATCGGAGGCAAGCAGTAAACGAGTGAGTTGGGGGAATAAAACGTTTGCATGATGTGCTTGCGTATTGTTTGGTCTTTTTATTCACTCAGGTCTGACTTGGTGAGCACGACCAAAGAGTATATTTTCCTGGCTTGTGCACTTCAGTATTTTCCAAATCACTGATAGATTCTAAAGTCACTCGAAAGCCCAACACGATTATCAATATTGCCGCTAATCAAACCAAATAGAGCAATTAAGTTGCTAGACCTCTAACAACTGATAATTATTCATTCATTTGTACTTTGTAAGCGAGTTTACGCTCTTGTGTTTTTCAATCGCATTACAGTACCATGCAGAAAGAGTTAAATGAGGGAGATAAACATGTTTTCAGGAAGTATCGTAGCGCTGATTACGCCATTCAAAGCAGATGGCGAAGTAGACTTTGACAGTCTGCAAAAGCTAGTAGAGTACCACGTTGAAGCGGGTACAGACGGTATTGTGGCAGTAGGCACAACAGGTGAGTCAGCGACACTGACCATTGAAGAGCATGTAAAGGTCGTTAATAAAACTGTTGAGTTTGCCGACGGTCGCATCCCTGTGATTGCTGGCACGGGTGCAAATGCAACCCACGAGGCAGTAACATTTAGCAAATTACTGGCTGATTCTGGTATTGCTGGCTTCCTGAGTGTGACACCGTATTACAACAAACCAACTCAAGAAGGTTTGTTCTTGCACTACAAAGCAATTGCTGAAGCGAGTGATGTGCCTCTAATTTTATACAACGTACCAGGCCGTACTGCTGTTGATATGCAGCCAGAAACAGTGGCACGCTTGTCAAAGCTTGATAATATCGTGGCTTTAAAAGATGCAACGGGCGATTTGGACCGAATTGCAATTCACCGTGAACTTTGTGGCGAAGATTTTATCTTACTAAGTGGCGATGATGCGACGGGGCTCGATTTTGTGAAACTTGGCGGCAATGGTGTTATCTCGGTAACAAACAATATTGCAGCTAAAGACATGGCAGACATGTTCCATTTGGCAAGTGAAGGTAAGTATGAAGAAGCAGAAGCGATTAACCAACGCTTGATGACTCTACACAAAAACCTTTTCATTGAAGCAAGCCCTATCCCAGTAAAATGGGCAGCGCAAAAGCTTGGTTTGATTGAAGAAGGTGGTTTGCGTCTTCCTTTAACCACACTTTCTGAAAAATCGCAGCCGATCGTCGAACAGGCGTTAACCGATGCCCATATTTATTAAGATTGAGCTATTAAGATTGAGTTACTAGGATTGAAGTTCATACTGGGGGCCAAAGCGCCCTCGGTGTTTTAGGAGTATAGATGAAGCTTTCAAGCCAGTTAGTGTTAAGTTCATTAGCTGTATTCGTATTGACTGCCTGTTCAGGTGGTGCCAATCAACGTCGTCAAGCAAAAGATGACTTCGAGTATTTGAACTCCCCCAATTTGGGTGAGTGGAATGTCCCGCAAGGCGCACAGCCACAGTTTTACCCGAACTATGAGATCCCTCAGGGTAACTACGCTGGTGGTGTAGGTAAAGATGTCGACATTCGTCCACCTCAACAAGTCCTAGAGCTTATTCCTGGTGCACGTCTGGACCGCAGTAGTGATGGTGAAGTGACACTTTGGCTACTTCGTAAAGATGAACTAGACAAGGTTTGGCAAACCGTACAAAACATGGTCGCGGCCAACGAGATTCCAGTTGAAAGCCAAACGGATTCTCGTATCGAGACAGGTTGGGTGACGTGGGATTCGCCAGACGAAGAGCTGGAAATTGGTAGCCGATATGAGATCGTACGTGCTGAAGCAAATGGTCGACACGGCTTTAAAGTGAGTCTTATTGACTGGCGTGAAGGCAATCAAGTGAAAGAAGTAACGGCGACCAACCGTGAGCGCTACAATGTGTTCATGACGAACTTGGTAACCGCTCGCTACGATCAAGAAGTACGTGAAGAAGCACAACGTAAAGCGCAAGAGTTGGTTAAACAGATCCCAATTACAATGGGTAAAGACCGCAGCGGGCTTCCTGTGATTGTCGCGCGCGCGCAATACAACATGCTTTGGCAACGTCTGCCTAATATTCTACCTAAGATGGGCTTTAAGATTGAAGAGCGTAGCCAGTCTCAGGGCACAATCACTGCGAAATATGCGTCTCCGGATGATGAATTCTGGAACGATATCGGCGTTAAACCAGTGGAGTTAGACGCTGGTAAGTACACATTCTTACTTGGCGATTTAGGCAACCGTACGTCTATCAATATTACGGATTCCTCTGGTAAGCCAGTAGAAGAAGAGTTTTTGAAATCACTAGCGCCTGTATTGGCTGCGACGGTGAAGCAGTAACCAAAGCGAACTTAACGCGATACGTTTACACAATAATTGAAAAGGGACCCAGTGGTCCCTTTTTTGATGCTTATATTCGGCGTGTCGGGATAAAGTAGGTGTTTAACTAACGAGGCTCGTCTTTGTTGCTCTCCTCGTCAGCGGAGCGCTGTTTATCCAACGTGTTCAGCTTATCTAAATCGTTCTTACGGCTTTTATCCATCTGACCAAACTTCATTTTTGCGGTGTATTTGAGTGCGGCAATGTTACCAATGACCACGCTCAACACTACAATGATAATGACCCAAGGATTGGTGAGTATTTCTATCATAGAGCCTCCGGCGGCGTGATATTGTGAATAAATTTGGCAACGACGTTATCCAAATTATTCAGTATGACGTCAATCCCTGCAATGTTGTCGGTCTGATTTTGCTGAATCAGCTGGTTTCTGAGCACATCAGGCGTCAATTGCGCGAGGCACTGTTGCCCGACAGTGCGGTGGCTAATGTGCCAAGGCTCAATCGAAACGCCACCTAAATCTTGCTGATAAGGGAAGAAGAAGCCGAATCGACCAAGGTTGGCTTTTAACCATTGGTAGAACGCTTGCTGGTGGCCATCAAGGTACTCCCAAGGTTCCAGCTTGAGTTTGGTGTCAGTAGGCAATAAATTGCGCGCATAGACATCAAAATCACAACCCCAATGATGACGACTTCCTCCAGGCAGTGCCGACCAGCGCAAAATGGCCATCAACTTCTCTTCGTCATTTAACTCTGCTTTGTTTAAAGGGCGGGAGTTGACGTCGAGAATTGGCAACTCACCAGAAAACTTCCCGTTCCAGATCGCTTTTTGGCGGTTGAAGTCACGAAAACCACTGGCGATTTCCATTTTAAAACCTGCTTCTGTTGCCGCTTCAATCATCTTTAGCAGATCGTCAGCTACTTCAGGGTGGAGTAGAAACGCTTTTTGACCCACTAAAGTGGATTGCAGATGAGAATCTGTGGTGCCGGTGAGTTGCTCTGGTGTCATGGTGTTCTCGCTGATTACTTCGCTAACAGGTGTTTCAACGTGTTCTCGTACATGTCAGTCAACTTTTCTAGATCGTCCACTTTCACGCATTCGTTCACTTTATGAATCGTAGCATTAACAGGGCCTAACTCTACGACTTGACCACCCATTCGAGCGATAAAGCGACCATCAGACGTACCGCCAGTTGTAAGTAGGGCTGGCTTCGTATCATTCACGTCGGCAACAGCAGCAACAACCGCATCTAGCAGCGCGCCTGTATCGGTCAGGAATGGGTCGCCGTTGAATGTCCATTTTAGATCGTAGTCCAGCTCATGCTTGTCCAATGTTTCGGTAACACGCTGAACAATTGCGTCATTGTTAAGCTCAGTACTAAAACGTAGGTTGAACTGAACATGGAACTCGCCAGGAATGACGTTAGACGCACCAGTGCCAGCCGATACGTTCGGGATCTGGAAGCTGGTTGGTGGAAAATAATCATTTCCTTTGTCCCACTCTGTTGTTGCGAGTTCATGAATCGCGAGTAGAGACTCGTGCACTGGGTTATTGGCTAGATGAGGATAGGCCACGTGGCCTTGTGTTCCTTTTACCGTCAAATCGCCCGTAATAGAGCCGCGACGTCCATTTTTCACCACATCGCCAACTACTTCGGTACTGGATGGTTCACCGACGATACACATGTCGATATTTTCGCCACGTGCCATCAACGTTTCTACAACACGAACGGTACCATTGATAAATGGTCCTTCTTCATCCGACGTAATTAGAAAGCCGATTGAGCCTTTGTGGTCTGGGTTTTCTTCAATGAAGCGTTCGACAGCAACGACCATAGCAGCTAGCGACCCTTTCATATCCGCTGCACCGCGACCGTGTAGGTAACCATCAATAATAGTTGGTTCAAACGGATGTGTATCCCAGTGCTCCAGTTTGCCAGCAGG
Source organism: Vibrio sp. HS-50-1 (assembly GCF_024747315.1). Classification (NCBI taxonomy): domain Bacteria; kingdom Pseudomonadati; phylum Pseudomonadota; class Gammaproteobacteria; order Vibrionales; family Vibrionaceae; genus Vibrio; species Vibrio sp. HS-50-1. The sequence continues at coordinate 39,872 of NZ_JAMPZF010000007.1, read as the reverse complement.
TACCACATCGGTGTGGCCAGCGAACGCAAATAGTGGCGCTTCTGAACCACGGCGAGCCCAGAAGTTCGTGGTGTCTTCAAATACCATCACTTCAATTTCAAACCCGAGTGCTTTTAAGCGCTCGATCATCAAATCCTGACAACCTGCGTCTTCCGGCGTTACAGATTGTCTACTGATCAGATCTTTAGCAAGTGCCAATACTGGACTGTCTGTCATCCTTGAGTATTCCTTTATTTAAGAGTTGAAAATGCTAGCGTATTGATCAGCTTTAAAACCGATATGAAGTTGATCATTCACTTTTAAAATTGGGCGTTTAATCATCGCAGGGTTTTCTACCAAAAGAGCGATGGCGTTTTCCTCGTTAAGTGTGTCTTTCTGCTCTTGCGCTAATTGGCGGTAGGTTGTGCCACGTTTATTGAGCACCTGTTCCCAACCTAAAGCGCGACAAAATTCACTTACCATTTCTGCATCAATGCCTTGCTTGCGGTAGTCATGGAAGTCGTAAGCAATATCCTCGGCTTCTAACCATTTCTTGGCTTTTTTGATCGTATCGCAGTTGGGAATACCAAACATGGTAATCGACATAGTGTTTCCTTTTTCTTTGTTCTATTTTTCACTGGCGCGGTTAAGACGCACTTAAGTGATTTGGGCTGTTAAAGCATCCTATCAAGAAGCAATCAAACTGACAAAATGCGGTGGAAAATATTTTCAGATAGATTGAGATAGCTAATGTCACATAACTTATTTACGATGAATGCGCTATAAATCGAATAAAAAATCGTCTAAATCAAATGGAAAAGTCGAGTTATTGATCAAACGCAACATCTCGCTGAGCAAAAACGAAATAATGAATCAGCACAATTTTAGGAGGTGTCAATGGAATTGAGTCCTGTTTTTGCAAGGCGGCTATATTTGGCCTTGTTGGTGGAAAACCTAGAAAGGCCGAATGTGCCAAAGTTGATCGAAAAAACGGGGTGGCCTCGTCGTACTATTCAAGATGTACTCAAGGCGTTACCTGGGATCGGCATTGAACTCATATTCGTTCAAGATGGCCGACGTCATAATGACGGCTATTATCAACTTTCAGATTGGGGGCCTTTTGATAGCCAATGGGTTCTAGAGCGGGAGAGAGATATCGCTAGCAGTCTTGGATTTCGTGCATAAGCCAGCAATTGCTGGCTTTTTTCATATTCAGGCGTCACCCATTACAGCGGTAAGCGGAGCCCAGTACGCTAAATGAAGTGATAAAATCTTGTGGGGAGACCATAAAAACGGTGTCCGCATCGATAGCCGCGGCATTGTTTTTTAAATCATTCATCGCACCTTGCATCATCGCGTCATTAGTCATAAAAATGTAGTTATACCAGTGACCCTCACTTCCGGTGACTTCGCCTTTGTATTCGCATCGATCAGGGTTGAACTGAGCGTCAATGCGAATATGAACATCTTGGCTTTGAGCATGAGTAAGGTGAGAAGGCATCGTGCAACCAGAGAGAAGTACGACAAAAAGTCCAAGTAATAGGTGTCTCATCAGCTATTTCCCCAATACTATGTAAGCAGTAAAACCAATCCAGCTCAGAGCGAGCAGTATCCAAGGCAGTTTGCTTGATGCATGGTTTGGTGCATCGTCGGTGATGTTGTCTTGTTCGATAGCTTCTTCATGCTGACGTTGTTTTTCACGTTGCTGTTTTTTCTTCGCTTTATCGGCTTGACGATTGCGCTCTTTTTGCTGCTTCTTATATTGAGCGATGCCTTTTTCGATACCTTGAGCGATAAGCTTGGTTTGCTCTTTGGTTTGCCCCGGTTTCTGCGTGGATTTGGCAATTCTCATCGCTTCGGCTTGAGTTTCTTGAGAAGGCGCTGGGGTAGCTGGAGTTCTTTTTTTCATGTTTCTCATCAACGTCATTGTAAATCTTTGTTTAGTTTACCTGTGTAAGATGATGAAATGAACTTTAGTTCTCATCTTTGCTGGCTTGCAACTCTGAAATGATAGGTTAAAGTGGCGTTTTATCACATTAAGAAGAAGATGTTGTGCGCTACTCGTTTGACCAATATGACGCCCATGGATTTTTAAAAGCGCCGATTATTTTATGGTTTGGATGGATGTTTCTTGTGCGTTCATGGGTTGTGTTTGCGATGGCAGGCGTAAGTCGTGATAGTGGCAGTAAGCTACTCGCTATTGTTTATCCAGACTCAAGTACGCTGTATTTGGGTTTGGCGATGGGCATTCCAAGCCTGCTTCTCATGTGGTTGATGGGGCTCCGTCACCCCGATAGAGGATGGGTAAACAGAATTACTCGCTATGGTCGAGAGATCACTTTGATCTTGTGCGGTATCCAACTGGCTCAGACCATGTATCATGTGTATCTGGAACATGGTGTATTCAACTGGGCAAACGCCCTTACCATTACCTTATTAGCTTGGTTTATGATCTATCTTCTAAATGGAAGATGGGTAAAAGACTGTTTTCATGTGCCACAATTGGAGCGCAATGAAGAACAGCCTTCGAAGAATTAAAAACAATAACTTCCCACACCGGGGCAAAGTATAGAGGAAACCTCAATGTCACAAGCTCAAACGGCGATCGTGCCAGAAGCAGGGCCATTTGCACTGTACACTCAACTTAAAGTGAACCAAAACCGTGAAAACGTATTGGATAAGCTGAAAGCACTACCAAAGTTAGTGGAAGAGTTAAATATTACTCAGCCAGGCGCGGCGCTGACCCTTTCTATCGCATTCACAAAATCGTTTTGGCAACACCTCAATGTAGACGCGCCAGAAGAGCTTATTGATTTTACTCAACTTGGCGAAGGAGACATCGTAGCGCCTGCAACGGATGTTGATGTGCTGATTCACTGTCACTCTACTCGTCACGACTTGCACTTTTATGTTCTGCGTAAGTTTCTAGAAGAGACGGCACAAGATGTCACCATTGTGGACGAAACGTATGGGTACCGTTACCTTGATGCTCGTGATATGACAGACTTTATTGATGGGACAGAAAACCCGAAAGGGGAGGCTCGCGCTGATGTGGCTCTAGTAAAAGAGGGCCCATTTGCTGGAGGTAGTTATGTCATGGCTCAACGCTTTGAACATAACCTTGCCGCTTGGAATCGCTTGAATGTCAAAGCGCAAGAAAAAGTGATTGGTCGTACCAAACCAGATTCTATCGAGCTAGAAGACGTTCCTGCTGCATCACACGTTGGTCGCGTTGATATTAAAGAAGAAGGAAAAGGTCTCAAGATTGTTCGTCATAGCTTGCCATACGGGACGGTGACAGGGCCTCATGGCCTGCTGTTTATTTCTTACTGCAATACACTTCATAACATTAAAGTGATGCTAGAAAGTATGTACGGCGTGACAGATGGTAAAACAGACCAAATGCTTCGTTTCACAACAGCGGTAACTGGTGCGTACTTCTTCGCGCCTTCGCAAGAAATGCTCGCAGAGCTAGCCATCAAGTAAGTTCTCAGACTTCATTTCTTAAGCCCTCTAATTGGAGGGCTTTTATTTTCTTCTTTTCTATTCCACAGACTTTTTCAAAAAAGACTAAACCTTTCGATTATTTGGTCGATAAGTATCCAAAGCCTTAATTTATTTGGAGTCTGTGTCTCTTGGCTATCACCGTTAATACCAATGTTGCAGCACTTGTCGCACAACGTCATTTGACCAGTGCAACGGATATGCTGAATCAATCCATGGAGCGTTTGTCTTCAGGGAAGCGTATTAACAGCGCAAAGGATGACGCTGCGGGTCTGCAAATCTCCAACCGCTTGCAATCACAAATGCGTGGTTTAGATGTTGCGGTTCGCAACGCGAATGACGGCATTTCCATTATGCAAACTGCGGAAGGCGCGATGAATGAGGTGACTAATATCATGCAACGTATGCGTGATTTGTCGCTACAGTCAGCCAATGGTTCAAACAGCAAAGCGGAACGCACTGCACTGCAAGAAGAAGTGACGGCACTTAACGATGAGCTAAACCGCATTGCTGAAACGACCTCCTTTGGTGGGCGTAAACTGCTCAATGGCAGCTTTGGTAAGTCGGCATTTCAAATCGGTGCAGCGTCAGGTGAAGCTGTGCAAGTTGAATTAAAGTCGATGCGCAGTGATGGCATTGATATGGGCGGCTTTAGTTACATTGCAAACGGACGTGCAAGCTCTGATTGGAAAGTAAAAGACGGTGCGAATGATCTTAGTATGTCATTTACGAATCGTTTTGGTGAGACGGAAACCATTCAAATTAATGCCAAAGCTGGCGATGATATCGAAGAGCTTGCGACTTATATCAATGGTCAAACTGACAAAGTCACGGCATCGGTGAATGAAGAAGGTCAGTTACAGCTATTTATGGCAGGAGAAGAAACTTCAGGCACTTTATCGTTTTCAGGTGACTTAGCGAGTGAACTGGGGTTACAGCTAAAAGGTTACGATGCGGTTGATAACATCGACATTACGTCTGTCGGTGGTGCGCAACAAGCCGTGGCCGTCCTAGATACTGCGATGAAGTACGTTGATAGCCATCGTGCTGAGTTAGGCGCGTATCAAAACCGCTTTAATCACGCGATCAATAATCTGGATAACATCCACGAAAACTTAGCCGCTTCCAACAGTCGTATCCAAGACACTGACTACGCGAAAGAAACCACGCAAATGGTGAAGCAGCAGATCTTGCAGCAGGTCAGTACTTCTATTCTTGCACAAGCAAAACAAGCGCCAAACCTAGCATTAACCTTACTTGGCTAATGATCGACCTCGCTCGAATTTAACGCAAAACCTGCCTGTATCGACAGCTCGAAAAGAAGCTTTAGCGAAAGTTTGACGTTTTTTTGCTTTTTTATCTGCTTCATCACGATTCCTTCTCCAAATGAACTTTTTTCAAAAAAATCCAAAGAATTCCCTAAAGAAATCAGTTTGAGCGCCGTTAATAAAAGTAACTTTGAGAGAACTACTTGGTTTTCCGAGACGTCGGAAACCGCTATACCGGAAAATCAATTGGAGAAATCACCATGGCAGTGAATGTAAACACTAACGTATCAGCGATGACCGCTCAGCGTTACCTAAACAACGCAAACTCAGCTCAACAAACTTCTATGGAGCGTTTGTCTTCGGGTTTCAAAATCAACAGCGCAAAAGATGACGCTGCGGGTCTACAAATCTCGAACCGTTTGAACGTACAAAGCCGTGGCCTGGATGTGGCGGTTCGCAACGCGAACGACGGTATCTCAATTGCACAAACCGCTGAAGGTGCAATGAACGAGACCACTAACATTCTTCAACGTATGCGTGATTTGTCTCTGCAATCAGCAAACGGTTCAAACTCGAAATCAGAGCGTGTGGCGATTCAAGAAGAAGTGACCGCGCTAAACGACGAACTAAACCGTATCGCAGAAACCACGTCTTTCGGTGGTAATAAGCTACTAAACGGCACGCACGGTGCGAAATCGTTCCAAATTGGTGCGGATAACGGTGAAGCCGTAATGCTTGAGCTAAAAGACATGCGTTCAGACAACAAAATGATGGGCGGTGTGAGCTACCAAGCTGAAAGTGGTAAAGGTAAAGACTGGAACGTTGCTGAAGGTAAGAACGACCTAAAAATCAACCTAACGGACAGCTACGGTCAAGAGCAAGAAATCAACATCAGCGCAAAAGCAGGTGACGATATCGAAGAGCTTGCGACTTACATTAACGGTCAAACTGACCTAGTGAAAGCCTCAGTAGACCAAGACGGTAAACTGCAAATCTTTGCTGGCAACAACAAAGTCGAAGGCGAAGTCGAGTTTTCAGGCGGCCTATCTGGCGAGCTAGGTTTGGGCGAAGGTAAAAAAGTAACAGTAGATACTATCGACGTAACCTCAGTTGGTGGCGCACAAGAATCTGTGGCTATCATCGATGCTGCACTGAAATACGTAGACAGCCACCGCGCAGAGCTGGGTGCATTCCAGAACCGTTTCAATCATGCAATCAGCAACTTGGATAACATCAACGAGAACGTGAACGCGTCGAAGAGCCGTATCAAAGATACTGACTTCGCGAAAGAAACGACTCAAATGACCAAGTCACAAATTCTATCGCAAGCGTCAAGCTCAATCCTTGCGCAAGCGAAACAAGCGCCAAACTCAGCGCTAAGTCTGCTAGGTTAATTTCAAACCTAAGACGAGAACCTCATTGGCTCGTGGTGAGAGATGAGCGAGTAAACCCAGCTTCGGCTGGGTTTTTTTCTGTCTTTTGGGGACTCAGGATTTCTGCGAATCACGACATTAGAGCTTCATCACATTTCAGTAAGCCAAAGAAAATAATCGCAAAAAATTGAAAATTTCTTCTAAAGGATATTCATCGGTCGCCGTTAAAGGGACTGAGAGAAATGAGATGTACCTAAGTGAGGTGAGAGACACGACGGTACATTCACTAAAGCCTTAAGGAGATCAATTATGGCGATTAACGTTAATACTAACGTTTCTGCGATGACTGCACAGCGTTACCTAAACCAGGCAGCTGACGGTCAACAAAAATCAATGGAGCGTTTGTCTTCGGGTTATAAAATCAATAGCGCGAAAGACGATGCTGCAGGTCTACAGATTTCAAACCGCTTGAATGCACAAAGCCGTGGCCTAGACATGGCGGTGAAAAACGCAAACGACGGTATTTCTATTGCACAGGTTGCTGAAGGTGCAATGAATGAATCTACCAACATCCTACAACGTATGCGTGACCTATCGCTTCAATCTGCGAACGGTTCTAACTCAAAAGCAGAACGTGTTGCGATCCAAGAAGAAGTAACAGCGCTAAATGACGAGCTAAACCGTATTGCTGAAACTACCTCTTTCGGTGGTAACAAGTTGCTGAACGGTACATACGGTACGCAATCTTTCCAAATTGGTGCAGACTCAGGTGAAGCAGTTATGCTTTCTATGGGTAGCTTGCGCTCAGACACTTCTGCAATGGGTGGCAAAAGCTACGCAGCAGAAGAGGGTAAAGATGCATCTTGGACTGTTGGTGAGAAAACTGAGTTCAAAATGAGCTACACCAACAAACAAGGTGAAGAGAAAGAGCTATCGATCAGCGCAAAACAAGGCGACGACATTGAGCAGCTAGCAACGTACATCAACGGTCAAAACGATGATGTAAAAGCGTCTGTTGGTGAAGATGGCAAGCTACAAGTATTTGCTTCTTCTCAAAAAGTTCAAGGTGATGTTGAGTTCTCTGGCAACCTAGCGGACGAGATCGGCTTTGGCGGCCCGAAAGACGTAACAGTGAAAGACATCGACGTAACAACAGTAGCAGGCTCTCAAGAAGCCGTGGCTGTTATCGACGGTGCGCTTAAGTCAGTAGACAGCCAACGTGCGTCACTTGGTGCTTTCCAAAACCGCTTCAACCACGCAATCAGCAACCTAGACAACATTAACGAGAACGTTAATGCGTCTAACAGCCGTATTAAAGATACTGATTACGCGAAAGAAACCACTGCGATGACTAAGTCGCAAATTCTTCAGCAAGCAAGTACTTCAATCCTGGCTCAAGCGAAGCAGTCTCCATCTGCAGCGCTAAGCTTGTTGGGCTAAGTGGTTGACCCAGCCTGAGGTAAACACCTTAGTGCTGGGGCACCAAAGCGATAGGTTCTATCGTTAGCCCATAAGGTGGAAGGGAGATTGTAATGGATATATCCTCCTACGCATCGAACATCCAGCCTTACGGCACGCCAAGTGGCACAAAGTTTGCAAATAAAAATGGCAATGATATAGGCACGTCTAGCCCAGCAAATTCAAATGGTGAGGTTTCGCAGCAAAAAGCGAAAGACACCGAATACGACTTCTCTGTTCAAGCAGCGATCGAGATGGCAGAAAGCCGTCAAGAGCTGAACAAAGAAGAACGTGAAAAATTGGTCGCGCAAATGAATGAGTTTGTGATGTCCATAAACAAAGGAGTCGCGTTTCGAGTGGATGAGGAATCCGGGAGAGATGTGGTGACGATTTACGAAGCCAAAACGGGCGACGTGATTCGTCAAATTCCTGATGAAGAAATGCTAGTGGTATTGCGTCGCCTAGCTGAGCACACAGCCAACAGCGGGTTGTTGACTGAAAAAGTGTAAGTCGTTTTTAGAGGTGATTTGATGAGTTTAGGCCCTTTGGGGATGTCTGGCGGCATGGATATCAATTCCATGGTCAGCAAAATTGTGGATGCCGAACGCGTACCAAAGCAGCAACGCATTGACAACGAGCGCACGACAATTAATGCCAGTATCAGTGCCTACGGGCGACTCAGAGAATCACTGGATACGATGAAAAATCTCATGGCGAACTTTCGTCAAGAGAAAGCGTTTGCCGTTCGTACTGTTGAAACGACAGACGACAATATCGTATCTGCTACTGCAACTACAGATGCTATCGCTGGCAAATATGCTATCGATGTGTTGCAGCTTGCCCAGAGCCACAAAGTCGCTTCTGACGTACTGCCAGAAGACGCAAAGTTTGGCCCTGGTAAGCTGCAGATTTCGCTTGGTGATGACACCTTCAACGTGAACGTTCGTTCGAGCTCCAAGCTCGCAGATGTCGTACGCGGCATCAATGGCTCAAAAGACAACCCCGGTGTTCGAGCATCTCTCATTAACGACGTTGAAGGACCACGCCTTATCCTTGCCTCAAATCTCTCTGGTAAGGATCATCAAATCAGAGTCAGTGTGGAGGCCGACAAAGGCAACCCTCTAAAGTATTTCGAATATCAAACACTTGAAGACCGTGTTAACGCGCTTGAAGAAGCTCGTTCAGCGGCGGAAGAAGTGTTAGGTCCTCTTCAATTCCCAGAGCAACCAGTAGAACTGGATGCAAACGGCAATCCTCTACCTCCAGAAGAGCAAAAAGCGGCAGAAAATGGACAAGGTGATGGCTCCCAAGAGCCAATCTCTGCTGCGGGTGCAGAAGCCGCTAAAGCTGGGCAGGAAGCGATTGATGAAGCCAACCGACGCGCAAGTTTGCGCCCTGAAGACCGAATTCCAGGGTGGACAGAAACTGCGTCAGGCACTTTGCTGGATTCTTATGAAGAGCCAGAGCTAGAACTCGACGAGAAAGCAATAGAGAAGGCACCAGATGTTCCGGGTTGGAGCAATGCGGCATCAGGCACATTAACCGACTCTTACGTTACGACGAAAGAGGCCAAGCAGCTTCTTGAGCAAGAAAAAGCTGAAATTGAGCAAAAAATTGCGAGTGAAAAACAAGCGCTAGACGCAAAAGTTGAACGTGGTGAATTGACCGAAGAGCAAGCGAAACAAATTCATCGCGCTAAGCTGGATCCTCAAGAACGCGAACGTTTAGAAAAAATTGATGAAGCAGAAGCGAAAATCGCAAAAGCGCAATCTGCTTTTGAAGAATACCTTGGTATGACAGAGGTACAAGCAGGGCAAGATTCAGAAGTTCTGCTTGATGGAGTAGCAAAGCTTTCTAGTCACAACAATGTGATTGAAGATGCCATAGAAGGTGTTGATTTAACACTTAAAGGCAAATCAGAACCGAACAAGCCACCTGCTGAAATTGGCGTCGAATACGACCGTCAGAGTGTGCGTAACGACATCGAAAACTTTGTTGCGGCGTACAACTCGTTTTATCAAACGTCTCAAGCGTTGGCGAGTGTGGATCCGGTTACTGGTCAAAAAGGCCCGTTGTCGGGTGACAGTACCGTACGCAGCGCAGACTCACGATTAAAATCGGTATTTTCCACTCAAATTGATAAAGCGCCTGAAAACCTAAAGTCATTAACTGAATTTGGCATTACTACCACGCGTCAAGGCACCCTAGAAATCAACTATGACATGTTGGATCGTCAGTTGAACAACAACTTCAACGAGCTAGAAAAGTTCTTCGGTGGCAACACAGGTTTTGCTAAACGAGTCGAAGACGCGATTCATGGTATTACAGGCATTACAGGCAGCATTCGTACTCGAGAAAAAAGTCTCACAGAACAAAATTATCGTTTGAGTGATGATCAAGCGGCATTAGATCGCCGCATGGAAAGCCTAGAAAAGCGCACTCACGCGAAGTTTACCGCCATGCAAGATGCGACTGGCAAAATGCAAGGTCAGTTAGGTGCCTTAATGAGTGCGCTGGGTTAATAAATGCAAAAAGAACTCATAGATATTAGTGATATAGATCAACTAATTACGCAAGAATTGGAAAAAGTCGACTTTAATACTGAAGAAATTCTTCGCTTGGTCGATATCAGGGAACGGTTATTGCAAAACCTGTTACCAATTATTCATCAAAATCCTTTGGTTAAGCAGGATGCAGAGTGGCAAGCGTTGCTTACTCGTACCAAAAGAATTGTCGAGCTGATGCAATCGGAAACGTCAAAGGTCGGAAAAGAACTTCATAAGTTTCGTTATGGCCAGCGTTCGCTTCAGCAGTACAAAAAATTTATTTAAAAGAGGATTACTATGCGCGGTTCTTTGCAAGCATACAAAAAGGTATCAGTCGACAGCCAGCTAAGCGCGGCTTCTCCGCACAAAGTCATTCAAATGCTTATGGCTGGTGCGATTGAGCGCCTTATTCAAGGTAAAGCGGCCATGCAAGCAGGCAATATTCCAGCAAAAGGTGAGCGTTTAGGTAAAGCGCTAGACATCATCATTGCGCTACGTAGCTGTCTATCGATGGATGACGGTGGTGATATTGCTTCAAACTTAGATTCACTCTATGAGTTTATGATCACGCAAATTTCAGCTGCTAACCATCAAAATGATCCTCAACTGATCGACGACGTTATCGACATTATCCGTGAGATCAAATCCGCTTGGGACCAAATCCCTACAGAGTTTCATAATCTTACAGCAGCTGAAGTCGGTATTTAATAACCAAAACAACGCGTTAAGATATTAGAGGAATATATTTGTCAATTGCGCAACGAGTTGTGTAGCAAAGTTTCTATCAAGCTCACACCTCTTTATTGCTTGGTTGCCTTATTTTTATATTCAAATAAAATAGAAGCCATTAGTAGCCCTAATGGCTTTTTTTGTTGCTGATTTTCCTATTTTGTCTATCGTAAATTGAGTGTGGTGGTTCTGCCTTCTTTTAGCACCCAATTGCGCAAATCAAGGTTTGGCCGCAACGCACCTAAAATAAAGGCAATCATTCTTACTTATGCAAGGTTTGGCAAAGCTGCTTGTAATTGATGATGACGCATCAAGTCGTTTAAATTTAAGCAATATATTGGAATTTGTTGGAGAAAATTGCGAAGCGGTCAGTTCTGATCAGCTCAGCGATGTTGATTGGTCTAGCGTATGGTCGTGCTGTATTGTTGGTAACATTCCAGCAGGTCAAGCGGCGAATACGGTTATCTCTCATTTAAACAGCGCCTACCACATCCCACTTTTAGTCATGGGCCGATTTCCGTTGCCCGTGGATGATCTTCCAAATTTTGTAGGTGAGCTAGAACTACCTCTTAATTACCCACAGCTTAGTGAGGCATTACGCCACTGCAAAGATTTTCTGGGTCGAAAAGGGGTCAATGTCGTTGCCAGTGCACGAAAAAACACGCTTTTTCGCAGCTTAGTTGGTCAAAGCAGAGGTATTCAAGAAGTTCGTCACCTGATCGAGCAAGTCTCAGACACTGAGGCAAACGTGTTGATCTTGGGTGAATCTGGTACCGGTAAAGAAGTCGTTGCGCGTAACATTCACTATCATTCGTCGTACAGCAGTGGTGCCTTTGTGCCCATTAACTGTGGTGCCATTCCACCGGAGCTTCTAGAAAGTGAATTGTTTGGCCACGAAAAAGGCGCGTTTACTGGTGCGTTAACGGCACGTAAAGGTCGATTTGAGCTCGCAGACGGTGGCACGATCTTTCTTGATGAGATTGGCGATATGCCGATGTCGATGCAAGTAAAGTTGCTTCGCGTATTGCAAGAGCGCTGTTTCGAACGTGTGGGTGGCAATAGCACCATCAAGGTCAATGTTCGAGTTGTCGCGGCAACACACCGTAATCTAGAAAGTATGATTGAAGAAGGCACGTTCCGAGAAGACTTGTTCTATCGTTTGAACGTGTTTCCAATCGAGATGCCTGCGCTGAAAGAGCGCAAACAAGATATTCCATTGCTGCTGCAAGAGTTGATGACGCGTCTGGAAGCGGAGGGTGGCCAGCCTATCTGTTTTACCCCTCGTGCGATCAATTCATTGATGGAGCACAACTGGCCGGGTAACGTGCGTGAGTTAGCGAACCTTGTTGAGCGAATGATCATTCTGTACCCAAATAGCTTGGTCGATGTAAACCACTTACCAACCAAATATCGCTACAGTGATATCCCGGAGTTCCAACCAGAAAGTAATCCGTTTATTTCGGTTGAAGAACAAGAGCGTGATGTGTTCCAAGACATCTTCTCAGAAGACTTTAGCTTTGATGATCAAGACGATCTTGACCACAGCATGAACGCTCCGCAAGCGCTGCCGCCTGAAGGTGTAAATCTGAAAGAGCTGTTGGCTGATTTAGAAGTTAATATGATCAGCCAAGCGTTAGAAGCACAAGGTGGGGTCGTGGCACGAGCCGCTGATATGCTGGGTATGAGACGCACAACGTTGGTGGAAAAAATGCGTAAGTACAACTTACAACGCTAGGCAACGTTGAGATTTAAGACGATATCTAAATCATTTGGGCTATTTAGCATCGTTTTTCTGACACCAAAAACCGTTATCTGAGGGTGTCAACTTATTGTCGATGACTTAACGTCATGATAAATATAAAAAATAGCTTGGTACGCTAATTGCTTACCAAGCTATTTTAGTTTTAGCGGCGATATTTCGACAGGCAGTAATGGATAACAACACCAACCAATCCCATTTAGATTCCGTAGAAAATCAGGTTGAGCGCTATAAGCAGGTGCTTGATGTGATGCCTGCCGGAGTGATTCTGCTCGACACGTACGGCATAGTGCGTGAAGCAAACCCAGAGGCGCACCGAATTCTTGAGATTCCACTGGTTAATGAAAAATGGTTCAACATTATTCAGGCGGTGTTTGATCCTCGTGAGGATGATGGTCACGAAGTTTCCCTGAGGAATGGTCGTAAAGTTCGATTAGCCATTTCGGCTTCTACGACAGGTCAATTGATCCTGATTACCGATTTAACCGAAACTCGCTTACTTCAAGCTCGTGTGAGTGATTTACAACGCTTGTCGTCGTTAGGGCGTATGGTAGCGTCGCTTGCTCATCAAGTAAGAACGCCGCTATCGAGCGCCATGCTATATGCATCCAATTTGGGAGCGCCAAACCTTCCACCAGCGACAAGGGATCGCTTTCAAACCAAATTAATGGATCGACTGCACGATTTGGAAAAGCAGGTTAATGATATGCTGCTTTTTGCTAAAGGTGGTGATAATAAAGTCATTAAGCCATTTACGATTGCTCAGTTGGTGGCGGAATATCAGCCGATGGTCGAAACCGCGCTAAAAAATAATGGTATTGATTACTGCCTAGAAGTGGAAGAAGAACAAACTGAGTTGCTAGGCAATGCGAATGCGATTGCATCCGCGTTGAGTAACCTTGTCATGAATGCGATTCAGATGTCTGGTAAAGAGTCGCAAGTCGATATTTTTTTCCGCCCGGTAAATGGCGAGTTGCGCATTTCAGTGCAAGACAGCGGACCGGGTGTACCTGAAGAACTACAAGCCAAAATTATGGAGCCATTTTTTACCACGCGTTCTCAAGGAACCGGGTTAGGGCTGGCTGTCGTTCAAATGGTTTGCCGTGCCCATGACGGTCGATTGGAACTTATTTCAGAGCAGGGTGATGGAGCCTGCTTTACCATGTGCATTCCGCTAGAGCGAGTGCAACCAGAAGCGCAGTAAGCAGCTTCTGGTAATAACAATTACTGGAGAATCAGAATGGCGCAAAGCAAAGTGCTGATCGTAGAAGACGATGAAGGTCTTCGTGAAGCCCTAGTGGATACTCTGGCTCTGGCAGGGTATGAGTGGTTAGAAGCTGATTGTGCGGAAGACGCACTACTAAAACTCAAATCGAATATTGTCGATATCGTCGTTTCTGACGTGCAAATGGCAGGTATGGGCGGATTGGCTCTGCTCAAAAACATCAAGCAGAATTGGCCTAACTTACCAGTACTGTTAATGACGGCGTACGCCAACATTGAGGATGCCGTTTCGGCAATGAAAGACGGCGCGATTGACTACATGGCGAAACCATTTGCACCAGAAGTATTGCTGAACATGGTCAGTCGATATGCACCGATCAAAAGCGATGACAATGGTGACGCGGTCGTGGCAGATGAAAAAAGTCTGCGCCTACTTGCATTGGCCGATAAAGTGGCACGTACAGATGCGAATGTTATGGTGCTAGGTCCGAGTGGCTCAGGTAAAGAAGTGATGTCGCGTTATATTCACAACGCATCAAACCGTAAAGATGGTCCATTCGTTGCGATCAACTGTGCGGCGATTCCAGACAACATGCTGGAAGCGACACTATTTGGTTATGAGAAAGGCGCGTTCACTGGCGCTGTTCAAGCGTGTCCGGGTAAGTTTGAACAAGCGCAAGGCGGCACAATCTTGCTGGATGAAATCAGCGAAATGGACTTAAACCTGCAAGCGAAACTATTACGTGTTTTGCAAGAGCGTGAAGTGGAGCGCCTTGGCAGTCGTAAGAGCATCAAGCTGGATGTACGCGTGCTCGCGACCAGTAACCGTGATCTCAAGCAGTACGTCTCAGAAGGCAACTTCCGTGAAGATTTATACTACCGCCTGAATGTGTTCCCAATTGCGTGGCCAGCACTGAACGAACGCAAAGGCGATATTGCGCCACTTGCCAAGCATCTTGCTGAGCGTCATTGCAGCAAGATGGGGATGCCAGTGCCTCAATTTTCAGCCGTTGCGGTAGAAAAACTGCTGCAATACCCTTGGCCAGGTAACGTTCGTGAGCTGGATAACGTGGTGCAACGAGCTCTTATCTTAAGTGAGAATGGTGATATCGACGCTGAGCACATCTTACTAGAAGGGGTGGATTGGCAAGATGCCAACAGCTTGCAGCATGTGGTGCAAAATGCAGAGATGGTGGTACCTAATGTTAAGCCAGTCGCTCAACCTGAGAGTGTGAACCGTCCGGTATCTGGCGGGGAGGGCTTGGGCAGCGAGCTGCGTGACCAAGAATACGCCATTATTTTGGAAACCTTGGTGGAGTGTAACGGCCGACGCAAAGAAATGGCGGAGAAACTGGGCATAAGCCCACGAACCTTGCGCTACAAACTTGCCAAAATGCGTGATGCTGGTATAGATATCCCAAATTAACATGTGCAATCGCCATAAGACAAAAAGTGTAAGCAAACCGCTAACTAATGTCTTATGGCACGTTAATTGCTGTGTTAATAATCAGTTTTGTTAATAGTCAATCTTTTGGCTCAGAGGTGCTAATGAAAGTTGATGGTATTCAGGCAGAAATGCGCGCCATGATGGTAGAAGCAACCAATACTGCTCCTACTGCAAGTGGGGCGAAAGTTGGAGCAGATTTTAATGATCTCCTAACTAAAGCCATCAATAACGTGAACACACTTCAAAAAGCATCCGGTGATTTACAAACCCGTTTTGATCGTGGTGATGCCGATGTTTCCCTTTCTGACGTTATGATTGCTCGTAACAAGTCTAGTGTCGCTTTTGATGCGACGGTTCAAATTCGCAATAAACTCGTTGAGGCGTATAAAGACCTCATGAACATGCCAGTGTAATTTAGGTAATAAGTGTGGCAGACAAGTCTACAGATTTAACCGTCACTGAAGGCGGCTCAGATGGTGCACTGGTAGCAAGTTCCGACGTAGATGTGGAGAGTCAAAATCCAGATCTAGAGGAGCGCAGTGCGTCAAAATTTGATATGGCAGTGGGTGACCTTGATTTACTTCGTCAAGTTGTACTTGTGCTGTCAATCTCCATCTGTGTTGCATTGATCGTGATGCTGTTCTTTTGGGTCAAAGAACCGGAGATGCGCCCACTTGGTGCGTATGAGACCGAAGAATTGATCCCCGTTCTGGATTACCTGGACCAGCAGAAAATCAATTATAAGCTTGATGGCAATACTGTTTCTGTTGAATCGAGCGAATACAACTCGATCAAACTTGGCATGGTTCGCTCGGGCGTAAACCAAGCCACAGAGGCGGGCGATGATATTTTGCTGCAAGATATGGGCTTTGGCGTATCACAACGTTTAGAGCAAGAGCGCCTTAAACTCAGTCGAGAACGTCAATTGGCTCAAGCGATTGAGGAAATGAAGCAAGTTCGTAAAGCGCGAGTCTTATTGGCGCTACCAAAGCACAGTGTTTTTGTGCGTCATAACCAAGAAGCATCAGCGTCCGTATTTTTGACACTGTCGACTGGTACGAACCTCAAACAGCAAGAAGTTGATTCTATCGTAGACATGGTGGCGAGTGCCGTTCCGGGAATGAAAACTTCCCGCATTACCGTCACAGATCAGCATGGTCGTTTGCTTAGTTCAGGCTCTCAAGACCCTGCTTCTGCTGCGCGACGCAAAGAGCAAGAATTAGAGCGTAGCCAGGAACAAGCGCTGCGTGAAAAAATTGATTCAGTGCTATTACCTATTTTAGGTTATGGCAACTACACGGCGCAGGTCGATATCCAAATGGATTTCAGCGCGGTTGAACAAACTCGCAAACGCTTTGATCCCAATACCCCTGCAACCCGCAGTGAGTACGCATTAGAAGATTACAATAACGGCAATATGGTAGCGGGTATTCCGGGGGCGTTAAGTAATCAGCCTCCAGCGGATGCCTCTATTCCGCAAGATGTGGCTCAGATGAAAGACGGTTCTGTCATGGGGCAGGGTTCGGTGCGTAAAGAATCCACGCGTAACTTTGAGCTTGATACCACCATCAGCCATGAGCGTAAGCAGACGGGGACGGTTGCTCGTCAGACAGTTTCTGTTGCGATTAAGGACCGTCGTCAGGTCAACCCAGATACGGGAGAAGTGACCTATACCCCTATGTCCGAATCGGAAATTAATGCTATTCGCCAAGTCTTAATTGGTACGGTCGGTTTTGACCAAGGCCGTGGTGATTTGTTGAATGTACTGAGTGTGAAGTTTGCAGAGCCTGAGGCTGAACAGCTGGAAGAACCACCAATTTGGGAGCACCCTAACTTCAGTGACTGGGTTCGTTGGTTCGCAAGTGCATTAGTGATCATCGTTGTTGTGTTGGTTCTGGTTCGCCCAGCAATGAAGAAATTGCTTAACCCTGCCAGTGATGACGAAGACGAAATGTACGGACCAGACGGCTTGCCGATTGGCGCGGATGGTGAAACTAGCCTGATTGGCAGCGACATTGAAAGCAGCGAACTGTTTGAGTTTGGTTCAAGTATTGATTTGCCAAACCTTCATAAAGATGAAGATGTATTGAAAGCGGTTCGCGCTCTGGTCGCGAATGAACCTGAACTGGCTGCTCAAGTAGTGAAAAACTGGATGAATGACAATGGCTAACGATATCGTACCTCAAGATGACAACGCCGCGGGAATGCCAGTTGAGCTGGATGTCTCAACCATTACTGGCGAAGAAAAAGCAGCAATTTTGCTACTGAGCCTCAATGAACAAGATGCCGCTGGCATTATTCGTCACCTAGAGCCAAAACAGGTCCAGCGTGTCGGTAGTGCGATGGCTAAGGCGAAAGATCTCAGCCAAGACAAGGTGTCAGCCGTTCACCGTGCGTTTTTGGAGGACATCCAGAAATACACCAACATCGGCATGGGCAGCGAAGACTTCATGCGTAATGCACTGGTAGCGGCTCTTGGTGAAGACAAAGCCAACAACTTGGTTGACCAGATCCTGCTTGGTACGGGTTCAAAAGGCTTGGATTCCCTGAAATGGATGGACCCACGACAAGTGGCGAGCATCATTATCAACGAACACCCGCAGATCCAAACCATCGTATTGTCTTATTTAGAAGCAGACCAATCCGCGGAGATTTTGTCTCAGTTCCCTGAGCGCGTGCGTTTGGACCTGATGATGCGTATTGCCAACCTTGAAGAAGTTCAGCCATCGGCACTGGCAGAGCTGAACGAAATCATGGAGAAACAGTTCGCGGGTCAAGCTGGCGCTCAAGCAGCCAAGATTGGCGGCCTGAAAGCGGCAGCGGAGATCATGAACTATCTAGACAACAACGTCGAAGGTTTGTTGATGGAACAGATTCGCGATCAAGACGAAGACATGGCGACGCAAATTCAAGACTTGATGTTTGTCTTCGAAAACTTAGTCGAAGTGGACGATCAAGGTATTCAGAAATTGCTGCGTGATGTACCACAAGACGTGTTGCAAAAAGCACTTAAAGGTGCCGACGATTCTCTGCGTGAAAAAGTATTTAAGAACATGTCGAAACGAGCGGCTGAGATGATGCGTGATGACATCGAAGCGATGCCACCAGTTCGCGTGGCGGATGTCGAAGCGGCACAGAAAGAAATCCTGGCGATCGCTCGTCGCATGGCCGATGCAGGCGAACTCATGTTGTCTGGCGGTGCGGACGAATTCTTATAATCTCTATTGCTCCGCGATTATCCTATTGCGGAGCGCCCTCACTTCTTAATCGAATACATAATAGGTAACCCATGGCTGGCGAAAGAAAACGTGGATTTATCCGTCCTGATGAAGATGATTCGATGATCGAACCACAACGTTGGGGGTTGCCTGATTACGGCGAGCCCAAAGCCAAGCAAGCAAAACAAACCGCGTTTAACTATGACCCGGGTTGGGTACCGAATCTTGAAGAGCCAGAAGAAGAGCAAGCACTTGAGCTAACCGAAGAGCAGATAGAGCTGCTCAAGCAAGGCGCTTATCAGGAAGGTTTGTATCAAGGTCAAGAAGCAGGCTTTAAGCAAGGTTACGACAAAGGCAAAGAAGAAGGCCTGCAAGCGGGCCATGCTGAAGGGCTGGAGCTTGGAAAAGCCGAAGGCGTGACCGAGGGTCAAGAATATATTCAGCAGCAAGTCGAAACCTTTATGAACTTAGCGAATCAGTTTGCTCAGCCGTTAGAGCTAATGAATGCTCAGGTTGAAAAGCAACTGGTGGACATGGTGCTCTGTTTAGTTAAAGAAGTCGTGCATGTCGAAGTACAAACCAACCCTCAGATTATTTTGGACACGGTTAAGCAGTCGGTTGAAGCGCTGCCAATATCAGGTCATCCCATTACCTTGCACCTGAATCCAGAAGACGTTGCGATTATTCGCTCAGCTTACGGCGAAGAAGACCTTGATTGCCGCAACTGGACGTTGGTTGCTGAGCCATCACTCAATCGAGGCGACGTCCAAATTGAAGCGGGTGAATCAAGCATTAACTACCGTATGGAAGAGCGCGTCAAAAGCGTGTTGCACAGTTTTTGTGGTGCAAACCGTCATCAAGAGGGTGAATAATCCATGCAAGCATTGGCTGACCGTTTAAGAAACTACAAAGTTGAAGGCTTAACGACGCGCCCAGTTGCCTCTGGCAAACTGGTTCGAGTGGTTGGGTTAACGTTGGAAGCGACAGGCTGTCGCGCGCCAATTGGCAGTTTATGCTTAGTGGAAACCATGTCCGGTCAGATGGAAGCCGAGGTCGTCGGTTTTTCAGGTGATAACCTATTTTTGATGCCAAGCGAGCAAATTACGGGCATTTTGCCTGGCGCTAGAGTGACGCCATTAACCAGTGACGCTGGCTTGCCTGTTGGCATGGAGTTGCTTGGTCGCGTGATTGACGGGGTTGGTAATCCGCTTGATGGACTTGGCCCGTTGTATACCGATCATCGCGCCTCTTTTAATGCTGAGCCAATCAACCCGCTGGCTCGAAAGCCAATTTCAGAGCCACTTGATGTGGGCTTGAAAGCGATTAACGGATTATTGACGGTAGGTAAAGGTCAGCGTATCGGCCTGTTTGCCGGCTCTGGTGTGGGTAAATCGGTCACGCTTGGCATGATGACGCGAGGTACAACCGCACAAGTTGTTGTGGTTGGTCTGATAGGTGAGCGTGGACGCGAAGTTAAAGAGTTTATCGAAGAGATTTTAGGTGAGGATGGACGACGTCGCTCGGTCGTGGTGGCTGCGCCTGCCGATGCTTCACCATTGATGCGTTTGAAAGGCTGTCAAACCGCCTTAACCATTGCCGAGTACTTTCGCGATCAAGGTTTGGACGTTCTGTTATTGATGGATTCCTTGACGCGTTTTGCGCAAGCACAGCGTGAAATCGCCCTTTCTGTTGGTGAGCCGCCAGCGACAAAAGGCTATCCGCCATCTGTGTTCGCCAAGCTACCTGCTTTGGTTGAGCGTGCGGGTAACGGAAGCGCCGAACAAGGCTCAATTACGGCGTTCTTTACCGTGTTGACCGAGGGCGATGATTTACAAGACCCGATTGCGGATGCATCGCGGGCAATTCTTGATGGTCACATTGTGCTGTCCCGTGAAATGGCGGATGCAGGTCATTATCCTGCGATTGACGTCGAAAAGTCGGTGAGCCGTGTTATGCCGCAAATCACCACTGAAGAACATGTTCTGATGTCGAAAGCCGTACGTCAGGTCTTGTCGATTTGCCGCAAGAACCAAGATTTGGTCTCGATTGGGGCGTACAAGCCGGGCACCGATCCTGCTATCGATGGTGCGTTTACATTGAAGCCGAAGTTAGACGAATACTTACAGCAGAGCATGAAAGAATCGGTGCCATACGATATGTGCGTCAACATGCTTAGAAACATTTTAGGCGGGTGATAGCGCATGAACAATGCGATGGAGTTCCTACTTGAGCAGACTAAAGAGCGTGAAGATCAAGCCGTACTTGCGCTGAACAAAGCGCGCTCTGAACTTGAAGATTATTACCGTCAGGTTGAGCAAATCGAAAAGTATCGCCTTGATTATTGCCAACAGCTTATCGACCGTGGGCAGGCTGGCTTAACGGCAAGCGAATATGGGCATTTAAATCGCTTTCTCACTCAGCTAGACGAAACGTTATCTAAGCAGAAACAAGCAGAAAGTCATTTCAAAGAACAGGTAGAAAACTGTCAAGAATACTGGTTAACAGTACGCAAAGAACGCAAATCCTATGAGTGGATGATCGAAAAGCGTGAGAAAGAGAAACAGCTTGCTGAAGCCAAACGAGAACAAAAGCAAATGGACGAGTTTTCAACGTTGCTTTACAGCCGTCGAGCGAAGCCTTTTTAATGTTTAAAAGTTGATGTTGCTTCCACTTATGACACTCGTTTTGTCACTGCAGCAATGAGCTTGTTATTGGCGTAATTTTTGCAGATATCTTTGTAGATGATCACCCCAATAACCTAAATTTGCCACCGTGTGCAATTTAGCAGCGGCCTAGCGCTCGAAGCTGCTGATAATGAGAATTTCTATATGAATGTGAATTTGTCCAATGTTTCTGCGACGAGCAAGACGTCAGTGTCTGACTCTGCCGCACAAGCACCTACAGAAAACGCGGAGAACAAGGGATTTTTAGAAACCTTGACGGATGCGTTTTCAGGTTCACAAAAGTCAGAAAAAGTAGCAACGAAATCACTAAACGGTGAAGAACAAAACAGTGCCGAGGTTAACAAGCTTTCGTCTGGCGAAGCTGATAGCCAAGAAGCGGTCACAGATGTGGCTCAAGCGAGCAGTAACGATACCGAAGAGTTGCTGGCGCAAGAAAGCCAAGACACTGCTATTCAAGAGCAAAGCCGCTCTGGCGACACTCTGACAGAGCATGCGAACACCATTCAAAGTGATGAAGCAAGCCTACTGGAAGCCAAACAAGGCGCGTACTCGCAAAATGATGCTGATGTCACTGAGAAAGTAGGTTCACTCTCTAACATACCTCCAGCTGCTAATGGCGCAAAAAGCGCGATGGGTGAAGGACAACAGCTGCTTGGCCGTATTGAACAAGCGAATCAAACCTTGAAAGCGAATAATGCATCCATCGATAGTGGCAAAGTTTTGCCTCAACGAGCGGGTTTAGAACACTTGTTCAACGGGCAAACAACAGACATTGATGAACTTGCTTTGAATGACATGCCATCAGCTCAATCGCTTGAACAAGTGCAGGCAATGGCCGGTCAAGGCTTAGAGCCAATTTTAGATAAGCATGGTCAACCTATCGATGTCGATAAGCTCTCGTCTGAGTTTGCTACTTGGCAAGGTCTGGTTAAACAAGTCAGTCACCCAACCGAGAAGGGCATGGTCAGTGGTGACGTTGCCAATGAACTATCGCCACTGGAGATGGGTTTGGATGGCTCTAAAATTGATGGGCTTCAGCGTGTTTCTTTGGATGAACTCGAACTCATAGATACCAAACTGGCGCAGGGAAAACCACTGACTCAGCAAGAAACAGAGATCATAGAAGGGTTGAAAAAAGGGACGGTCATTGCCGATATTCCAGAGCAAGATCTTGCCCAGTTTGTTGCGCTTCCTACTGACGTTAAACAGGTTCTCGCCGAGCAGCAAGTACAACATCATTTGGCTCGCCAGGCTACACCTATGGGGATGTCTCAGCAAGCCCTTAGTTTTGCGCCTCAATCAGCTCAGCCACAAGCTGTTCAGAGTACAGATAAAGTCGCATTATCTCCGATGCCAGATGTGTTGGCCGCAGCTCATTTGCCGACTGCGCTTCAAGGCGTGAAGGATGGAGAGATTAACCAGAAAGTTGTGAACGCCGCATTGGCTGCTGGTGCACTTAAAGCGAATGCGGATAAGCAAGATAAACCAGAACTTCAACATGGTTTAGCAGGGCAGCTTCAGGCGATGGCGGGTCAACAAGGAACAAACGTGCAGCAACAAGCGCGTATTGATGCCGCGCAGCAAGCTCAGCTTCCGTTGCAACTGACCAAAGAGCTAGCCAATGAGCAAGTGGCGGAAAAAGTGCAAATGATGATGTCGAAGAACCTAAAAAACCTCGATATTCGTCTTGATCCACCAGAATTAGGTCGTATGCAAATTCGTATGACGATGAACAACGATGTAGCTAATGTGCATTTTACGGTGAACAACACGCAAGCGCGTGACATCATTGAACAGACGCTTCCTCGCTTGAGAGAGATGTTGGCGCAGCAGGGCATGCAATTGGCTGATTCTTCTGTTCAGCAACAAAACAGCGGGCAGCAGCAAGGTAGGTATACTGCTGAGCAACATGGTCAAAGCGCTCAAGGCAGCGGTTTTTCTGGACAATCAGAAGAGAGCTTTGATGCTGACGTCAATCTGGATTTGAATGTGGCTTCAAAGCGTGATGGAATTAGCTTTTACGCTTAACAGGCCGTTTAAAGGCAATAATACAAGGTTACCAAACGACTTCCTTAAGCATCTCGGTAACCTAAAAGAACAATAAGAGACAACAATGGCAGAAGAACAGTTACAAGGGGCCGATGCGCCGAAAGGAAAAGGTAAGTTACTTATCATCATAATCGCTGTTGTGGTATTGCTACTTGGCGGTGGTGCAGCAGCATTCTTTCTCATGGGCTCTGATGAACCAGCTCAGGCTGAAGCGTCTCAACAGGTTCAAGCGAAGGCATCTGATGCCTCGCCCATTGCCTACGTGAATCTTCCTCAGGCATTTGTATTTAACGTTACTGGGGACCGTCGCGACAGACTGGTACAAATTAAAGCGCAGTTAATGGTTCGCGGCGCAGAGAATGAAGAGTTGGCGCGGTACCATTCGCCACTGATTGAGAGCTCTTTGTTATCAACGTTTGCTTCGGCGACGGTTGATCAGTTGCGTTCTCCAACGGGACGAGTGGAATTGCGCGATCGTGCTTCCGAAGATATCAAAGCAGCGCTAAACGCTGCGGTCGGTAAGCCAGTGATTGAAAAAGTACTGTTTACAGATTTTGTTATTCAATAGGTAAAACGTGACCGATCTATTAAGCCAAGACGAAATTGATGCGCTATTACACGGAGTTGACGATGTTGATGACGTCGATGAACCGATAGAAAACGACAACGAAGGTGCCGTCAATTTTGATTTCTCGTCGCAAGACAGGATTGTACGTGGTCGAATGCCGACGCTCGAACTTATCAACGAGCGCTTTGCACGACACATGCGTATTAGTCTGTTTAATATGCTGCGTAAAACGGCAGAAGTGTCGATCAATGGCGTGCAGATGATGAAGTTTGGCGAATACCAAAACACATTGTACGTGCCAACCAGTTTGAACATGGTGCGTTTTCGTCCGTTAAAAGGTACAGCATTGATCACCATGGAGGCTCGCTTAGTCTTTATTCTGGTAGAAAACTTCTTTGGTGGGGATGGTCGATTCCATGCCAAAATCGAAGGGCGCGAATTTACCCCAACGGAACGCCGCATCATTCAGCTGCTGCTGAAGATTGTATTTGAAGACTACAAAGAAGCGTGGTCGCCAGTGATGGGGGTGGAGTTCGAATATCTCGACTCTGAAGTAAACCCAAGTATGGCTAACATTGTCAGCCCGACAGAAGTGATTGTCGTGAGTTCTTTCCACATTGAGGTCGATGGTGGCGGCGGTGATTTTCATGTCGTTATGCCTTACTCCATGGTTGAGCCGATTCGTGAACTGTTGGATGCAGGTGTTCAGTCCGACAAGATGGAGACAGACGTCCGTTGGAGCTCAGCATTACGTGAAGAGATTATGGATTGTCCGGTTAACTTCCGCGTTAACTTGCTTGAAAAAGACATCTCTTTGCGTGACCTCATGGAATTGCAACCGGGTGACATCATCCCGATTGAAATGCCAGAACATGCGACAATGTTTGTGGAAGACCTGCCGACCTATCGCGTAAAAATGGGCCGTTCGGAAGACAAATTAGCGGTGCAAATTTCTGAGGAAATTGAGCGCCCACATGTAGTCAAAACAGATTTAGCTTTCTTGGGCAAAGACATCATGTCTGAGCTTGAGAATGAAGACGATATAGACGATTAAGATACCTTATTGAACAGACATGCTTTGGCATTAAATAAGGCTTAACACAGGATAGAAAAATGGAACCAAGTGACGATCAAAAGCTAGCAGATGAATGGGCAGCCGCTCTTGGCGAAGACCCGTCTGCACCTTCTGTTGACGTAGATGAAGTATTGGCCGCGCCACTGGAAGAGCTAAAAGACACTTCAAGCCCAATTACCGAAGATGAGCGTCGTAAACTCGACACCATCATGGATATTCCGGTGACGATTTCGATGGAAGTCGGTCGTTCACAAATCAGCATTCGGAACTTATTGCAGTTGAACCAAGGTTCGGTTGTTGAGTTGGATCGTCTAGCGGGCGAGTCATTGGACGTATTAGTCAACGGTACACTGATTGCGCATGGCGAAGTCGTGGTCGTGAACGATAAGTTTGGTATCCGTTTGACGGATGTGATCAGCCAAACTGAACGAATTAAGAAGCTACGTTAAGATGAGCCGCTCAATCAAAACGCGATTGAAGCAAATCACCGGAGCACTGAGCTTAATGCTGAGTGCTCCTTATGCATTTGCTGCCGCACCAAATAACCTGGATCTTGCGACGACACTGGGCTCGCTTGTGCTTGTGATCGGCGTGATTCTTTTGTTGGCTTGGCTACTTAAACGTATGCAAGTGCCGGCGATGGGACAACAAAAAGGCTTGCGTATTGTGAGTCAGTTGCCAGTGGGCACCAAAGAAAGAATCGCCGTAGTTCAAGTGGGTGAAGAGCAGTTTTTGGTTGGAATTACCAGCCAATCAATCCAAACGTTAGCCAAGTTAGATAAGCCACTGAAAGAGGAAGAGTTGGCGACCAATGCTTTTGCGACTCAATTTAGCCAACTGATCAAAAAACATGATAAAGGGTAACCCGATTCGTTTGCTCCTGAGCACGTTGTTGCTTTTCGTCGGCGTGCTGTTTTCTTCATTTTCGTTTGCTGAGGCAGAGGAGTCTGCTCTGCCTGACAACTTGGCTGATGGAAGTAGCGTCACTGTTCAGGCGATGCAAAGTGATACTGGCGCCAGTCGTGCTATGTCCGTTTCTAGTGGTGGTGGCATCCCTGCGTTTACCATGACCACAAACCCAGATGGCAGTGAAGATTACTCGGTTACGCTACAAATCCTAGCGTTAATGACCATGCTTGGCTTCTTGCCTGCCATGGTCATTCTAATGACGTCGTTTACTCGAATTGTTGTGGTGATGTCGATATTGCGTCAGGCAATGGGTTTGCAACAAACGCCGTCTAATCAGGTCATCATTGGTATAGCGCTGTTTTTGACCTTCTTTGTTATGTCTCCCGTCCTGAACGAAATCAACGATAAAGCCGTTCAGCCTTATTTGAACGAGCAAGCCACTGCGAGAGAAGCGTTTGATGCTGCACAAGCACCAATGAAAGCGTTCATGCTTAAACAGACCCGAATCAAAGATTTGGAGACGTTTGTAACCATGTCAGGAGAGCAAGTCGATAATCCAGAAGATGTGTCGATGGCGGTATTGATTCCGGCTTTCATCACCTCGGAGCTAAAAACTGCATTCCAGATTGGCTTTATGCTCTTCTTGCCGTTTTTGATTATTGACCTCGTGGTAGCGTCGGTACTGATGGCAATGGGTATGATGATGTTGTCACCAATGATTGTTTCGTTGCCGTTCAAGTTGATGCTGTTTGTATTGGTCGATGGCTGGAACTTGATACTTTCGACACTCGCGGGCAGTTTTGCCCTTTAGATAAGCGCAGATAGAGGATAAGACATGACACCAGAAATGTTTGTCGAGCTTTTCCGTGAAGCACTTTGGATGGTGCTTATCATGGTCTGCGCCATTATCATCCCAAGTTTGCTTATCGGCCTTATTGTTGCGATTTTCCAAGCTGCGACTTCCATCAACGAGCAAACATTGAGCTTCTTGCCGCGTTTGATAGTCACTCTTTTGGCTCTAATGCTATTTGGTCACTGGATGACGCAAATGTTGATGGAATATTTCTATGGCTTGATTGAGCGCTTACCTCAGGTGCTTTATTAGAGGCGCCTATGGAGTACCCCACTAGCGTTGTCTTAGATTGGATCGCAAACTATTTCTGGCCCTACGTTCGTATCTCTTCCATGCTGATGGTGATGACGGTAACTGGGGCTCGATTTGTCTCACCACGAATCCGCCTTTACCTCGGGTTAGCCATCACTTTTGCCGTCATGCCTGCGATCCCTGCAGTGCCTCAAGACATTGAGTTGCTCTCGTTTCGGGGTTTTATGACCATTGCCGAGCAAATGATCATCGGTATTGCGATGGGGATGGTCACTCAATTTATGATTCAAACCTTTGTCTTGTTGGGGCAAATATTGGGTATGCAATCAAGTTTGGGTTTCGCTTCTATGGTTGATCCCGCAAATGGTCAGAACACGCCATTGCTTGGTCAGCTATTCATGTTTTTGACGACAATGTTTTTCCTTGCCACCGATGGGCACTTGAAAATGCTGCAACTGGTCGTGTTCAGCTTTAAAACCTTGCCGATTGGTTCCGGCTCGCTCAACGCGGTTGATTTCCGTGAAATGGCAGGCTGGCTTGGTATTATGTTCCAAACGGCACTGAGTATGTCGCTATCTGGCATTATTGCGCTACTTACCATTAACTTGTCGTTTGGTGTAATGACCCGTGCTGCACCACAGCTGAATATCTTTTCGCTTGGTTTTGCGTTTGCGTTGATGGTGGGTCTATTACTGTGTTGGTACATACTGGCTGGCCTTTACAGTCATTATGAAATGTTCTGGACGGTGGGTGAGGCGCAGATTTGTCGACTCATTCGCTTGGAGTGCTAAGAATTGGCAGAATCAGACGGTCAGGAACGCACCGAAGAAGCCACGCCCCGGCGGTTACAACAAGCCAGAGAAAAGGGGCAGGTTGCTCGGTCTAAAGAACTTGCATCAGCATCTGTACTGATCGTTGGCGCCATTTCACTAATGTGGTTTGGCGAGGCGTTAGCACGCTCACTGTTTTCCATCATGAGCCGTTTATTTGATCTTCAACGAGAAGAGATTTTCGATACGGCAAAGCTATTTGACATTGCTTTAGGGGCGATGACCGATTTGTTGTTCCCTCTATTTTTGGTGCTAGCTACGTTGTTTACTGCCGCCATGATTGGTGCTGCGGGTGTGGGAGGAATCAGTTTTTCTGCTCAAGCGGCTATGCCAAAGCTGTCAAAAATGAATCCGCTTAGCGGTTTAAAGCGGATGGTCGGAATGCAAAGCTGGGTAGAGTTGATCAAATCAATTCTTAAAGTGGTTTTGGTTACTGGTGTCGCGATCTATTTGATCCAAGCATCGCAGGCGGATCTGATTCAATTAAGTATGGATGTGTATCCGCAAAACATCTTCCATGCTTTAGATATTCTGCTGAACTTTATCTTGTTGATCAGCTGTTCGCTGTTGATCGTGGTTGCCATCGATATTCCATTTCAAATCTGGCAGCACGCTGATCAGTTAAAAATGACCAAGCAAGAAGTCAAAGACGAATATAAAGAAACCGAGGGTAAGCCAGAGGTCAAAGGACGCATTCGTATGCTGCAAAGAGAAGCGGCTCAACGCCGTATGATGGCAGATGTTCCTCAGGCTGATGTTATTGTTACCAACCCAGAGCACTTTTCGGTTGCGCTTCGTTATAAACAGAAGACAGACCGTGCGCCGGTAGTGATCGCTAAAGGCACCGATCACATGGCAATGAAGATTCGAGAAGTTGCCCGAGAGCATGACATCACAATTGTACCTGCTCCGCCACTTGCTCGTGCGCTGTACCATACTACCGAGCTAGAACAAGAGATCCCCGATGGATTATTTACTGCGGTGGCTCAGGTTTTGGCATTTGTATTCCAGTTGAAGCAATACCGAAAACGAGGTGGACAGCGCCCCAAAATTCAGGATTACGATTTGCCAATCCCGCCAGAACACCGGCACTAATACTAAAAGAAGCCTAATTCTAAAAAGGCTAATTTAATCAGATATTAAGCTCTACTTGAGTGTTTAGTCATTATTTTGGCGTTAATTATGGTACATAGCTTGCTTAAAACGCCTTAATTATCAACCATACCTAAACTTTTAGGCCAAAGCGGTCGCGTATTAATAGTAAGAGCTAACGTGACGCTTCAATCGATTGAGATCTCTCGTAGTATGAAGTTAAGCCTGCCATTTGCAGATAAATTGCCACGAATCCCTCAGCGTGAAATGCCAGCTATTGGCGCGCCGGTGATGGTTTTGGCCACCTTAGCGATGGTGGTGCTGCCTATTCCAGCCTTTTTGCTGGATATGTTCTTCACCTTTAACATCGCGTTGTCGATGGTGGTGTTGTTAGTGACCGTTTACACACGTCGTCCGTTGGACTTCGCCGCTTTTCCGACGGTACTGCTGATCGCGACCTTGTTGCGTTTGGCGCTGAACGTTGCCTCGACACGTGTCGTCTTACTGCATGGTCATGAAGGCGGCAACGCGGCAGGTAACGTAATTGAAGCGTTTGGTAATGTCGTTATTGGTGGTAACTACGCGGTCGGCTTAGTGGTTTTCCTCATCTTAATGATCATCAACTTTATGGTGGTGACCAAAGGTGCGGGTCGTATCTCTGAGGTAAGTGCTCGCTTCACCCTTGATGCGTTGCCAGGTAAGCAGATGGCGATTGATGCGGACTTAAATGCCGGATTGATAGACCAAGAACAAGCAAGAGTTCGTCGTTTTGAAGTGACAAAAGAAGCGGATTTCTATGGTTCAATGGATGGTGCCTCGAAGTTCGTAAAAGGTGACGCGATTGCCGGTATTTTGATTCTGTTTATCAACATCGTCGGCGGTCTGTCGATCGGTATGGCGCAGTATGGATTGGGTTTCGGTGAGGCAATTGAAATCTATACTTTGCTGACGATTGGTGACGGCCTAGTTGCACAGATTCCATCGCTATTGCTGTCGATTGCAGCGGCGATGATGGTGACACGTCAAAACACTGATGAAGACATGGGTGAACAGCTGGTCTTCCAGATGTTCGACAACCCAAAAGCACTGATGATTACCGCTGCTATTCTCGGTGTGATGGGCATCGTACCGGGCATGCCACACTTTGCGTTTTTGAGTCTGGCGGTCGCGGCTGGCGCGGCGGCGTATTTCATCGATAAACGCCAAAAGCAGAAAGCGAAAGAACCGGCTTTACCAGCGAAAGCCGACGAAGGTGCAGAGCCTTCATCACAACGCGAACTGTCTTGGGACGACGTCCAGCCAGTCGATATTATTGGCCTAGAAGTGGGTTACCGCTTGATTCCGTTAGTGGACCGAGACCAAGGTGGAGAACTGTTAGAGCGCGTAAAAGGTGTGCGTAAAAAGTTATCGCAAGATTTTGGGTTCCTAATCCCAGCGGTTCATATTCGTGACAATCTTGAGCTGACCCCAAACAGTTACCGAATTACGTTAATGGGGGTTGCGGTGGGCGAAGCTGAGATTCGTCCGGATCAAGAGCTAGCGATTAACCCAGGTCAGGTGTATGGCATGATTGATGGCGAGCCAACCATTGACCCTGCATTTGGACTGGAAGCCGTATGGATTCGCGAAGATCAGCGTGAGCATGCTCAGGCGTTAGGTTATACGGTTGTTGACTCATCGACAGTATTAGCGACGCACCTGAGCCAGTTACTGACCAATAACGCATCGCAGTTGATTGGTCATGAAGAAGTAGAGAATTTATTAGAAATGTTAGGACGCAGCGCGCCTAAGTTGGTTGAGAACTTTGTTCCTGACCAATTACCATTAGGTGTGGTGGTGAAAGTCCTACAAAACTTGTTAAACGAGGCCATTCCAATCCGCGATATTCGCACGATTGTTCAAACTTTGGCTGAGTACTCAAGTAAGAGTCAAGAAGCTGACATATTGACGGCAGCAGTTCGAATTAGTCTGAAACGTCTAATTGTTCAAGAAATCAATGGTATAGAGCCTGAGCTGCCAGTGATTACTTTGATACCTGAACTGGAACAAATATTGCATCAAACTATGCAAGCATCAGGAGGCGAATCTGCGGGGATTGAACCGGGGCTCGCTGAACGATTGCAGTCTTCACTAAGCCAAGCGACACAGGAACAAGAATTGAAAGGCGAGCCAGCCGTTCTGCTTACTTCCGGTGTATTACGCTCGACGTTGGCGAAATTTGTGAAGAACACAATACCTAATCTCCGGGTACTGTCTTACCAAGAAATCCCGGATGAAAAACAGATCAGAATTGTGCAAGCCGTGGGTAACTGATCTCACGCATCATTAATGGATTCATAGTTTGAAAATAAAGCGATTTTTTGCCAAAGACATGAGAACGGCGCTGCTCCAAGTGAAAGAGGAGTTAGGCGCGGAAGCGGTGATCATGTCAAACAAGAAAGTGGCTGGTGGGGTGGCGATTGTTGCGGCGATAGATAGTGAATCTAACCCGTCTCAAGCAAGCGCTGCATCACAACAAAATCGCGGTGCTTCTCAATCGAATCGCTATAACGAACATCGTCAAATGTCATCGTCTTCTGCAGATCGTTATCAAGATCGTCATTTAGATGAAGATAAAATTAGCCTGAACAGTAATAACAGTAACAACGAAAAAACAGGCTCGATGACGCAGCGATTCGCTAACATGCTTAAGCAATATAGTGGTGGTGCAGCAGATGCTGACGATCATGTAGCGGAAAATGAAGATTCGCTCTCTGCTTTATTGCAACGCCAGAATAAGCATCGCGACGGCTACAACCAAGAAAAGCCAGCGCCATATCAACCAGATTCACCTTTGGCGAAGTTAATCGCACAAGATAATCGATTTGAGCGTCCAACGCCGAAGTTGGATCCGACACGCTATGATCGCCGCCGTCCAAGTGATGAACGAGAAGAGTCTGCCGATGAGCTGGAGAGTATGCGCGAAGAGATGACGTCAATTCGTCGTCTTCTAGAGCATCAAGTCTCTGGCCTAATGTGGCAGGAAGTGGAACGTCGTGAGCCGCTCAGAGCAATGCTGATTAAGCGCTTAGAGCGTATGGGCGTTTCTCCGGAGTTAGCAGACCAAATGGCTTGCTATATCCCGGAAGATACAAAACCAGCGCGAGCGTGGAAAGCGTTGTTGTCGCTGGTGGCGGATCAAATCAATATTCCTAAACAGGACATTTTAAAACGTGGTGGTGTGGTCGCACTGTTAGGTCCGACGGGGGTGGGAAAAACAACCACCGTTGCGAAGCTCGCAGCACGTGCCGCCATGGAATACGGTGCCGACAATGTAGCCCTTGTGACAACTGACACATATCGCATAGGTGCACATGAGCAGCTCTCAATTTACGGAAGAATCATGGGTTGTCCCGTAAGAGTTGCTAAAGATTCTAACGAGTTAGCCGATGTTATATATCAGCTAAGAAACAGAAGACTGATTTTGGTCGATACGGCAGGGATGGGGCAACGAGATGTCAGGCTTTCTGAGCAGCTCGATACTCTAATGCAAGAGAGCGGAGAAGTGATTCACAGCTACCTTGTTTTGCCAGCTACCGCACAACGTCGCGTTCTACAAGAAACGCTGGATCACTTCCGACGCATACCACTTTCGGGTTGTATTATGACGAAGCTTGATGAGTCATTAAGTCTAGGCGAATTCATCAGTGTAGTGATTCAAAACGCAATGCCAGTGGCTTACATCGCTAATGGTCAGCGCGTGCCAGAAGACATTGTGATAGCGCAACCAAAATATATGCTTGCGAAAGCAAATGAACTGTTAGAGAAGTCGACAGAGAACGAACCTCACTTTTGGAACAGTGACAGTGAAGGACTCTAAGGCGGCGGACTACTATGACTGAGAATATGATACACGATCAAGCAAGCGGCCTCCGTCGCTTAACACAACCATCGTTGACCAAAGTGATTGCTGTTACTGGCGGCAAAGGTGGTGTGGGGAAATCAAACGTAACACTGGGTCTGGCGATTTGTATGGCTCGCCAAGGCAAGAAGGTGATGGTTCTCGACGCTGATTTAGGTCTGGCCAATGTGGACGTGATGCTCGGAATTCGTGCAAAACGCAATCTAGGACATGTCTTAGCGGGTGAATGTGAGCTAAAAGATGCGATTGTCGAAGGGCCTTATGGTATAAAGATAATCCCTGCAACTTCTGGCACGCAGAGCATGACTGAGCTTTCTCACGCTCAACATGCTGGACTCATTCGAGCATTTGGTAGTCTTGAAGACGAAATGGATGTCCTGCTGATAGATACCGCCGCAGGCATTTCTGACATGGTAATCAGTTTTTCGCGAGCAGCTCAAGATGTCGTTGTGGTTGTGTGTGATGAACCAACTTCAATCACAGATGCATATGCGTTAATTAAGCTGTTAAGTAAAGAACACCAGGTCCAACGCTTTAAAGTTGTAGCAAATATGGTCAGAAGCTACCGAGAAGGGCGAGAATTGTTTGCAAAGTTGACGCTAGTCACAGAGCGATTCTTGAATGTCAGCCTTGAACTCGTAGCATGTATTCCATTAGATGATAAAGTACGACAGGCTGTAAAAAGACAAAAAATTGTCGTTGATGCGTTCCCTCGCTCACCTGCCGCTTTAGCTATTAGCTCACTAGCAAACAAAGCGTTAACGTGGCCACTACCGAAAACACCAAGTGGACACTTGGAATTTTTTGTGGAAAGGTTGCTAAATCGTACCGAATTCGCAGAGGACCCTTTTGGTGAATAAAGCGATAACCTATGACCAACATGGCAAGTTTAATAGCCAGCAAGCGTTTATAGAGCGCTACTCAGTGTTGGTTAAGCGCATTGCTCACCACCTATTAGGCCGTTTACCGCCGAGTGTTCAGGTAGAGGATTTAATTCAGGCCGGCATGATCGGTCTTATCGAAGCTCAGCAGAATTATGATGGTTCTAAAGGTGCGAGCTTTGAAACTTATGCAGGTATCCGTATTCGCGGTGCAATGTTAGATGACATGCGCAAAGGCGATTGGGTACCGCGTTCTGTTCATAAAAATAATCGAGAGATTAACCAAGCGATTGCGGAACTGGAAGGCGAATTAAATCGAGATCCTACTGATTCTGAAGTAGCCACGCATCTCGGTATGACACTGGATCAATATCATAGTGCTCTGACCGATATCAACTGCTCAAAATTAGTCGGTATTGAAGATTTAGGCGTTTCTGATGATGTGATTTCACCTGCAGATGAAACTGATGACAGTAACCCGTTCAAAGGGGTTGCCGATGAATCATTTCGAAAAGCACTGGTTGAATCAATAAAACAGCTTCCAGAGCGTGAAGCTTTGGTACTTTCGCTTTATTATGATGAAGAACTCAATTTGAAAGAAATTGGCGATGTGTTAGGCGTAAGCGAATCTCGCGTAAGTCAAATACTGAGTCAAGCGATGCAACGTTTGCGCACCAAGCTCAGTGCGTGGACACAAAATGACTAAAAACACTGATTTTACGATTCAGTGGAGGCAATTTTGAATAAAAACATGAAGATCCTTATTGTTGATGATTTCTCAACAATGCGCCGTATTGTTAAAAACCTGCTTCGTGACTTGGGTTTCAATAACACTCAAGAAGCGGACGATGGTTTAACCGCATTACCAATGCTGAAAAAAGGTGACTTCGATTTTGTTGTAACTGACTGGAACATGCCAGGTATGCAAGGCATCGATTTGCTTAAACACATCCGCGCGGATGCAGAACTTAAGCATTTGCCAGTTCTAATGATCACGGCTGAAGCGAAGCGTGAGCAGATCATTGAAGCTGCTCAAGCAGGCGTAAACGGCTACATTGTTAAGCCATTTACTGCTGCAACATTAAAAGAAAAATTAGATAAAATTTTCGAGCGTTTATAACTCTCTCTTTTTCTCTTTGTTATTCGAGTCATTCATACCAATTATTAAATACCTATTAAATGACTCGTTTAGCGTTTTTAAAGTGATAAGAAGAACTAAACGTAAAAGGGTCTATTCAGAATGATCTCACTAGAGCAGGCGAAGTCACTCGTTCAAATGCTAGAAAACGGGGAACAAGACCAAGCCAATATGCTTGTTGCCTCGATCTACGAAGGTGCCGAGAATCCAATGCTGCAAGAAATTGGAGCCTTAACTCGAGACCTTCACGAATCACTCAAGCAGTTCAGTCTCGATCAGCGCATGACCGAAATTGCGAAAGACGAAATCCCTAACGCAAGGGATCGTCTTAATTATGTGATCGAGAAGACAGAGCTAGCAGCCAACAAAACGATGGATGCAGTCGACTGCTGCCTTCCTATCGCTGACAACCTGCATGATTGCCTTCAGAAAGTTCGTCCTCAATGGAATGAACTCATGCACGGGCGCATCGAATTAAGCGAATTCAAAGCACTTTGTCACCGAA
This sequence comes from Vibrio sp. HS-50-1, assembly GCF_024747315.1. NCBI lineage: Bacteria > Pseudomonadati > Pseudomonadota > Gammaproteobacteria > Vibrionales > Vibrionaceae > Vibrio > Vibrio sp. HS-50-1. The sequence continues at coordinate 4,630 of NZ_JAMPZF010000007.1, read as the reverse complement.
TCGACGAGCTATTAGTTCAAGTCGAAGGTGACAGCACTGAGTTGCGTGGTCAATTGACCGAAATTCTCATGGCGCAAGACTTCCAAGACCTAACTGGCCAAATTATTCGCCGCGTAATTACGTTGGTAAATGAAGTAGAAGGCCGCTTAGTGGAAATCCTAACCGTATTCTCTGGAAATAAACCTGAAGAACACATTCAAGTTTTGTCAGAACCGGCAGATAAAAAGAATACACAAACAAGCGAAGCCGAAGGCCCGATTCTTCATCCAGAACTGAGAGAAGATGCGGTTTCATCGCAGGACGAAGTCGATGACTTGTTGTCCAGTCTTGGATTTTAAAGGTAACGTATGAGCTACGATTTAGACGAAGATATTCTTCAGGACTTTCTCATTGAGGCTGGGGAAATTCTCGAACTGCTTTCTGAGCAGTTGGTTGAATTGGAAAATAACCCAGAAGACAAAGACTTACTTAATGCAATTTTCCGCGGGTTTCACACCGTAAAAGGCGGTGCTGGCTTCCTGTCTTTGGCAGAGCTAGTCGATACTTGTCATGGTGCGGAGAACGTGTTCGACGTTTTACGAAACGGCCAACGCACGGTCACGCAAAACTTAATGGATACGATGCTAAAAGCGTTGGATACGGTCAATACCCAGTTCCAAGCTGTTCAAGATCGTGAACCATTGGAAGCTGCGGATCCTGCCCTTCTTGAAGAACTTCATCGTCTATGTAAACCTGAATCAGAAGATGAAGTCGCTGCAACCGTGGTTGGAGAACCAGTGGTTACTCCTGAACCTGTCATTCCTGAGCCTGTTATTGAAGAACCAGCCGCGCCAGCGTCAAGTGTCGGCTCTGTTGATGAAATTACCCAAGACGAATTCGAAAAGCTGCTGGATGAGCTTCATGGTAAAGGCTCAGCTCCAGGCGCTTCAGAACCTGCGACACCAACAACGCCATCAGAGCCCCCTCAATCAAGTGCGCCATCAGTTGAAAGTGGCGATATCACTGACGATGAATTTGAACGTCTACTTGACGAACTTCACGGCGTTGGCAAAAGTCCATCAGCGGCAGAGGCTGCAGCATCTGCACCAGCAGAACCTCCTAAAGCGGCAGAACCAGCTGCGCCAGTTGCATCGTCAGCAAATCAAGATAGTGACTTAATGACGGACGAAGAGTTCGAAAAGTTACTCGATGAGCTACATGGTGCGGGCAAAGGTCCTACGCTAGAAGAACTGGATATGGCAACGAAGCCGGCATCAGCAAACGTAGAGGAAAGCCCTGCGAAACCTGAGCCTGCGGTTAAGCCAGCACCAGCAGCTCCAACTCCGGCTCCAGCACCAAAGCCAGAATCTAAACCTGTCGCGGTGAAAGAAGAGGCGAAAGCGCCAGCGGTTAAAAAACCTCAGGCAGAGGCAACCGTTCGTGTCGATACCTCAACGCTTGATACCATCATGAACATGGTAGGTGAGCTTGTATTGGTCCGAAACCGTCTATTAAGCCTTGGTTTGAACAGCGACAATGAAGAAATGTCCAAAGCGGTCGCCAACCTTGATGTCGTAACGGCGGATCTGCAAGGCGCGGTAATGAAAACGCGTATGCAGCCAATCAAGAAAGTATTTGGCCGTTTCCCACGAGTTGTCCGTGACTTGGCGCGCAATCTAAATAAAGACATCGTGTTGGAAATGCGCGGTGAAGAAACCGATCTCGATAAAAACCTTGTAGAAGCATTGGCCGATCCATTGATTCACTTGGTTCGTAACTCGGTTGACCACGGTATTGAAATGCCAGACGATCGCGCGAAAGCAGGTAAATCACGCACAGGTAAAGTGATTTTGTCTGCATCACAAGAAGGGGATCACATTGAGCTATCCATCGTAGATGATGGCGGCGGTATGGACCCGAACAAACTGCGTGGTATCGCGGTTAAGCGCGGCATGATGGACGAAGATGCGGCGGCCCGTTTAACAGACAAAGAGTGCTTCAACCTTATCTTTGCGCCAGGTTTCTCAAGTAAAGATAAAATTTCTGACATCTCTGGCCGTGGCGTTGGCATGGATGTGGTTAAGACGGCGATCAACACCTTAAATGGTTCAATCGATATCGATTCTGAGCTAGGGAAAGGCACTAAGATCACCATCAAAGTACCACTGACGCTTGCGATCCTACCAACACTGATGGTTGGTGTTGGCGGTCATCCGTTTGCGCTGCCACTGGCATCTGTGAGCGAAATTTTCCACTTGGATCTGAGTCGCACAAACGTGGTAGATGGTCAGTTGACGATCATTGTGCGTGAAAAATCTATCCCGCTATTTTACTTACAGAACTGGTTAGCATCCAAATCACAAAACGTCGAAGAGCGTACTGGTCACGGTCATGTGGTTATTGTACAGATCGGTAACCAGCGCGTTGGTTTTGTTGTGGATACGCTTATTGGTCAAGAAGAAGTGGTTATTAAGCCACTCGATAATCTATTGCAAGGCACTCCGGGCATGGCTGGTGCAACAATCACTAGCGATGGCCATATTGCATTAATTCTAGATGTGCCTGATTTACTTAAGCGATATGCTGCGGCTTCACGCCTTTAAGCAAAGCTGACGTTATTAAAAGGAATAAGATGGCGATTAAAGTACTAGTCGTTGATGATTCGAGTTTTTTTCGACGTCGCGTGAGCGAAATCATCAACTCAGAATCGCGCCTAGAAGTGATTGACGTTGCGGTAAATGGCAGAGAGGCGGTTGAGAAAGCCAAATCTCTTAAACCGGACGTCATCACGATGGATATTGAAATGCCAGTGATGGATGGCATTACCGCTGTACGTGAAATCATGGCAGCGGCTCCAACGCCAATCCTAATGTTTTCGTCCCTGACTCATGACGGGGCGAAAGCCACGCTTGATGCGCTTGATGCGGGCGCATTGGATTTCTTACCGAAAAAGTTTGAAGACATCGCACGTAACCGCGAAGAAGCGGTGTCACTGCTTCAGCAACGAGTTATTCAGATTGCTTCGAAGCGCGCTTTTATGCGTCGACCAATCACTCGCGTTGCTGCGAGTACCAATGCGGCATCTCGTCCACTAGGTTCAAGAACGGCTTCGCCAGCGACTCCAGCTCCAGCTCGACCGGCTGCGGCAAAGTTCCGAGCCTCCGGTAAGAAGTATCAACTGACCGCAATTGGCACGTCGACTGGTGGTCCGGTTGCTTTGCAAAAAATTCTGACGCGTTTACCGATGAACTACCCGCATCCGATCGTATTGATCCAACATATGCCAGCAACCTTTACTGCTGCATTTGCCAGCCGTTTGAATACCTTGTGTAAGATTCAAGTGAAAGAAGCACAAGATGGCGACGTCTTACAGCCTGGTGTGGCATACCTTGCTCCAGGTGGTAAGCAAATGATGGTGGATGGTCGAGCGGGGGCTGCTCGTCTTCGTATCATTGATGGCGGCGACCGCATGAACTACAAACCATGTGTGGATGTGACTTTTGGTTCTGCAGCCAAAGTATACGGTGACAAAGTACTCTCTTTAGTGCTGACTGGCATGGGTGCAGACGGTCGTGAAGGCGCTCGTATGTTGAAGTCTTCAGGCTCAACTATTTGGGCTCAAGATGAAGAAAGTTGTGTTGTTTATGGTATGCCCCAAGCTGTTGCTAAAGCAGGCATTTCTTCAGAAGATTTACCGCTTGACCGCATTGCAGAACGCATGTTGGTGGAAGTTGGCCTAGCGTAGGATTCATCATGATTGTTTGGAGTGTAGCTAACCAGAAAGGTGGCGTGGGTAAAACCACCTCAACAGTGACATTAGCGGGTTTGCTGAGTCAAAAAGGTCATCGCGTACTGATGGTCGATACTGACCCTCACGCATCACTGACTACCTATCTTGGTTATGATCCTGACGCAGTAACTTCGAGCCTGTTTGATTTATTCCAGTTGAAGACATTCTCTCGTGAAACGGTGAGGCCGTTAATCCTAGAGACAAAACTGGAAGGGATGGATATCATTCCCGCGCATATGTCCCTTGCGACGCTTGATCGTGTCATGGGGAATCGCAGTGGGATGGGGCTGATCTTAAAACGAGCTCTACAAGCGGTCTCACAAGACTATGATTATGTGTTGATTGACTGCCCGCCAATTCTTGGTGTGATGATGGTGAACGCACTGGCCGCCAGTGACCGAATTTTGATTCCCGTTCAAACCGAGTTTTTGGCGATGAAAGGCTTGGAACGCATGATGCGCACGTTAACCATTATGCAAAAGTCTCGTCCGGGTGGTTTCAAAGTGACTATCGTTCCAACGATGTATGACAAGCGCACCAAAGCGTCTTTGCAGACATTGATACAACTGAAGAAAGATTACCCAAATCAAGTATGGACCTCTGCGGTGCCGATTGATACCAAGTTCCGTGATGCTAGTTTAAAGCATTTGCCAGCATCACATTTTGCATCTGGTAGTCGTGGTGTGTTTGCGTATAAACAGTTACTGATTTACCTGGAGAGGTTAGCGTTCGATGAGCAGTAACGACGTGCTTTCCAGTGAACAAGCGCTTGATGACTACTTTAATGCGCTACTGGGTGATGAGGCTGAAGCAACGACTCTTGAGGATGAGCTTGACTTGCTGGCTCAAGAAATATCATCT
>NZ_JAMPZF010000005.1:0-136043 GCF_024747315.1 Vibrio sp. HS-50-1 | reverse complement strand
AGTGTCTTGACGTGTTTTCAAGTGATGTTTCGCAATTACTCAATCGTAAATGCTTCGACGTTGGCTTCATTTTCCGCGTTTGTCTCACTTTCTATTGTTTGTACACCGTCACTCGGTAAGTCCACTTCAACAGGTTCCATTTCGCCATATTGGAACCCTTTAATGACTTGTTTTACGCCAGAGATATTACGCGCGATTTCTGTCGCTCGCTCGCCTTGCTCTGGTGTGACATAACCAAACAGAAAAACGTCGCCGTCTTCGGTGATCACTTTAACCTTAACGCCATTGAGTTCAGAGTCGGTCAGCAAGGCTGATTTTACTTTGGTTGTGATCCAGCTGTCGTTGCTAATTTGAGTGACAGTGAGTGGCTCTTTTTGTTTGATTTGATTGTGTATGACTTTCACACCACTAACTTCTCGAGCTCTTCGCTCTAAAGCATGGATAAGGTCTTGCGTTGGAGCCTGACCCATAAGAACAACCGTACCGTTATAGGAGCTGGCAACAACACGAACCTCACCTTTAAACGGTGCCTTGTTACCGATCGCCGCAACTTCGAATTCGATGTTGTTGTCCTGCCAAATTTGTTTTGTACTGCGTGTGTCCGTGACAATATTTGCTGTGGTTGCAGCGCCAGCGATAAACAAGCCAGCGCAACCACTTAAACTCAATGCTGTTAATAAGATAACGAAGCTACGTATCATAATTCTGACCCTCAGTCTTGGTTACTCTTCATGAGCAGGGAAAAGCACCTGGTCAATAAGATCACAAAGACAATGGAGTGTCACCATATGTACTTCGTGAATACGTGCAGTGCGGTGTGATGGAATGCGAATTTCGACGTCGTTCTCACCAAGCAGTCCTGCCATCTCACCGCCATCTTTTCCTGTTAGCGCGATAATCGTCATGTCTCGAGTTACGGCCGCTTCCATCGCTTTGATAATATTTTTGCTGTTACCGCTAGTCGACATGGCAAGCAGAATATCGCCTGGTTGGCCAAACGCTCGTACCTGCTTTGAGAAAATTTCCTGGTAGTGGTAGTCGTTTGCAACAGCGGTCAGGGTTGTATTATCGGCTGTTAAGGCCATAGCAGGTAGGCTAGGGCGCTCAGTTTCAAAACGGTTTAAAAGACAAGAAACAAATTGTTGAGCGTTTGAAGCACTGCCGCCATTACCACAACATAAAATTTTGTTGCCATTGAGCAAGCTTGAGACCATCGCTTGGGCCGCGTGAGTAATGGCATCGGGCAGCGCCTCTGCTGCTGCGATTTGAATTTGAATACTTTCTGTAAAGCTGTCTTTAATGCTGTCTAGCATCGCTTATCCTTCAGAGATTGCGTTTTCTATCCAGTTGATATCTCGCCCATTGTCATGAATAGCGATGACATCAAACCGATAATCGATATTGTGTTTTAAGCGCTTTTGTTGGCTAAGCCAAACTTGTGCAGTTTTGATTAGCTTGCGCATTTTTGCGTGCGTTACCATTTCTGCTGCTGAGCCAAAGTGATCGTTCTTACGATATTTGACTTCAACAAACACGATAGTTTCACCTTGTTGGAAGATTAAATCAATCTCACCGACCTTGGTCAGGAAATTTTGTTCAATAAAGCGCAAGCCCTGGCGTTGCAAATAGTGCTTCGCCAGAGCTTCATATTGATTTCCGATTTGGCGCTTACTAAAGAGCCCCACGCTCAGCCCAGCTCAATTCACGCTGTACAACACAGTTGTTGTCGATACTTAAAATACCGGTTTGGCCACCGACTGAGTAACCAGGAACGACCTTCATTTGTGGAAGTTCACCGATCAATTTATATGCATCCATACCGAGTGCTTTCAAACGTTTTTCCATGTTAGATTGCTCTGACCAAAGCTCGTTCATTTCAGCGGTTACGCTAGGATCTGGGTCAATCAGCAATGGAATGTCGCTGTAGATGATGCCTGTTAGATCTTCGTATGTCGCGCCGCCACTGTTGCTACGCGAACTAGAGAAGATTTGTGGTGCTTTCGCATCAGGGTTAATCGCTACTTCGATAAACGGCTTGATCAAAGTCAGCTCAGTGCTTCTAGCTACGATATAAACCGCATCAACATCACGACGGCTACGTGGCTGTGTTTCAAGCTTAATTCGCATTAATGATTGCATCTGGGCGATACGCTGCTTGCTCTCTTGCAGGCCAAATACTTCATTGATGTCTTTTTGAAGTTGGCGCTTGTCACCAAAGTAACTTGCTGCGACTTTGTTAGAGCTGTACTTTCGCCATTCTTTGTTGAAAGCCTCAGTTACACGCTCACCAAAGCTGCCTTTTGGTGCAAGAATAAGAGGGAAGTTGTAGCCTTCGCTGAACAAGTGTTTTGCAGCTTGTGCGGCTTCTTGTTCCGGTGATAATGCCAAGTAGCAAATATTGCTATCTGGTTGCACATCCTCGGGGATATTTAGCGCAAGGGCTGGAATGGTAGGGCCATTTGCTGAGCCATCCATGGTTGTGTGCAACAACTCCACGTTCTCTTTTTCTAGAGGGCCAACAACAAAATCGATGTTTTCATTGATCAAGCGTTGTTTAATTTGGTCAGCGTTATACGCATTGGTGTCAATCACCGTAAGTGTTGCACTAGGATCTCGATTACGATCATTCATCATCGCAAACACAAAACCATCACGAATTAATTGCGCTTGTGGTGAGAACTTACCCGTCAGCGGCAGCAATAAAGCAGTATTGTTTGGCTTCACGATATCAAGAGAGAGAATGTTTTGAATCTCTTCTGGTGTATAGATAGCAGCAGGGTGCGAAGGGTTTTCGCTTAACCAGCGCTCTAGCGTATTTTTAAGTTGGGACAGGTTGCCCGATAGCGTTTTTGCATAAACAGCCAGCTGAAGCCAGCCGTCTAAAACATCCTCATTCGGCTCTGTTTCTAATGAGGTGAGTTCATATTCTGAGTAGCTGCCAAAGTTCATCCAAATACGGCTAGAGATTTCCCTCTGCTCTGCTGACGAGGCGTATTGACCAAATGCAACCAGCTGGCGGTTTGCTTCAAACGCTTGGTTAAGGCCTTGATAAGCGTCGGCACGCATCAAGTAATAGTCTTTCCATTGCTCGTTTGGCAATTTCCACCAAGGTTTAAAGTTTAACAATTGCAGCAACTGCGAGTAATTACCTTGCTTTTGCTGTATGGTCGCACGCGCCAGTTGCCACTCCGCTTGCTGAACTTCGGTCAACTGTTGTCGAGCCAGACGTTTGATCAACAGTTCTGCTTGATCAAACTGGTTCGCTTGAATAGCGGCTTTGGTTGCCATGATCAACCAGTCATTTTGTAAACTGCCTTCCGTGCTATCAGCTTGGATCATATAGTTCTGAACAGACTGAGTAGGCTCAAGTGTTACATCAACGCCATCAGGCTGTCTTGGACCTGAAGAACAGGCGGCGAGCGTAATTGCTAGTGCAACAGGAGTAAGTATGCGTGGTACACTGAGTCTCTTATGGTTAATCATTGCCGTGAGTTCTCTATAATTTTGTACAAAATTGTCTCTATATTAATCGTTGAAGTGATGGTAAACAAATGACAGATAAAAATAAGTTGCCGAATGAGGGGCCAACTCTCTATATCGTACCGACTCCAATCGGAAATTTAGCGGATATCACCCAACGTGCTATCGAAATTCTGTCGACGGTGGACATCATTGCTGCTGAGGATACTCGACATACGGGTAAATTACTGTCTCACTTCAATATTCAAACCAAAACTTTTGCTCTGCATGATCACAATGAACAGCAAAAAGCACAGGTTTTGGTAGAAAAGCTGCTTTCCGGTCAGTCTATCGCGTTAGTTTCTGACGCTGGTACGCCACTTATCAGCGACCCAGGATACCATTTGGTGACAAAATGTCGTCATGCGGGCGTTAGAGTTGTGCCGCTTCCTGGTGCTTGCGCGGTCATTACGGCGTTAAGTGCATCAGGCTTGCCATCCGATCGCTTTAGCTTCGAAGGCTTTTTACCACCGAAAAGCAAAGGCCGTAAGGATAAATTCCTAGAGATTGCTTCGGTAGAGCGTACGTGTATTTTTTACGAGTCACCGCACCGTATTTTGGACTCTCTACAAGACATGTTAGACGTTCTTGGCCCAGATAGAGAAGTCGTGTTGGCGAGAGAACTAACGAAAACCTTTGAAACCATTCAAGGTATGCCATTAGGTGAGTTAATTGAGTGGGTGAAAGGTGACGATAACCAACAGCGTGGCGAAATGGTATTGTTGGTGCATGGTCATCGCGAAACCGCGGACGATTCATTGCCAGACGATGCCTTGCGTACATTAGGGATTTTAACCAAAGAGCTGCCTTTGAAAAAAGCAGCGGCTTTGGTAGCAGAAATTCATAACTTGAAGAAGAATGCGTTGTATAAGTGGGGCTTAGAAAATTTAGACTAAGCACGGCTAACGAGACACATGGTAAAGCGGGTCGATGTGAAAATATCGGCCTTTTTTAGGCTCAATTTTAGGCTCAATGTTTGATGGTTAGGTTAAAAAAACACCACTCAATGCATTCATTTCATCATATCTGTGATCTCACTAGACTCTGAGTAGATAACTCTATACAATCCGCCCTCGGAGTTGACTGGGTAGTCGCTGCTTTACTGATGTCCTTCGGGAGACTGACGTTGAAGTCCTTTGGGAGACTGACGTTGACGTCCTTCGGGAGACTGGTAAAGGGGAGGAAAGTCCGGGCTCCATAGAGCAGGGTGCCAGGTAACGCCTGGGAGGCGCAAGCCTACGACAAGTGCAGCAGAGAGAAGACCGCCGATGGCCCTAGGGCACAGGTAAGGGTGAAAGGGTGCGGTAAGAGCGCACCGGACGACTAGCAATAGTTCGTTGCAGGGTAAACTCCACCCGGAGCAAGACCAAATAGGCCTCCACATTGCGTTGCTCGCGTAAGGAGGCGGGTAGGTTGCTTGAGCCAGTGAGCGATTGCTGGCCTAGACGAATGGCTACCGCCGCGCAAGCGGAACAGAACCCGGCTTATGTGTCGACTCCAACTATTCGAGACCCATCACTACTTTTTGTAGTGATGGGTTTTTTGCATTTTATTGACGTAAACCCTGTCATTACCAATAAACTTGGCGTTAAATCACGTCTGACTTTAGACTTGAGGTGGCGATGATGTGGGAAATCAGTACACTATGGTAGGTTGATCTTTTGCTATAAATATTCAGCATGAGAGAGCAACATATCTTAAAATCGCTTCAAGATCATTCAACGAGAAAGCTATGACCGAAACCTTCCAACATATTTCCGTGTTATTAAATGAATCCATTGATGGCTTAGCTATCAAACCAGACGGTATCTATATCGATGGAACATTTGGCCGTGGCGGTCACAGCCGGACTATTCTATCTAAACTCGGAGAAAACGGCCGACTGTACAGTATCGATCGTGACCCTCAAGCGATAGCTGAAGCAGGCAAAATCAATGATCCTCGCTTCACCATCATTCATGGTCCATTTTCTGGCATTGCTGAGTATGCTAAAGAGTATGACTTGGTTGGCAAAGTTGATGGCGTTCTACTGGATTTAGGTGTTTCTTCTCCGCAGTTAGACGACGCAGAGCGTGGCTTTAGCTTTATGAAAGACGGCCCGCTAGATATGCGTATGGACCCAACATCAGGTATTCCCGTATCTCAATGGCTAATGGAAGCTGACTTAGATGATATTACTTGGGTGATTCGTGAGTTTGGTGAAGACAAACACGCGCGCCGCATTGCCAAAGCGATTGTTGCCTACCGTGAAGACGAAGAAAATGAACCTCTGGTACGTACTGGCCAGCTCGCGAAGCTGATCTCAGATGCTGCACCCAAAAGCTTTAAAGAGAAAAAACACCCTGCGACTCGTGCGTTCCAGGCATTTCGTATTTACATCAACAGTGAGTTAGAAGAAATTGATACGGCACTAAAAGGCGCGGCAAGTATTCTGGCTCCTGAAGGTCGTTTATCTGTCATCAGTTTCCACTCTCTGGAAGACCGTATGGTCAAACGTTTTATCCGTAAAGAGAGCAAAGGACCTGAAGTGCCACATGGCATTCCAATGACTGAAGAGCAAATTCGTGCTCTTGGTAGTGCGAATATGAAAGCGGTGAGCAAAGCGATTAAGCCAAGCAAACAAGAAATTGAAATGAACCCTCGTTCGCGCAGCTCTGTGCTAAGAATTGCAGAAAAGCTTTAATTATTATGACGAAACCCACTCCTAACCTTGCTAAGTTGATTGCAACGGATCTTATCACCGTTGGTCGCTGGCCATTAGTGTTGTTGCTATTGATCGTGGCATCGGCAATGGGAGTGGTATTTGCTACCCACCATGCGCGTCAAGCGATCACCGAAAAAGATCACACTTTGGTTGAACGAGAGCGTTTAGATAGCGAATGGCGCAACCTGATGTTGGAAGAAACGGCCCTCGCGGAACACAGTCGTGTTCAAGACCTTGCCAAAAAAGAACTTGAAATGAAACGACCTGATGGCGATAAAGAAGTGGTTGTCACGCTCAAATGATTAGAAAGAAAACCAACACGAAACCAAGCAACAAGCGTAAACCTGTCGCGAAAGAAAAAAACGCTTCGGGGGATACGAAAACCGAGAAAAAAGCAGTGAAAGTGGCGGTTGAAGAATCCTTTCTGATTCGTTGGCGCTTCCATCTATTACTGTTTTTTGTCTTTTGTGCATTTGCACTTTTGGTGGCGCGCGTAGCCTATATTCAAATCATTGAACCGGATAACCTGATTAAACAAGGTGACCTACGCTCGGTTCGTGTGAAATCCATTCCTTCTGCACGCGGTATTATTTCGGACCGAAATGGTGAGCCGCTCGCTGTCAGTGTGCCTGTTGAGGCCGTTTGGGCGGATCCCGCGACGATATTTAAAGAAAATGCCTTAAGCCAGACCAAGAGTTGGTATGCATTAGCGGATGTTCTTGGTGTTGACCGACAAGGGTTGATAGACAAGATCAAGCACAATGAAAAGCGCCGCTTTATTTACTTGCAGCGCCAAGTGAGTCCAGCCATGGCGAACTATATTCGTGAGCTAAAGCTGCCTGGTGTGGGTCTTAAGTCAGAATCTCGTCGTTACTATCCTGCCGGTGAGGTTAGTGCTCACTTAGTTGGGGTGACGGGGATTGATGGGCATGGTCTAGAGGGTGTTGAGCGTAGCTACGATGAGTGGCTTACTGGCGCCGCAGGTAAGAAAACCATTCGTAAAGACCGTTATGGTCGCGTCGTAGAAAACATTGCGTGGCAAGACAAGCAAGAAGGTAAGTCACTCCAGTTAACAATCGACCAGCGCCTACAGGCGATTGCTTATCGTGCGATTAAACAAGCTGTTGCGGACCATCGCGCCACGTCAGGCTCAGTTGTTATGTTGGACGTGAAAACCGGCGCCGTATTGGCCATGGTGAATGCGCCTTCCTACAACCCTAACAATCGTAGCGACTGGCAAAGCTATAAAATGCGTAACCGAGTGATCACGGACTCGATGGAGCCAGGCTCCACCATTAAGCCTTTCGTTATTTTAGCCGCCTTAGAAAATGGGGTAGCCGATAAAGATACCATCGTAGATACCGGTAATGGTGTACTTCGTTTAGGTGGTAGCCGAGTAAGAGATGTATCCCGCGTGGGTAAAGCGAGCTTGACCACGATCCTCAAAAAATCGAGTAACATCGGTGTGACGAAGCTGGCAATGCAAATGCCAGTAGAGGCGCTGCTCGGTCTGTACAGCTCTGTGGGCTTTGGTGAGCTTTCTGGTCTGAACCTCGTTGGGGAAGTGACTGGTATCTTCCCGACACGAACACGATGGTCTCCTATTGAACGTGCCACGATTGCGTTTGGTTATGGTCTATCGATAACGCCAATCCAGTTAGCGCATGCCTATGCGACGCTTGGAAATCTCGGCAAATACGAGCCAATCCATATTATCGAAAGCAATGATCATGACATGTCGCGCCAAGTAGTGAGTGCAAAGTACGCACGCCAGGTCTTGGACATGCTGGAAACCGTAACCCAAAAAGGAGGCTCAGCTCGTCGAGCGGCAGTTCCTGGTTATCGAGTGGGAGCCAAAACAGGTACCTCACGTAAAGCGTCTGCAGGTGGATACAGCGATGAGTACATCACTTATACGGCAGGGCTTGCTCCGGTTAGCGATCCGCGAATTGCATTGGTTGTGATCGTAAACGAGCCTCAAGGTGATGATTACTATGGTGGTTCGGTAGCGTCTCCTGTCTTCTCTGAAATCATGAAAGGCGCGCTACAAATACTCAATGTTGCACCAGACGAAAATAAATTCCAGCAGTAAGCCGAGTGGCTTACTGAGCAAACAAAATTAAGAAAACCTGAGCCAAAGCTCGGAGAACAAATATGACTAAAGCCATCAGTATGGACGTGCTGCTTTCCCCTTGGGTGGATTGCCCAAGCTTATCGTCCGTTCTTGTTTCTGAATTGGAGCTCGACAGCCGAAGAGTTCAACCTGGAACCACGTTTGTCGCGGTGATTGGCCATGTTGTGGATGGGCGTAACTTCATTGCTTCTGCCATTGAGCAAGGGGCCAATGCGGTTCTAGCGCAAGCCTGTGATGTAAAAGCACACAGCACGGTGGAAATCATCGATGACGTTCCCGTTATTTACCTCGATACGTTGGATCAACGTTTATCTGCAATCGCTGGAAAGCTCTATGCTTACCCAGATATGGATTTGATTGGTGTCACCGGTACCAACGGCAAAACCACCATTACCCAGCTAATTGCACAATGGCTAGAGCTACTTGGCCACAAAGCGGCAGTGATGGGCACGACGGGAAATGGTTTTCTCGACAATTTACAGCAAGCCGCGAATACAACAGGGAATGCTGTAGAAATTCAGAAAACGCTCTCCTCTCTCGCAAATCAACAAGCCACATACACCGCGCTAGAAGTCTCTTCTCATGGCTTAACGCAAGGCCGTGTCAAGGCGTTGTCGTTTGCGGCGGGTGTGTTTACTAATCTAAGTCGTGATCACCTAGATTATCATGGCACGATGGAAGAGTACGCCAATGCAAAGCTGGAGTTGTTTACGCAACATCAATGTGAACGTGCCATTATCAATGTCGATGATGAAGTCGGTCATGCATGGGCGTCGCAGTTAAGCAATGCGATTGCGGTGTCACTTAAACCGAACACTGAATTTGAAAGCGCAATTTGGGCGACAGATGTCCGTTACGCGGAGTCGGGGATTACTATCCAATTTGATGGTAAATTTGGCTCAGGTCAATTGCACGCGCCACTGATTGGTGAGTTTAACGCAACCAACATAATGCTCGCTTTTGCGACCTTATTAAGCTTGGGTAAGGATAAACAAGCGTTACTCGAAACCGCAGGTCAGTTACAACCTGTACTCGGCCGAATGGAGTTATTCCAGACAGAGGACCGTGCCAAAGTCGTGGTCGATTATGCCCATACTCCTGATGCTTTAGAAAAAGCGCTGCAAGCTTTACGAGTTCACTGTGAGGGGCAGCTGTGGGCTATTTTTGGTTGCGGAGGCGATCGCGATGCAGGTAAGCGCCCAATGATGGCGGAAATTGCAGAGCGTCTAGGCGACAGAGTGGTGTTGACTGACGATAACCCACGCAGCGAAGAGCCGGCTCAGATTGTAAAAGACATGTTATCCGGGCTGTCAAAACCTGCCGAAGCGATTGTGCAGCATGACCGTTTCAAAGCACTGTCTTATGCGGTTGAGAATGCTTCGCCAAAAGACATCATCTTGTTAGCGGGTAAGGGCCACGAAGATTATCAAATTCGGAATGGCGAAACGATTCATTACTCCGACCGTGAGTCTGCTATGCAGCTTTTAGGATTGTCCTTATGATCAAAGTAACGTTATCTCAAATTGCCAACATCACTCGCGGTGAGCTATTCGGCGATGATCTACTTATCGACGCGGTTTCTACTGATACACGAGCGATTGACAACGGTGCTTTATTTGTTGCGCTGGTGGGTGAGCGCTTTGATGCGCACAACTTTTGCCAGCAAGCGGTGGATGCAGGCGCTGGTGCTTTACTCGTACAAAAACGTTTAGATGTGAATGTGCCACAAGTCGTGGTGTCGGACACCAAAATGGCACTGGGTGAGTTAGCCTCTTGGGTGCATCAAACTTGCCAAACACCTACCGTTGCCATCACAGGCAGTTGTGGTAAAACGACCGTCAAAGAAATGGTCGCGAGCATTCTGCAATTGAAAGGCAAAGTGCTGTTTACTGCGGGTAACTTCAATAATGATATTGGTGTTCCGTTGACGTTATTGCGCTCACAGCAGGATGACGATTATGCCGTGATTGAGCTTGGTGCTAACCATATCGGTGAAATTGCTTACACAACGCAGTTAGTAAAACCAGATATCGCGTTAGTGAATAATGTAGCCGCCGCGCATCTTGAAGGCTTCGGTTCTATTGATGGCGTGAAACAAGCCAAAGGTGAAATTTACCAAGGTCTTGCTGCAGGTAGTATTGCGATTGTCAATTTAGACAGCAATGGCGAAACAAAGTGGGAAAACGTGCTGGCGGATAAGGAAGTTATCACCTTCTCACAAAGTAATTCTGTGGCTGATTACTATGCATCAAATATCGTGATGAATGCCGCGGGAGAGGCCAGCTTTAACCTACATATCGCAGCAAGCTCACAAGAAATTGAACTGTCTCTGGGTATTATAGGTCAACACAACGTGGCGAATGCAATCGCAGCTTCCATTATTGCGTTACAAATGGGCGCCACATTAGAAGAGGTTCGCGCTGGCCTTAAACATTTAAACAAAGTGAAAGGTCGCGTCGAGGTTGAAGCGCTGAGCGAAAAAATCAAATTGATTGATGACAGCTACAACGCAAGCGTGCCAGCCATGAAAGCGGCGGTTGACTTATTGGCTGCTTTCCCAGGTCAGCGCTGGCTGATTTTAGGTAATATGGCGGAATTGGGCGAGGAAAGTCTTGCACTTCATCGTCAAGTCGGGGAACATGCTGCCCCACAAAAATTTGAACATGTTCTCACATATGGTGCAGACGCCAAGGTGATCAGTGAGCTTTGCCAAGGCATTCATTTTGAGACGCACCAAGAGATGATTGAATACATCAAGCAGCATCTAGACCAAGCCGTTCCTGAAAACCATACGATTTTGGTGAAAGGAGCGAACGGTGCACGTATGTTTGAAGTCGCTGCTGCTTTGAAGGAGTATTATTAATGATTATTTGGCTTGCCGAGCTGCTACAGCCATACCTGTCTTTTTTCCGATTGTTTGAATACTTGTCTTTTCGAGCAATTCTAAGCGTATTAACCGCTCTGGGTCTGTCATTATGGATGGGACCAATCATGATCAAGCGTTTGCAAATGCTGCAAATTGGTCAGGTAGTACGTAACGAAGGTCCTGAATCTCACTTTAGTAAGCGTGGTACTCCAACGATGGGCGGTATCATGATCTTAGCGGCCATCTCAATCACAATCTTGCTTTGGACTGACTTATCCAACCCATATGTATGGGCGGTATTGACGGTCTTGCTTGGCTACGGTGCAGTCGGATTTGTTGATGATTATCG
The DNA here is from genome assembly GCF_024747315.1 of Vibrio sp. HS-50-1. NCBI lineage: Bacteria > Pseudomonadati > Pseudomonadota > Gammaproteobacteria > Vibrionales > Vibrionaceae > Vibrio > Vibrio sp. HS-50-1. The sequence continues at coordinate 124,471 of NZ_JAMPZF010000005.1, read as the reverse complement.
TAAAGTGGTGCGCAAAAATACCGATGGTTTGATCGCGCGTTGGAAGTACTTCTGGCAATCGTTGATCGCGTTTGTCGTGGCTTTTGCATTGTACGCTTACGGTAAAGACACTGCAGCCACTCAGCTCGTGGTGCCATTCTTTAAAGACATCATGCCGCAACTTGGTTTGATGTACATTATCCTGACTTACTTTGTGATTGTCGGTACGAGTAACGCGGTTAACCTGACCGATGGTCTAGACGGTTTGGCAATCATGCCAACGGTTCTTGTTGCTGCAGGCTTCGCGGTTATTGCATGGGCGACGGGTAACGTTAACTTCTCTGAATACCTTCATATTCCATACCTACCACATGCTTCTGAGTTGGTTGTCGTATGTACAGCAATCGTCGGTGCAGGCCTTGGTTTCTTATGGTTTAACACGTACCCAGCACAAGTGTTCATGGGTGATGTCGGCTCACTAGCGCTTGGCGGCGCGTTAGGCACTATTGCTGTTCTCGTTCGTCAAGAGTTGGTGTTGGTGATCATGGGCGGTGTGTTTGTGATGGAAACGCTGTCGGTAATTCTACAGGTGGGTTCATACAAACTGCGTGGTCAGCGGATCTTCCGTATGGCACCGATTCACCACCACTACGAATTGAAAGGTTGGCCAGAACCTCGCGTAATCGTGCGCTTCTGGATTATTTCTATGGTTCTTGTTCTGATTGGTCTTGCGACATTGAAAGTGCGTTAATCGCACTTTCCAAGAACAAGATTTACAGTGTGATCAAATATGGAACGTTGGCAAAACATACATAGTGTTGTCGTCGTAGGGCTCGGTATTACCGGGCTCTCTGTCGTTAAACACCTAAGAAAAAATCAGCCACAGCTTGTGGTCAAAGTCATTGATACTCGCGTAAACCCTCCGGGAGCAGAGCGCTTGCCGGAAGGTATTCAACTGCATAGTGGTGGTTGGAATACAGACTGGCTTTCTGACGCTGATCTTATCGTGACCAACCCTGGTATTGCGCTAGCGACACCAGAGATCCAAGCCTTATTAGCAAAAGGCACGACAGTAGTTGGTGATATTGAGTTATTCGCCTGGGCGGTGCAGAAACCGGTGATTGCGATTACGGGCTCAAACGGTAAGAGCACAGTCACCGATCTCACTGGCGTGATGGCCAAGGCCGCGGGTTTGGAAGTTGGCGTTGGTGGCAATATCGGCGTTCCTGCATTGGATTTACTAGAACATGACGCAGACCTGTATGTGCTTGAACTCTCAAGCTTCCAGTTAGAAACGACGTCAAGCTTAAAGCTCAAAGCCGCTGCGTTTCTGAATCTTTCTGAAGATCATATGGACCGTTATCAAGGCATGTCTAACTATCGACAAGCCAAGTTGCGTATTTTTGATCATGCTGATCTCGCGGTAGTGAACCGTGATGATAAAGAAACCTTCCCAGATGCAGAGGTGCCATTGGTGACATTTGGCAGCGACAATCAGGACTTTGGTCTCGAGGTGGATGGCAATCGCACTTGGCTACTCGAGCATGGTCAACGAGTCGTCGCGAGTGATGAGCTTAAGTTGGTTGGTAAGCATAACTTATCTAATGCTCTGGTTGCTTTAGCGCTATTAAAAGCTGCGGACGTAAACTATCACAACGCATTGAATGCACTTAAAAATTACACGGGACTGACACACCGATGCCAGGTGGTTGCGGATAATCAAGGCGTAAAATGGGTGAATGACTCTAAAGCAACTAATATTGCGAGCACTATGGCTGCGCTATCTGGTTTGGAGTCGACAGGTAAGCTCTACTTGCTCGTTGGTGGTGTTGGCAAAGGTGCTGACTTCTCGCCATTAAAACCGATCTTCGCGACGCTTAACTTGCAACTGTGCTGCTTTGGCGCTGATGGCGATGAATTTATGCCACTGCATGAATCTGCAATACGTTTCGACACCATGGAAGATGTGATTCAACAAGTATCTTCGCAGTTAAAACCAGGTGATATGGTGATGCTGTCTCCTGCATGTGCTAGCTTTGATCAATTCGACAACTTTATGGCAAGAGGTGATGCTTTCGCTGCTCTTGCTCAGAAATATGCATAATTAAAGGTTACACACTTCGTGGGTTTAGGTAACGTTAAACGCAGTATTGGCAATTGGCTCAAGCATCCAGCCCCAGAGGCGATGTTTGATCGTCAGTTAGTGTGGATTGCACTGGGTTTGATGTTGACGGGGTTGGTGATGGTAACCTCTGCATCATTTCCGATCAGCTCACGATTAACCGAGCAGCCGTTTCACTTTATGTTTCGTCACGCGACGTTTCTCGTGCTGGCGTTAGGGACCTCCGCTGTTATTTTGCAAGTGCCTTTGCAAGAGTGGTTTAAGAAAAGCCACTACTTACTTTGGGCTTCTTTCGCACTGTTAATCATCGTGCTCTTGGCGGGTAAGTCGGTCAATGGTGCGTCTCGTTGGATTCCCCTTGGGCTATTTAACCTTCAGCCAGCAGAGGTCGCGAAGCTATCGCTGTTTATCTTTATGTCTGGTTACTTAGTTCGAAAGCAAGACGAAGTACGACAAACCTTCTTTGGTGGCTTTATGAAGCCAATCATGGTGTTTGCTTTCTTCGCAGTATTACTGCTTGGTCAGCCAGACTTGGGTACGGTCGTCGTGATGCTAGTAACACTGTTTGGCATGCTGTTTATCGCAGGCGCAAAACTGACGCAGTTTCTCGCGTTGATGGTGGCAGGTATCGGCGCTGTGGTAGGTTTGATTTTAGTCGAACCATACCGTATGCGACGAGTAACCTCCTTCCTTGACCCGTGGGAAGACCCATTTGGCAGTGGCTATCAGTTGACTCAGTCTTTGATGGCGTTTGGTCGTGGTGAATGGTTCGGTCAAGGTCTCGGTAATTCAATTCAAAAACTGGAATATCTACCGGAAGCGCATACCGACTTTGTGTTTGCCGTACTTGCTGAAGAGCTTGGTTTCGTGGGTGTAGTACTGGTCTTAATGCTGATTTTTAGCTTAGTGCTAAAAGCGGTTTACATAGGCAAGCGTGCGTTTGAAGAAGGCGAAATGTTCGGCGGTTATCTGGCTTTCGGTATCGGTATTTGGTTTGCGTTCCAGACCTTGGTGAACGTTGGTGCTGCAGCTGGTATCGTACCAACCAAAGGTTTAACACTTCCGCTAATCAGTTATGGTGGTTCCAGTCTGATTATTATGTCCGTCGCAGTCTCCATATTACTGCGTATCGATTACGAATGCCGCTTGAAACGCGAGCAACAACAATCAGAACAACAAGCTAATGAAACAAAATAAACGTTTGATGGTGATGGCTGGTGGTACTGGCGGTCACGTATTCCCAGGTTTGGCGGTAGCAAAACAGCTTCAAGAGCAAGGTTGGGAGATCCGTTGGTTAGGTACGGCGGATCGAATGGAAGCGGATTTGGTGCCAAAACATGGCATTGAAATCGACTTTATCAAAGTGAAAGGGTTACGAGGTCAAGGCGTTAAACGTCTTCTTGCAGCACCATTTCAAATTATCAATGCCATTATGCAGGCTCGTGCTCACATGAAACGCTGGCAGCCAGACGCAGTACTTGGTATGGGCGGTTATGTTAGCGGCCCGGGCGGTATTGCCGCTTGGATGAGTGGCATTCCTGTTGTTCTGCATGAACAAAACGCGGTTGCGGGTTTGACAAACCAATGGCTATCAAAAATTGCTAAGAAAGTCTTTCAGGCCTTTCCTGGTGCGTTCCCTAATGCTGAGGTAGTCGGTAACCCAGTTCGTGAAGACCTAACAAGATTAGAAGCGCCTGCAGAGCGAATGCAAGATCGCCAAGGCCCAATTCGTATTCTGGTGATGGGCGGTAGCCAAGGTGCACGCATTCTTAACCAAACTGTGCCAGAAGTGATGGCAAAGTTGGGCGGTGATTACCGTATTCGTCATCAAGCGGGCAAAGGTTCCGCCGAAGAAGTGAACGCAGCATACCAAGCTAATGGTGTGGTAAATGCAGAAGTCACAGAGTTCATTGACGACGTAGCAGAGGCTTATGCATGGGCTGACCTTTTAGTTTGTCGTTCAGGGGCGTTAACCGTTTCTGAAGTATCAGCGGCAGGCGTAGGGGCTATCTTTGTTCCTTTTATGCATAAAGATCGCCAACAAGCACTGAATGCCGATCATCTAGTAGAATGCGGCGCAGCGAAAATGATTGAACAACCAGATTTAACCGTTGAGTCTTTGACTCAGCAGATCCAACAATTGGATCGCCAAGCTTTACTTACGATGGCTGAGCAAGCGCGTGGCGCTGCTAAATTGAATGCCGACCGAGTTGTCGCACAAGCCATTGTCGCTTTGACCGAAAAGCGTTAACGAATTATTGAGAATAGAATTGATGACAATCCAACATACACAAGACTTAGCTCAGATTCGCGCCATGGTGCCAGAGATGCGCCGCGTGAAATCCATCCACTTCATCGGTATTGGTGGTGCGGGCATGAGCGGCATTGCAGAAGTGCTGTTGAATGAAGGCTATCAAATCACGGGTTCTGACTTATCAGAAAACCCTGTGACAGAGCGTTTAGTATCAAAAGGTGCGACGGTATTTATTGGGCACCAAGCAAGCAATGTTGAAAAAGCCAGTGTGGTTGTGGTTTCAACCGCTATCAACGAAGAAAACCCAGAAGTGATGGCTGCGCGGGAGTTACGTATCCCTATTGTACGTCGTGCTGAGATGCTCGCTGAGTTGATGCGCTTCCGTCATGGTATTGCCGTTGCGGGCACGCACGGTAAAACGACGACGACGGCACTCGTGACACAAATCTATTCTGAAGCAGGCCTTGATCCAACGTTTGTAAACGGCGGCTTGGTGAAAAGCGCTGGTACAAATGCTCGTTTAGGCTCGAGTCGTATTCTAATTGCTGAGGCGGATGAGAGCGACGCGTCATTCCTGCACCTGCAACCAATGGTAAGTATTGTCACCAATATCGAAGCCGATCATATGGATACTTATGGTGGTGACTTTGAAACGTTAAAGCAAACCTTCATTGATTTTCTACACAATTTACCGTTCTACGGCCAAGCTATTGTTTGTATTGATGATCCTGTGGTTCGAGAGTTAATCCCACGTATTAGTCGTCAAGTGATTACTTACGGTTTCTCCGAAGATGCTGACGTACGCATTGAAAACTATCGTCAAGAAGGTCAGCAAGGCAAATTTACGGTAGTACGTAAAGGGCGTGCCAACCTAGATATTACTCTGAACATTCCAGGTCGTCACAATGCACTTAATGCGTCGGCTGCGATTGCAGTGGCTACCGAAGATGACATTGAAGACGATGCAATTCTAAAAGCAATGGCCGGTACGCAAGGCACGGGACGACGTTTTGATCACCTTGGCGAGTTTGATACCGGTAATGGTCATGCCATGTTAGTGGATGATTACGGACACCACCCAACAGAAGTTGATGTGACCATTAATGCTGCGAGAAGCGGTTGGCAAGATAAACGTCTCGTTATGATTTTCCAACCACACCGTTATAGCCGTACTCGTGATCTGTACGATGACTTTGCGAATGTGCTAGAGCAAGTTGATGTATTAATCATGTTGGATGTTTATGCCGCAGGTGAAAAGCCAATTGCAGGAGCTGATGGGCGTTCATTGTGTCGCACAATTCGCAGCCGAGGTAAGGTAGATCCGATTTTTGTTCCAGAAATCGAGCAATTACCTTCAGTTTTAGCTAACGTTATACAAGACGGCGACCTAATCTTAACGCAAGGTGCGGGTGATGTTGGTAAAGTGGCGAAACAACTGGCAGGTCTTGAATTAAATATAAACAAGATGCTTGGTTAACACAGATTGTTGGCGCGAAGGACAGATAAAGACTCAGATCTCGATTTTGCGTCAATATCATTGTGATTTATTGCTATCAGTGTTTGATAGTTTACAAGAGCTCAGTATAATCCCAAGGTTAAAGTCAAGACTTTTACCTCTGCGTAATTATGTGGGTAAAAAGTACACGACAAAAGTCAGGAAACGAAGACGTTGTTGAATATTGCACTGAATGACGAGCGACCAAACACGGATAATAACCGTGGTCGCCAAGAGAAAATCTTGGGTGCGTTATTTTTCGTTGTGGTTGTGACCTTAATTAGTTCTGTTTTGTACTCGGCGATCAGTTGGATGTGGGATGACCAAAGGTTACCTCTCTCCAAAATAGTACTTCAGGGAAAACTGGAGTATGTCCAAGCTGACGATGTGCAGGCTGCATTTAGTCGAATAGATCACATCGGTACATTTATGTCTCAGGATATTGATGTATTACAGCAAAGTGTCGAAGCTCTGCCATGGGTGGCGCATGCCGCAATCCGAAAGCAGTGGCCGGATACAGTAAAAGTTTTTTTGACAGAGCATCAACCTGAAGCTATTTGGAATGGCAACGAACTGTTAGATAAAAATGGGTTTGTTTTTGATGGCGATGTGGCTCTGTTACAAGAAGAAAAAGTGAAACTGTACGGACCCAAAGACAGCGGACCAGAAGTCTTACAGACTTACCGTGATTTGAGTCCTAAGTTTCAGCAATTGGGTTTAGCGATATCGTCTCTGGTATTAAACGAGCGACGAGCTTGGCAAATCATCCTTGATAACGGTATTCGATTAGAGCTCGGTAAAGAGTCTCTTCTTGAGCGTATAGAGCGATTTTTTAAGCTCTATAACAAGCTTGGCAGTGACACGCAAAGAATCAGTTATATCGATCTTAGGTACGATACAGGAGCCGCAGTTGGTTGGTTTCCTGAACAAGAGTTAGAAGAGAGTACAGATGACTAAGGCCGCTGATGACAACATTATTGTTGGTCTTGATATAGGCACTGCAACCGTATCGGCTCTAGTGGGTGAGGTTCTACCAGACGGTCAAATTAATATTATTGGCGCAGGTAGTAGCCCTTCACGTGGCATGGATAAAGGTGGCGTGAATGACTTGGAGTCGGTTGTAAAATCAGTACAACGTGCAATTGATCAAGCTGAATTGATGGCCGAGTGCCAGATCAGTCGAGTCTTCATTTCGTTGTCTGGTAAGCATATCGCAAGCCGAATTGAAAAAGGTATGGGCACGATTTCAGATGAAGAAGTGTCTCAAGAGGACATGGATCGCGCTATCCATACCGCAAAATCGATTAAAATCGGTGATGAACAGCGAATCCTTCATGTGATTCCGCAAGAGTTTACTATTGATTACCAAGAGGGAATCAAAAATCCGCTTGGTTTATCTGGGGTAAGAATGGAAGTAAGTGTCCACCTTATCTCATGCCATAATGACATGGCACGCAATATTATTAAGGCGGTGGAACGATGCGGCCTTAAAGTAGAGCAACTCGTATTTTCTGGGCTTGCTGCAAGTAATGCAGTAATCACCGAGGATGAAAGAGAGCTTGGAGTTTGTGTGGTGGATATTGGCGCCGGCACGATGGATGTGGCCATCTGGACTGGCGGTGCGTTACGTCACACAGAAGTATTTTCGTACGCAGGAAATGCTGTAACCAGCGATATTGCTTTTGCTTTTGGTACGCCAGTGAGCGATGCTGAAGAAATAAAAGTCAAATATGGCTGTGCTTTGAGTGAACTGGTCAGTAAGGATGACACGGTTAATGTACCAAGTGTAGGTGGGCGACCATCACGTAGTCTGCAACGTCAAACGTTGTCAGAAGTGATTGAGCCACGCTACTCTGAGCTTATGGGACTGGTTAACCAAACTATTGACTCTGTACAAGCGAAATTGCGCGAAGAGGGTATAAAGCACCATCTAGCTGCGGGAGTTGTACTCACCGGCGGTGCTGCGCAAATGGACGGAGTGATAGAATGTGCGGAACGCGTATTCCGCAATCAAGTAAGGGTCGGCAAACCGCTCGAAGTCAGCGGATTAACTGACTATGTAAAAGAGCCGTACCATTCTACGGCAGTTGGATTACTTCATTACGCAAGAGACATGCAGTCTAGCGACGATAGCGATTATAATGAACCTAAACGCTCATCTGTTACTGGCTTTTTCGATAAATTGCGTAACTGGATACAAAAAGAGTTTTAACCTGAGTTGCAGGATAAACGGAGACAACACATGTTTGAACCGATGATGGAAATGTCTGACGATGCAGTAATCAAGGTCGTTGGGGTTGGTGGCGGCGGTGGTAACGCCGTTGAACACATGGTGCGTGAATCCATCGAAGGTGTGGAATTCATCAGCGTCAACACTGATGCGCAAGCACTTCGTAAGACAAGCGTTGGCAATGTTATTCAGATCGGTGGCGATATCACCAAAGGTCTGGGTGCAGGTGCTAATCCACAGGTTGGCCGTGACGCAGCTCTCGAAGACAGAGATAGAATTAAAGATTCCCTAACTGGCGCCGATATGGTGTTTATCGCAGCTGGTATGGGGGGCGGTACAGGTACTGGTGCAGCACCTGTTATTGCTGAAGTAGCTAAAGAGCTTGGCATTCTAACTGTCGCGGTAGTGACAAAACCGTTCAGCTTTGAAGGCAAAAAGCGTTTGGCGTTCGCTGAGCAAGGTATCGATGAGCTGTCTAAGCACGTTGACTCTTTGATTACTATTCCAAACGAAAAGCTGCTTAAAGTACTTGGCCGTGGTGTCACGCTACTAGAAGCTTTTGCAAGTGCGAACGATGTTCTTAAGAACGCAGTCCAAGGCATTGCAGAGCTAATTACTCGCCCTGGTATGATCAACGTCGACTTTGCGGACGTAAGGACAGTAATGTCTGAAATGGGTCACGCGATGATGGGCAGCGGTATTGCTAAAGGCGAAGACCGAGCTGAAGAAGCGGCTGAAATGGCAATTTCTAGCCCACTTCTGGAAGACATCGATCTAGCGGGCGCTCGTGGTGTTCTTGTTAATATTACTGCAGGTCTGGATATGCGTCTTGACGAGTTTGAGACGGTTGGTAATACAGTGAAAGCATTTGCTTCTGACAATGCCACTGTTGTTATCGGTACTTCTCTAGACCCAGATATGACTGATGAAATCCGCGTAACAGTTGTAGCGACAGGTATTGGCAATGAGAAAAAACCAGATATCACGCTAGTTGCGGGTGGTAAAGCGAAAGTGGCTCCGACGCCGCAGGCTCAACCACAACAGCAAGCGGCGGCAACGCAAGCTGAAGAGAAACCGGCACAAACCTTGCAAAATAATCAAGTGCAAGAGAAGCCACAGGTAACTCCTCAGCCTACAAATACAGTTTCTTCTTCTCCAGCATCGTCGAGCCAAAGCTCTGCGGCTCCGAAGCAAGAGAAGGAAAGTGGTTATTTAGATATCCCGGCATTTTTGCGTCGTCAGGCTGATTAATCTTTAATCCATAAATTTGACATGGCTCAAAATTATGGTAGCATTCACGGTCGACGTTACAGACGGCCGTGTTTTGTAGCAAATTTTTGAGAGGCAAGCAGATGATCAGACAACGTACTCTGAAAGAAATAGTGAAAACAACTGGTGTGGGCCTCCACTCTGGTCGTAAAGTCACGCTTACTCTGCGCCCGGCTGCTGCAAATACAGGTATCATTTACCGTCGTACAGATGTAAACCCACCTGTAGATTTTCCAGCTGATCCAGCTTCTGTTCGTGACACCATGCTATGTACTGCTTTGGTAAACGACGAAGGTGTGCGTATTTCAACTGTAGAGCACTTGAATGCGGCACTTGCTGGTATGGGCATCGACAACATTATTGTCGAAGTAGACGCACCTGAAATTCCAATTATGGATGGTAGTGCTAGCCCATTTGTATACTTGCTACAACAAGCAGGTATCGAAACGCAAAATGCGCCAAAACGTTTCATCCGTATTAAAAAGCCAGTTCGTTTTGAAGATGGCGATAAATGGGCAGAGTTTGTACCATTTAACGGCTTCCGCATGGACTTCGAAATTGAATTTAATCACCCTGCAATTGAGTCAGACGAGCAGCGCTTGCTGTTTGATTTCTCCTCAAAAGGCTTCGTTCGTGAAATTTCTCGTGCACGTACGTTTGGCTTTATGCGTGATATCGAATATCTACAGTCTCAAAACCTAGTTTTGGGTGGTAGTTTCGACAATGCTATCGTATTGGATGATTACCGTATTCTTAACGAAGAAGGTCTACGCTTTGAAAATGAGTTTGTGACTCACAAAGTGTTGGATGCGATTGGTGATCTTTACATGTGTGGTCACCCAATCATCGGTGAATTTCGCGCCTTTAAATCGGGTCACGGTTTGAACAACCAACTTCTGCGAGCTGTTCTTGCTGATCAGGAAGCGTGGGAGTGGACTACATTCGAAGAAGAAGTGGGCTCACCAGTAGCATTCGCTGAACCAAATATGGTGCTTGCGTAAATACTCGGCATTAAAATTAATAAAAAACCAGGCTCATGCCTGGTTTTTTGCTATTTGGCTTTAATCTTGGGCTTATTAATAGCATTCGAGCTTTTCAGCATATTGAAATAACGGTTACTTACGGTCTTTCTTTTCTGCCATATCGGCCAATCGCTTTAAACGCTCTTGAATTTTAGGCGGTGCCATGTCGGCAATCGTCATCAATGACGTTGCTGCAGATTCTGTTAATGGTGGACGTTTAGGTCTGTCGTCTTGTTCGAAACGATTTCGGTATAATGATGGATTGATCCTCACTTCAACGCTCATCAGTTTGGCAAAGCCTTGAGTACGAAGTTTATTTAGGATCATGAGGCGATCGTAATCGATCTTCATTTTGATCGCGGCACTAGAAACATCGATCAATAGGTGGCCGTTACGAACATTCGCCACCCGGCAATGATCGGCCGTCCCTGTGGGTAAGATCTCTTGCAAAGCTTGGTTAAGCTGTAAGATTTCTCCAGCATGTTCTTGAATCTGCTTGAACTGTGATTCAGCAATAACATCTTCAGTCGAGGTTGGACGGTGATCACGCATAGGTAAAATCTAATTTTGTTGAGATATCAGCTATTCTAGAGCAGCTTTCTATCAAGGTATAGTTTACATTAACGTCTTTCGCTTCAGTTTTACAATGTAGCAAGGTAAAAAGCAAAGTCTGCTCTGAATAGATTACACATATTGTGGTATGCAATATCGTCTAATCAGTCACCACTTTAAGTAAAAACTTCAGAGTGCTTCAAACAAATACGTCTATTTATGGTTGTATCGATGAAAAATCCTTACACTAAGCCACATTGTTTCGAAACTTAGCCTTGAAATATGGATGTTTGAACTCAATATCTTTGATAAATGATTTATCTCAGTATTCTTAGTTCCAAACTGGCAGAGACTGAAGGCATTATGAGTAGATCGGGAACGGTCTGATTAAAGAGAGATTCACGAAAAATGATAACTAAGCTACTGACAAAAGTGATTGGCAGTCGCAACGACCGAACACTGCGCCGCCTTAGAAAAATTGTAAAAGAAATTAATAACTACGAGCCAACATTCGAAGCTCTAAGTGATGAAGAGTTAAAAGCAAAGACGGTTGAGTTCCGTGAGCGCCTAGAGAAAGGTGAAACTCTTGATAAACTACTTCCTGAAGCTTTTGCTACGGTTCGTGAGGCATCTAAGCGTGTCTACGGCATGCGTCACTTCGACGTTCAGCTTATCGGTGGTATGGTTCTAAATGCGGGTCAAATTGCGGAGATGCGTACAGGTGAAGGTAAAACGCTGACTGCAACGCTTCCAGCTTACTTAAATGCTCTTGCTGGTAAAGGCGTTCACATCGTAACAGTGAACGATTATCTAGCTAAACGTGATGCTGAGACGAACCGCCCTCTATTTGAATTTTTAGGTATGACCGTTGGCGTAAACGTGCCAAACATGCCTCCTCAAGAGAAAAAAGAAGCGTACCAAGCTGACATTCTATACGGAACCAACAATGAATTTGGTTTTGACTACCTTCGTGACAATATGGCTTTCCGTAGCGAAGATCGTGTACAGCGTGATCGCTTCTTTGCTGTTGTCGATGAGGTGGACTCAATCCTAATTGATGAAGCTCGTACTCCTTTGATCATTTCTGGTCCTGCTGAAGATAGCTCTGAGCTATACACTCGAATCAACCTTTTGATCCCGCATCTGAAAAAGCAAGATAAAGAAGACTCTGAAGAATACCGTGGTGATGGCCACTACACTGTTGATGAAAAATCAAAGCAAGTATACCTAACAGAAACGGGTCAAGAATACGTTGAAGAACTGTTGGTGAAAAACGGTCTGATGGAGGAAGGGGATACACTTTACTCTCCGGCTAACATCAGCATGTTGCATCACGTGAATGCTGCTTTGCGTGCACATGTGCTGTTTGAGCGTAATGTGGATTACATCGTTAACGATGACGGCGAAGTTGTGATCGTTGATGAACACACTGGTCGTACAATGCCAGGTCGTCGTTGGTCAGAAGGTCTTCACCAAGCTGTCGAAGCGAAAGAAGGCGTTAAGATCCAAAACGAAAACCAAACGCTAGCCTCTATCACATTCCAGAATTACTTCCGTTTATACGAAAAACTGTCAGGTATGACAGGTACAGCGGATACTGAAGCGTTCGAATTCCAGTCTATCTATGGTTTGGAAACGGTGGTTATCCCAACCAACAAGCCGATGATTCGTAACGATATGCCAGATGTGGTTTACCGTACTGAAGCAGAGAAGTTTGCGGCAATAATTGAAGATATTAAAGAGCGTGTTGCCAAAGGGCAGCCAACGCTTGTTGGTACTGTGTCGATTGAAAAGTCAGAACTTCTTTCTAACGCATTGAAGAAGGCTAAGATCAAACACAACGTATTGAACGCGAAATTCCATGAGAAAGAAGCGGAAATTGTTGCTGAAGCGGGTATGCCTGGTGCGGTAACTATCGCGACCAACATGGCCGGTCGTGGTACGGACATTGTGCTTGGCGGTAGCTGGCAATCAAAAGTTGAAGCTTTAGAGAACCCAACTCAAGAGCAAATCGATGCGATTAAAGCAGAGTGGAAAGTGGTGCATGACCAAGTACTAGAAGCTGGTGGTCTACATATCATCGGTACTGAGCGCCACGAATCTCGCCGTATTGATAACCAGCTACGTGGTCGTTCTGGTCGTCAAGGTGATGCGGGTTCATCGCGCTTCTACCTATCTATGGAAGACTCTTTGCTACGTATTTTCACTTCTGATCGTATGGCGAGCCTTATTCAAAGTGGTATGGAAGAAGGTGAAGCTATTGAATCGAAAATGCTTTCTCGCTCAATTGAAAAAGCACAGCGCAAAGTGGAAGGTCGTAACTTTGATATCCGTAAGCAGCTGCTTGAATACGATGATGTAGCGAACGATCAACGTAAGGTTGTCTACGAACTGCGTGACGAGTTAATGAACGTTGAAGACATCAGCGGCATGATCGAGCAAAACCGTGAAGATGTGCTAACAGCGGTTATTGATGAGTACATTCCACCACAGTCACTAGAAGATATGTGGGATGTTGAAGGTCTACAAGAGCGCTTGAAAGCGGACTTCGATCTTGATGCGCCAGTGAAGCAATGGCTTGAAGAAGACGACAAGCTTTACGAAGAAGCATTACGTGAAAAGATCATCAACCTAGCCGTTGAAGTGTACAAAGAGAAAGAGGAAGTGGTGGGTGCACAAGTGCTTCGCAACTTCGAAAAATCGGTCATGCTTCAGACTCTGGATACGCTTTGGAAAGAGCATTTGGCTGCGATGGATCACTTGCGTCAAGGTATCCATTTACGCGGTTACGCACAGAAGAACCCAAAACAAGAATACAAACGTGAGTCGTTTGAACTGTTTGAGGGTCTACTAGAAGCGCTGAAAACAGACGTTATTACTGTTCTATCTCGTGTTCGCGTTCAGCAACAAGAAGAAGTTGAACGTATGGAAGAACAGCGTCGTGCGCAAGCTGAAGAAGCCGCTCGTCGTGCGCAAGCGCAACACGCTGCAGCACAAAATCCGCTTTCTGAAGGCGAAGAATCTGAAGAAGGTTCAAATCAACCAATGGTACGTGATGAACGTAAAGTAGGTCGTAATGAACCTTGCCCTTGTGGCAGTGGCAAGAAGTACAAACAGTGCCACGGCAAAATCGACTAATCTGTTAGTCGGATTATTTATCAAAGAGTCGCTTAGGCGACTCTTTTTTTAAATAAATTCTTTGGCTATCAAATTCCATAAGTTTGATAGGTCAGAAAGTTTTTGAGATGTAGAAGCTCGTTGTCACAATAGTAAAGTACAACGGTCTTGAGAGTTAGGAATCCCCATGAAAAGAATTCACATAGTCGCGGCAATTATTTTTAACCAAGATAAATCAAAGATCTTTATTACAAAGCGTCCTGATGATAAGCACAAAGGCGGGTTTTGGGAGTTTCCGGGTGGCAAAGTCGAGCCGGGAGAAAGCATTGAGCTTGCAATTACAAGAGAACTCGAAGAAGAAGTAGGAATTGAAGTTATTGAGCAAGCCCCTTTTGAACATTTGGAATACGACTATCCAGACAAATCACTCAAGTTTGATTTTATTACAGTATCTCAATTCAGTAATGAGCCTTACGGTCGAGAAGGTCAAGAAGGATGCTGGGTTGAAATCAGCGAATTGGGCGACTACACCTTTCCTGAAGCGAACGTACCTATCTTGGAGCGTGTTGTAAAAGAGTTTGCTTAAGCTCGATGAACTTGCTTGTGGTAACCACGGTATGTTGTTAGTTTAAACAGATTAAGCGAAACGAGAGAACGAGAGCAAACCTCGTTATCCAGAGAAGGAGAGAAAGCGCAATGGTTCGTATTGCAATCGCAGGAGCAGCTGGCCGAATGGGCCGCAATTTGGTTAAAGCTTCACACCTTAATCCTGAAGCGACAGTGAGCGCGGGATCAGAACGACCTGAGTCTTCACTTGTCGGCGTCGATATCGGTGAGCTTTGTGGTGAAGGTAAATTCGATGTGCTCTTAACGGATGATCTTGCTAAAGACGTCGATAATTTTGATGTAATCATCGATTTTACTGCCCCAGTAAGTACGTTGGCGAATCTTGAACTGTGTAAGAAGCATGGAAAGAGTATTGTGATTGGGACGACTGGTTTCAGTGATGCAGAGCGTGAACTGATTGACGAAGCCGCTAAGCAAGTGCCTGTTGTCATGGCTCCTAACTACTCTGTTGGTGTGAACCTAGTATTTAAGCTTCTTGAGAAAGCAGCCAAAGTGATGGGCGACTACTGTGATGTTGAGATTGTCGAAGCACATCATCGTCATAAAGTTGATGCTCCTTCTGGTACCGCTATCGGGATGGGCGAAGCCATTGCTGGTGCGATGGGAAACAAGCTGAATGATGTAGCTGTCTATGCGCGAGAAGGTATCACAGGTGAACGTACTAAAGATGAGATCGGCTTTGCTACAATTCGCGCTGGCGATATTGTCGGTGAGCACACAGCCATGTTTGCTGATATCGGGGAACGAGTGGAGATAACGCACAAAGCGACCGATCGTATGACGTTTGCTAATGGCGCCGTCAAGGCCGCTGTTTGGTTGAGTGCCAAACCAGCGGGCTTTTATACCATGACAGATGTTTTGGGATTGAATGAACTCTAAATACATAATTATTCGCCGGCGGTAGCCGGCTTTTTTATATCTATAGAATTATTTGTAAATGAAATGATTCTAACAGAAAGTGTTTTGGTGCTTACTTTTGTTGTTGTTTTGGTTGATTTGTGGGTTTTTTGGGTTTTGATGTCTAAAAACTAATGTCTTTTTTGTCGGGTGAACGTTTGCGTGAAAAGCTCATACTTTTTTGTGATCTCTAAAAAGTTCAAATTTGTAAAATTCATTAAACCTCTATGCCTCTCTATGTAATAGCATGTAAAAGTTATCTTTTTGGGCCTTACTGATTCAAAATGACCTTACTCGCTAGAAATTAATCATTTATTTTTGATTGTAGGTTGACAGGTTTCGAGTCCAACTTTAGAATACCGCCAATTTGTCTGAAATACCTATTTATGTAGATTTTATAGGTAAAGGAAGGCATGTTTGCAGTTTGATTTATTTTTTTTGCATTTTTATTCTGGAGGTTGTCTTGGGTAAATTAGCACTGTTGGTCCTAGAAGATGGGACAGTGTTCCGCGGAGTGTCCATAGGGGCAGATGGTCTTTCCGTTGGTGAAGTCGTTTTTAATACCTCGATGACGGGGTATCAAGAAATCCTCACTGATCCTTCCTATTCTCAGCAAATCGTCACTCTCACTTATCCTCACATTGGCAATACCGGAACCACTTCCGAAGATGAAGAATCCTCTTCCATTCATGCACAAGGCCTTGTGATTCGCGATCTTCCTCTAATCGCTTCTAACTTCCGTAACGAACAATCCCTCTCTGATTATCTTAAGTCTCAAAATATCGTTGGCATCGCTGATATCGATACTCGTAAGCTCACTCGTATCCTGCGTGAAAAAGGTGCTCAAAACGGCTGTATTGTTGCGGGCAACAACCTAGACGAAGCTTTGGCACTAGCGAAAGCAAAAGAATTCCCAGGCTTAAAAGGAATGGACCTTGCGAAAGAAGTTACAACAAAAGAAGCGTATCAATGGAAGCAAGGTTCGTGGACGCTTGAAGGTGGACTTCCAGAGGCGAAAGATGACAGCGAGCTGCCATACCACGTTGTCGCTTACGACTTCGGCGCAAAACGCAACATCTTACGAATGTTGGTTGACCGCGGCTGCCGCTTAACGGTTGTACCTGCAGAAACGTCAGCGGAAGAAGTTCTGGCACTAAATCCAGATGGCGTATTCTTATCGAACGGCCCTGGTGACCCAGAACCATGTACTTACGCGATTGAAGCAACCAAAGTGTTCCTAGAAAAAGGCCTGCCAATTTTTGGTATTTGTCTAGGTCACCAAATTCTGGCGCTAGCATCAGGTGCGCAAACGGTGAAAATGAAGTTTGGTCACCACGGTGCAAACCACCCAGTAAAAGATTTAGAGCGTAACGTTGTGATGATCACTTCGCAAAACCACGGCTTTGCGGCAGATGAAGCAACATTACCGGAAAACTTACGTGCTACTCACGTATCGCTATTTGATGGCTCTTTGCAAGGTATCCACCGCACAGACAAGCCAGCATTTAGCTTCCAAGGTCACCCAGAAGCGAGCCCTGGTCCACATGACGCGGCACCGCTATTTGACCACTTTATCGAACTAATCAAAAAACACAGCGCTTAATTCGGAGTAGTAGATAATGCCAAAACGTACTGACATTCAAAGTATTCTAATTCTTGGTGCTGGTCCGATTGTTATCGGTCAGGCATGTGAGTTTGACTACTCTGGCGCACAAGCCTGTAAAGCACTTCGTGAAGAAGGCTACCGAGTTATTCTGGTTAACTCGAACCCAGCAACGATCATGACAGACCCAGAGATGGCTGATGCGACTTACATCGAGCCAATCCAATGGGAAGTGGTACGCAAGATCATTGAAAAAGAGCGTCCAGATGCAGTTTTGCCAACCATGGGTGGCCAGACTGCACTTAACTGTGCGTTAGACTTAGAGAAACACGGCGTACTAGAAGAATTCGGCGTAGAGATGATCGGCGCAACTGCAGATGCAATCGACAAAGCGGAAGACCGTTCTCGTTTTGATAAAGCGATGAAGTCTATCGGCCTTGAGTGTCCTCGCGCAGATACAGCGAAGAGCATGGAAGAAGCTTACAAAGTTTTAGATATGGTTGGCTTCCCTTGTATCATTCGTCCATCGTTCACCATGGGTGGCACTGGTGGTGGTATCGCGTACAACAAAGAAGAGTTCGAAGAAATCTGTCGTCGCGGTCTGGACTTATCTCCGACCAACGAACTTCTTATCGATGAGTCACTAATCGGTTGGAAAGAGTACGAAATGGAAGTCGTTCGTGACAAAGCGGACAACTGTATCATCGTATGTTCAATCGAAAACTTTGACCCAATGGGCATCCACACGGGTGACTCAATCACGGTTGCACCAGCACAGACACTGACTGACAAAGAATACCAGCTAATGCGTAATGCATCGCTAGCGGTTCTGCGTGAAATCGGTGTTGAGACAGGTGGTTCAAACGTACAGTTTGGTATCAACCCGAAAGATGGCCGTATGGTTATCATTGAGATGAACCCACGTGTATCTCGCTCTTCTGCGTTAGCGTCAAAAGCAACAGGTTTCCCAATCGCTAAGATTGCCGCGAAGCTTGCTGTTGGCTTTACTCTGGATGAACTACAAAACGACATCACCGGCGGTGCAACACCAGCATCATTCGAACCAACTATCGACTACGTCGTAACTAAGATTCCTCGCTTTAACTTCGAGAAATTTGCTGGCGCAAACGACCGTCTGACTACTCAGATGAAATCGGTTGGTGAGGTAATGGCAATTGGTCGTAACCAACAAGAATCTCTTCACAAAGCACTTCGTGGTCTAGAAGTTGGCGCAACTGGTTTTGACGAGATGGTCGATTTAGAAGCACCAGATGCACTGACTAAGATTCGTCACGAACTTAAAGAAGCAGGCGCCGAGCGTATCTGGTACATCGCCGATGCATTCCGAGCTGGCATGTCAGTTGACGGCGTGTTCAACTTGACTCAAATCGACCGTTGGTTCCTGGTTCAAATCGAAGAAATCGTAAAACTCGAAGAGCAAGTCAAGGCGGGCGGCTACGCAGGTTTGACCAAAGAAGTGCTTCGCCAGATGAAACGTAAAGGCTTCTCTGATGCGCGCTTGTCTAAACTGCTTGGTGTCGCTGAAAGTGAAATTCGTCGTGCTCGTGAACAGTTTGATATTCACCCGGTTTACAAACGTGTGGATACGTGTGCCGCAGAGTTTTCTTCTGATACGGCTTACATGTACTCATCTTACGATGAAGAGTGTGAAGCAAACCCAACAGACAAAGACAAGATCATGGTTCTTGGTGGCGGTCCAAACCGTATCGGCCAAGGTATTGAATTCGATTACTGTTGTGTACACGCATCACTTGCGCTGCGTGAAGACGGTTACGAAACCATTATGGTTAACTGTAACCCAGAAACGGTATCTACTGACTACGATACGTCTGATCGTCTGTACTTCGAACCAGTAACTCTGGAAGATGTACTGTCTATCGCTCGCGTTGAAAAACCAAAAGGTGTGATTGTTCAGTACGGTGGTCAAACGCCACTTAAACTGGCTCGTGCTCTAGAAGCGGCCGGTGTTCCAATCATTGGTACGAGCCCAGATGCTATCGACCGTGCGGAAGACCGTGAACGCTTCCAAGCCGCTGTTGACCGTTTAGGTCTACTTCAGCCAGAAAACGCGACAGTAACAACGATGGAGCAAGCGGTTGAGAAGTCGAAAGAAATTGGCTTCCCATTAGTTGTTCGTCCATCTTATGTACTCGGTGGTCGTGCGATGGAAATCGTATACGACGAGCAAGACCTGCGTCGCTACTTCAATGAAGCAGTAAGCGTATCGAACGAGTCTCCAGTTCTACTAGACCGTTTCTTGGATGATGCAACCGAAGTTGATATTGATGCTATCTGTGACGGTGAACGCGTCGTTATCGGCGGTATTATGGAACACATCGAACAAGCCGGTGTTCACTCTGGTGACTCTGCATGTTCACTGCCTGCATACACGCTAAGTCAGGAAATTCAAGACAAGATGCGTGAGCAAGTTGAGAAGCTGGCGTTCGAACTCGGTGTACGCGGTTTGATGAACACGCAGTTTGCTGTGAAAGACAACGACGTTTACCTAATCGAAGTGAACCCTCGTGCTGCTCGTACGGTTCCATTCGTATCGAAAGCGACAGGTGCACCTCTAGCGAAAATCGCTGCACGTGTAATGGCGGGTCAATCTCTAGAGTCACAAGGCTTTACTAAAGAGATTATTCCTCCTTACTACTCAGTGAAAGAAGTGGTTCTGCCGTTCAACAAGTTCCCTGGCGTTGACCCGCTATTGGGCCCAGAAATGCGCTCAACAGGTGAAGTAATGGGCGTTGGCGCAACATTCGCAGAAGCTTACGCGAAAGCAGAGCTAGGTTGTGGTGCGGTTTATCCTGAAGGTGGTCGTGCGCTACTGTCAGTACGTGAAGGCGATAAAGAGCGTGTTGTTGACCTGGCTTCTAAGCTAGTGAAACTGGGGTACCAGTTGGATGCGACACACGGTACTGCTGTGATTCTGGGCGAAGCGGGTATCAACCCACGCTTGGTAAACAAAGTACACGAAGGTCGTCCACACATTCTTGACCGCATCAAGAACAACGAATACACCTACATCGTAAACACGGCAGCTGGTCGTCAAGCGATTGAAGATTCGAAAGTTCTACGCCGCGGTGCACTGGCAGAAAAAGTGAACTACACAACGACACTGAACGCAGCGTTCGCTACATGTATGTCTCACACTGCAGACGCAAAAGCGTCAGTAACTTCGGTTCAAGAGTTACATGCTAAAGTGAAAGCGAGTCTAGACGCGTAACAGATAAAAATCAGTAAGCTCGTTAATCAGGGCTTACATGACAACCTCATTGCCCGCTCATTTGAGCGGGCTTTTTTATATCGAGGTTTTTCTAAAATGAAGAGTATTAAAATGTGCTAGGAACGATTGGTATGCTTCGCTTTTGAAGATCATCAAGCTAATTATGGCAAGCAATGTTCCTAAAGATGAAGAAATAGTACTACCACTTGCTACAACAAAGTTGATACTGCAGGTAAGAATGATAAAAGAGATAGTGATTAAGTTTATTTTTGCAGCAATACTTAATCCTTTGCTTATTGTCAGGATGTTTGGAATGCATACAACAACAACCGTAATAGCTCCCAATGTAAGAAGGTACGTATCTAGATCAATGTGTTGAGTAAAAGAAAACCAGTCATTCCAAATGCTTAAGCTAATAGTCAGACCAATAGTCAATGCCAAGTATAAACATACACTTATTGAGATGTTCGCTATGCTAATTGAATTTTTTCTCAAATTTTAATTTCTTTTATGTAACATAAATTGAAGTTTATTTTTTGAAAATATAAACCTTATCTTGTAGCCAGGAGTCTTCTTTATCAATTGAAACAGAGTAACCCTGATTTGTTAAGTGTTTTTTAGTGAGAAACACAAATGCACTTGGTGCTATAATTGTTATAATTGAAAAAGAAATTATAACTTTAATGAACATGCCTTCTTTCTTATATGATAATTTTCTTTTTTTTAAAAACACAGTAATTAAAAGAATAAATATAGATATAAATACCCAGCTTCCAAATAACCCATAAAATGATCCCTGAGAAATTTCTATAATACGTTCTTCGTTATATATGTCTTTTATGTTATTTATGGTATCGTTGTAAAAAAAATAAATGCATAACAATCCTAGAGAAAGGAATAACAGTGATGTTAAAAATGTTGATGTTAGATCTAGGTTGTCTTCTTTTTTCATAAAAACATTCCATTTTTTATATATGTAGAACCAATTAAATTTTTTATTCTTGCTTCTTCTTGATTTATTTCATTTTTTATTGATTCATCTAGTTTTTTCTCTAATGTTAATTTGAATTTTTTTGTTATATTATGCTTTTTATCTATATGATTTAATATGCTCCCAATAACCAAGCTTATACCTATAGCTAAAAATAATGGGCCAGAAGTTAGAGCGAAAATAGTAGTAGCTCCAGAAATTCCTTTTACAGCAATTGCAGCAATTGCGGATGAAATTCCTAACTTTAGGATGTCACTAGTTATTGTGCCAAACAAACTCAGTAATGTTGATTTATTCTTTTCCGAAAAGAAGTGTTCCATTGCTCTAAAAGAGCTTACTAGTACGATTGTAATAATTGTTCCACTTTTAATAGACTGGATAGCACTTTTTGGACCTACAGCAAAGTTAGTAATTGTTGGAGTCGGTGCATGAGAACCCAAAGCACTTAACTTTATTCTCAGGGCCGGTGTCCCCGTAAAGACAAAATGTGGTTGGCCAGAATAGTAATTTATATGGACAGGGTTTGTTGCTCCGCTTAGATTATTCGCTAGTTTTGTTAAAAATATAAGATCATCGGCTGTTGTGTAATAGTTTGCAGTATTTTCTAGTTTATTTTTGATAACTTTCCATTTTTCAGTAACACCTTTCCTTTTGATGTTTTTGTTAATTAAGTCATCAAGTACGCTTACTGATACTATATGTACTTCTTTGGTATTGCTACTTGAGTCTTGTTGTATTGCAGGGTACATCGTTTTCTCCTTGAAACCATAATTTTATTATGACCTTGCCTACACGGCTGACACAATGAAAATACTATTTCATTCGTATCCTTGAGGCATGTATCTTTTTTTTGTGAAACTAAAATGAAAATTTCACAAAGATGAAAATTAGGAATAGATTGGTGTCTTGACTTTCCATTGGTAGTTTTGTGAATAAGTGCTACCGTTTCTTCCTCTTTGATACCTCTTCAAAAAGGATGTGTAGTGGAAATCACGGTTGAGATTTTGTTGGCCCTATTTTTTGTTGCGACTGCCGCAGGCTTTATTGATGCGATGGCTGGGGGGGGAGGACTCATTACGCTCCCTGCGCTTTTGGCTGCGGGGTTGAGTCCTACTCAAGCTCTAGCAACTAACAAGTTACAAAGTTCGTTTGGCAGCTTCTCTGCTAGTTGGTATTTCGTGCGTAACGGTATTGTCAGCCTAAAGGAAATGCGTTTCGCGATACTCTGTACTTTTATCGGTGCAGCGATCGGTGCCGAGGCTGTGCAGTTTATTGATGCTAGCGTACTCACCAGTTTGATCCCTGTTCTTTTGATAGCCATTTCCCTCTATTTTTTACTCGCGCCAAGTACGCGAAAAATCGATGGAGAACCAAAGTTATCTGAAGCGATGTTTGCGCTATGCATTGGTGGGGGGATCGGTTTCTATGATGGCTTTTTTGGCCCTGGAACTGGATCTATTTTTACTGTTTGTTTTGTTGCACTAGGTCATTTCTCTTTGGTCGAAGCCACAGCTAGAACCAAAATCCTCAATTTTACGTCAAACATCGCGGCACTACTCTTTTTTATCTTAGCAGGGTTACCAGTGTGGAAGCTCGGTTTAACCATGGCTGTTGGCGGTTTTCTTGGTGCTCAGTTAGGGGCGAAGGTCGTGGTAAGTAAAGGGCAAAAATGGATTCGCCCTCTAGTTATTGTGATGTCGATGCTCATGGCAACGAAACTTCTTTGGCAACAACATCAGCAATGGATTTTGTCAGTGCTTTAACTCGTTCGCTGCGATATGTGCTGTGGCGCAAGCAGATATGTATTGGTCGAATTAACTGTCCTAGTTCTTCAAAGTCATAGCAGAACTTGGATGTGATATTAAGTGTCTTCAGGATAGATTTAGGAATTAAAGCGGGAGCCATTCCGCCCAAAGCCAGTTGTGCTGCCGCAGTGTATGAATCCATTTCCATCAAAGGCTCAATTCCGTATTTTGACAAAATAGCTTGTTGGTAAGTGTTGGCAGGATTGGTTAAGTCATTGGTCAAAATGGCTTTGGGTAGTTGCAAAAGTGGGTATCTACTGACGATTGAAAAAGGTTCATCAGCGAGGTGAAGGCTCATTAATCCATGATGAGACGGTAAATAACCGGCACAGAATCCCAGTGTCGCTTTACCTGATTTGACGTTCTCAATAATGCGTGGTGTATGATTGGTCGATATTCGTATGTACTGGTCATGAGCAAAGCGTTCTGCCATGATCACACTAAGGTATCCAGCGACTAAGGTTTCAGAGCAGTCTATCTTGATCAAAGAAGTATCTTCTATTTCTTGCTGATCATAGATCTGACCTCTTAACTCATTGAACGTTGGCTCGATCGTGTTGATGAGCGCGAGGCCATCGGAGGTCAGCTTTATATGCCGACCACTTGGCTCAATCAATTTTTTTCCTAACTTCTTCTCTAGATTCGAAATGCGCTTACTCACCGCAGATTGACTAATATAGAGTTGGCTGCCCGTACGGCTCATGGTTTTTTCTTTACTGAGGACAAGTAACGTCTCAATACCTTCAAGCAACATAATAATTAATGAAAGTTAGGAATGGTTGAAATAATTTAGCGAATTGTACAAGAATTGGCGAATCAAATGAGTATAAATGAGAGGAGCCGACACTTGGTCGACTCGATGATGAGTGATGCTGTTTGTGTTTAACGGTTAATTGCGAAAGTTGGCAGGGATAGATGCCAACGAATAGCACCGAGACGTATAATGAGCGTTGAGATTACACCAGCGAGTAAAGCCGTTGAGTGGTCATAACCCATGTTTACCGCCATCGTATGGAAGATGCCGCCAATAATACATGCCGTAGCGTAGACTTCACTTCTTAATACCATAGGAACTTCGCGAGCCAGCACGTCTCGTATAATGCCACCTCCACAGCCAGTAATAACCCCCATTATCACAGCGACCATTCCAGATGCATTGTAGGCGAGTGCCTTCTCTACTCCAATTCCCACAAATACAGCGAGACCGATGGCATCACAAACGGGTAATACCCACCATGAGAGTCGCTTGGGTCTTCGAATAACAAGCATGGTTAGTAGACACGTAACAAATATCACCCATAAGTACGTAGTATCTGTTATCCAAAATACAGGAGTGGCACCTAGCGCCATGTCTCGGATTGTTCCGCCACCAATAGCAGTCACACTGCCGAGAACGATAACGCCGAATGGATCCATTTTTAAACGGCCCGCCAGTAACACGCCAGAGATAGCGAAAACAGCGGTACCGAACAAATCGATCATATAAAGCAGCATGGAGTCCATGTTACTTAGTACCTTTATATAGTGTGAGAAAAAATGGGCGGAAATTGTACGGTATTTGCCACGAAATCGTTAGCGTTTTTGACGAACGCTTTTAAAGTGCTCACACACTTCTGTGATCGCATTTAGTGTGCGTGGGGTTGGGCGGTTAATCCAATCTGAGTTTAGAGACCAGATGTGTTTATTTCTAAGTGCGGGAAGCTCATTGCTCCACTCTGCCCACATACCATCATTACTCATTGCGTGACGAGAAGTAAAAATAACCTCTGGTTGGCGAGTGATGACCTGCTCGATGCTGACCTGAGGATAAGGCGCGCTGGATGCTGCGAAAATGTTTTCACCACCGCAAAAAGTAAAGACTTCACTTGGCCAGTTCTTCCCGGCGACAGTGATGATAGGCTTTTCACTCAACTGATAAAAGTAACGAACTTTCTCGTGCGTGTTGTACTTCTCTTTTAGTGTATTCAGTTGCGTTCTAAAATCTTCAGTGGCCTTTTGTCCTATTTGCGGGGTTTCGCTGTATTGGCTTAGCTGCTCGATATTATTGGCGATATCTTCCAGTGAGCCTGTAGTGGAATAATAGATAGGAATGCCGAACTGTTTAATTTTCTCCAGCTCTTTTGCCGGGTTTCCTGCCGGCCAAGCAATGACTAAATCCGGTTGAAGAGCAATAATGCGCTCTAATTTAATTCCTTGGTAATTAGAGACTCTTTCCAGCTGCTTTGCCTGCTCTGGATAATCACTCATTTCGCTGACAGCAACAAGCTTGTCTCCTAGCCCTGCCGCAAAGGCAATTTCAGTGGCATGCGGAGCTAAACTTACAATGCGTTGCGCTGGTGTTTGGGCGAAGGTCGCTGTCGAAACAAACAGCGTTAATGCGAAGCATAGTTTATTCATCATAATCCTTGATAAATCATTCCTAAAAGCAGACTTTGGATAGCTATCCAAACGAAGACTCGCCAAACGAGCAGCGTATGTATTTGTGAAAGGTGAATAGCCGATGGGGCGATTCGTCCACCGATTTTTGCGCGTTCCGCACGTATACCTTGATAGATAGCAGGGCCGCATAAAGAGAGTTGTAGTTTGTGTCCGATGGTACACAACACCCAGGCGGGCCCGGGTAGTGGCCAAGACTTCGCTTGTTGCTGTACACCAGAAAGCACATTGCTTACGTTCTTTCCTACAGCTAAAAGTATGGCAAAGAGACGAAGTGGAATAATATCCAGAGCGGCAACCAGCTGAACGGCAGGTTTACCAAAGGGCAAATATTGGCGTCGGCTAGGGGACCAAACTCGAGCTAACTCTGTGGCTAGTCGATACATTAACGCACCAATACCACCTGCTAGTGCGTACCAAAATAACACACCGATTACGTTGCGGCTGTATCCCATAATCACAGCTTCTGAGCTTGCTTTACCTATGCCGATGATCGAGAGGCTGTCAGTATCGCGATTAAGGTATGGTCTTAGTAATTGTCGGCACTGAGCTTTGTCTTCTCTCGACATACTTGTGACGAGTTGTTTCGTTAAGGCTTCGCTGTTGCGCCAGTCCAAAGCAATGATCAATAGCACTAGTTCGTATAAAGGCACTTGCCAAACGAATGGCTCCACGGCAATCAGCAAGATCAAGCAAGGCAATAGCATCAAGCCCAATGCAAGACTGCCGGAGGTCAGGCTCTGTGAGTAACTGTGATTATTATTCACTTTGTTGGCGAGGTTCTCAGCTAACTTTCGCCATAAAGTGATGGGATGCGATGAACGGGGGATTGGTAAAATAAGGTGAAAGAGCAGTGCGCCCCACATAATAAGGAGCGCACCGTTGGCATAAAATGACTGAAAAACTTCTTCCATGAATGAGTCGTTTACTTAATGAGTTCCAGCATTTTGAATACCATTTCAGAAGAGCTTTTTGCTGCTAGCGGTAGGAACTCATCAAAGCTCATTGGTGACTCTTTATCAGCGACATCAGAGATTGCGCGCACAACAACAAACGGCGTGTTGAATTGGTGACAAGTTTGAGCGATAGCAGATGCTTCCATTTCTACCGCGATAACGGATGGGAAGTGCTTACGAATAAACTCTTGGCGTTCAGCGGTGCAAACAAATGCATCACCAGTACAGATCAGGCCGCGAACTGCATGAGTGTTTTCCATTTGCGCTAGTGCCTTTTCTGCTAAATCCATTAGCTTTTCATCCGCTTTGAATGCAGCAGGCTGGCCAGCCATTTGGCCAATTTCATAACCAAAAGCGGTCACGTCTGCATCGTGATGACGAACTTCTGTTGAGATAACAACATCACCTAGATTTAGGCTTGAATCGAAGCCACCAGCAGAGCCTGTGTTAATCACAACATCTGGCTGGTATTCATCAAGAAGAATGGTAGTGCCTACTGCAGCTGCAACTTTACCGATACCTGATTGTAGTACGACTACTTCTACATCATTAATTTGACCAGAGAAAAACGTACAACCCGCTTTATTTACGGTTTTGCAGTTTGTGATTGCTTCTTTCAGGATGGTGACTTCTTGTTCCATCGCACCGATGATACCAACTTTCATAACACTCTCTTTCGGTAAATATTTTAGTTGGCCGAGAGTATAGCACTCCCCGTGAGCAGTTTTCTATTTGATGAGCTTAGCTTGAGTGAGCTTTTCTCGTAATTGTTCGGCGCGCTTTCTGTTTACGCCAAAGTCTGAATAGCCAACACGAGATTCTGAGCGAACAATCAGCTGATCGCCTTCTACCTTAAGTTCTAAATCGTCCACAAAGCGCATGATTTTAGATGTGCACTCTACGCGTATGTAGTTGCCTTCTTTCACCGCTGTTTTCGCACCTGGCAGTTCAAGTGCAATTTGCTCAATAGCATCGATGTTCGCTGAATCAGTCAGGGTGAATGGCGTTAGGTTGTATTCTGCACGCGTATCTTGAGTGGAGACGCAGTTTGGTTTGTCACCACAAGGTGATTGAGAACGATCCGTCATGGTTGTGACTCCTTGGCTACAAGCGGTTAAGCCGAGCAAAGTGATGGAAAGGAGAGCGGCTTTTTTCATTGTATTTACTCTTATAATTTTGCTTCTAATTATATGGATACAAAAGAAAAAGGATCCAATAATAGGATCCTTTTTGTGATGTTAGCTGTGATTAGACTTCTAGGTAATCAAGAATGCCTTCTGCCGCTTTTCGCCCTTCATCAATGGCGGTTACGACGAGGTCTGAGCCACGGACCGCATCACCGCCAGCGAAGATTTTCGCATTGCTGGTTTGGTACATGAACGCTTGCTCAACAGGTGCCTTGATACGTCCCCATTGGTCTAAATCGACACCATACGGTTCCAACCAGTCCATTTTGTGTGGCTGGAAACCAAATGCCATGATCACGGCATCCGCAGGCAATACATGTTCACTGCCTTCCACTGGTTCTGGTCTGCGACGACCTGCATCATCGGGCTCACCTAAAGCAGTTTTTACCACTTTAACGCCCGATACGTTACCTGAGGCGTCGACCTCCACACCGAGTGGTTGCAGGTTAAACATGAACTTCACGCCTTCTTCCTTCGCGTTTTTTACCTCGCGACGAGAGCCAGGCATGTTGGCTTCGTCACGACGATAAGCACAAATCACATTGGAGGCTCCTTGGCGAATAGAGGTTCGTACACAGTCCATTGCGGTATCGCCACCACCAAGCACGACCACTTTCTTTCCTGCCATGTCGATAAAAGGTTGGTTGTTCTCAAGCTCCATGACTTTGTAGGTATTCGAAATTAAAAATGGCAGCGCGTCATATACACCCGGCGCATCCT
This sequence comes from Vibrio sp. HS-50-1, assembly GCF_024747315.1. Lineage (NCBI taxonomy): Bacteria > Pseudomonadati > Pseudomonadota > Gammaproteobacteria > Vibrionales > Vibrionaceae > Vibrio > Vibrio sp. HS-50-1. The sequence goes on along the minus strand of NZ_JAMPZF010000005.1, from coordinate 95,959 downwards.
CATTTTCTAGTCCTGCACGCATGTATTTATAGGTGCCAACGCCTAAGAAAATGGCATCGTACTCATCGATTAGATCTTGCATTTGTACATCTTTACCGACTTCCACGTTCATGCGAAACTCGACGCCCATTTCAGTGAACACACGGCGACGATTTTCCATTACCCCTTTTTCAAGCTTGAACGAAGGGATACCGAAAGTCAGTAGTCCGCCGATTTCTGGGTAGCGGTCAAACACGACTGGCTTAACGCCATTGCGCACTAGGATATCAGCGGCTGCCAAGCCTGCTGGGCCAGCTCCAATGATTGCGACCTTTTTATCGGTCCACTCCACCTTGGACATATCTGGCTTCCAGCCCATTTCAAAGGCTTTGTCGGTAATGTACTTTTCTATATTACCGATGGTGACGGCACCAAAGTCATCATTAAGCGTGCATGAACCTTCACATAGACGGTCTTGAGGACAAACGCGTCCACATACTTCAGGTAAACTATTGGTTTGATGCGATAGCTCAACAGCTTCAAGAATACGTCCCTCATTTGCCAGTTTTAGCCATTGAGGGATGTAGTTGTGTACTGGGCACTTCCATTCACAGTATGGGTTACCGCAATCTAAACAGCGATCCGCTTGTGCAGTCGCCTGTTGCTTAGTAAACGGTTCATAGATTTCAACGAACTCGATCTTACGAACTTTGATCGGCTTTTTGGCCGGATCTACGCGCTGCACATCGATAAATTGATAAACGTTCTGGCTCATGATTCAAACATCCTCCATGATTACTGTGCTTGAACGCGCAGCTCAGCGGCACTGCGGCTCTGGTGACCAAGTAGCGTGCGAAGATCTGCCGCTTGTGGTTTCACCAAATAGAACTTTGGAATCCATTCATCAAAGTTCGCCAAAATATTTTCTGCGTGGCTCGACCCTGTTTCTTCAAGGTGTTCCGCAATCAGGCCGCGCAAATGCTCTTGGTGGATGTATAGATCGGACAATGAAATGGCTTCGACGGATTCTGTATTGACTCGACCTTCAAAGCTCTGGTTTTCATCCAGAACATAGGCAAAGCCTCCGGTCATACCTGCACCAAAGTTCACGCCTGTTGCACCTAGAATGGCAACAATACCGCCAGTCATGTACTCACAAGCGTTATCTCCCGCACCTTCAATGACGGCAATCGTACCTGAGTTACGTACCCCAAAACGTTCACCCGCTTTACCGGCTGCGAACAGTTTACCGCCCGTTGCGCCGTACAAACACGTGTTACCAATAATGGTGGCCTCATGACACTTGAACGCTGTACCTAAGTGAGGCTTTATGGCGATCTTGCCGCCTGCCATGCCTTTCCCTACGTAGTCATTCGCATCACCTGTGAGGTAAAGCTCTACGCCACCCGCATTCCAAACGCCAAACGACTGGCCGGCTGTGCCGTCAAGGTAGATTTTAATAGGGGAAGCTGCCAAACCTTGGTTGCCATAGCGCTTCGCTATTTCGCCAGATAAGCGTGCACCCACAGAACGATCAGTGTTGATGACATTGTAGAAGAAACTTGCCGATTGGCTGTTTTCTACCGAATGCATGGCATCATCAATGATCTTTTGATTGAGCTCAGCTTTATCAAACGGTTTATTTGGTTCCGTCCAAAACAGTGGATGACCTTCAGGCGAGACGGGAGCTTCTAGAATGTTGGATAGATCCAATTTGGTTTGCTTCGCGGTAAAGCCCTCTACTGCTTCAAGTAAATCGGTACGACCAATCAAGTCAGTCAGTTTTTCAACGCCTAGCTCAGAAAGCAGCTCGCGCACTTCTTCTGCCAGTCCGGTGAAGTAGTTCATCACCATTTCAGGTAAGCCTTTGAAGTACTCTTTACGCAGCGTTTCGTCTTGAGTCGCAACCCCTGTTGCACAGTTGTTGAGGTGACAAATTCGCAGGAACTTACAACCCATAGCAACCATTGGCGCGGTACCAAAACCGAAGCTTTCTGCACCTAAAATTGCGGCTTTAACTACGTCTAAACCAGTCTTTAGACCACCGTCTACCTGTAGGCGGATCTTATGACGCAGACCATTAGCAACCAGTGCTTGTTGTGTCTCTGCCAACCCCAACTCCCAAGGGCTACCAGCGTATTTTACCGAAGTTAATGGGCTTGCTGCGGTACCACCGTCGTAACCCGAAATGGTAATAAGATCAGCGTAAGCCTTGGCTACGCCCGTTGCGATGGTGCCAACACCTGGCTCGGAGACGAGTTTTACCGAAACCAGCGCATTCGGGTTGACTTGTTTAAGGTCGAAGATCAGCTGGGCCAAATCTTCAATAGAATAAATATCGTGATGTGGAGGAGGGGAGATTAACGTCACCCCTTGCACGGAGTAACGTAGCTTGGCGATTTCTGCGGTGACTTTGTGTCCCGGTAGCTGTCCACCTTCACCCGGTTTAGCTCCTTGCGCTACCTTGATTTGTAGTACATCCGCATTAGTAAGGTAATGAGGCGTGACACCAAATCGGCCTGAAGCAATTTGCTTGATGCGCGAGTTACGTTCAGTGCCGAAACGGCGAGGATCTTCACCACCTTCACCGGAGTTTGAATAGCCACCAAGACGGTTCATCGCAGTCGCGAGGGCTTCATGCGCTTCTGGGCTAAGTGCGCCAATGGACATTGCCGCTGAGTCAAAGCGTTTGAACAGTTCAGTGCGTGGTTCTATTTGCTCAAGTGGCAGCGGTGAGTCTGATTTTTTCAGCGACATTAAGTCACGCAGCATGGCAACAGGGCGTTGGTTTACCTGCTTAACAAAGCTCTGATAGTCGTTACTTTCGCCAGATTTAACGGCCTGTTGCAGCGTGCCGACAACATCGGGGTTGTAAGCATGATACTCACCTCCATGGACGTACTTTAACAAGCCGCCATGATCAATCGATTTGCGCTTCGCCCATGCTTTACGAGATAAGTTTGTAAGATCTTGTTGGAAGTCGTCAAAATTCGCGCCTTCAATTCGAGTTGTGACGCCTTTAAAACACAGATCGACCACATCTTGGCTCAAGCCAACTGCTTCAAACAGTTGTGAGCAGCGGTAAGAGGCGATGGTTGAGATCCCCATCTTTGACATGATTTTATACAGGCCCTTGTTGATGCCGTATTGGTAGTTCTGCATCACATCGCGATAGTCTTTCTCTAGTGCCTTATCATCAATCAGTTTACCTAACGCTTCATAAGCAAGGTATGGGTAAACTGCAGTCGCACCAAAGCCAAGCAAGACAGCAAATTGGTGTGGGTCACGTGCAGTTGCGGTTTCGACTACAATGTTGGCATCGCAACGTAAGTTCGCATCAATCAAACGAGTTTGAACGGCGCCGACTGCCATTGCCGCTGGAATTGGTAACTTGCCTTTGACCAAAGCGCGATCTGAAAGTACCACTAAAACCGTGCCTTCACGTACGACTTGCTCTGCTTGCTCACAGAGATCATTAATGGCTTGTTTAAGATCTTTCTCTTGTGGGTCGTAGTTGATATCTAGAATGGTATTACGGTAGTGATCGTCACCAAGCTCGAGCAGTTGCTGCATGTCTGAATAAAGCAGTACAGGCGAATCAAATGTTACGCGATGCGCGTGGCCATCGGTTTCACAGAAGACATTCATTTCCTTACCGATACTGGTCGCCAGTGACATCACGTGTTTTTCACGCAGTGGATCGATCGGTGGATTGGTGACCTGAGCGAACTTCTGGCGGAAGTAGTCAGTTACCAAGCGCTCTTTTGAGGAGAGCACTGCCATTGGAGTATCGTCACCCATAGAACCAACGGCTTCTTGGCCCATTTCTCCGAGTACACGCAGAACTTGGTCGACTTCTTCGTTCGTCATCGCGAATTGCTTTTGATAAGTCTTAAGTAAGTCTTCATCAAAGCTGCGCTCGCCTACTTGATCCTCAGGTAGCTGAGAAAATGGTGTGAGTTTGCGAACGTTGTTTTCCATCCATTCGCGATAAGGGTGACGAGATTTCAGATCATTATCGATCTCGCTAGACTGCCAAAGCTTACCTTTACGAGTGTCGATGACGAGCAATTCACCCGGACCTACACGCCCTTTTTCGGCAACTTCATCTGGGGCGTAATTCCAAATCCCTACCTCAGATGCCAGAGTGATCAACTTGTCTTTGGTAATTACATAACGTGCAGGACGCAGACCATTTCGGTCTAGATTACAAGCAGCATAACGACCATCGGACAGTACGATACCTGCTGGGCCATCCCATGGTTCCATGTGCTTGGAGTTGAAATCGTAAAACGCCCGCAGATCCGGATCCATATCTGGATGGTTTTGCCATGCAGGCGGCACAAGCATACGCATGGCGCGGAAGATATCCATGCCACCAGCTAAGAAGAGATCCAGCATATTATCCAAGCTAGAGGAGTCTGAACCTGTCTCGTTCACAAATGGTGCTGCAGTTTGAAGATCGGGCAGCAGTGGTGACGAGAACTTGTAAGCGCGCGCGCGCGCCCATTGGCGGTTACCTTCAATGGTGTTGATCTCACCGTTATGAGCAAGATAGCGGAACGGCTGAGCCAATGGCCAACGCGGTTGAGTATTGGTAGAAAAACGCTGGTGGAACAGACAGATAGCGGATTCCATGCGTAGATCAGCAAGATCAAGGTAGAAGCGAGGCAAATCCGCAGGCATGCACAGGCCTTTGTACACCAAAACTTGAGTCGACAAGCTACAGATGTAGAAATCAGGATCTTCGGTGATTTGTTTCTCGATGCGACGGCGTGCGATGTAGAGACGACGTTCAATGTCACGCTCTCGCCAACCAGCTGGTGCAGAGATAAAGACTTGCTGAATATTTGGAAGCGAGTTAGCCGCAATTGGACCGAGTACTTCTGAATTAGTTGGTACTTCACGCCAACCGGCCACTGTTAGCGTCTCTTGCGCAAGTTCTCTGTTGACGATGTCTTTAGCGAGTTGAGCTTTGACCGGATCTTGGTTGAAGAAAATCATCCCTACGGCGTATTGCTTGCCAAGGTTGAAACCATTTTCTTCGGCAATAAGACGTAAATAGGAATCGGGCTTTTGTAATAGAAGACCACAACCATCACCGGTTTTACCATCGGCGGCAATACCACCACGGTGGGTCATTCGGTCAAGTGCAGAAATTGCTGTACGAACCAGCTTGTGGCTTTGTTCGCCTTCCATATGCGCGATCAAGCCAAATCCACAGTTGTCTTTCTCAAGACTTGGATCATAAAGAGCCATTGCAATTCTCCCTTTGCTTATCCGTCATCCCGACAGATATATCAACACTGCTTACGTTGATAGTGATGACTGAATATGCGTCATCTTTATGGTTTTATGTATATTTATTCAATAAAAGCTGTGAAATATTTAACATTTTTTGAGTGTTTTATTTTCATCAACTTCACAAGCTATAGCTTATTGTAAAAAAGGTCAAGTTATTAGTGGATAATCACGTGAATATGCGATTTACCATTTAATAAGCTAAAATAGTTTAATGATTTCAAATAGATAGAAAATTGATTGTTACAAAAAAGTAACATTTGATTCTGTGGGAAATAAAAAAGACCAGCATAAAATGCTGGTCAAAATAGAAAGATTGGAAGGAATTGTTTTCTTTCTTTGCTAATAGCCATCGATATCGCTGATGGCTATTTATGGCATTGAAAGAGGGAAGCGTGAATACTTCCGTTAAGCCGAAAGCATCAGTGAATCTGCTTTTGCTTCTAGGTTTGTGCCATCCATTAGGTAGTCATCGATAGCACGAGCACATTCGCGACCTTCGTTGATACAACGAACCACCAAAGATTGGCCTGTTCGCATATCACCAGCAGCAAATACGCCTTCTTGGTTAGTAGCAAAGCCTTGAGTTGCTACGTTACCGCGATCATCTAGCGCGATATCCAGTTGAGCAAGCACGCCTGTAGGTTCTGGGTGTAAGAAGCCCATTGCTAGGAATGCCATATCACATGGGATCACTCGCTCGCTGCCTTCTACTTCTTTGAAACTTGGGCGCTCGCCTGGTTTTGCATCTTGCCAAACGATATCAGCAAGACGAAGGCCTGTGACTTCACCTTTGTCATTTCCGATGAACTCTTTGGTCAGGATGTTCCAGTGACGATCGACACCTTCTTCATGAGAGGTCGAAGTACGTAGGATCATTGGGTATTGAGGCCAAGGCATATTAGCTGGGCGCTTCTCTGGTGGGAGCGGCATGATTTCCACTTGAGTTACGCTTGCTGCGCCGTGACGGTTTGACGTACCTACACAGTCTGAACCGGTATCACCACCACCAATGACAACCACATGTTTACCTTTTGCGTGAATCTCGTCCGTTTTCAGGTCCATGTTATTTGCACGTCGGTTGTTTTGACCTAGGAATTCCATTGCGAAGTGAACGCCTTTGAGCTCACGACCCGGAACTGGCAAATCACGTGGAACCGTTGAGCCACCCGTCAGTAGAACCACATCGAACTCTTGACGCAGTTGCTGAGCATTTACATCAACACCGACGTGTTGGTTTACTTTAAACTCAACGCCAGCTTCTGCCATTAGATTGATCTTACGATCAATGACTTCCATGCTCAGTTTAAAATCTGGAATACCGAAACGCAGCAGACCACCAACCTTCTCGTCTCGCTCGAATACTGTCACAGTATGACCAGCGCTGTTTAGCTGCTCAGCAGCCGCAAGACCCGCTGGTCCAGATCCAATGATCGCTATCGTTTTACCAGTGCGAGAACGTGGCGTTTTTGGCTTGGCGTACCCTTCACGATACGCCGTTTCTACGATGGTTTTCTCGATGTTACAGATGGTGATTGGGTCTTGGTTGATGCCAAGTACACAAGCACTTTCACATGGAGCAGGGCAAACACGACCAGTAAACTCTGGGAAGTTATTGGTTGAGCTTAGAATGTTCCATGCTTCTTCCCAGCTATCACGATAAACCGCATCGTTAAACTCTGGGATGATGTTACCGATAGGGCAGCCGTTATGACAAAACGGCACACCACAATCCATACAACGAGACGCTTGAGTATTGATCTTGTCACCAAACTCCTCGTTCAGAACGAACTCTTTGTTGTTCTTGATGCGTTCAGCTGGGTCGATCTTCTGTGGTAGTTCACGACCATGCTCTAAAAATCCAGTAGGCTTACCCATTATACGGCCTCCACTTGAGTTTCGTTTCCTTGAGACTGTGCTTCAGCTTTACGCTTTTGAAGCACCGCTTTATAGTCACGCGGCATTACCTTAACCATAGAGGCTAGGCTTGCTTCAAAGTTGTCTAGGAAAGACTGAGCGACTTCACTTCCTGTGAATTGAACATGCTTAGTTAGCATGTTGAGTAATAGATCTCTGTCTTCTTGCTCGATTGGATCTAGGTCTACTAACTCTGGGTTCAGTTTCGACTCAAAGTCGCCTGATTTATCCCATACGTAAGCCACGCCGCCACTCATACCTGCGGCAAAGTTACGACCTGTTGAACCAAGGATAATTGCTGCACCGCCCGTCATGTATTCACAACCGTGGTCACCGACGCCTTCTACTACTACTTTCGCGCCTGAGTTGCGAACACAGAAACGTTCGCCAGCCATACCGCGAATGAAAGACTCACCCGAAGTGGCACCGTAGAAACACACGTTACCAACCACGATGTTATCTTCTGCGACAATGCTTGATTTCGCATCTGGGTAAAGTACTAACGTACCGCCAGATAAGCCTTTACCCCAGTAGTCGTTCGCGTCGCCTTCTACTTCGAACTTCACGCCCTTAGCTAGGAATGCGCCGAATGACTGACCCGCTGAACCTTTGAACTTCACGTTCATTGGTCGAGGTAGGCCGGCATCTTTGTACACTTTCGAGATTTCGTTCGACAGCATGGTTCCGACAGAGCGGTCTGTGTTAACGATAGGGAAGTCAGCATTTACTGCTTCACCTTTTTCTAGAGCTGGAATTGCGGCTTGAATCAGCTTACGGTCTAGTACTGCTTCAAGGTTGTGGTTCTGCTGCGCTTGGTTAAACACGCCATCAGCTTCGCGAGGCTGTTCAACATGAAGTACAGGAGATAGATCTAGGTTCTTGTATTTCCAATGAGAAACGTCTTGGCGAACTTTCAGTTTTTGACCTTGCCCTACCATCTCATCGATAGTGCGGAAGCCAAGTTCAGCCATGATTTCTCGCAGACCTTGGGCCATGTATTGGAAGAAGGTTACGACGTCTTCTACGCGACCATCAAAGCGCTCGCGAAGTGTTTTGTTCTGAGTCGCGATACCAACAGGACAGGTGTTCTTATGACACTTACGCATCATGATACAGCCTTCAACCACCAATGCTGCGGTTGCTACGCCCCATTCTTCTGCGCCTAGTAGTGTTGCCACAGCAAGGTCGCGAGGTGTCTTCATCTGACCATCTGCTTGAACAACGATACGGTTCCGCAGGCCGTTCTTCAGTAGCGTTTGGTGGGTTTCTGCCAAGCCCAGCTCCCAAGGAAGACCAGTATGACGGATTGAAGACATTGGTGATGCACCCGTACCGCCATCGAAACCTGCGATAAGCACTACGTCCGCTTTTGCTTTCGCAACACCAGAAGCGATCGTACCTACGCCCGCTTCCGATACCAGTTTCACGTTTACACGACCAGCACGGTTGGCGTTTTTCAAATCGTAGATCAGCTGAGCCAAATCTTCGATTGAGTAGATATCGTGGTGTGGTGGTGGCGAGATAAGACCGACGCCCGGAGTTGAGTGACGTGTAGCACCGATCCAGTCATCTACTTTATCGCCTGGTAGCTGACCACCTTCACCTGGTTTCGCACCTTGAGCCATCTTAATTTGTAGCTCATCAGCGTTGGTTAGGTAGTAAGAGGTTACGCCGAAACGACCCGAAGCTACCTGCTTGATTGCAGAGCGTTCCCAATCGCCGTTCTCTTTGCGCTCGAAACGCATTGGGTCTTCACCACCTTCACCAGAGTTCGATTTCGCGCCAAGACGGTTCATCGCAACAGCTAGTGTGGAGTGTGCTTCGTAAGAAATAGAACCGAATGACATAGCACCCGTCGCGAAGCGTTTCACGATGCTTTCAATTGGCTCGACTTCGTCGATAGAGATAGAGCTGGCTGGGTTCTTAATAAACTCAAGCTGGCTACGCAGAGTTACCGCGTTGTCACCTTGTTTATCGACTGCTGTCGCGTACTGCTTGAACTGATCGTAGTTCTTGTTGCGCGTAGACTCTTGTAGTAGAGAAATGGTTTCTGGGTTGAAGAGGTGCTTCTCGCCACGCTGTTTCCATTGGTAAACACCACCCACATCCAGCATTTGAATTGGGATTTCGCGTTGTGGGTAACCGATGCGGTGACGAACTAGCACTTCTTTAGCAATATCGTCAAGGGTGAGACCTTGGATACGAGAAACTGTACCTGTGAAGTACTTGTCTACCACTGACTTATGAATACCTAAGGCTTCGAAGATTTGCGCACCGTGGTACGACTGCAGGGTTGAGATACCCATCTTCGAGAAGATCTTCAGAAGACCGCCATTGATCGCTTTACGGTAGTTGTTGAACAGATCACGAGGGTTCGCTTCTGGATCCAGCTTCTTCGTGCGTTGTAGTTCAATGATAGTTTCGATAACTAGGTAAGGGTTAACCGCATTTGCACCATAGCCAATAAGGGTTGCAAAGTGGTGCGTTTCACGCGCGTCACCGGTTTCAACCACGATGTCACACTTCGCACGTAGGCCTTTACGGATCAGGTGGTGATGTACTGCGCCAACTGCCAGCATTGCTGGGATAGCGGCGTGGTTTGAGTTCACTGCACGGTCAGTTAGCAGGATGATTGAGTAACCATCAATAACCGCATCTTCTGCGTATTGGCAGATGCGTTTTAGTGCGCGCTCAAGCTTGCCTTGGTCTTCACTGGCTTGGAATACGATATCCAGTGTCTTCGCCTGAAGATGCTCGTTGTCAATAGCACGCAGTTTCTCAAGCTCAGAGTTCGCCAGAACAGGCGATTCCAATTCGACTTTCTGACAGTGAAGTGGTGTTTCAGTCAGAAGGTTTTGGTCTTTACCCAAGTAAGTGTTCAGCGACATAACCATACGCTCACGGATCGGGTCAATCGGTGGGTTAGTTACCTGTGCGAACAGTTGCTTGAAGTAGTTTGAAAGATGTTGAGACTGATGAGATAGAACCGCAAGAGGCCAGTCTGCACCCATGGCTGATAATGGCTCTTTCGCATCATTCGCCATTGGAACGATGATTTCGTTCACTTCTTCAGTACTTACGCCAAACGCTTGTTGGCGGTGTAGAAGATGTTCTGGCTTAGGTTGGCTGAATTGGTTGCTCGCATCTGGCAGCTTCTTCAAGCTCAGTAGGTTTTCTTCTACCCACTTTTCGTAAGGCTGCGCTGTTGCGATGGTGTCTTTCACTTCTTTATCAGAGATGATGCGACCTTGCTCTAAGTCTGCAACGAAGATGCGACCTGGTTGTAGACGACCGCGGAACTCAACGTTCTCTGGCTCAATATCCACAACACCAGATTCTGATGCCATTACTAGGAAGTTATCTTTGGTCACTGTGTAGCGAGAAGGGCGCAGACCGTTACGGTCGAGTGTCGCACCAACTTGAACACCATCAGTAAAACATACTGAAGCCGGACCATCCCATGGTTCCATGATGTTAGCGTGGTACTGATAGAACGCGCGACGCTTAGGATCCATGTTTTTGTTTTCTTGCCATGCTTCCGGGATCATCATCATCAATGCGTGCGGCAGGCTACGACCAGAAAGAACTAGGAGCTCAAGTGCCATATCAAAGTTAGATGAATCCGAACTGCCTTCCTGACAAATAGGAAGCAGCATGTCGATTTCAGCTTGGGTAAATAGATCGGATTTAATGATCGCCTCACGGGCTTTCATCCAGTTCAAGTTACCTCGAACTGTATTGATTTCACCGTTGTGGGCAATGTAACGGAAAGGTTGTGCAAGACGCCATTTCGGGAAGGTGTTGGTAGAGAAGCGAGAGTGTACCAGTGCCAGTGCGGTCACCATGGCCGGGTTTTGCAGATCAAGGAAGTACTGAGGGACTTGCTCGGTCGTTAACTGACCTTTGTACACCAATGTCTTGTAAGACATTGAGTTAATGTAGAAGTCATCACCAATGTTCGAAACGCTTTCTAGGCAAACACGTACAGTGTAGTTACGAAGTACGTACAGTTTGCGCTCTAGCTCTTCAGGTGTGATACCTGGACCACCAGAGATAAACACATGCTCAAACTGAGGCTCTGTGCTTAGCGGGTCGGCACCGATCATCGAGTTATCGGTTGGCAAAACGCGGTAGCCAATAACTTCAAGGTCTAGACGCTGAGCGTTGCGTTCTAGAATGTCACGGCATTGCTCGCGTTTGTATTCGTCTTTCGGGAAAAGTACGACACCCACACCATACTTTTCAAATGAAGGTAGTTTAATGCCGAGCTTAACGGCCTCTTCTAATAGGAATTCATGAGGTTTTTGTAGCAAGATACCCGCACCATCACCGCTGCATGGATCACAACCTTGACCACCACGGTGCTCCATGCGAGCTAGCATATCCAATGCTTGAGTCACTACTTCATGAGATTTACGGTTTTTAAGGTGAGCAACAAAACCGATACCACACGCGTCATGCTCCAATTCAGGAGTATATAGACCCTGTGGATTTTGCTCTCTATCTACCATAGATACATCCTTCCAGTTCAATGTCGACGCAAAAGCACCAGGCAGGCAAATGCCACCTAGACCATTGATTACGTCTTGTCCTTTATATTTATTATCGCCACCGATCTAGGTTGACCGATCTTGATTCCTTTCCGTATCTCGCAGGAAAAGTTTTGCGAGAAAAACAATCCTTGGTGGTATCCCTTTATTTATTGCCACTATTTAGTGATTTATATAGGTAGGAGTGGGATAACACCGACAAATCCCGCAGTGTACTTTGTAATAAAAGTCACAAAAATAACGGGGTTGTGTAAGTATCCTACAATTTTGTTACTTCAGAATGCAATGAAAAAGTCGACGTTGTGACCCAATTTTTTCGTTTAATTATGCATTTTTAGTTTAACATTTACGCAACATGAACGTTTTTTATCTGTATTTATGCAGGTTTATTGATTTTGAGCCGTATGATGTTTGTTTGAATTGACTAGTATTGTGTGTTTTTTCTTGCAGGGATGTAATTTATTTACACAGATCGTAGTGAGATTGATTACGGTTCATTGTTGGTGAGAATTTATGCAGTTACATGAGTTGGTCAATACAATCGGCCAAGATCTTCAGCGTCGATACGGTGAAAAAGTCCATAAACTAACGTTGCACGGTGGATTTAGTTGCCCTAACCGAGATGGCACGATTGGTCGGGGAGGATGTACTTTTTGTAATGTGGCTTCGTTTGCGGATGAAGAAGTACAGATAAAGAGTATTCACGATCAGTTGAAAGATCGTGCGGGCGAAATTCATCGAGCGAAGAAGTATCTCGCTTATTTTCAGGCTTACACCAGTACTTATGCGGAAGTGCAAGTGCTGAAAAATATGTATGAAGAAGCACTAAAAGCGGCTGATATTGTGGGATTGTGTGTCGGGACTCGTCCAGATTGCGTGCCTGATGCCGTATTAGATTTGCTGTCTGACTATGTACAGCAAGGTTATGAAATTTGGCTAGAGTTAGGGCTTCAAACCGCTAATAACGACACCCTTAAGCGCATCAATCGCGGTCATGATTTCGAATGTTATGCCGAGATCACCAAGCGTGCGCGTGCGCTAGGTATTAAAGTCTGTACTCATTTAATTGTTGGATTACCGAAAGAAAGCCGCGACGATAATATTGAGACGCTGCAAAAAGTGTTAGCCGTGGGCACGGATGGCATTAAGTTACATGGCTTGCATATTGTGGAAGGCAGCACGATGGCGAAAGCGTGGCGTGCAGGACGATTAGAGGCGCCAGAGCTAGAAGAATATGTCGCAATTGCCAGTGAGATGATTCGTATGACGCCACCGGACGTGATTTACCATCGCGTTTCATCAGCAGCTCGTAGACCTACCTTATTATCGCCACTGTGGTGTGAAAATCGCTGGCTGGCGATGACTGAAATTGGTCGAGCCCTCAGTGAACATGGTGCTCAAGGAAGCCTAACGGGAAACGCTTTTATCTATACTAAACCGGAATTAATAGCAGATCGCTCAATAAATAACTGATATATTTTAACCAGTTTTCTTTAAAGGTTTAAACGATGGATCAGTTACTCAATTGGCTTTGGGATGGTCAAGGCGGTTATGGCTATGTCGTCTTGTTATTAATTGCTAGCGTGTGCGCGTTAGCACTGATCTATTTGCACTTTCAAACATCACTTAAGCAACTCGTAACGGATTCACCCTATCCAGTCATAGTGCTGGATACTGGCCATGCTCAGATCTTGTTATCTAACCAAGCTGCGATGCAGTTATTAGGTATTCGCTCTCTAGGCACGGGATATTTGTATCCCGCTTTATTCGATATTCGTGCGCTTGAGTCGTTTCTCGACAGTGTCTCTAGTTGTCATTTTAGCCAGCAGGTATTTGATTGGCGCTTATCTGAAAGCGAGTCTATCAAGGTGGAGTTGTCAGGAAGAAAGAGTTTGCTGCGCAATCACCGTGTTTGGATCATCTACGCGCAGCCATATCAATCCACTCATCAAGAGCAGCAACAAGAGCTTGCGCAATTAACGATCGCCCGTTCGGCACTAGACTCACTCTCTGAGTTAATCTGTACCCAAGATCGCCAAGGGAATTTATTAACGACGAACCGAGCATTTGATCAATTTTGGGAAGGGCGAAGGGAAGAAGCCTGCGCATCAAAGGTTTCCATGGGTGAGGCTAGCAGAAAGAGTGAGCGCAAGTGGACGACGGATCCACAAGGTCGCAGTTGCTTATTGGAAGTGAATCAAAATTCCCTTGTGTCACCGAGTGGTGAGCTGATCGGTACATTATCCATTAGTCATGATGTGACCGAGTGGCACAAAATGCAGCAAAACCTGAGAGATGAAATGGAGCGCCGTAAAGATACAGAAGTTGCGTTGGCGCAAAGGGATACCATCTTACAAACTATTCTTGACGCTAGCCCTGACTCTATCGGTATCTTCAATGAGAATATGGTCTATCAAGCGTGTAATAAACCGTTCGTTAATGCATTAGGTATTTCAGACGTGTCTGATTTGATCGGTAAGCGCCTTCAAGATGTCATTCCTGAAGAGATGTACGCTCGCCTAGCCGCTAGTGATTTAGATGCATTGCGTCAGTCAGAACCTGTCCGATACATAGATAAAGTCGTTAGCAGTGATGGCAAAAGTACGTGGTTTGATGTGGTGAAATCGCCCTTTAAAGATAAAGCTTCAGGAACGAATGGTGTGTTGATCATGGCGCGTGATATTTCTGAACGTTACCTTGCCGAACAAAAGTTGGAGAGAGCCAATTTAGAGTTAGAAAAGTTGAGCTTTATGGATAGCTTAACTCAGGTATCGAACCGACGCCGCTTCGATGAACAACTGCAGGTACTATGGTACCACCATGCCCGCGAAAAGCTGCCGCTCACTATCATGTTGTGTGACATCGACTTTTTCAAAGATTACAACGACTGTTACGGCCATCAGCAAGGTGATGAAGCATTGGTCAGTGTTGCTACCGTATTCACAAAAGTCATCAATCGCTCTTCGGATTGTGTTGCGCGTTATGGTGGTGAGGAGTTTGGTTTTATCCTGCCGAATACCACAACGGAAGGCGCGAGCAATGTAGCACAGCGTATTCATGAACAAATTCGACAACTCGATATGGAGCACGACAGCTCAGAAGCATCGGAACGTCTCACGGTCAGTATCGGTCTTGTCTCTTATATTCCTCAACATGGTGATGAACCGGAAATGGGTATTGCCATGGCTGACAGTGCGCTATACCAAGCCAAAGCGGATGGACGTAATCGCACCTGTATTCACCCAAGTTCTTGCTAACGCTTTGTGACCGCTTGCTCTAAGTTGATAGCTGATTGTTTAAATCGCCGTATTAAACACGTTAAACTTACCGAAGCCTGTGCGTTCGTTGGTTAACTTATCTTTTTATCTTGTTTAGCAAGCGCAGTTCGCACTACGTATTTTTCACTAATCACACAGACCTAAATTGCGTTAGGCCGAATATGTCTGCTCGTTTTTTATCATTGAAGGGCAACATCTAGCCAGCACCATGGAGTAGTTAATGAAACCCATGAAAAATCTCGCCCAGTATTATGTCGACTTGCTAGTCAAACTGGGGATTGTTCGTTTCTCGATTTTGCTGGCCCTTGCGCTGGTGGCATTAGCCGTTGTGGTGCAGGTGGGGATTACTTTAGCTCTCAAGGGGCGAGTCGACGATATCGACATTGTCCGTTCGGTGTTTTTTGGTCTCTTGATTACACCTTGGGCGGTTTATTTTCTTTCTGTTGTTGTTGATCAGCTAGAAGAGTCTCGCCAGCGTTT
Organism: Vibrio sp. HS-50-1; assembly: GCF_024747315.1. Classification (NCBI taxonomy): domain Bacteria; kingdom Pseudomonadati; phylum Pseudomonadota; class Gammaproteobacteria; order Vibrionales; family Vibrionaceae; genus Vibrio; species Vibrio sp. HS-50-1. The sequence goes on along the minus strand of NZ_JAMPZF010000005.1, from coordinate 80,454 downwards.
AACCAAGTTGGTGTCCAAACTGAAAGACATGCGCTCGCGAGACCAAGAACTGAATTATCAACTGCAACAAAACATCGAAAAGCTCAACCAAGAAATTGAAGAGCGCATTAAAGCAGAAGAAGCTCGTGAAGAGGCGATGCAAGATCTCGAAAACGAGGTGTTCCAACGAGAGCGTACTCAGTTAGAGCTTGCGGAACGCACTGCACTACTGCGTTCATTTATTGATGCCTCGCCAGACTTAATTTACTACCGCAATGCCGATGGTGTGTTCTCCGGTTGTAACCGGGCAATGGAAGAGCTAACAGGCAAGAAAGAGCACCAGTTAGTCGGATTAAGCCCTTGGGATGTTTATAGCAAAGAAATCGCTGAGCACATCGTTGATACTGACCAAAAGGTCTTCGCCGATAATCAAGCCATCACTTACGAGCAGTGGCTAGAGTATCCTGATGGACGCAAGCACTACTTTGAACTGCGTAAAGTGCCGTTTTACAGCAAAGATGGTCGTCACCTTGGATTGGTAGGTTTTGGCCGTGATATCACTGAACGTAAACGTCATGAAGAGTCGTTAGAGAAAGCAAGCCGTGATAAGACTACTTTCATCTCAACCATCAGTCATGAACTGCGAACGCCACTAAATGGCATTGTGGGTTTAAGTCGCATGCTTCTCGATAGTCCGTTGACAGAAGAGCAGCGCAAACACATGCAGACCATCAATGTGAGTGCGATTACGCTAGGTAACATCTTCAACGATATTATCGATATGGATAAGTTTGATCGCCGCAAGCTAGAACTATTACCTGCGCCACTTAACTTCGAAGACTTCGTCGCTGAGATTGAAAGCATCTCTGCTTTGATGGCGGAGCAAAAAGGGCTGCGCTTTGACTTAGAACGTTTGAGTGATTTACCAAAAGCAATTGAAGTGGATGCGACCCGTTTGCGTCAGGTAATTTGGAACTTGGTCAGCAACGCAATGAAGTTTACCAAAGAAGGTGGCGTTGTGATGACGGTGAGCGCGGATGTAGAAGACGATTTTGCCACCATTATTATGGAAGTGGAAGACACAGGTATTGGTATACCGGAAGATGAGCTCGATAAAATCTTCGCCATGTATTACCAAGTGAAATCAGGTAAAGACAACCTGCATGCTGTCGGGACTGGTATAGGCTTGGCGGTGTCAAAACAATTGATCAATATGATGGATGGTGACATTACTGTCGCCAGTGAAGAAGGTTTTGGTAGTACTTTTACCGTATCGATTCACGTTCCTATTGTGGAACTCGAAGAACCTGTCATTGATGCAAAACGCGATAATGTGCATCTCAACATCTTTATGGTTGAAGACATTGAGCTTAACGTCACTGTTGCCAAATCGTTGCTTGAGAGCTTAGGACACTCCGTTACCGTGGCGATGACGGGACAAGAAGCGCTCGTGAACTTTGTGCCAGAAAAATATGACTTGGCGTTGTTGGATATTCAGCTGCCTGATATGACGGGGTTTGATGTCGCAAATTATTATCGCGAGCATTATAACAATCTACCTCCATTGGTCGCCCTAACAGCTAATGTGATGAAAGATCGTCGTGAATACTTAGATAACGGTATGGATGATGCCATCAGTAAACCGCTTGCTGTGAACGCCATTCAGTCTGTAATTGATAAATTCTTCGCGCATCAGGTAGAGCAGCAAGAGCAACCTGAGAGCGTTCCAGAAACAGTGGAAGAGCCGACCCCTTCTCCTGTGATTGAGACACACTTGCTCGATATGGATATGTTAGAGTCTTACGTCGACATTGTTGGTGCCAAGCCGGTCTACGACAGCATAAAAATGTTTGAAGACATGATGCCAGACTATATTGATGTCTTAGACTCAAACATGACGGCAAAAGATCAAGATGGGATTGTTTCTGAAGCGCATAAAATTAAAGGCGCTGCAGGTTCGATTGGCCTCAAACGTATCCAAAGTGTGGCGCAGAAAGCGCAATCTCCCGATATGCCAGCATGGTGGGAAAACATTTCAGACTGGGTTGAAGAGATCAAAAATGAATACCAAAACGATATTCAAGTCCTCAAAAGTTGGTTGGAACAAAGGAAATAACATGAAAAAAATCGCACCGTTGGCGTTGGTTATAGCATTGATGGCAGGTTGCAGTTCCGTTCCAAGTGTGAACTGGCAACAAAACAGTCAGATTACGATTAACCAGGTGAATGTCGAGCTCAAAAGTAACTTATGGGTGAACCTGATGCCGACTGTTGGGGAAGTACAAGAGCAAAGCATTCAAGGATCACTTTACCTTGAAGGAGACCAGTTACTCCCAGCCAACCTGACTGCCGAAGCGCTTATCATCAAGCAAGGGGAAAAAGAGTGGTGGGTGGATGAAGACTCTTTAGAAACTCGAACTCATAGTGAGAGCCAATGGGAAGTAGCCTTCACGTCTCAGGTAGACGCGGACACAGAAAAATCGGTTGATATCGCGGTACTTTTAGACGACGCAGGTAAACAGCGCTGGTTAGTGGAAAAATACGTGAAGATTAATAAGGTTTATTAGATTCAGTGATTGTTCGTTAATTGCTAAACCCAAAATAAAAGGGCTTGCTCAATGAGCAAGCCCTTTGCGTATTAGCGATTCAATTAGTCTTCTAGATCGCCACAGAAGCGGTAACCTTCGCCGTGGATAGTCGCGATGATTTCAGGAGTACCTGAAACAGACTCAAAGTGTTTACGAATACGACGAATCGTTACGTCTACAGTACGGTCATGCGGCTTAAGTTCACGGCCAGTCATCTTCTTAAGAAGATCGGCACGAGTTTGAATCTTACCTGGGTTCTCACAGAAGTGCAGTAGAGCTCGGAACTCAGAGCGAGGGAGCTTGTAGCTATCACCAGCAGGGCTTACTAGAGAGCGGCTGTTGATGTCCAGTACCCAACCATTGAATTCATACTTTTCTACTGAGCGTTTCTCTTCTTGCACCGCGTTAGAGCTCATTGAACGGCTAAGTAGGTTGCGAGCACGAATAGTAAGTTCACGTGGGTTGAATGGTTTAGTGATGTAGTCATCTGCACCAATCTCAAGACCTAGGATCTTGTCCACTTCATTGTCACGGCCTGTCAGGAACATTAAAGCAATGTTCGCTTGTTCGCGTAGTTCACGCGCTAACAGAAGGCCATTCTTGCCTGGAAGATTAATGTCCATAATAACCAAGTTGACTGAGTTGTCAGACAACACTTGGTGCATCTCTTCACCGTCACTGGCTTCAAAAACAGCGTATCCCTCTGCTTCAAAAATACTCTTAAGAGTGTTACGAGTTACTTGCTCATCTTCAACGATAAGAATCTGCGGGGTTTGCATTGGCGGTACCTAAATTTGTGACAAAATTGTGCTAATAGAATAAATTCTAGGCAAAAATATAACATACAGGTAATGTGATTTTGATAATAAATCAAGTTGATCAAAAAAACACTTCTTTCAGTTATCCGCCCTCCATGGAATTTTGCCAACTCACCAGTATCCAATGGCGACGTTTATTCTAAAGGGCTTGTTTACCTTTCATTTCCTGCTTTCTGTGGGGCCTGAAACGTAAACACCCTAAGATATGGAGCGGATTTTATATTGTTAACAGCATGCTAACAATGCTCAAATGTTAATTCCATTCAGTTTGTTGATTTATATCAATTGATGAAATGTAACTGTTATTAATCGTTTAAGACTTATGATAGAAAAAAGTAATACGAACATAGACGCATCGTTATGGAATGCTTATTCAGAATCTTTTTTCAGATTCGAGGCCGAGTGGTGCGTTTCAAACTACGCTGTGATAACCGCTTGGAACCCATACAGTAATTTGCGGTCCAAAGAAGAGAACTGCATAAGCAATCAAGCATTAGAAACACTGCTACAGCACGTTAATTACGCGCCTATCACAGTAGGTGACAGCTCTTTTACATGGTATGAGGAAAGCTTTGCCGTCGAGTTATCACCAGAGGCGGCGGTCGCATTGGCGAATGACTTTCAACAAAACGCGATTTACTACGTCATTGATGATCAACTTTACCTTATTGCGTGCTCACAGCCGAAAGTGTTGCATAAGTTAGGCTCCCTTAAGCCTCGACTCGTATAGGAAAGGATACTACTCACCGAAGCACTGCTTGGGTGAGAAAATTCACGGAGGAAATATGAGAGACATTACACCCGATATTTGTGACCAATTTGAAGCCCAAGTTACCCTGCTTACTTTGCCACTGCAGAACTTTGGTCAACGCACCGCTTTTTACGGAGAAATTGTCACAGTGCGTTGCTATCACGACAACTCAAAAGTACGTGAAGTACTGGGCGAAGATGGAACGGGGAAAGTATTGATTGTTGACGGACATGGTTCGTGTCAGAAAGCATTGCTTGGCGATCAATTAGCAATACTCGGAATAGAAAATGGGTGGGAAGGTATTATTGTCTATGGTGCAATACGCGACGTAGCACAAATATCTCAGATGGACATTGGCGTGCAAGCACTTGGTACCAATCCGTTTAAGACAGAGAAGCGAGGTATGGGAGAGGTCAATGTGACTTTAACGATGCAAAACCAAATCGTGCAGCCGAAGCATTATGTGTACGCTGATTGGAATGGTGTGTTGATTTCAAAGCAAAAATTAGATTTCTAAAAACGAAAGCCTAAACCTACCTCAATACCTTGTTGCCAATCTTGGTAATCAAGAGTCGCGTGAAGATCCAGTTTATCGGTGATTTTTACGCGACTTGAGACTTCAGCTGCGAGGCTGCTGTCTTCTTGGCGAATACCTTCCGCAGTCTCATTCTTGTAAGAGCGAACCGTACTTTTTAGTGTGACACGATCATTGAAGTGATAGCTGATCCCACTCAAAAAACCGCTTTGGTTTTGGGTTGGAGAGTTGTTGACTCGTGCACCGACGTAAACGTCTACTGAGTCAAAAAGTTCGTACGCATAACCCGTGTCGATATTCCAAACATCGAAACTGTCAGATTGATAGCTGTCGCTGGAAATAAATAGTTTATGAGGAGAAGGGGATGTTTTGCCTGGAAGAGGCGGAAGCTCGTTTGCTAGACAAACGCCAGGCACAAAAAACAGCAACAGAAAAAGCCCTCTTTTCATGCTCACCACTCCTTGTGTCAACTTTTTTATTAGTATGTGCCCAAAGCTTCTCACTATTAAAGCATAGAATATGAAAGCTAGCTCACCTATTTTCTAAATAATTCGATCCTGTGAACATAGGTCACAGTTAGGTTGTTGTTAAGTGTCAACAACTCCCTTTCATAATTTGATCTTACGCTTTATGACGAAGATCAGACTAGTTATGGAGTAAAAAGTGAGACTGATGACGATGGGATGAGCCCCCTACAAAAATAAGCGACAGATTTCCTAACGAGCAATAACATCCAATTAGCTTTAAATATCAATAAGATTGCTTAGCAGAAATCGCTGTAAGACTGAAAAACAAACAATTTTTTGTTGACTATGAATCGGAAACTCGGTAAACGTAGAGTTAAGCAAACACAATTAACGTTGAATATTTATTTATGCCATCTAACAGCCTAGTAGTAATGACCACGACCATTATTATTACCGACACGACACATGTTGGGGCAGGCTGCTGAGCGAAAGAAATTCACAAAAAAGGCCTGTATCCAACAAGATACAGGCCTTTTTTTATGCTTTTTTATCCAGAATTTAGACAAGTTTGAGAAGATATACCGGAGGAAGGGATGCGAGTATTGAAGTTTGGCGGTTCATCACTAGCTGATGCAGATCGCTTTTTAAGAGCGGCAGACATCATTGCCAATAACGCTCAACAAGAAGAAGTGGCGGTTGTTCTTTCAGCCCCAGGTAAAACAACAAATAAGTTGGTTGCGGTCATTGAAGGCGCGTTGCGCAATGGTGAAGCAGAGCTGCAAATCAAAGAGTTGGATGAATCGTTTAAAACGCTCTTCACTCAAATCCAAGCAGTACTACCCAATATTGATGGCTCAGCTTTCGATAACCAAGTGAAAACCTCGCTATCTCAATTACGTCAATTTGTTCACGGCATCAATCTATTAGGTATGTGCCCAAACAACGTAAATGCGCGCATTATTAGTAAAGGTGAGCGTGTTTCCATTCAGTTGATGAAAGCTGTCTTGGAGGCGAAAGGACAACAAGCGAGCTTGATCGATCCTGTCGAGTATCTGTATGCCCAAGGTGATCATCTTGAAGCTATGGTTGATGTGGATATTTCAACGCAAAACTTCCGTCAAAAACCCCTTCCTCAGGGTCATGTGAACATTATGCCGGGCTTTACAGCTGGCAACGAAAAAGGAGAGCTTGTCACGCTTGGTCGTAATGGCTCTGACTACTCGGCAGCGGTTCTTGCAGCTTGCTTACGTGCAGACTGTTGTGAAATCTGGACCGACGTTGATGGTGTATACAACTGTGACCCACGTTTAGTCGAAGATGCTCGCCTACTTAAATCACTAAGCTACCAAGAAGCGATGGAGCTTTCTTATTTTGGTGCTTCCGTTCTGCACCCGAAAACCATCGCCCCTATTGCTCAATTCCACATTCCATGTCTGATCAAAAATAGCTTTAACCCTCAAGGTGCAGGTACTCTTATCGGCCAAGATACTGGTGAAGATAATCTTGCGATCAAAGGTATTACAACACTTAACGACCTAACCATGGTTAACGTATCAGGCCCTGGTATGAAAGGCATGGTAGGCATGGCGAGCCGTGTATTCGGTGCGATGTCGTCTGCTGGTGTATCTATTGTTCTGATCACTCAGTCTTCTTCTGAATACAGCATCAGCTTCTGTATTGAGGCTGAAGATAAAGCGAAAGCGCAGCAAGTGCTGGCAGATGCGTTCGAGCTAGAACTGAAAGATGGCTTACTAGAACCGGTCGAGTTTATTGATAATGTTTCAATCATTACGCTTGTTGGTGACGGTATGCGCACATCGCGTGGTGTGGCTTCTCGCTTCTTCTCTTCTCTTGCTGAAGTGAACGTGAATATCGTGGCGATAGCACAAGGCTCATCAGAACGTGCGATTTCTGCCGTTATTCCAGAAGACAAAATTTCTGAGGCGATCAAAGCGTGTCACGAAAACCTATTCAACTCGAAACACTTCCTCGATGTGTTCGTTGTTGGTGTTGGTGGTGTGGGTGGCGAGCTGGTGGATCAGATCGAGCGCCAACAAGTCAAACTGGCTGAGAAAGGCATTGTGATTCGAGTTTGTGGCTTAGCAAACAGCAAAGGTCTGTTGCTTGATAGCGAAGGCTTACCGCTCGAGCACTGGCGTGATCGTATGTCAGCAGCCACAGAAGAATTCAGCCTAGCGCGTCTGATTTCTTTGGTACAACGCAATCATATTATCAACCCTGTATTGGTTGATTGTACTTCCAGTGAAGACATTGCTAAACAATACGCCGACTTCCTAGCGGCAGGTTTTCATGTTGTAACACCAAACAAAAAAGCAAACACAGCAAGCATGGCGTACTACCATCAGCTTCGCGATGTGGCTCGTAGCTCCCGTCGTAAATTGATGTATGAAACAACCGTAGGTGCAGGCCTACCGGTTATTGAAAACCTGCAAAACCTAATTTCTGCAGGCGATGAACTGGAGCGTTTCAGCGGTATTCTTTCCGGTTCTCTTTCTTATATTTTCGGTAAGTTAGATGAAGGAATGAGCTTAAGTGAAGCGACGAATATCGCAAAAGAAAATGGCTTTACTGAACCAGATCCTCGTGATGATCTGTCTGGTATGGATGTCGCGCGTAAGCTGTTGATCCTAGCTCGTGAAGCGGGCATGTCACTAGAGCTTGAAGATGTTGTTGTTGACCAAGCGCTACCGCCAGGTTTTGATGATTCAGGCAGTGTTGATGAGTTTATGGCGCGTCTCCCAGAAGCGGACGCCTATTTCAAAGAGTTATCAGCTAAAGCAGCAAAAGAAGGCAAAGTACTGCGTTACGTTGGTGAAATTAACGAGGGCAAGTGCACAGTAAGCATTGCTGCGGTGGATGAAAACGATCCGATGTATAAAATCAAAGACGGTGAAAACGCACTGGCATTTTACAGCCGTTACTACCAGCCAATCCCACTTGTGTTGCGTGGCTATGGCGCAGGTACTGAGGTAACGGCTGCGGGTGTATTCTCTGACGTGATGCGTACTTTAGGTTGGAAACTAGGGGTATAACAAGAATGAGTTCAAGTGATATGGATGTAGTGGTTTATGCCCCAGCATCAATTGGTAATGTAAGTGTTGGTTTTGATGTATTGGGGGCGGCGGTGTCCCCAGTGGATGGGACCTTGCTAGGTGACAGAGTGCAAGTTAAGGCAGGGACTGAGCCGTTCAGTCTGAAAACTGCGGGTAATTTTGTCTCTAAGTTGCCTACAGAGCCAAAAGAGAACATCGTTTACGATTGTTGGTTGGTGTTTGCTCGTGAGCTAGATAAAAAAGGCGTTGAGCTAAAGCCACTTGAAATGACGCTAGAAAAGAACATGCCAATCGGCTCTGGTCTTGGCTCCAGTGCTTGTTCTATCGTTGCTGCATTAGATGCATTAAACCGATTCCATGGTCAGCCGCTTAACGAGACAGAGTTGTTAGCGCTGATGGGAGAAATGGAAGGCAAGATCTCTGGTGGTATTCACTATGATAACGTGGCGCCGTGTTACCTTGGTGGTGTTCAGTTGATGCTTGAAGAGCTTGGTATCATCAGTCAAGAAGTGCCTTGTTTTGATGATTGGTACTGGGTCATGGCGTATCCGGGAATCAAAGTATCAACAGCAGAAGCGCGTGAGATCCTACCATCTCAATACCGCCGACAAGATATCATCGCTCATGGTCGTCACCTTGCGGGCTTTATTCATGCGTGTCATTCTGGTCAACCAGAGCTAGCTGCAAAAATGATCAAAGACGTGATCGCAGAACCGTATCGTGAGAAACTGCTTCCGGGCTTTGCGAATGCACGTCAATACGCTGCATCAGCAGGTGCGTTAGCAACCGGTATTTCTGGCAGTGGTCCAACACTGTTCAGTATTTGCAAAGAGAAAGATGTCGCTGAGCGAGTTGCTCGCTGGTTAGAACAGAACTACGTACAAAACGAAGAAGGATTCGTCCACGTTTGTCGTCTAGATAAGCAGGGTTCGAAAGTAACAGGAAGTGAGCTATGAAGCTTTACAATATAAAAGAAAATGATGAACAAGTTTCCTTTGGCCAAGCCGTTCGCCAAGGGTTAGGCCGTAACCAAGGTCTATTTTTTCCATCGGAATTACCAAAGTTTGAAGACGTTGATGCGCTACTAGCAGAAGACTTTGTTTCTCGTAGCACTAAGATTTTATCTGCGTTTATCGGTGATGAGCTGGCGGAAGAGCAAGTCAACGCGCTTGTGGACGCAGCGTTCCAATTCCCTGCGCCAATCAATCAAGTCAAAGACGGTGTTTACGCGTTAGAGCTTTTCCATGGTCCAACGCTGGCATTTAAAGATTTTGGCGGTCGCTTTATGGCGCAATCTCTTGCGGCGGTATCGGACGGTGGCAAGATCACCATTCTGACTGCGACTTCTGGCGATACTGGCGCAGCCGTTGCGCACGCTTTCTATGGTATGGAAGACATCAACGTTGTGATTCTTTACCCGAAAGGCAAGATCAGCCCACTGCAAGAGAAGCTATTCTGTACGCTAGGCAAGAACATTCACACTGTCGCGATCGATGGCGACTTCGATGCGTGCCAGGCTCTGGTTAAGCAAGCTTTCGATGATTCCGCACTGCGTGAAGAGATCGGTCTGAATTCTGCAAACTCAATCAACATCAGCCGTTTGATGGCGCAAATCTGTTACTACTTTGAAGCAGCTGCGCAAATGAGTAAGGAAGAGCGTGAAAACCTAGTCGTGTCTGTACCAAGTGGTAACTTCGGTAACCTGACGGCAGGTCTACTGGCAAAAGCGCTAGGTCTGCCGATCAAACGCTTTATCGCTGCAACTAACGCTAATGACACGGTTCCGCGCTACCTAGAAACAGGTAAGTGGGAGCCAAAACCAACGGTTGCAACGACATCGAACGCGATGGACGTGAGCCAACCAAACAACTGGCCGCGTATTGAAGAGCTGTGCCGCGTGAAAGAGTGGGGCCTAGAGACACTAGGTAAAGGCGCGGTTTCAGATGAGCAAAGCGCACAATCTGTGAAAGACCTGTACTCATTGGGTTACCTATGTGAACCGCACGGTGCGATTGCTTACCGCGTTCTTGAAGAGCAACTGCAAGATGGTGAAACCGGTCTGTTCCTATGTACTGCGCACCCAGCGAAGTTCAAAGAAGTGGTGGATGACATTTTGCAATCTGACATCGAGCTTCCTGCACCGCTAGCGAAGCACGCGGCGATGGAACTGCTATCGGAAGAGCTAGACGCAGACTTTGATGCATTGAAACAAGTACTGCGCCGCGTACAGTAATTATTAAAATGATGAACGACGAAAGGTGAATGAGCAATCATTCGCCTTTTTTATTGTCGGTAAGTCTCGACTCTCTTTATGATTGAGAAATGAACTTAAAGATGGAAATAGAAGCATGCATTTTTTGATTTTTCTAGGCTCAGTAAGGGACAGCACACCGCCACGACCAGCCCGCTTGGGCATGCGAGTGAGTAGAGCTTGTGAAACGTTGTTTAAGAATCAGTATTCGCAACATACCGTCGAAATCATTGACCCATTGAACTACGACTTTGACGACGTGTTTAAGCCTGAGTTTGCTTACCATCGCGCTAAAGTGCCAGCCCACTTGAGAGAACTGGCAGACAAAATTAAAAGTGCCGATGGGTACGTGATGGTCAGTCCGGAATACAACCATTCGATAAGTCCTGCCTTGGCTAATATGCTTAACCATTTTGGTAGTTCGCTGTTTTCTTATAAGCCAAGTGCTATCGTGACCTATTCTGCTGGACAATGGGGTGGTGTTCGAGCTGCAGTGTCGATGCGTACCTTCTTATCTGAACTTGGATGTTTACCTGTCTCGGCGATGATTCACATTCCGAAAGCGCAAGAAGTGTTTGACGAACAGGGTGTCGTTGCGGATGAATTGCAGCAGGCGCAGTGGGACAGCTATATGAATCGCACAATACATCAACTCATTTGGTGGGCAGAAGGCGCTTCACAACAAAGAGAAAGGCTTGACCCAACCTCACTGGCTGAAGTGTTTAAGAAGGATCCGTCACAGAGAAATGCTCCGTAAAGGAACAGAACGGTTAGATGCATGGAAAAACAAAAAAAGCTTGGCCATTGAGACCAAGCTTTTTAAATGTGAGTAAGTCGATTTTATTGAGATTATAGCGTCTCAGTAAAAGTACGAGCGATGACATCACGTTGTTGCTCTGGAGTTAGCGAGTTGAAACGTACTGCGTAACCAGAAACACGGATTGTTAGCTGTGGGTATTTCTCTGGGTGTGCAACTGCATCTTCTAGTGTTTCGCGTTTAAGCACGTTCACGTTTAGGTGTTGACCGCCTTCGATGCGAGGAGCTGTTTCGATTGCTACTTCACGGCTTTCGTATTCACCTAGATCGCTGATTGCGATAACTTGGTCTGCTTCGTAGCCAGCAGTTGCAGCAACACAACGAGCTTCATTTTTTTCGCTATCTAATAGCCAGATAGAGTTTAGTAGGTCGTCGTTTGCCGCTTTTGTAATTTGGATACCTTGGATCATCACTATCTCCTAGACCACTTACGTGGTGATTATTGGTGTTAATTTTCGAATTTTCGTTGAGCTGAGTATTATATAGCTAATATCCACTATTTTAATATTGATTTAAGTCAAAAAACAACCAAAAACATTATTTTTATTAAGGTGATTTTGTTGAGTTAAATCAATAAAACCTTTGAAAATAAACTAATTACAATTTATTTGATAATATAAAAAATATTTAATAACTCATTTTGTTGTAAATTTACTACAAATTGAGCTTAAAGTTTAAACTGATTAACGCAACTATCTGTATTTAGGTAGCAATACTGAAAGTCTAAAGTGATTAAATGACAAACATGAAAAACAAGCTTGGGAATAAACTCATTGGTGCACATGTCTCTGCTGCTGGTGGGGTCGATCAAGCGCCGTTGAGAGCTCGCGAAATTGGGGCGAATGCGTTCGCACTATTTACAAAAAACCAACGCCAGTGGGTGGCGAAGCCTTTAGAAGCAAAAACCATCAGTGCGTTTAAAGCGAACTGTAAAATGCTGGGTTTCGGCGCAGAACATATTCTTCCCCATGACTCTTATCTAATTAACTTAGGTGCACCAGAAGCGGATAAGTTGGATAAGTCACGCGCTGCATTCATCGATGAGATGGAGCGTTGTAATCAATTGGGTTTAACGTTGCTGAACTTTCACCCTGGGAGCCACTTAAAGAAAGTCTCGGAACAGGAGTGCTTAGCGACGATCGCTGAGTCGATCAATCTTGCGCACAAAGCGGTGCCGAATGTGATCGCGGTAATCGAGAATACGGCAGGTCAGGGTACAAACCTAGGTTGGAAGTTTGAGCATCTTGCTGAAATCATCGATCAAGTGGAAGACAAAGAACGTGTTGGTGTATGTCTCGATACTTGCCACACGTTTACCGCCGGTTACGATCTGCGTACTAAAGAGGATTGTGAGCATACCTTTGCTGAATTCGACCGTATTGTTGGGATGCACTATTTAAGAGCAATGCATCTAAATGATTCAAAAGTTGAGTTTGCCAGCAAAGTGGATCGTCACCACTCATTAGGCAAAGGAGAGATCGGGTGGGATTGCTTTGAGTACATCGCTAAAGACCCTCGATTTGATGGTATCCCTCTGATTTTAGAAACAATTGATCCGGACATCTGGCAGCAAGAAATCAACGCACTGCGTCAGTTTCATCTAGCGGCGATAGATAACCAATGATGTGATCACAGAGTTGGCACCTTTCTTTCTTAGCCACTTAAGTCAATTTGAATTAAGAAAGAAGGATACCACTATGTCTCGACCACTCTCTTTTGCTTCTTGCGCATATAGCCGCCGCGTGCTTCGTTTGCCGATGCCTAATCGTCACATTACCGGACAGGGGCATTTTCGAACGCCACAGAAGCATTAGTCTTTTATTACTGTTCTCAAGTTCGTGGTAAGTTTTTGTTTGTTTGGGTTTCGCTCGTTAGAATAGAAGCAAAATTTAGGACAGGAACTTTCCATGAATCAGTCACCCACTTGGCACGATGTGATCGGCGAAGAGAAAAAACAGAGCTACTTTGTAGACACTTTGAATTTTGTAGAAGCAGAACGCGCCGCAGGCAAAGCGATTTTTCCGCCAGCGAAAGATGTCTTTAATGCGTTTCGTTTTACCGAGTTTAACGATGTTAAAGTAGTGATTCTGGGGCAGGACCCATACCATGGTCCAAATCAGGCGCATGGCTTGTGCTTTTCCGTTCTTCCTGGAATCAAAACGCCACCATCACTCGTTAATATGTATAAAGAGCTGGCTCAAGATATTGAAGGGTTCCAAATCCCTCAGCATGGATTCTTACAAAGCTGGGCAGAGCAAGGTGTATTGCTGCTCAATACGGTATTGACGGTTGAGCAAGGTAAAGCGCATTCACATTCAAAAACGGGGTGGGAAACGTTCACTGACCGAGTGATTGAAGCGATAAACCAGCATCAGGAAGGCGTGGTGTTTTTATTGTGGGGCTCTCACGCTCAGAAGAAAGGGCGCTTTATTGATCGCAATAAACATCATGTGTTAGCCGCACCACATCCATCACCACTCTCAGCACACCGAGGTTTTTTTGGTTGTAAGCATTTCTCTCAAGCAAACCAGTTACTTGCCTCGCAAGGAAAAGCACCAATCAACTGGCATTTGCCATTAACTGTATAAAAGAAGAGACAGCGATAATGCTGCCATTATCGCTGTTTTTTTGAGCACGCTCGAGGCTGATGGCAAATTTCTCATGTACACTTATTAAAAGTAGGTGTTAAGGAGAGACGCTATGATGATCGAAAGAATTCGACGCGAACACGGCTATATGGTTCGTCTGTTGGCGATACTGCGCCATAAACTTAATGAGATAAAAGAAGAACGTGCGATCAACTACGCATTAGTAAGCGAGATAGTTGATTACCTCTCTAATCATTCAGAAAAAGTTCACCATCCGAAAGAAGATATTCTCTATCACCACTTTCTGGAGCACTATGGTAAGCAACAGACCATGGAAAACTTAGAGAAAGAACACCAAGAGCTAGCAAGTAAAACCAAAGAGTTTGCTTCCTTGATAGAGATGATCCTGCAGGATGCAGTTGTGCCTCAAGACATGTTTGTGGCCCACCTAGAGGACTTCATTGAATCACAAAGACGCCACTTGGAGTTAGAGGAGCGAAAAATCCTGCCTCTCATTGAGGAGCTGTTCACTACCGAAGATTGGCAGCATGTTGAAAGCTTATGGAGCGTCAGTGAAGATGACCCAGTTTTTGGTGACACCATTGCCGACCGTTATAAACAGTTAGCTGAACGTGTGCGTCAAAGTGATGCTGAGTATGTTTAAGTGTGTGCGATAAAACCTGAGCGAGCGAAAGTATCACTCGGGTTTGTTAGCTGCATTTCTTATTTATTGAGAATTGGACGTAAATTTATCGTTTGCGCTTCTCGACCAAAAGATAGGAAAATTCTTATTGAGTAATAACGGTACTCATACTTAAATCCTGGCGCCTAAACTCAAGTCGTTTACGGTTACTGTAAACAAAAACAAAAGGCACCCTTAAGGTGCCTTTTGTTTGAATTAGAGTTTAATGTCTTCCAAGTTGTAGTCGGTACAGGCATCAAGTTCGCGTAGCTCTTTAAGCAAATTGCGCCTGTCGTTCATCTCTTCTATTTCACGCCACTTTCGCTTTACTGGTTTGGCACGAGATTTGGTTGTTGAGGTAGTATCCAGATTAAAAATGTCATCTAGTTGAAAGCCTTCCATAAGCCACCTTTACCTTTCTTAAGCTAAACTGTTGTAACCAGTCCTTGTGGAGTTTTTTAAGTACCACAATAGCCGTGAGAATAACCATGATATATTTCGCATTTGTGTCGGTAGCATGACATTTTCGTGCAAAAATATTCTCAAAATCACACTTTTCATGGCAATGTGGTGGCTAAAAAATGCACAAACGATCTCAAGAAAACGATTAAATAGAGAGATTTTCAATGTTAATTCGATTTGGCGAGTGGGGAGACAGTGCAAAGGTCAAAGTTGCATAAAACCAGTTTGATGAAATAGTGTTCAATTAGATGGTAAGGCACTAGAGCAAATTTATGTAACACCTTGTGAATACTAGCTTGGTCTTAATTATATGGGTCTCCGTTCTGTTTGGTGGGTGATAATTATTTATGTTGGCATTTGGTAATTGAAATGTTGCGGTTTATGGGTGTTAAGTCTTCCATTTATGTTATTTTTTGGTGACTTTATAGTGAAAAATAACAATGTTATTATCATGATTGCATATTGATTTTTGCGCTCCTAGGTTGCATTATCCGCCCGTCAAAAAATACGCTGGTACGTAAAATGGATGCATGAAGCGACGTTTACGATTCTAGATTGCCCATAAACATTACTTAAAAAGCTAAGCACACTTTGACACTTAGCAGGCAATTTGGTGGATGGCTTGGACGCATAGACCGGCGCAACTCACTTTGAGGTACACATGACAGACTTAATCAATTTGATGAACGATCTCCTTTGGGGTTCGATTCTGGTTTATCTTCTTGTTGGTGTTGGTATTTACTTCACCGTTCGATTAGGGTTCATTCAGTTCCGCCATTTCGGCCACATGTTCTCTGTTCTTAAGAACAGTCGTAAAGCAGACAAAGCTGGTATTTCTTCTTTCCAAGCGCTTTGTACTAGTCTTGCTGCACGTGTTGGTACAGGTAACATGGCGGGCGTTGCAGTTGCATTGACTGCAGGTGGTCCTGGCGCGATCTTCTGGATGTGGCTGATCGCAATGCTTGGTATGGCAACGTCGTTTGCAGAGAGTACTCTGGCGCAGCTATACAAAACCAAAGATGATGATGGCAACTACCGTGGTGGTCCTGCCTACTACATGGAAAAAGGCCTGGGCATGCGTTGGATGGGCGTATTGTTCTCAGTTTTCCTAATCATCGCTTTTGGTTTGGTATTCAACGCCGTACAAGCTAACTCAATTGCAAATGCAATGAGCACCGCATTTGGTTGGAGTGACCTGTACGTTGGTATCGCGGTTGTAGCACTGTCTGCGATTGTAATTTTCGGTGGTATCAAGCGTATCGCAAAAGTCGCAGAGATGATCGTTCCGATCATGGCGCTGCTTTACTTGGCTCTAGCACTGTTCATCATGTTCTCTAATCTAGAGAAGCTACCTGATGTATTAATGCTTATCTTTAAGAGTGCATTTGGTCTGCAAGAAGCGGCGGCTGGGGGTCTTGGCTACGCGATTGCACAGGCAATGATTAACGGTATTAAACGCGGTCTATTCTCGAACGAAGCGGGTATGGGTTCTGCGCCAAACGCGGCGGCTTCAGCAACGCCTTACCCACCACACCCTGCATCTCAAGGTTAT
Source organism: Vibrio sp. HS-50-1 (assembly GCF_024747315.1). Taxonomy (NCBI): domain Bacteria; kingdom Pseudomonadati; phylum Pseudomonadota; class Gammaproteobacteria; order Vibrionales; family Vibrionaceae; genus Vibrio; species Vibrio sp. HS-50-1. The sequence continues at coordinate 63,890 of NZ_JAMPZF010000005.1, read as the reverse complement.
GTTCAGATGCTAGGTGTATTTATGGATACGATCGTTATCTGTTCAGCGACAGTGGCTATCATCCTGATGTCAGGTGAGTATGTCGGTCAAGCAACAGAAGTGACGGGTATCGAGCTAACTCAGCGTGCATTGAGCTCGCAAGTTGGTGATTGGGGTGGCATCTTTGTTGCCGTGGCAATCTTCTTCTTTGCATTTACATCAATCATCGCGAACTACTCGTACGCAGAAACGAACCTAATCTTCCTAGAGCACAACCACAAGGCGGGCCTAAGCATTTTCCGCGTTGTTGTTCTTGGTATGGTGATGTTTGGTGCACTTGCTTCGCTCCCAGTCGTATGGTCACTTGCTGATGTTTCGATGGGGCTGATGGCGATAGTCAACTTGGTGGCAATCATCTTGCTATCTGGCATCGTGATTAAGCTAGCAAAAGATTACAACCGCCAACTTGGTGAAGGTAAAGTACCAACGTTTGATGCGAATGACTTCCCTGAGCTGAAATCTCAGCTTGAAGAGGGCATTTGGTACAACGATAAAAAAGACTAAGTGAGCTATCACTCATAGTTGAAAGCTATTAGTACGATGTAAAAAGCCATGCAGACAATGCATGGCTTTTTTTGTACCCTATTAAAAAACAGAATTAGAGAAGGGAAAGTCATGCTTATCGTAGTTTCTCCAGCGAAGACTCTTGATTACGAGTCTCCGTTAGCGACAGAAAAATTTACTCAACCTGAGTTGGTCGAATACTCAAAAGAGCTTATCGATGTTTGCCGCAAACTGACTCCTGCTGATGTTGCCTCTTTAATGAAAGTGAGCGACAAGATTGCCGATTTGAATGTCGGGCGATTTCAAGAGTGGAGTGAAACGTTTACCACAGAAAACTCACGACAAGCGATCCTAGCGTTTAAAGGTGATGTTTACACAGGACTAGACGCCGAAACCTTATCTGAGGCGGACTTCGAATATGCTCAAGATCATCTGCGTATGCTATCGGGTCTTTATGGTTTACTAAAACCACTTGATTTGATGCAGCCATACCGTCTTGAAATGGGTACCAAGCTTGCAAACGACAAAGGTACGAACTTGTACCAGTTTTGGGGCAATGTTATTACGGACAAGCTTAACGAAGCGATTTCTGCTCAAGGTGATAATGTCCTTATCAACCTTGCATCAAATGAATACTTTAAAGCGGTGAAGCCAAAGAACTTAGATGCGCAAGTGATCACGCCAGTATTCAAAGATTGTAAGAATGGCCAATACAAGGTCATCAGCTTCTACGCGAAGAAAGCGCGCGGCATGATGGCGCGTTACATCATCGAAAACCGTATTGAGAGCGTGGCAGACCTGACTAAGTTTGATACGGCGGGTTACTACTTTGTTGAAGATGAATCGACACCAACAGAGTTAGTATTTAAACGCGAAGAGCAAAACTAAAACTGATTGAGACGTAGTCTACGTTAATCTCAATAAACACAAACGAAAAAGGGTTGGCAGTGCCAACCCTTTGTTATGTTTTAGCTTGGGCTATTTCGCCCTAACAAAATTATTTCTTCTTAGCGGTTTTCTTTTTCGCTGGTTTCTTCTTGTCTTCTTTTTTCTTTTTCTTCTTAAACACAGGTTTTTTGTGTTTTGGACGCATCTCTTTCACGAAACGCTCTTTGATGTCTTCTTTCACGTAACGTGCAACGCGATCCATCATTGGTTGGTCGTGTGCTTCTACGATTGAGATAGCATTACCTTTCTTACCCGCACGAGCCGTACGGCCAATACGGTGAAGGTAGACATCAGCCGTGCGTGGCATGTCGTAGTTAATAACGTGTGACACATCCGGAAGGTCGATACCACGCGCCGCTACGTCTGTCGCGAGCAGCACGTTCACAGTACCATCGCGGAAGCGAGAAATCGCATTGTTACGACGATCTTGAGGCATTTCACCTTGAATCCAAGAACATGGAATCTGTGCGCTCTCAAGCTGCGCTCGTAGCTCTGCCAAACGCTCACGTGTCTTCAAGAAGACAATGGTGCGTTCTGCTTGCTGAGTAATAATGTGTTTTAGTAATTCAAGCTTGTGTTCTGCATCATCAGCACGGTGGTACCACTGAGCAATCTTCTTACGTTCACGCAGTGGCGATTTTGCATCAATCTCTGCAGGGTCATTCAACAGATCAGCGGTAAAGCCTTCTACGCCTTTACCCTCTAGTGTTGCTGAGAACAGAAGGGTTTGTTTACGCCAGCGGCACTCGTTAGATAGACGATCGACAGTAGGAGCAAAACCCATATCTAGCATACGGTCTGCTTCATCCAGAATTAACCATTCAATCGCACGGCAATCAAAGCGCTCTGCATCAATGTATTCTTTTAAACGGCCAGGCGTTGCAACCACAATGTCTTGTGTTGTCGCAAGGATATCGGCGTGCTCTTGGTATTGAACACCACCTGTGATGGTGAAAATGTTCAGTTTAGTGTTTTTTGCCAAAGCTCGTGCTTGATCGGCGATTTGCATCGCCAATTCGCGCGTCGGCGTTAGGATCAAAATACGCGCAGGTCCAGGCTTGCGACGAGGGAAGTCTTGCAAGTATTGCAATGCAGGCAGGACGAAGGCTGCCGTTTTACCAGTACCTGTTGGCGCTGACGCTAAAATGTCACGACCATCCAACGCTTGTGGAATCGCTTCTGCCTGAATTTTTGTTGGGCGTTCGTAACCCATCTCTTCAATGGCTTCAAGTAGGTTTTGGTCTAGATCAAGTTCAGCAAAGGTTCTGATCACAATGAGTTCTCCACAAGCAAAGCTTGGTTAATGGTTCGCCACAACAGCATAGAATACAAAAAGGTCGCACATTATAAAGTGATTGGTGATAAGGATCACATGTTATTTCACATCTTAAGATAAAACTCGCGGGTTAATTGGACGAAATCGTCACTGTAACCGTCATGCGAATGAATTATTAAATGTGATTCTTGAGTATCGCAAGGCTGCTTCGCCAGTTCAAATAACAGTCGATGTACTGGTTTCTTTTCTGATGGTTGCACACGACAGATCCTCGATAGATACCAACCTTGGTGTAATGCTAGCTCAATGAACTGCTCGCCTTCGGTGATTGGCAACACAAAACTAGCCCTCCCTTCGTCATCAAGCAAATGATAGCAACGCTGCAGCAATACGTTATGGCCTAGTGTATCAGTATGCCTCGCGGTTGCACGTTGGCTGTGTTTCGATTGTTCGCCGCTGTTGAAGTAGGGCGGGTTACAAACGATGCGTTGGAATGGATGTGTCGGCGTAAAGTGCAGTATGTCGATGTGATGCACACTTACACGATCTGACCAAGGCGACTGAACTACATTTTTTTGCGCAGCTTCAATGGCTGTTAATTCAATATCGACCGCGGTTATTTGAGCTTCTGTAAAGCGTTGGGCACACATCAGGGCAAGCAACCCGGTGCCAGTGCCAATATCGAGAATTTGAGCGTTGTTCGGGCTTTGAATCCAAGCACCAAGCATTACCCCATCAGTGCTGACGGGCATACCACTCTCGCCGCACTCAATACAAAATTGCTTAAAATTGAAGCCTTTAGTTTTCAGTTTTTTGCTCTTCATGATTGTTTTATGTTTGCTCAATAATTAAGTGAATTTCTCTATTGTTTCTTAATTGTATAGATTGTTGTTTTGTTGGTTATTAAATTGTATTGTTAATTGATCGAGATAAAGAACTGGTCTGTTATTTAAATCTGGTTATATCCACTGCTTTTAAGTTTGAAAACTAAATTAATATGGTGTTTTTTTCTTAAAGGTTGCCAAATGATGAGTCTTTCGTCATTATGCGGCGAAAATTTTATAGATTGAACCACGTGTACTTATTGACTTTAGGTATACAAAAAGTGGTCTAAGCATACACAACATTCATTAATTAAAAGACAAGGGTTATCTGTGAAGCAGACGTTAAAACTAACAGATATTATCGCAGTAGGCTTTATGCTATTTGCGTTCTTTTTGGGTGCGGGCAATATCATCTTTCCACCTCTAGCGGGTCAGCTAGCCGGTGAAAACTTAATGCCAGCGATGTTTGGTTTCTTGCTAACAGCGGTAGGTCTACCTCTTATTACTATCGTTGCTATTGCTGTAGCTGGTGGTTCTTGGGATCACTTAACGCAAGACCTTCCGAAAAAAGCAGCGGTTATTATGGCTGCGTTGATCTTCATCATCATCGGTCCTGCGTTTGCTGCGCCTCGTACTGGCCTAGTGGCTTACGAGATGGCGGTGAAACCTTTCTTCCTTGAAGCGTCACAAACGCATCTCACTGCATTTTCAGTGATCTTCTTTATTGCGGCGATGATGTTCTCATGGTTCCAAGGCCGTTTGATTGATCTTATCGGTAAAGTACTGACGCCGGCATTGTTCGTGGGTTTGATCATTCTTGCTGTCGCGGTATTTATTGATCCTCAAGGTGACATGCTGGGCGCGCACGGTGAGTACTTAACGCAACCATTGACCAAAGGCTTCTTAGAAGGCTACAACACAATGGATACGTTCGCGTCATTGATGTTTGGCATGCTGATGGTTGATGCACTGCGCGGTAAAGGCATTACTGAGCGTTCTGCAACCACTAAGTATCTGATCTATGCAGGTTGTATTGCAGCTGCCGGTCTTGCGTTTGTTTACATCTCACTATTCTACTTGGGCGCGACGAGTGCAACTGTTGCTGCTGGTGCAGATAACGGTGGTCTGGTACTTAGCCAATACGTTCAAGCGCTGTTTGGTCCATACGGTCAAATCGTTCTGTCTGTCATTGTATTACTAGCGTGTTTGACAACGGCTATTGGCTTGATTTCTGCGTGTTCAGACTTCTTCAGCTCAAAAACGCCACTGTCATACAAGCAATGGGTACTTATTAACGGGTCTGTTTGTGCGTTGGTTGCGAATGTCGGCCTTGCACAACTGATTTCTCTGTCAGTGCCAGTATTGTTTGCGCTGTACCCTGTGGCGATTGCGTTGGTTGCACTAACATTTGTACGCAGCAAACTGCCAAATCCACGTTTTGCTTACCGCGCGGTACTGCTTGTATCTCTGCTGTTTGCGTTGGTTGATGCGGCAAAAGTATCGGGTGTTGATGTTTCTGCGTTTAACATGTTGCCACTATTCGAAGTGGGCATGGGTTGGGTGCTTCCAACATTTGCGGCTATTGTGTGCATGTTCTTCATCGCGAAACCTCGTCCAGAGCTAGCACAAGAAACAGCGTAATAACTTCGCACTATCAAGATATTAAAAAGCCCGATGAATGACTTCATCGGGCTTTTTATTTTTTTATCTTTGAAGCGTTCACACTATTAAAGTGTGTCGTGGAACTCTACAAGAACTTGTTCACACCATTTTTCGATGCGCTCATCACTCAGTTCGTACTGCGAGTCTTCATCTAACGCTAGTCCAACAAACTTGCTGCCATCTTCAATCAGTGCTTTCGATGCTTCAAATTCGTAGCCTTCATTTGGCCAGTAACCGATAAAGGTTGCGCCGGTCGCTTGTAATTCATCGTGAAGTAAGCCCATCGCGTCCAAATACCACTCACCGTAGCCTTCTTGGTCACCCAGACCAAACAGCGCGACAACTTTACCTTTTAATGGTGTTGTTGCGATGTCTTGCCAAATCGCGTTCCAATCTTCTTGGATTTCACCAAAGTCCCAAGTTGAGATGCCAAGGAGTAATAAGTCGTAGTCTGCCATTAGTGATAACGGTGTCTCTTTCACATTGTGAATGTCGACAAGGTCTTCACCAATAATGGTACGAATTTTCTCTGCTGCCATTTCGGTGTAGCAGGTCGTTGAGCCGTAAAAGAGTCCGATTTTCATTATATTCATCGTTATTTGTATTGCTGTTGTGGAAGATTCTAACCATAAATTGAGGAAGATTGCAGCGAATATCCTAAGCGGGATGATTTTTTTATGGTATTGGATCGGTAGGTGCCTTAATCTAAGTACTGTAAATATAAACAGATAAGGAAGCGTTCATGACGGCACAACAGCCTGTCAATCAACAAGATTTTTCGCTTGTTGAACAATTCTTAGATGCGATGTGGATGGAGCGTGGGCTATCAGAGAACACGCTGGCTTCCTATCGAAATGATTTGATGAAGCTGCTCACGTGGATGGAGAAACATCGCTACCGTCTTGATTTCATTAGTTTGTCTGGCTTGCAAGAATACCAAAGCTACCTTGTAGACTTGGATTACAAGCAGACGTCCCGTGCGCGTATGTTGTCGGCAATTCGCCGTTTATTCCAATATCTGCATCGTGAGAAAGTACGTGCTGATGATCCGAGTGCGCTCTTGGTCAGTCCTAAACTGCCACAACGCTTGCCCAAAGATATTAGTGAAGAGCAAGTGGACGCCTTGCTCGAAGCGCCAGACCCGAATGATCCTGTGGAATTGCGGGATAAAGCGATGCTGGAACTGCTGTATGCAACTGGTTTGCGTGTGACGGAATTGGTCAGTTTAACTATGGAAAACATCAGTTTGCGTCAAGGTGTTGTGCGTGTCACAGGTAAAGGCGGTAAAGAGCGCTTAGTGCCAATGGGGGAGAACGCGGTAGATTGGATCGAGACGTTTATTCAACAAGGGCGCCCTGCGTTACTTGGTGATACATCATCTGATATTGTTTTTCCTAGCAAACGCGCAAGGCAAATGACTCGTCAGACGTTTTGGCACCGTATTAAGTACTATGCTTTGATAGCAGGGATTGACACTGAACAGTTGTCGCCGCACGTACTGCGTCATGCCTTTGCCACGCATTTATTGAACTATGGCGCAGATCTCAGGGTCGTACAGATGCTATTAGGACATAGTGACTTATCGACCACGCAAATTTATACTCACGTGGCGACTGAACGATTGAAGCAGATCCACAGTCAACACCACCCAAGAGCATAACAATGGTTAGATTCATCCATGTCTTCTTGGAAAAACGATTTTATATTAAGGTGAATTTCATGAGCGTATTACGCCGACTAACTCTGCTGACTTTACCATTTTTTGTTACCGCGTGTGGTGCAGAAGAAAGTCAGGCTAAAACGGACACTCCTGCACAGCAAGTGGCGCAAGCTGCGCAAAGCAATTTTGATGAAGCAGCATTAAAAACTAAGTTCTCAAAGCTTGGTTTATCTATCGTTGATATTCAGCCATCAGAAGTTGCTGGTTTATTGGAAATCCAAACTAGTGGCGGGATCTTGTTTGCTTCAAATGATGGTAGCCATTTTATCGCCGGTACGCTTTATGCCATCAATGACGATGGTAGTTACAAAGATGTCATTGCAGAGCGCCAAGCGCCGCTTAATGCGGAGAAAATCGCGCAGTTCTCCGATAGCATGATTGAATACAAAGCCGACGATGAAAAATATGCTGTGACGGTATTTACTGATATCACTTGTGGTTACTGTGTGCGTCTGCACAGCCAAATGCAAGGCTATAACGATCTAGGCATTACAGTGCGTTACATGGCTTACCCTCGCCAAGGTGCTACTGGCCCAGTGGCAGAGCAAATGGCGACGATTTGGTGTGCTGAAGATCCAAAGTCGGCAATGCACAACGCGAAAGTGAATCGTACGTTTGATAACCCTGCGAAAGACTTAAAACAGTGTAAAGAAACCATCCAATCACATTACAATCTAGGCCGCCAATTGGGAATTTCTGGTACGCCAGCGATCTTCTTACCGAATGGCGAAATGGTTGGCGGTTACCTACCACCTGCAGAGCTATTGAAACGTTTAAAGCAACAATAATCCTTTAGGAGCAGAGCCGGCAAAGTCGCCGGCTCTTTTCAAGCATGATAGAAATTCAACGACGTCCTGAACCTGATCTTTCCCTTCTTCCTGATTCCATTCCTCCGATTCTCAAACGTATCTACATCAACCGTGGGATTACGGATCCTGCGCAACTAGAAACGTCAGCTCGTGGTTTGCATTCTTACCAAAAACTCGGGGGGATTGAGCAAGCGGTCGAGCTTTTGTTTCAGGCAATAAAAGAACAAAAACGCATCATCGTTGTCGGTGATTTTGACGCTGATGGTGCGACGAGCTCTGCATTGTCGGTGCTCGCGCTGCGTATGCTTGGTAGTCACAATGTGGACTACCTAGTGCCGAATCGTTTTGAAGACGGTTATGGGTTAAGCCCAGAAGTCGTTGACCAGGCATTAGAGCTTGGCGCTGAGATGATCATGACGGTAGATAACGGTGTGTCATCAATCGAAGGCGTGCGTTACGCAAAAGAAAACGGCATTACCATGCTCGTTACCGATCACCACTTACCGGGACAAGTGTTGCCTGATGTAGATGCAATGGTGAACCCAAACCTTGAGAGCTGTCATTTTCCGTCTAAAGCGCTCGCTGGTGTCGGGGTCGCATTTTATCTCATGATGGCACTATGCGTTCATATGCGAAAACACAATTGGTTTGCAGAACAGGGGATGCAAGAGCCTAAGTTGATGGAACTGATTGACCTTGTTGCACTGGGTACCGTCGCCGACGTCGTGCCATTGGATGAAAACAACCGCATTCTTGTACACCAAGGCTTGCAACGTATTCGTGCGGGCAAAGCGCGCCCTGGCATTCAAGCATTGATTGAGGTCGCGAAGCGTGATGCGCGTCGTTTGGTGGCGTCCGATTTTGGTTTTGCTTTAGGTCCTCGTATCAATGCTGCTGGTCGCCTTGATGACATGTCATTTGGTGTTGAACTGTTGATGTGTAACAACATTCACGCCGCTCGTCGTATGGCAAGTGAACTGGATGGTTTGAACCAAACTCGTAAAGAGATTGAAGAAGGCATGAAGCAAGAAGCGATGGCTTTCTGCGAACGTCTTCAGTTTGGTGAAGGCAGTGAGCTTCCTTACGGATTAGCCTTGTTCCAACGTGATTGGCACCAAGGTGTGATTGGTATTTTGGCCTCGCGCATCAAAGAGAAGTTTCACCGTCCAGTCATCGCATTTGCTGATGGCGGAGAAGGGACAATTAAGGGCTCGTGTCGTTCTATTCCGGGGTTACACATGCGTGATGCGTTGGATTTCATCGACACGCAAAACCCAGGTTTGATCATCAAATTTGGTGGTCACGCGATGGCGGCAGGCTTAACAATTAAAGAGCAGGATTTCGAACGTTTCAGCCGTTTATTTGATGAAGTGGTAAAAAAGGAACTCGATGAAGCGGCGCTAAAAGGCGTGATCATGTCAGATGGTGAACTTAAGCCTGAAGAATTCTCTATGCATGTCGCTGAACAGCTACGGTCTGGTGGCCCTTTTGGACAAGCCTTCCCTGAACCGATCTTTGATGGTGAGTTTAAAGTGTTGCATCAAAAGCTGGTGGGTGAGAAGCATCTTAAATTGATGTTAGAGCCGCTTTACAAAAGTCATCCTACCAATGTGATGATCGATGGCATTGCATTTAATGTCGATTTGCGTCGCTGGCCGGATGCATCAGTTAAAACGGTACGTTTAGCTTACAAATTGGATGTGAATGAATTTCGTGGTAATCAATCACTGCAATTGATGATCGATCATATCGAAGCTAAGTAATATCTAGATTAACCTTTCTTATAGAGTACGGTTGCCCCTAAGAGGGTGTAAAATTTTATGACCGTGCTCTCTCTAACCGCAATCTGATTTCTCATCCGAAATTTTCCTGTATCTCGGTCACATTTTTCAGTAGAATTTCTCGGTTAAATTCTATTCTAAAATGTTGAGTAAACATGTTTGAAATCAATCCAATTAAAAACCGTCTGCAGGACGTGTCTCAGCGCACAAATGTCCTGAGGGGGTATCTTTGACTATGACGCGAAGAAAGAGCGTCTAGAAGAAGTCAACGCAGAGCTTGAACAACCCGATGTATGGAACGAACCTGAACGTGCACAAGCACTGGGTAAAGAGCGTGCATCGCTAGAAGCGGTTGTTGAAACTATTGATCAACTAGAGCAAGGTGTAGAAGACGTAGAAGGTCTTCTTGAGCTGGCTGTAGAAGAAGAAGATCAAGAAACATTTGACGAAATTGAACCAGAACTTGCTGAGTTGGAAGAGAAGCTAGAAAAGCTTGAATTCCGTCGTATGTTCTCGGGCGACCATGATAGTTCAGATTGCTACATCGATTTGCAAGCTGGCTCTGGTGGTACGGAAGCACAAGACTGGACCAACATGCTGCTGCGTATGTACCTACGCTGGGCAGAGGCGAAGGGCTTCAAAGCTGAAGTGATTGAAGTCTCTGAAGGTGAAGTTGCGGGTCTTAAGTCGGCAACAGTTCGCATCTCTGGTGAGTATGCCTACGGTTGGTTGCGCACTGAAACGGGCGTTCATCGTCTTGTTCGTAAATCTCCGTTCGATTCAGGCGGCCGTCGCCATACGTCATTTGCGTCTGCGTTTATCTATCCAGAGATTGATGAAAACATCGACATCGACATTAATCCTTCTGACCTACGCATCGACGTTTACCGTGCGTCAGGCGCAGGTGGTCAGCACGTCAACACCACAGAATCTGCGGTACGTATTACGCACGTACCAACGAACACCGTGGTTCAGTGTCAGAATGACCGTTCTCAACATAAGAACAAAGATCAGGCAATGAAACAGCTTCGAGCGAAGCTATTTGAGCTTGAATTGCAAAAGCAAAACGCGGAAAAACAAGCTAATGAAGACGCTAAGTCTGACATTGGCTGGGGTAGCCAGATCCGTTCTTACGTATTGGATGACTCACGTATTAAGGACCTCCGTACGGGCATTGAAAACCGTAATACTCAAGCGGTTCTTGATGGCGATCTGGACAAATTTATTGAAGCTAGCCTGAAATCAGGCCTATAAAGCTTTTCACCGACAAAAACAGGATACATCGAAAATGACTGATGCTGTTCAAAACGAAACTGTACTAGAAGAAAATAAGCTGATTGCTGAACGCCGCGCTAAACTGGATGAAATCCGAAAGAGCTGCAAAGCAAACGGCCACCCAAACGACTTCCGTCGTGACGCACTAGCGGGCGACCTTCAAAAAGAGTTCGGTGAAAAGACGAAGGAAGAGCTAGAAGAGCTTAACCACGTGGTTGCAATTGCTGGCCGTATTATGGCTAAGCGTGGTCCATTCCTAGTAATTCAAGAAACATCTGGCCGTATCCAAGCTTACGCTGCTAAAGACGTACAAAAAGAGCTAAAAGAGAAATACCAAGGTCTTGATATCGGTGACATCATCGGTGTTAAAGGTGCGCTGCACAAATCTGGTAAGGGTGACCTATACGTGAACATGGAAGAATACGAGTTGCTAACTAAAGCACTTCGTCCACTTCCTGAGAAGTTCCACGGTCTTACTGACCAAGAAATGCGTTACCGTCAGCGTTACGTTGATCTGATTGTGAACGAAGATTCACGTAAAGCATTTATTGTACGTTCTAAAGTAATGTCTGCAATTCGTAACTTCATGATCTCAAAACAGTTCATGGAAGTAGAAACGCCGATGATGCACGTGATCCCTGGTGGTGCAAGTGCACGCCCATTCATCACGCATCACAACGCGCTAGACATGCCAATGTACCTACGTATTGCACCTGAGTTGTACCTGAAGCGTCTAGTGGTTGGTGGCTTCGATCGCGTATTCGAAATTAACCGTAACTTCCGTAACGAAGGTCTTTCTCCACGTCATAACCCAGAATTCACTATGATGGAATTCTACATGGCGTACGCGGATTACAAAGATCTGATGGACTTTACTGAAGAACTACTAAGCTCGGTAGCGCAAGAAGTTCTAGGTTCAACATCAATGCCTTACGGTGATGAAACGGTTGAATTTGGTGGCACTTACACTCGTATGAGCATGTTTGAAGCAATCAAGCAGTACAACCCAGATCACGCGCAAATCCAAGCGCTAACCGAAGAAGATCTACAAAACCGTGAACTGATGGTTTCTATCGCGAAATCAGTACATGTTGAAGTAGAAGACTTCTGGACATGTGGTCAGCTTCTAGAAGAAATCTTCGGTGAAACAGCAGAACCTAAGCTAATGCAGCCAACGTTCATCACTGGCTACCCAGCGGACATCTCTCCACTGGCTCGCCGTAGCGATGACAACCCGTTCTTTACAGACCGCTTTGAATTTTTCATCGGCGGTCGTGAAGTAGCGAATGGCTTCTCAGAGCTTAACGATGCAGAAGATCAAGACGCGCGCTTTAAAGCACAGGTTGAAGCTAAAGAGTCTGGTGATGACGAAGCTATGTTCTACGATGCAGATTACATCACTGCACTAGAGCACGGCCTACCACCAACGGCAGGCCAAGGTATCGGTATCGACCGTCTGGTTATGCTACTGACTAACACGCACACTATCCGTGACGTGATCCTATTCCCAGCAATGCGCCCACAAGCGTAATTTGGCAGGATGATCAAAAAAACCACCTTCGGGTGGTTTTTTTATGCCTTTTAGTTAAATAAGTTCAAGTTGTTGCATTTGCTTTTTAATAGGATATGCAAATAAACATTCGCCAAATCTCAATCTATTGCATAGTCTTAATACTGAGACAGACGTGGGGGCGCGGAGTCTCGATAATGTTACCCGCTCGCAAAGATAGGTTTGTGGCGCAAAATTTCTATTAACAATGAAAAAGGGTTAGAGAATGGCTGGGCAGTTTAAGATGGATTCCATCCCGGGATCGCTTGTGGTAGTTGGCGGTACTTATGAGCCTTGGTTATCAGTACTTGAGCAAGTGGGCTGGAAGTGTCACCAAGTGGGTGACTTACGCAAAGCTAATACGTTGTTAGAGGATATTGGTCCATGTATCGGTATTGTCGATCTCAGCCATGACGAATTCAGCTTGAACGGTTTGGCGAACTTAGTCAGTTCTCACAAACACGTGCGTTGGTTAGCGTTTATTCGTGAATCTCAGCTTGGCACCGACACCATATGCCAGTTCATTGTTAACTTTTGTATCGACTTTTTCACTGCGCCAATCCCGGATGCCCAACTTTTAAGCACGATTGGTCACCAGCTTGGTATGCTCAAGTTGGAGAAAAAAGTTTGGCCTAGTTTTGGTAGCAGCTTAGACATGGGGCTGATCGGTGAATCTATCCCGATGAAGCGTTTACGCGATCAAGTAAAGCGAATCGGTCCGACGGACGTCAGTATTCTGATTTCTGGGGAAAGTGGTACAGGTAAAGAAGCGGTTGCTCGCGCTATCCACAAAGTCTCTTCACGCTCCCATAAACCGTTTATGGCAATTAACTGTCGCGCGCTCAATGAGCAACGTTTCCAGGCGGAAGTATTTGGTATTAACGCCGATGAAGATATGGAAGCATGCATGCTCGAACAAGCGGATGGCGGTACGGTGTTGTTTAATGACATTCTTACCATCTCAAAAGAGCAACAAATGAATCTGCTGAGATTCTTGCAAGAAGGCACCATTGATACCAAAGATGGTGTAAAAGCTGTCAATGTGCGCATCCTTGCGGCTAACTCGTCAGATGTAGAAAAAGCCTTGATTGACGGAGATTTTAATGAAGAGCTTTATCACTACATTAACGTATTACGCATTAATGTCCCGAGCTTAAAAGAGCGCGCGAGCGATATTTCTTTGTTAGCGCGCTACTACTTACAAGAGTTTTCTAAAGAGTATAACTCGCAAGCAAAAAGCTTTTCTGAGGATGCACTCAAGGCACTGACACGTTATTTCTGGCCAGGTAACGTACGTGAGTTGATGAACCAAGTGAAACGAGCGGTTCTGATGTCTGACAGCGTAATGATTGAAGAGCATCACCTAGATTTGCCTCAGCGTAATGACTCAAAGCGTAGTTTGAAATCGATTCGTGAGAAGAGTGAGCGTGACGCGTTACTGGTTGTTTTGGAATCTCATTCTGGTCAAGTTTCGAATGCGGCGAAGGAGCTTGGTGTTTCACGCGCGACGATGTATCGACTACTGAACAAACATAATTTGATTTCTGATCAAGCCATGTGATTTGTTCTTTCTGAAGTTAAATTGGTGAATGAATATCAGTGAAAGAGCGGCTACAAAGCCGCTCTTTTTGTTTTGTATTCAGTTTGATTTATAAAATCCGTAATTTCATATATTCCCTAGGTGAATATGTTATATAGAAAAGTATATGAAACTGAATTGCGGTGTATTGATTTGTTTTTAATCAAAAAGACAAAAAATGTTTGATATATATTCATCAAAGCTTACAATTTAACCGTAACTCAATGAGTTATACCTTTCATAAACGGATTAATTTTTAGCTAGGAGGCGCAAGATGAAACATTACGTTGTTAACACCACTGCTTGCGCTGATCGTATGCCTATCGCTCCGATGACTCTTAAGTCGGATGATACCAATACCACTGGCTCACAAGATAAAAATTAATCCGTAACCTATCTTATTTATTACTAGGCTGCGGAAAAGTAGCGGCTTAGTATCAACAGAGCGCCTCTGTTCATTTTACGCACTATTTTTCCCAGTCGAATACATCGATAATCGGAGAAAATATTATGCGTCACTCTATTTACCTACAACTGGCCACTTTGCTATTGAAAGCAGACCTTAAACGCGAAGAAAAGCAATGGCAGCGAACCATACGTCGCACTGCTCATGATGTTCCATGGACGAATGTTCATTTATTGAGAGATATTGGTTTAGATAGCGATGGTCGTTCCACACGCGCCAATGTTCCGGATGCAGTAAAAGTTGAACGTCGAGTTCGTCACCTTCGTCGAGTTTTAACGTCGCGAATAATGACGTAATCGTTAGCGTGTTGGACTGACTGAGTTGCTATCAAGTCATTCAACACGCTTAACGTGCGATATGAAGTCATACTTCATTTGATAAACAGCTGACCTTGAAGGTCAGCTGTTTTCGTTTGAGGGGAGCTTTACTGTTAAGGGCATGGATTCGAGTAGGTTGTACCAATTGCTTGAATCTCAGTAAGGAGCTCATCGCTTAGTTTTAGGTCGATACTGTCGATGTTGGCTTTTAATTGGTCGAGGTTGGTCGCGCCGATAATATTAGATGCTACAAATGGGCGCTGATTGACAAATGCGAGTGCCATTTGTGCAGGATCCAAACCATGCTCTTGGGCTAAATTGACGTAAGCTTCGGTCGCTTTTATCCCCTGAGGAGTAAAGTAGCGCGCAAAACGCTCCCACTTCGTGCATCGAGCACCCTCTGGTCTCTCACCATTCAAGTATTTGCCGCTTAGGCAGCCAAATGCCAGTGGAGAGTAGGCCAGTAGCTGGACACCTTCATAGTGGCTGATTTCAGACAAGCCCACTTCAAAGCTGCGGTTCAACAAGTTATATGGGTTTTGAATCGAGACAATGCGTGGCAAATCATGCTTTTCAGCTAAACGCAGTAATGACATCACACCCCATGGCGTTTCGTTTGATACACCGATGTAGCGTACTTTGCCTGCATTCACTAGCTCAGTCAGCGCTTCCAAGGTTTCAATTAATGTGACTTCTTCTTGCTTGTCTGGGTAAGGGTAGTTGAGTTGACCAAAGCAGTTAGTTTGACGTTGAGGCCAATGTAATTGGTATAAATCGACATAATCCGTTTGCAGGCGGTTAAGGCTGTCATCAATTGCTGTATGGATGTGGCGACGATTAAGGCTCATGTTGTCTCGGATGTGAGGGACACCGCGAGGGCCAGCCACTTTTGTTGCCAGCACAACTTTTTCACGTTTGCCGCTCTTTGCTAACCAATTCCCGATGTATTGCTCGGTGAGTCCTTGCGTTTCCGCTTTGGGAGGTACAGGGTACATCTCTGCGGTATCAATGAAATTCACCCCATGATCAAGGGCAAAGTCGAGCTGTTCAAAGGCGTCCTTTTCTGTATTTTGCTCGCCAAACGTCATGGTTCCGAGGCAGATTTTACTGATCTCAAGTGATGAGTGCGGTAGTTTTGTGTATTGCATATCACGTCCTTGAAGAGTTACCGACTAAATAAGTGATTCCAATATAGGGGATTTTTAACCGCTATCGCAAATGATTTACGTATAAAGGAAGACCAAACTCGAAAGCTATACATAGCCTAACTACACTTAAATGATCGTGTAAAGGAGGTACGTTATGCAGAAGCATCAATTGGACATGTGGTTACACGGTCCCCATAAAGATACTTATAAAACTCCCAAAGTATTTGTGATTGGGTGTTCTGATGTCTCTGACTATTTGCTAGCAGTGGAGTACAAGCATCAACTTGAGCCGATTAAAGACGGTGAAGATCCGATACATTTCGGTTCGCTAGATTTGGTGAAAGAAGAGCTGCTGAGGTTAGGGGTAGATAAAGCGTACTTAAGGCTGCACAATGCGTATGACGAATGTGGCACTGAAGAGGCAGCCTCGTACTGTGATATCGAGTTATCGCTCGTGACGCACTAAATGGTGGAAACAACATTACTCAGATGGCGTGCTGATGTAGTGCTTGAGTAAGATCTGCTCAGTAAACTGTGTTCTGAGGTAAAAACCTCGGGGCAGAGTTTTTATCGGCTTGCCATTTGAGCTATATGCTTCGGTGAGGGCTTTTGCATTCGCGGCTTTAGGGCGAAGATGTAGCGCTTCTCCGTGTCTGGCGGAAATTTGATCAAATTTCCCCAAGACGATCATCTCCATTAGCTCTTCCCAGTCGTTTCGTAAAATACGCTCTTCTTCGTTGTCTGGTGACCAAATCAGTGGGCTACCAACACGTCTTTCTGCAAGTGGAATTTCTCGTTCCCCTTCCACTGGTACCCAAAGCACACGAGATAGCTTGTTTCGAACATGACTTGTTTCCCATGTAAGACCATGAACACCAGTGAGGGGAGCCACAGAAACAAAGGTTGTTTCTAAAGGTTTGCCAGAGTAACTGATCGGAATACTTTTCAACTCGATCCCTAGTTTTGCGAAATCTTGTTGAGGTTTACTGCCAGCCGGAGCGCCCAAATGCCATTCGAGTAATTGACCCACCCAACCTTTATCACGTTTTAAGTTTTCAGGAACAATCATATTCGCCTCGGCGGCCAGCTCTGCAAAGCTAAGTCCTGCCATATCATGAGCGCGTTCCAATAGCTCTGCTTCTGTTTGTGGTTCTGGTTTCATAGTCACAAGGTGGTATTACAAAAAATATAGTTTATCAAACTCCGGCCAAATCTACTGTTTAAGATTTCACCGAGGCGGTGTAAGAACGATCAATTCATAACTTATCCACAGATGGAGGAGGTATTGATAAGATCCTGACGGGGTCTGTATGAATAAACAGGGGTTAAAATGCATTTTTGGGGTTGATTTTGTTGTAATCATCTAAACGAATAGCAGGGGAGTGTGGATAAATAGCCTATTGGTGGATCTTTGACCGATCTGAGTTTGGTGAAAAGATCATCAAGAAACTGAAGATCGATTTATCGTTATTTTTAAAAATAAATACTTTTCTATCAATGTTTTATGTTTATTTTCTTGTTTCTTTATTTGTTTTGCTTTTGATGGGATTGAACTGAATTACTCATTTGAATTGAATTCTTCACAAAGTTATTCACAGAAAAGGTGAATAAATGTGGGCAATGTCTCACTCTTGTGTTGATAAGGTATGATGTGATTAAAAGATATCCAAATATGGTGAAAAGGTAATAAATCTTGCTCATATCACATCAGTAAGTTTGCTAGTAATGGGGATATGTGGAAAAATCACGGTAATAAAAAATTTATTCATAGAGGTTAGCCAGTGATAGATGGCGATGGTTACCGACTTAATGTTGGTATTGTGATATGTAATAACCATGGTCAGGTCTTCTGGGCTAAACGATACGGGCAACACTCATGGCAATTCCCACAAGGTGGAATTGACGAAGGTGAAACTCCTGAACAAGCCATGTTCAGGGAGTTATATGAAGAAGTCGGTTTAACGAAAAAAGACGTTAAGATCATTGCAACAAGTCGTCATTGGTTAAGATATAAGCTACCAAAACGATTGGTGCGTTGGGACTCCAAGCCTGTTTGTATCGGCCAAAAACAGAAATGGTTTCTGCTGAGATTAGAATGCGATGAATCTCGCATTAATATGCAACGCGGAAAATCCCCTGAATTTGATGGTTGGCGCTGGGTGAGTTACTGGTATCCAGTTAGGCAAGTTGTTTCTTTCAAGCGAGATGTTTATCGACGAGCGATGAAAGAGTTTGCATCCTTAGCCATGCCTTTTCGAGAGAGAAAAGCGAAAGGGAAAAGAAAAAAGCAACGTAGAGGATAATCATGCTCAGTCAGCTAAGGGAAATAGTTGAGAAAGTCTCCAGGGTCGATGATGTGCATCTGGCACTCGATATATTGGTGAAAGAGACTTGTGCTGCCCTTCGCACTGAGTGCTGTACTATCTATCTTGCTAATGAAGAAATGCAGCGCCTTGAGTTAATGGCAACTCAAGGCCTTATTTTTGAAGGTGATAGTATTCATATCAACTTCAATGAAGGCTTGGTTGGGTTGGTTAAACGAAGCGCAGAGCCACTCAACCTTGCCGAAGCCTCAAAACATCCCGAGTTTAAATTCTTCCCTCAACTCGGCGAACAGATTTACCACTCCTTTTTAGCCACTCCAATCATTCATCGAAAACAAGTTTTAGGTGTGTTGGTGATCCAGCAAAAAACACCGCGCTTGTTCAGTGAAATGGAAGAGTCGTTTCTTGTCACGTTGTCCGCTCAGCTAGCAGTGCTTATTGCGCATGCGCAGAATCTTGGGCATTGGCAGTTGGCATCTAAACCCACGGTATTAAAAGGTTTGCCTGCATCTACTGGTGTCGCGATTGGAGAGTTTTGGTTCGACAATACCCAACCGAGTTTATCGGATGTTTTCCCATCGTCCACGTTAGATAAGGAACGTGAGCACGAGACATTGCTGGTGGCCATAGAGCGAGCGTTAAATGATTTTCGCCGTATGCGGAAAAAGCTGGACAGTGAAATCAACAAAGATGCGCTGGCGATCTTCGATCTGTTTACGCACTTACTCAATGACCCGATGCTTCGTGGTGATTTGAAGAAACAGATTGAAAAAGGAGACAGGGCAGATTGGGCGTTACGCCAAGTGGTAGAATCATACTCGAATCGATTTGCCAGAATGTCGGATGTCTACATGCGTGAAAGAGCGCAAGATATCCGAGAGTTAGGGCAAAGGCTGCTCTATTTTCTACATAACAGTGAGCAAGAAAATTCTGCAATTGATCGTCCCATTATTTTGGTGGCGAGTGAACTCACAGCCACCTTGCTCGCGTCTGTACCTAAAGAGTTTTTGTTAGCCGTCGTGTCACTAGAAGGTGGCGCGAACTCTCATGCGGCTATTTTGTCTCGCGCACTTGGAGTTCCCGCTGTCATGGGCGCCAACATTAACCCGGATGTGGTCAATGGCAAACTCGGGATAGTGGATGGTTATACGGGCGAGATCTTCCTAGAGCCAAACCGTCAATTATTGCGAGAGTATCGCAGCTTAGTGAGTGAAGAGTCAGAATTGTTTGCAATGGTAAACAAGGACCTCGCACTCCCAGCGGTTACGCAAGACAATCACTACATCGAAATTATGCTCAATGCGGGGCTCAGTGCAGACAGTAATATTGCCATCAATACAGGTGTTGATGGAGTTGGGTTGTACCGAACTGAGATTGCATTTTTACTTCAGCATCACTTTCCGTCGGAAGATGAGCAGTATCATCAATACCAAGCAATACTTAACAGCTATCCGAATCAACGAGTGGTGATGCGCACTTTGGATATTGGTGGTGACAAACCTTTGCCGTATTTGCCCATCGAAGAAGATAATCCGTTTCTAGGCTGGCGTGGCATTCGTTTTACATTGGATCACCCAGATATTTTCTTGATCCAGTTGCGTGCAATGTTAAGGGCGAGTGCAGAAAGCGGAAACTTAAGTATCTTATTGCCAATGGTGTCAGGGGTAAAAGAGCTAGACGATGCCATTAGCTTGATTAATCAAGCTCACAGTGAAGCCGTGTTGCTTGATGATAGAATTCAGTTCCCACAAGTTGGGGTCATGATCGAAGTGCCATCAATGGTGTATTTATTGCCAACGATTGCTCACCGTGTTGATTTTGTTTCTGTCGGGACAAACGATTTAACCCAGTATTTATTAGCAGTTGATAGGAACAATTCCCGCGTCGCGGATGTCTATGAATCTATGCATCCTGCGGTACTGCTAGCGCTTAAGCAAATCCATGACGTGTGCGATAAGTATCAGGTGCCAGTGTGTATTTGTGGTGAGTTAGCTGGCGACCCATTTGGCGCTCTTCTCTTACTTGGGTTAGGGTATACCAGTTTGAGTATGAACACCTCCAACGTGGCTAAGGTGAAATATTTGATTCGTCATAGCCAACAAGAAGAATTAGAAAAATTAGCGGAGCAAGCAATGACAAAGTCCTACGGGGAGGACATTCATCAAATGATGCATGACTTCTTCATCCAACAGGGTTTTGCGGGCTTTATCCGTGCAGGTAAAAAGTAGGAAATCGTGACCGTCTCTTTATTTTTGTTATTGTTGGCGCTAGGCGCTTTTGTGGGTGTGATGGCGGGGTTACTCGGTATCGGTGGTGGTTTGATTGTTGTTCCTGCCTTGTTGTATTTGCTTCCTCTTGCTGGAATCTCTCCAGAAATGAGTATGCACATGGCCCTAGCCACTTCGTTAGCGAGTATTATTGTCACGTCAGGCTCATCGGCGATGAATCACCTTAAGCTCGGCAATGTCGATATGTTCGTCGTAAAATGGTTGATGCCAGGTGTGGTTATTGGTGGTTTTGTCGGTGCCAATATTGCTGAGTGGATCCCTACGCACTACTTGCCGAAAGTATTTGGTGTCATTGTTCTTTGCCTGTCAGTACAAATGTTTCGTTCCATTAAAGTTACGAGCAGTAAACCTATGCCGAGCAGCCCGGTGACCGTTGTGTATGGCACGGGGATTGGCGTTGTATCAAGCCTTGCTGGTATTGGTGGTGGTTCACTATCGGTCCCATTTTTAAATAAACACGGGATAGAAATGCGTAAAGCGGTGGGTTCATCTTCCGTTTGTGGTTGCGTGATTGCTATTTCTGGTATGATCGGTTTCATCTTACATGGCTATAAAGTGGAAGGCTTACCTTCATACAGTATTGGTTATGTTTATCTTCCCGCTTTATTAGCGATTGCCATGGCCTCGATGCTCACAACAAAAGTGGGTGCGAAGCTGGCAACTAACCTTCCAACTGCGGTATTAAAAAAGATATTCGCGGTGTTCTTAATGTTTGTAGCAGCGACCATGCTGCTCTAAATTTGTACCCAAGTCATTCTCGCTGAACCAAGCATCTAGAGGTTACTTGGGTATATTTATTTTGTTTGTGATAAGAAGAGAATGATTTATGTCTCAGGGATATATTGAATTTCCCAATATTGATCCGGTTTTAATCTCTATTGGTCCTGTTTCGGTTCGTTGGTACGGTTTGATGTACCTTGTGGGCTTTATGTTCGCCCTATGGTTGGCGAACCGACGTGCGGATAAGCCGGGAAGTGGTTGGACACGAGAACAGGTTTCTGATTTGTTGTTCGCAGGCTTCCTTGGCGTGGTGATTGGTGGCCGTGTTGGCTACGTGCTTTTCTACAATTTTGAGCTCTTCCTGGCTGATCCTTTGTATCTGTTTAAAGTGTGGACCGGTGGTATGTCTTTCCACGGTGGCTTACTGGGTGTGATTACCGCGATGTTCTGGTATGCACACAAAAACGGGCGAACGTTCTTCGGCGTTGCCGACTTTATCGCGCCGCTTGTGCCATTTGGTTTGGGTATGGGGCGTTTAGGTAACTTCATGAACAGCGAATTGTGGGGCCGAGTAACAGATGTACCTTGGGCGATCGTTTTCCCAAATGGCGGTCCACTGCCACGTCATCCATCGCAGCTTTATGAAATGGTGCTTGAAGGTATCGTACTTTTCTTCATCTTGAATTGGTTCATCAAGAAACCTCGTCCTCTAGGTTCTGTTTCAGGGCTATTTTTAGCTGGATATGGTACATTCCGCTTCCTAGTTGAGTACGTGCGCGAACCAGACGCTCATTTGGGTTTATTCGGTGGCTTTATTTCCATGGGACAGATTCTATCCCTGCCAATGGTGGTTATCGGTGTCCTAATGATGGTTTGGGCATACAAACGTGGTCATTACAAAGACGAGTTACCACAAAAGACGAAGTAAGGTATTGGTGTGAAACAGTATTTAGATTTGTGTCAACGCATCGTTGACCAAGGTGTTTGGGTTGAAAATGAGCGTACAGGCAAGCGCTGCCTGACCGTAATCAACGCGGATTTAACCTACGATGTTGCGAACAATCAATTTCCGTTGGTCACCACACGTAAAAGTTTTTGGAAAGCGGCCGTTGCAGAGCTACTAGGGTACATTCGTGGTTACGATAATGCGGAAGATTTTCGTAAGCTGGGCACGAAAACCTGGGATGCCAATGCCAACCTAAATGATGCTTGGTTAAATAATCCATATCGTAAGGGCGAAGACGACATGGGCCGTGTCTACGGTGTCCAAGGGCGCGCATGGGCGAAGCCTGATGGCGGGCATGTTGATCAATTACGCAAGATAGTGGATGACTTAACGCGTGGTGTTGATGATCGCGGTGAAATCTTGAACTTCTACAACCCGGGTGAATTCCACATGGGGTGCTTGCGTCCTTGCATGTATAGCCACCATTTTTCATTGCTGGATGATACGCTTTACCTGAACAGTACTCAGCGTTCGTGTGATGTACCGCTTGGCTTAAACTTCAATATGGTTCAAGTTTACGTGTTCTTGGCGATCATGGCGCAAATCACGGGCAAGAAACCTGGTCAGGCCTCTCATAAGATTGTGAATGCGCACATTTATGAAGATCAGCTTGAACTGATGCGTGATGTTCAGTTGAAACGTGAACCATTAAAAGCGCCGACGTTCCACATCAATCCAGAGATTAAATCTCTAGAAGATCTGGAAACATGGGTCACACTGGATGACTTTTGGGTTGAAGGATACGAGCATCACGACCCTATTCGTTACCCATTCTCAGTGTAACCAGTATTATTCTTCAAGATATGAAAAAGCTCCAAATGGAGCTTTTTTGCTTTTTGTACTTTGAAGGTATTACTTGAGTGCACTGACAATATAGCGGTGAATAGGGTTGGTTTGCTTCGGCGCAGACAGTGCCGGGCTAATAAACTTGGGTTGGGTGAATATTTGCTTCCTCACTAATGAGCGGATAAGCTCAAAATACTTCAGTTCTGTTTTTCCACATAGCAACAATGAAAAGTCATCGCCCAGTTTATCGTAGGCATTGAGCACCTCTCGGAACCCCCTGAGGTACAAGTAATCCTTCGTCAAACCGCCTCCTCGATACACACGAGCAGTCGTTGTAAATGCTTGAAGGTCAGACGTTTTATACTGTTCTTTTAATAGCATGAACGTATGGCGGAAATCGCGATCCTTGATCATCGACTCTACCGCCAGGACTCGTAAGGCTAAGGTTCTTAGGCGTTTGATACTGAAATGTCCTGACAGATATTCACACAATATAGCCAGCCCTTCTTGGGTGTTTGTATTAGCTGGGCACCCTAAGCTCAGGACCTTTAGCGGTTGTTGACGACCGTTAAGCGTAGTAAGAAGGTGTACACCCATTTCATGATGTGCGAGAGCCTCTAACTCATCGGTCGTGATGTATGCTGCGTGGTTAATTTTGACTCGAGACCCCGAAACGAGTGCGTTTGCTAACATCCCATCCAACACCTGTATTTCACACTCATATCCATTACGTTGAGCAAAGTTTTGCATGAAGTGTGCTATCGCGCGGCTATCATGCTGCGGTTTGCTCTCTTCTTCCGTGGGAAGGTGTAAAATGAAATGGGCGTTGGCAATATCTTTGGCGCTCGGCTCTCCGTAATAGCGCAAGGAGTTATAAAGAAACTCTTGTGTACCGATAGTATTCACTTGATCCAATTTATCTGCGTAAGACTGAATCACATCCGCGTACAGCTTTTGTAATTGGGTGTCTTGAATATTTTCTAAAGGCAGTTCATACAGACGTCGCTTTGCGCTGTGAGTATCTAGATTGGTAGTTGAGTATTGGAAGTTAGGCTCTTGAGAGTATTTGTTCTTAATAAAGCGCTCTCTTTCCTGAGCATAATTGAGAGGATTCACGCTACTGAGGATATCAATATCAGCAACCAGTTGAGTTAGGTTTTCGTCTATTGCGAGTAGCTGATCAGAAATAGTGCCATTAAGCTGCGTCATGTTGTCGACTCCAAATGAGGTAGCCCAGCATAAGTATGCTGGTATGGCTCAAATTATCACCAGACAACGAATTTGAACAGCGTCATTAACGCAAAAAAGGCCCCACAATGTGGAGCCTAAACAATAAGCGATGGTATGTAAGTTATTGTTATGTCGTTAGGGCTAAGATCGCGCCTGGTAAAATAACGAATACAGACATTAGGTAGCCACCGACAACAGCTTTGTTCTTGATAGCCATTTCAGAAATCATCTCAGCGCCTTTCACTGGAATTTCACGTAGGAACGGAATACCAAAGATAAACAGCGTTGCCATGATATTAAATACTAGGTGTACCAGAGCGATTTGAAGCGCGAATACCGCAAACTCACCCGATACGGCTGTTGCTGCTAGTAGCGCCGTAATACAAGTACCAATGTTTGCACCTAGCGTGAATGGGTAAATATCACGAACTTTAAGAACGCCTGTACCCACAAGTGGAACCATCAAGCTAGTTGTTGTTGATGAAGATTGTACCAACACAGTCACGATTGAACCCGATACAATACCGTGAATAGGGCCACGACCAATCGCGTTTTTCAAAATTTCACGTGCGCGGCCAACCATTAGGCTCTTCATTAGCTTACCCATTACCGTAATTGCAACGAAGATTGTCGCAATACCCAAAACGATAAGCATGATGCCACCAACAGTATCACCGAATGTTGAAAGTGGCTCTTTAATTGCACCCACAACTGGTGTTGTTATTGGCTTAATGAAGTTGAAGCCTTTAATGCTCATATCGCCAGTAGCAAGTAGTGGAGAAACAAGCCAATGAGAAACTTTCTCTAAAATGCCGAACATCATTTCCAACGGAAGGAAAATAGCAACAGCAAGTAAGTTGAAGAAGTCGTGAATAGTTGCGCTTGCAAATGCACGTTTGAACTCTTCTTTACAACGTACGTGACCAAGAGAAACAAGCGTATTGGTCACTGTGGTACCAATATTGGCACCCATTACCATTGGAATCGCGGTTTCTACTGGTAAGCCACCTGCAACCAAACCTACAATAATAGACGTTACAGTACTTGAGGACTGAATTAAGGCTGTTGCCACCAAGCCGATCATTAGACCTGCAACAGGGTGAGCGGCAAACTCAAATAGCACCTTAGCTTGATCGCCAGTTGCCCATTTGAAGCCACTACCAACCATAGATACTGCTAGAAGAAGCAGATACAACATGAATGCCAAGTTAGCCCAGCGTAACCAACGAGCAGTGCTCGAAATTGGCGCCACTGTTGAAGTAGCTTGGTTCATCATAATTTTCTCCGTTGACCTTTCAGTTCATTTTTCGGTCTGTAGTTGAAACTGCGGGCGATGTTAGAGAACAAATATTTCAGTAATATTACAGATTTCTTGCTGTGAGTAATTTTTATTGTTCTTTTTGATAGTGGTGTGATTAGGGAAAAGTGAAGGTTTTTAACTGTTTGAATTTAATGAATAAATTTGGCGTTCGTTTTGTGTGGTTTTTGCGTTTTCTTTAGAAAGAAAATGCGCCTCAGTTCAATTTTTATGACAGTGTTAATTTTATATATTCGGTAAAACTTATGTTTTTGTAATGTATTGTATGGTTTTGTCGAGTTTATTGTTTGTCTCTGTCACATTTGGTATAAAAAGCATCACTTTCTTTTCGGGACTTGATCATGTCACATCTAAACTACAACCATCTATATTATTTCTGGATGGTGTGCAAACAGGGCTCTGTAACTAAAGCGGCCGATGCGCTTTTCCTGACACCGCAAACCGTGACAGGGCAGATTAAAGCGCTTGAAGAACGCATGAAAGGAAAGTTAACCAAACGAAATGGTCGTACAGTTGAGCCAACTGAGTTAGGGCAACTTGTTTTTAAGTACGCCGACCGAATGTTTGGTTTGAGTTATGAGATGTTAGATATCGTCAATTACAGCCAGCACTCGAACATTCTGTTTGAAGTTGGCGTAGCCGATGCGTTATCTAAACGCTTGGTCAGTAAAGTACTAATGACGACTGTCCCGGAAGATAACAGTATTCATTTACGCTGTTATGAGTCAACCCACGAATTGCTACTTGAACGACTGTCTCAGCACAAGCTGGATATGATCCTCTCGGATTGTCCCGTTGACTCAACTCAAAGCCCTGGCCTTTATAGCAAAAAGCTAGGTGAGAGCAGCATGAGCTTTTTCGCCTCTTCTGAAATTGAAAATGTGCGTTTCCCTGAGATTCTGGAACAGAAAAAGCTTTTGATTCCTGCAAGCCGAACAGCAATGGGGCGTAAGGTTATTCAGTGGTTTGATCGTCAAGGTCTTCAGCCTAATGTGTTGGGAGAATTTGATGATGTCGCGTTGATGAAGGCTTTCGCACGGTATCACGATGATGTGATTTTCTTAGCGCCGACCGTATACATGTCGGAGATTGAGGACGACCGAAATCTACAGCTAATTGGTCATGTCGATGGGTTAAAAGAAGAGTACTACGTGATTTTTGCGGAACGAATGATCCAACACCCAGCGGTAAAAAATGTTTGTGATGCTGATTTCAGTCAAATGTTTGAGTAAACCCGTATCGTTGCGCAAATAAATAGATTACTATCAATAAAAATATAATTCTAAATAATACCTAAGTAACTCAAGATACTTGTTTTAGTGAGCAAAACTATTAATTATTGATGGCGCATCAATTCTCCACTTTGTTGGATAATATTGGTGTATCACTAACAACTAAATTAGAGGTTCTAATAATGAAGACTCTGGAAGTGTATCTTGATTTTCTTAGATATATAAATCAGTGCAACACAACAAGCTGGCCAGGGTTGGAATAAGTAAGTTGTAGCTAGAGGTCCAACACATGAATCTACAAGAAATGGAGCAGAACTCCGCAAAAGCCGTCGTGTTGCTCAAAGCGATGGCAAACGAGAGACGCCTACAAATCCTTTGTATGCTGCATAACCAAGAGCTGTCCGTGGGAGAGCTGTGTGCAAAGTTAGAGCTAAGCCAGTCGGCATTATCTCAGCATCTTGCTTGGCTTCGCCGTGATGAGCTAGTCACGACAAGGAAAGAAGCACAAACCGTGTACTACACATTAAAGAGTGATGAAGTGAAAGCGTTAATAAAAACACTGCATAGTCTTTATTGTGCTGAAAGCGCTTAGCGTTAATTACATATACCTAATATATCGTTCATTTTAGGCTGTGAATCTAACTCGTTGGAATATTTGAGAGTGGCGTTAAACTTTTGATGGTAGAGTTGCTGCGCATCGACCAATTTGCTTTGTTCTCAAGTGTTTTATTGGTGCTTTCCAGTTTGAGCTTTATAAGGTAAATAAGCTGATGCCTTTGAATAGGCGTGCAGAAAAAAGAAAAGCTGGCATTGCCAGCTTTTTTATTAAGAAAATTTTGTAGATATAAAAAAACCGACACAAGGTCGGTTTTTTCTTCACTGTAAAACCAGGACTCTATTAAAGAGCTTTGATTTGTGCAGCGAAACGAGACTTATGGCGAGCTGCTTTATTCTTGTGAATAAGGCCTTTAGTTGCCATGCGGTCTAGGATAGGTGTAACTACAGCGAATGCAGCAGTTGCAGCTTCTTTGTCGCCTGCTTCGATAGCAGCAACAGTTTTCTTCATGTAAGTACGCATCATTGAGCGACGGCTAGCATTGTGCTGACGACGTTTCTCAGCTTGGATAGCGCGCTTCTTAGCAGATTTACTATTTGCCAAGGGTCTAACTCCCAAAAACTTAGTTCTGTGACAATTTAAGGGCGAGGAATATCCCTCATTTGCGCTTAAATGTCAAATGATTTGTGCAAAAACCGATCTAAGCCAAAACAAATTTTGGTAAGAGAGGTTATCGCGGTTAAGATGGCGGGGATTCTAACAGCATTTTTATACCAATGCTAATAATTATCCGCGAAAGGCACACTTATTCCTTACAACCCGCGGATAGATTTTTGACGTCTATTTACAGCACCTGTCAGAGAAACAGTATAGGGTTAGCTGTCTTATGGTGATATTCCGAGGTTACAGTGAGTAAACGACTACTCAAGTCTGGCATGATCGTCAGTGCTATGACATTTATTTCCCGCGTTCTTGGCCTAGTTCGTGATGTTGTAGTGGCAAATTTAATGGGGGCAGGAGCAAGCGCAGACGTCTTTTTCTTCGCCAATAAAATTCCTAATTTTTTACGACGTTTGTTTGCTGAAGGGGCTTTTTCCCAAGCGTTTGTACCTGTTTTAACGGAAAGCCATGCTCAAGGCGACATGGATAAAACTCGGGAACTGATTGCTAGAGCGGCGGGTACGTTAGGGGTGATAGTCTCTATTGTTACCATTTTAGGTGTCCTAGGCTCCGGCGTGGTCACTGCAGTGTTTGGTTTTGGTTGGTTCCTTGACTGGATGCATGGTGGCCCGGCTGCAGCAAAGTTTGAGCTTGCTAGCGTGATGCTCAAAATCACCTTTCCCTATTTATGGTTCATTACCTTTGTCGCTCTATCGGGCGCTATCCTCAATACATTAGGTAAATTTGCGGTCTCCTCCTTTACCCCTGTTTTCCTCAATGTGATGATTATTTTGGCGGCGTGGTTTATCTCGCCGCAAATGGAAATGCCAGAAATAGGGCTTTCTATTGGTGTTTTCTTAGGTGGTTTGGTCCAGTTCTTATTCCAAATTCCCTTCCTTATTAAAGCAGGCGTCATGGTTAAGCCAAAATGGGGCTGGCGCGATCCGGGTGTAGTGAAAATCCGTACTTTGATGATCCCCGCTTTATTTGGCGTATCGGTCAGTCAGATTAACCTGTTGTTTGATACGTTCATCGCCAGTTTTTTGCAAACCGGTTCGATCAGCTGGCTGTATTACTCAGACCGCTTATTGGAATTTCCTTTAGGCCTGTTCGGTATTGCGATTGCGACTGTGATTTTACCCGCGCTTTCACGTAAACACGTTGACGCACAAAGTGAAGGCTTCGCACAAACCATGGATTGGGGGGTGCGCATGGTGATCTTGCTTGGCCTTCCTGCAATGCTTGGTCTGATGGTACTGGCAAAACCTATGCTGATGGTTCTGTTTATGCGAGGTGAATTTTCTCCTCAAGACGTACATCAAGCATCATTGTCGCTTTTTGCCTACGCTTCAGGTTTGTTGAACTTCATGTTGATTAAGGTTCTCGCGCCAGGTTATTACTCGCGCCAAGATACTAAAACGCCAGTAAAGTACGGCATCATTGCGATGGTGACAAACATGGTGTTTAACGCAATTTTTGCGTACTTTTATGGCTACGTTGGTTTGGCTATCGCGACGGCACTTTCGGCGTTCGTAAATATGGCATTGCTGTATCGTGGTCTACATATCGCAGGGGTATACCAAATCACCAAACGAACCGTCTTCTTTATTATACGTTTGGTTATTGCAGGTGCGGCGATGGTGGCTGCGATCTTATGGCAATTGGAAGACATGTCAGTGTGGCTCGATTGGAGCTTTGCTCACCGCAGCGGTGTACTAGGAATGTTGATCGCTCTAGGAGCCGTGGTTTACCTAGTGGTTCTATTTTTAACTGGTGCACGCTTAAAAGACCTAAAAGCTGGGACAGACTAAGGGTGATTAGTATATAATCCGTCAGTTTCACACAGTGTAAAGTAAAAACAGAGGCAGAAAGCAGTATCCAATGGAACTGATTAGAGGCATTCACAATATCACCCCGCGACATCATGGTTGCGTGCTGACTATTGGCAATTTCGATGGTGTCCATAAAGGCCATCAACAAGTATTGCAGCAAGTGTCTGAGCAAGCGGACAGGCTATCATTGCCTTCTGTTGTGATGACCTTTGAACCTCAGCCGATGGAGCTGTTTGCCAAAGATAAGGCACCTGCACGGTTGACGCGATTACGCGATAAGTTCGTGCAATTGAGTAAGCTCGATATTGATCGCTTGCTCTGCGTCAATTTCAATCGTCATTTTGCAAGTTTAACCGCGGAAGAATTTATCCGTGACTTGTTGGTCGAGCGTTTGGGTGTTAAGTTTCTTGTCGTTGGTGATGATTTCTGCTTTGGCAAAGGCCGTACAGGTAACTTTGCAATGCTGCAGGAAGCAGGGGAAAAGTACGGTTTTGATGTCGTGAGTACCCAGAGCTTTTGTTTACAACAATTACGTGTCAGCAGTACGGCTATCCGTCAAGCGCTGGCGCGTGACGATTTGCATTCCGCGCAACAGATGCTGGGAAGAAACTACAGCATCAGCGGTCGTGTTTCTCACGGAAGAAAGCTGGGAAGAACGATAGGTTTTCCTACTGCGAATATTCCTTTGAAACGCTGTGTTTCTCCGGTCTCCGGAGTCTATGTTGTTCAAGCGCTTGGCTTAGGAAATAAGCCAATTGGTGGTGTCGCTAATATTGGTCAAAGACCGACTGTCAATGGCGTTCGCCAGCAGTTAGAAGTACACTTATTCGACTTTCATGCCAATTTATATGGCAAGCAACTAGAAGTGGAACTTTTGCATAAACTTCGAGATGAGCAAAAGTTTGAGTCGTTTGAAGCACTTAAACAACAAATCGAATTGGATGCTGAAGCAGCAAGGGTGTGGCTGCGTCAGCTTAAGCGTTGAGCGGTTTATTCCACCGTTCAACATAATGTCTAATTTTCGCCCAATATAACGGAATTAAGAATCGATGAGTGAGTATAAAGATACCCTGAACTTACCTGAAACAGGGTTTCCAATGCGCGGCAATCTGGCCAATCGTGAGCCAGAAATGCTTAAGCGTTGGTACAAAGAAGATCTTTACGGTGAAATCCGTAAAGCTAAGAAAGGCAAAAAGTCATTCGTATTGCACGATGGCCCTCCTTACGCAAATGGTGACATTCATATTGGTCACGCACTAAACAAGATTCTTAAAGACATTATTATTAAATCCAAAACACTTTCAGGTTTTGACGCACCTTACATTCCTGGCTGGGACTGCCACGGTCTACCTATTGAATTAATGGTAGAGAAAAAAGTAGGCAAGCCAGGCCAAAAAGTGACGGCAGCAGAATTCCGCGAGAAATGTCGTGAATACGCAGCAGGTCAGGTTGAAGGTCAGAAAGAGAGCTTCAAACGCCTTGGTATCATGGGTGAGTGGGACAAGCCATACCGCACTATGGATTTCGCAACTGAAGCGAACATTATTCGTGCTCTTGGTAAGATCGCAAGCAATGGTCACCTGCTAAAAGGTTTCAAACCTGTTCACTGGTGTACAGACTGTGGTTCTGCTCTTGCTGAAGCGGAAGTAGAATACAAAGATAAAGTATCGCCATCTATCGACGTTCGTTTTAAAGCGGCTGACGAAGCTGCGCTTCTGTCTAAGTTTGAGCTGACTGAAGGCCATGAAGGTAAAGGCGATATCTCTATTGTCATCTGGACGACAACTCCTTGGACGCTTCCTGCGAACCGTGCTGTGTGTCTACGTGATGACCTTGAGTATGTACTTATCCAAGTTGAAGGCGAGCAACCTGAACGTATCATCGTTGCAGCTGAACTAGCGAAAGACGTTATGGACCGTGCTGGTATCGAGCACTTCCACAACCTTGGTTTTGCTAAAGGTGCGGCTCTAGAGCTTTCTCAATTCCAACACCCATTCTACGATTTCACTGTGCCGGCGATCCTAGGTGATCACGTTACGACTGATTCAGGTACTGGTGTTGTTCACACTGCACCTGGTCACGGTCAAGAAGACTTCGCGGTTGGTAACAAGTACAACCTAGAAGTAGCAAACCCAGTTGGCTCAAACGGTGTTTACCTGCCAGACACTGAGCTATTCGCTGGTCAGCACGTATTTAAAGCGAACGATGCAGTAGTAGAAGTACTGAAAGAAAAAGGTGCTCTGCTACATCACCACGCTTACGAGCACAGCTACCCACATTGTTGGCGTCATAAGACTCCAATCATCTTCCGCGCAACGCCTCAGTGGTTTGTATCAATGGACCAAGCTGGTTTACGTACAAAAGCACTAGAAGCTATCAAAGGTGTTCAGTGGATGCCTGAGTGGGGACAAAGCCGTATCGAAGGTATGATCGAAGGTCGCCCTGAGTGGTGTATCTCTCGTCAGCGTACTTGGGGTGTGCCAATCGCTCTGTTTGTTCATAAAGAAACATCAGAACTTCATCCAAACACACTAGAGCTGATTGAAAAAGTCGCGAAGTTGGTTGAAGAGAAAGGCATCCAAGCATGGTGGGATGTAGATGCCGCTGAACTACTAGGTGCTGACGCTGACCAATACGAAAAAGTACTAGATACGCTAGACGTATGGTTCGATTCAGGTGTCACTCACTTCTCCGTTGTTGATGCTCGTGAAGAGTACAACGGCAACAGTGCAGACCTATACCTAGAAGGTTCTGACCAACACCGTGGTTGGTTCCAATCTTCTCTAATTTCATCTATCGCGATGAAAGACGAAGCGCCTTACAAACAAGTACTGACACACGGTTTCGTGGTTGATGGTCAGGGTCGTAAGATGTCTAAATCTATCGGTAACGTGGTTGCGCCAAAAGACGTAACTAACAAGTTAGGTGCTGACATTCTTCGTCTATGGGTTGCTTCAACAGACTACACTGGTGAAGTTGCGGTTTCGGATGAAATCCTAAAACGCAGTGCAGATGCTTACCGTCGTATCCGTAACACGTCTCGCTTCTTCCTAGCTAACCTGAGCGGCTTCAACCCAGAAACAGACATCGTTCCTGTTGAAGAGATGGTTGCGCTAGATCGCTGGGCAGTTGGTCGTGCGCTAGCAGCACAAGAAGAGATTGTTAAAGCATACGAAGAGTACAACACACACGGTGTGACTCAGCGTCTAATGCAATTCTGTTCGATCGAAATGGGCTCTTTCTACCTAGACGTAATTAAAGACCGTCAGTACACAGCAAAACGTGGCGGCAACGCTCAACGTAGCTGTCAGACTGCGCTTTACTACATTGTTGAAGCGCTTGTTCGTTGGATGGCTCCTATCATGTCGTTCACTGCAGATGAAATTTGGAACGAAATGCCAGGCGAGCGCGACAAGTTCGTATTCACTGGTGAGTGGTTCGACGGTCTATTCGGCCTTGCTGAAGGTGAAGAGCTGAACAATGAATTCTGGGCTGAGATCCAAGCGGTTCGTGGTGCAGTAAACAAACTTCTAGAAGATGCGCGTAAAGAGAAAACCATCGGTGGTGCACTACAAGCTGAAGTGACTCTATTTGCTGATGACGCTTTAGCAGCGAAGATCAACAAACTTGAAGATGAACTGCGCTTTGTTCTACTAACCTCTGCGGCGAAAGTTAAGCCTCTAGGTGAGAAGACTGATGCAGCACAAGCCACGGATATCGAAGGCTTGTTTGTTGAAGTAGCAGCAGCTGAAGGCGAGAAGTGTGATCGTTGTTGGCACCACACGCCAGACGTAGGCACAATTGAAGGTCACGAGAAAATCTGTGGTCGTTGTGTATCTAACGTAGAAGGCGAAGGTGAAGTACGTAAATTCGCGTAATTACCTAGAACGACTGAACTTTTTTTAAAATTAACAGCCCCAGTATTTACTGGGGCTGTTTGTAGGTAAAGTAATGAGTGAAAAAGCACTGTCTTTAAAGCAATCTGGTATTCGCTGGTTATGGTTAGCGGTGGTTATCTTTTTAGCTGATATTGGCATTAAGTATGTTGTAATGAACAACATGGGATATGGCTGGGCAAACCGCATAGAAATTTTGCCATTCTTTAATCTTTTGTACGTGCATAACTATGGTGCTGCTTTTAGCTTTTTGAGTGATCAAGCGGGCTGGCAACGTTGGTTATTTACAGGTATTGCTTTTATCGTTACAGGTCTTTTGACTTACTGGATGAGCAAACTACCAGCGAAAGAGAAATGGAATAATATTGCTTATGCCATGATTATTGGTGGCGCAGTAGGCAACGTATTCGACCGAGTAATACATGGGTTTGTCGTGGATTATTTGGACTTTTTCTGGGGTAATTATCACTGGCCAGCGTTCAACCTTGCAGACATGGCGATCTGTATTGGTGCCGCGATGATTATTCTTGACGGCTTTCGAAAGAAAGACGAGGCGAAAGCCTAAGTAGTGGCAGTGTATATTGCGAAAAGTTGAATAACCCTAAGCGTCGCCCGTTGATTCGGGCGACGCTTTTTATTATGTTGGAGCGCCAATCAGCATATCAATGTATAAAAAGACCAAGCTGACAGCGTAATAACCCAAGAACAAGGAAGCAGTAACGTGACAACAATAACCAATGAATCTGTAGTAACCCTTCACTTTACGATTAAAATGAAAGACGGATCGGTTGCGGATAGTACACATAACATGGGTAAACCAGCGAAATTTGTTATGGGTGATGGCAGCTTGAGTGAAAACTTTGAGCAGTGCTTAATAGGCTTAGAAACAGGCGCCCAAAAAGCGATTGAGCTAAAAGCAGAAGACGCGTTTGGCATGCCAAACCCAGACCATGTACACCATATGGATCGCACTAAGTTTGTAGGTGATGCAGAAGTAGAAGTGGGTACAATCATGGCCTTCAGTGGCCCTGATGGCATGGAAATCCCGGGCATTATTACAGAGATTGCAGGCGATTCAGTCACTGTGGACTTCAACCATCCTCTAGCGGGACAAGACGTGACTTTCGAAGTTGAAATTTTGTCAGTAGAATAGCGAACCCAATAAAGATAATTTCCATGAGCAATGAAATGAAAATCCTATTAGCTAACCCACGCGGCTTTTGTGCTGGTGTAGACCGTGCGATTAGCATCGTAGAGCGTGCGCTAGAGATGTATCAGCCACCGATTTATGTTCGTCATGAGGTGGTGCATAACCGTTTTGTGGTTGAAGGGCTAAAACAACGTGGCGCTGTCTTCGTTGAAGAGCTGCATGAAGTGCCAGACAACAACATTGTGATTTTTTCTGCTCATGGTGTATCGCAGGCGGTTCGTCAGGAAGCCAAGCAGCGAGATTTGACGGTATTTGACGCGACGTGCCCGTTGGTAACCAAAGTGCATATGGAAGTAGCGCGAGCAAGCCGCCGCAATATGGAAGTGGTTCTGATTGGTCACGCAGGTCACCCTGAAGTGGAAGGCACAATGGGGCAGTACGCGAGTGAAACCGGTGGTATGTACTTGGTTGAAACCCCGGCCGATGTTGAGAAACTGAAGTCGATTGTGAAAGATCCATCTGATCTTCATTACGTAAGCCAAACGACACTTTCTGTAGATGAAACTGCCGATGTTATCGAAGAGCTACGCCGCGTCTTCCCAGATATCCAAGGACCACGTAAAGACGATATCTGTTACGCGACACAAAACCGCCAAGATGCCGTACGTGAATTAGCGGGTGACGTAGATGTGATGGTTGTGGTGGGTTCGAAAAACTCATCAAACTCTACACGTCTTAAAGAGCTAGCTGAAAAGCTAGGGACACCTGGCTACTTAACCGACTGTCCGGAAGATATCAAACCTGAATGGTTCGAAGGCAAAACAAAGGTCGGCGTGACTGCGGGGGCATCTGCTCCGGAAGAGCTCGTTAATCAGATTCTAGAGCGAATCAAAGAACTCGTCGGTGCCGAAGCGGTCGATGAAGTACTTGGTCGTGAAGAGAATATGTTCTTTGAAGTACCCAAAGAACTGCAAATCAAGCAAGTGGATTAATCTCCATTTATCGAATATTCAAAAGGCGACCAGAGGGTCGCCTTTTTTACATCTCTCTCAGTTCATTTAGGTAATCACGAATTTGGTCTTTCCCTAAACCATCGATAATCATATCGGACATCTTCGTGATTCTTCGCTCAAGCAACTGAGCAACCCTTTCGCAATGTGCGTACATGTATTCATCAGAGACATCGGTCGGAAAGGCATCGACTTGCCAGTTTACTCGAACGCCACCCGCAAGCCACTGAGGAGCTGCCTCTTGATGTAAAGAGTCACAGAGAATAATAACGATGTCAGGAAGAAACTGAGTTCGCTCTTCCCATGAGTGGGTGTGGATATGTGGAATGGGAAGTTGGTGGTCATCTAAATATTTTTGCACCACCGGGTGAACTTTGCCTGTGGGATGAGAGCCACCGCTGGCGACACTAAAATCTGCTGGTAGGATATGGGTTGCGATCGACTCAGCGAGCACACTTCGTCCAGCATTGTGCTTACATATGAACAAAACTTTATACATCATCGCCTCGTCTTTTCGGAGCGTCTTATTTATACGCTAGCGGAAACTCAGCGGTGATGTGTGAACTTTTTGTGTTAGTGGCTAATGCCCAGCATCTCTTTGAGCACTTTAAGGTAGCGGCGGCTTACTGGTATCTCAAAGCCAGTTTTGGTGATGATTTCTGCTAATCCGTTTTCTAGTAATTTGATTTCGCTGATGGCCTTAATACTGACTAAGTATTGGCGATGACAGCGTACCAGTGGGGTTTTCTCTTCTAGGGTTTTTAATGTCAGTTGAGTGCTCGCGGCTTGGCTGGTGGAGCGTACATGCACGCCGCTGATATCACTGTAAGCACATTCTACCGTGTCGGTGGCCATGATCACGATACGGTTGTGCCCGATGCACGGAATCTGATCTAAAGTGTCGGGCGTAATAGCAGACAGCTGTTGAGTTAGGGCGGATTGACTAATGACTTTATTTAGCCGTTTGACCGTTTTGGTTAAACGGCATGGGTCGACAGGTTTGAGCAAGTAATCAAAGGCGTTGTCTTCAAACGCTTGAATTGCATACTGGTCGTAAGCCGTGACAAAAACCACATAAGGCATGGTTTCTGGATCAAGCATTCCAAGTAGTTCAATCCCAGTGACTTGAGGCATTTGGATATCGAGAAACACCACATCAGGTTTGAGCTCATTGATTTTTTTTAGACCAAGGATCGCGTTTGAGGCATTGCCCACCACTTCAACTTGTCCTGTTTCATCCAATAACTCTGTCAGCTCTTCACGAGCAAACTGTTCATCATCAATGACGAGTGCGGTTAACATCCAACATTACCTTTATTGCTTCAGCGTGCTTTTATGATTTTGGGGGAATGATAAAGCTCATTTTAGTAAATTGATGTGGCTCGCACGTAATTTTTAGCGATGCATCACGCCCAAATTGATTAGTGAGACGTTTGTCGACAATTTCTAAACCTAGCCCGGAGTGGTTTTCTTTTGGCGGTTCAAAACTGCCAGCATTGTCTTCGACAGTAATCAAATGACCTTGTGGGTGTGCTTCGCTGTATATATGAACTTTACCACCTTCAAGCATGTTTGAAATGCCGTGCTTAATGGCATTCTCAACCAAAGGCTGGAGTGTAAAGCTTGGCAATTTGATGTCCAGCAATTCAGGCTGAATATCGATTTCAACCTCTAAGCGGTCCGTAAAGCGGGCTTTCTCGATGCTCAAGTACGAGTTCACATGCGCTAGCTCTTCTTTTAGCGTCACGGTATTAATGTTTTGCTTTAAATTGCTACGGAAAAAGTGCGATAAATTTTGGATCAACTCACGTGCTTTATCAGGATCACGACGAGTAATCGCACTAATGGTATTGAGTGCATTAAACAAAAAGTGTGGATTCACCTGAGCGTGAAGCAATTTGATTTCTGCTTGAGCGAGTAAGGCTTGTTGTTGTTGGTAGTCGCCATACAAGATTTGGCTAGAGAGAAGCTGAGCTATCCCTTCCGCCATTGACATGTTGGCCGTGGAGAACAATTTACGCTTCGGTTCATACAGCTTAATGGTACCAATGACCTCTTTTCCCGCACGCAGTGGGATGATCAGCGCGGAGCCAAGTTTGCAGTCTTTTGCGATGGAACATTGGTATGGACGTTCTGCGCCATCAAGATAAATGATGTCGTTTTTCTCCATGGAGTCTAATGTGCTTTGCGATGAAATCGGCGTGTTCGGTTTATGGTGATCATCGCCAATGCCCACAAACGCCAAGATTTTTTCTTGGTCGGTAATCGCGACAGCGCCCACTTTGGTTTCTTCATAAATAATACGCGCGATTTTCTCAGCGTTTTCGGTGTTGAAGCCGTTGCTTAGAATTCCCACTGAGCGATCAGCAATGGTGAGTGCTCGACGCGAAAACGTCGCAGAAAACTTTTCAAAGATCGCTTTTCTGTCTTGCAGGATACTCATGAACAATGCCGCACCAAATGAGTTCGCGATGATCATCGGTGCTGCAATGGCAGACACCAGCTCATAGGCTTGATCAAAGGGTTTAGCGACGGCGAGCAGCAAAATCATTTGCACAACTTCTGCAACAAACGTGACGCTGAATACGACGCTTGGATTAAACAGCAATGCGCCTTTATTTCGCTTGATAAGGTAAACGTGGAGCAAGCCACCAATTACACCCTCGGCGGTGGTTGAAATTGCGCAGGCGAGGTCAGTAAAGCCACCAAGAGAGTATCGATGGATGCCACCAGTAAATCCGACGGCGAAACCCACCACTGGGCCACCAAACAGCCCGCCCATGACCGCGCCGATCGCGCGAGTATTAGCAATAGCATCGTTGATGTGCAGACCGAAATAGGTGCCGAGAATACAAAAGCCAGAGAAAAGTACGTAACAAATTAGGCGGTGGCTTAAGCGCGAAGAAATACTCAGCAAAGGTAAGATGATTGGCGTTTTACTTAGCATGTAAGCCAAAACTAAGTAAACACACATCTGTTGTAAAAGGGAAATGACCAGTTCCATAGTGAACCTAACCTAGAATCAATGTTGTTATTGTATACCTAAGTCACCTCAAGATACTTGGCTCAGATAAATAAAGACACCTAAATACATGGCGCTGCGCTCCGAGTTCTGAATCTTAAAGTGACTTGGGTATAAAACAAAAAGAGCCTGCAATTGGCAGGCTCTTATCTTAGTCACTCGGATGTGACGAGTATTACGCTGTTTCTGATACGGCTTGTGGTTTCTCTTCGTCAGCCAGTTCAGTTTCACCTTTACCCTTAGAGGTTTTGATAACGTAACCAGTCACAGCTAGGGCAAACACAATACCGACGATAGTTGATAGTTGCATTGGCAGGCCAAAACCTAGCGAGCTGTTGTTTAAGATGAACGTGACACATACCGTGGTCATGAAGATAGCAGGGATAGTGGTAATCCAGTGCAGCTTGTTGTGACGTAGTAGGTAAGCGGACGCAGTCCAAAGCATCATTACTGCTGTTGTTTGGTTAGCAAAACCGAAGTAGCGCCAGATAATGCCGAAGTCTACTTGAGTTAAGATACCGCCGATAACGAACAGTGGAAGTGCCATCAGTAGGCGGTTACGTAGCGTCTTTTGTTCCATGTTGAAGTATTCAGCAAGGATCAGACGGCTTGAACGGAATGCTGTATCGCCAGACGTAATTGGTAGGATAACCACACCTAGGAACGCAAGGATACCACCGAACACACCAAGCAGACCAAATGATGCGCTGTATACCACGTTACCAGGGCCACCGTTTTTCACAGCTTCTGATAGTGCGTCTAGAGAGCCGAAGAAAGACAGAGCGATAGCACACCAGATTAGCGCGATAACACCTTCACCAATCATTGCTCCGTAGAAGACGAAACGACCGTTTTTCTCGTTTTCCATACAACGTGCCATCAGTGGAGACTGAGTCGCGTGGAAGCCAGAGATCGCGCCACATGCGATAGTGATGAACAGTGCTGGCCATAGTGGCATATCATTTGGGTTAAGGTTCGAGAACATGTCTGAAACTTGGAAGTCACCCATTACTGTGTGTTCGCTAGAAAACGCAACGGCTGTCATTAGACCAACAGACATAAAGATAAGTAGAGCGCCAAACAGTGGGTAGAAGCGGCCAATGATTTTATCGACAGGAACAATCGTCGCAATGATGTAGTAAGCGAAGATAGCGATAACCATTGTAGTCATGCTTACGCTCAAGCTTGTTTGATCATTGATGAGGTTAGTAATCATGCCTGCAGGAGCAGAAACGAACACTACGCCAACAAGAAGCAGTAGGACAATGGCAAAAATATTCATAAAGTGTTTTGCGCCATTACCTAGGTAGCGACCTGTGATAGTAGGTACAGATGCGCCGCCGTTACGCACTGAAAGCATGCCTGAGAAGTAATCGTGTACTGCGCCAGCAAAAATACAACCGACAACAATCCAAAGCATTGCCGCTGGACCGTATAGTGCACCCATGATTGGGCCGAAAATTGGACCAACACCAGCGATGTTAAGTAGCTGAACTAGATAAACTTTCTTTGTTGACATTGGAACGAAGTCAACACCGTCCGATTTGGTGTGAGCAGGCGTTTGGCGTTTTTCATTGATGCCGAAAATCTTCTCGACGAAAGCGCCGTAGATGAAGTATCCGCCGATTAGGGCTGCGACACAGGTTAGAAACCACATCATAGCAATTGTCCTTGGTCTTAGTTGGGTAGGGTAATTTTTTAATCTCAGGATGCATGTTATGCGTCACTTGTGTTAAATGCATTCGGTTAGTAGATGAGTGGTCGAATAGAGCACTGAGTGGTCGATATACTGCTTGAGCGGTTTTTAAAATTGGCGAACGGTTGATTGCAGTAGTGAGCGGTTGATTCGAGGCGTCAGTGGCTTAATCTGCAAGCTAAGCGGCAAACGCCAATAATTAGTGGTAAGCTTATTTTTGAAAACAATTACTTAAGGAAGAACCATGAAAAAGGCAACGTTAGGTTTGGCGCTGGCTTTACTTGCAGGATGCGCTGCAACGACGGAAGATCTTGCCAAGTCAGGAGATTGGCATCAGATCGGATATCAAGATGGTGTAGCCGGACATACATCACGCACGATGAGCGAGCTGCGTGAGTTGGGTAGCGTTAAGCAAAGTGATTACGACCAAGGTTATTTAGAGGGGCTACGTGAATACTGCAACCCTGCTTTTGCGTATCAAATGGGGCTATCTGGTCAGTATTATGAAGGGGTTTGTGAGGGTACTGAGCAAGCACAAAAATTCCGTATGGAATGGCAGCGTGGCTGGAATGAGTACTCAAATTAATAGTCAATAAAGCCGTTGTGATACCGTCCGCAAAACATAATTGTGGCAAAACTCCCATTATTAAACTATGTTCATATTGCTTGATAGTGAGTACAGAAAAAAGGAATCACATTATGTCAACGCAAATGGCTGGTGGCTGGAGTCCATTTAATGAACTCAAAGCAGAGGATAAAGAAGTATTTGCTAAAGGTATCGAGGGGTTTGTCGGCGTCAAATATTCCCCTTTGGTTGTGGCTACTCAAGTCGTAGCCGGACAAAACTATGCGTTTTTCTGTAATGCAGAAGTTGTCTACCCTGGAGCACAACCATACCCAGCAATGGTTCATATGTTCAGCGACCTTGAAGGTAAAGTCGGTATTACTCACATTGAACGATTGAACTACTAAATTAAGCCATAAAAGGCGCCTGACTTTTAAATAAGTGAGGCGCTTTATTGATTAAGATTGATTCGCTTGATCGATCACGACTTTTCTTAAATATCCTTGTTTGGCTTTCAGTTGCTCAGTCGCGCTCTCTTTATCCAGCCCGGTTAAAATCATCAAAATAGCTAACTTGGCGTCGTAGTCCGTTTCTTTGAGCGCAGTTTTAGCCTCTTGGTTAGTACAATCTGTTGCTTGCATAACAA
This sequence comes from Vibrio sp. HS-50-1, assembly GCF_024747315.1. NCBI lineage: Bacteria > Pseudomonadati > Pseudomonadota > Gammaproteobacteria > Vibrionales > Vibrionaceae > Vibrio > Vibrio sp. HS-50-1. The sequence goes on along the minus strand of NZ_JAMPZF010000005.1, from coordinate 22,056 downwards.
TACGAGCCGCTCTTGCAACTAGCTTTGCATTTGTCGCTTTCACATCTACCATTAAGTTCTGATAACTTTTGCCTAGGCGAATCATGCTTGCAGTAGTGAGCATGTTCAGGACGAGCTTTTGCGCCGTCCCTGATTTTAAGCGAGTGGATCCCGTTAACGCTTCAGGTCCAACAACGGGGCTGATCGCAATATCGGCAATATCTGCAATCGGAGAGTCAGGGTTACAAGATAGTGCTACAGTGGTGGCACCAAGTTCGTTCGCATACTCTAAGCCACCAATCACGTACGGTGTCCGTCCACTTGCCGCAATACCAACGACGACATCGCGTTGTGTTAGCGTATTCTCTTTGAGATCTTGCTCGCCTAGTTCAGGATCGTCCTCTGCCCCTTCTTTCGCGCGGAACATTGCCTCTTTTCCACCCGCAATAATACCAACGACCATCTCTGGATCCGTGCCAAAAGTCGGCGGGCATTCTGAAGCGTCCAAGACACCGAGCCGACCACTGGTGCCTGCACCGATGTAAAACAACCGACCTCCGACCTTAAATGCTTCCGTGATCTTATCAACGGCTTGAGCGATCTCTGGTAGCACTCTCTCGACCGCAATTGGGACGAGTTTATCTTGTTGATTTAAACGCTGCACAATATCGAATGAAGGAAGAAGATCGATATCCATTGTTTCAGGATTTCGACCTTCAGAGACAAGGTGAGAAAGAGCCGCAATAAGCGCGTCATTTGTCATAGTAATTTAAGCCTTCGTGATTAATTTTTTGAGTAGAGTACGCCAAGTGAAGCGAGACGACTTGCCCCTGTGACTTCCGGTAAATTGCTAGGGAGGCTATGAATATAGCGCTGTGCGAGCCAAGCAAATGCCATGGCTTCCATGTAGTCACCATCAACGCCTTTTTCTGCCGTTGTCGCAACGTGCCATTGTGGCAATAACTTAGTCAATCGCTGCATTAAAAGTGGGTTTCTTGCTCCACCGCCACAGACCAATAGTTGAGGCGTGATGCCATGAGAAAACTTGTCGACTTCGTTGGCAATGGTAATCGCAGAATATTCGCAGAGTGTACGCTGTACGTCTTCGGTTGGTAAATTGTAATGAGCCAGTTGCTGATGCAGCCAGTCAATATTGAACAGTTCTCGCCCGGTACTTTTAGGTGCTGGCATGGCGAGGTAAGCTTCTTTAAGTAATTGAGTCAATAAAGTAGCGTTTACCGTTCCTTTCAGTGCAAATTGTGCATCTTTGTCGAAGCTTTGCCTAGTATGCAGCGCACACCACGCGTCCATCAACATGTTGCCCGGACCTGTGTCATAGCCAATGACTGGTTGCTCGGGATGCAGTACAGAGATGTTGGCAATGCCACCGATGTTCAGCACGACGGTGGTGGAATCTTGCATGGCAAAGATACTTTTATGAAAAGCGGGAACCAGCGGTGCACCTTGACCACCTAGCGCCATATCTTTACGTCGAAAATCTGCAACCGTATCAATCCCTGTTTTCACTGCGATGATGTTGGCATCACCCAACTGAGTGGTAAAGGGTAACTCTCCAGTAGGTTGGTGGAATACCGTTTGACCGTGATTACCAATCGCACGAATTTGTTCCGCGACGTAGCCAGACTTATTGAGCAGTTGTAAAACGGCGTCAGCGAAGAGGTGGCCAAGTTGGTGATCCAATTCACCTATGGCTTTTAAATTTGTGGCTTGACCGGTACAAACAGATAACAGCATTTCTTTCAGTGCTGTGGGCATTGGGTAATCGTCGTGCGCAACCAGACGAACGTGCTCATCACTTATTTCAACCAGAGCGGTATCAACGCCGTCCATACTCGTTCCAGACATCACACCAATGTACAGTTCGTTAAATTTCATAGCCGATCTCGTCAATTCTTCATTCACTTATTGTAAAGCAAATCTGAAGCGAATAACCTCATCGAATACGAGATATTCAGCCGATTTTGAGGAGAAAACATGGGACCGTTATGGGTTGACGTTGCGGGTTATGAACTTACCGCTGAAGACAAAGAAATTCTGGAACATCCTACGGTTGGTGGCTTAATTCTATTTGCTCGCAACTATCATGATAGTGAACAGCTTCAAGCACTTACTCAATCAATCCGCAAGGCTGCCAAGCGCCCGATTTTGATCGGTGTGGATCAAGAAGGGGGGCGAGTACAACGCTTCCGTGAAGGTTTCTCGTTGATCCCTGCAGCCGAAGAATACGCCAAACATCAAAATGGCGAAGAGCTAGCACGTATGGGCGGTTGGCTAATGGCAGCGGAGTTGATAGCACACGACATTGATTTAAGCTTTGCACCCGTGCTCGATAAAGGTCATCAATGTAAAGCGATCGGTAACCGAGCATTTGGCGAAGATGCCGATACCATTCTTCGATTTAGCACCGCTTACATGCAGGGTATGAAGAGTGTTGGCATGGCAACAACAGGAAAACACTTCCCGGGTCACGGTGGTGTGATTGCTGATTCACACTTAGAAACGCCATACGACGAGCGCAGCGACATTTTTGAACAAGACATGGCTATCTTTAAAGCGCAAATTGATGCCGGTATTTTAGATGCCATGATGCCTGCTCACGTGATTTTTCCGAACTACGACTCTCAGCCAGCTAGTGGTTCAGAATACTGGTTGAAACAAGTTTTGCGACAGCAACTCGGTTTTAAAGGCTTGGTTTTCTCCGATGATCTGACGATGGAAGGCGCTGCAATCATGGGTAGTCCTGCCGAGCGTGGGGTTCAAGCCTTGAAAGCCGGTTGCGATATGCTATTGATGTGTAATAAGCGTGAAGCACACATTGAGGTGTTGGATAACTTGCCAGTATCAACAGTGCCACTGGCGGATGCGTTACTGAAAAAACAGTCGTTTTCTCTAAGCGATCTCAAGTTATCTCAAGAGTGGAAAGCGGCGAGTGAAGCGATGAAACGCTTGACCAGCTAAACCTCTTGTAAACGATTCAAAACACCGATTAGAAGCCAAAGTTAATTATACTTTGGCTTTTTATTTGTCTGTAAATAAATATTTACACCAAATGTTTTTTATTGTGTACGCTTGTTTTTCTTTTTTAGCCTGTTATCTTGTCGTTAAAGCTTAGTTGTCTCACCAAGGATTTGGTTGGGTGTAAAAATAAATATACAGGTTAGAGTTATGCAGAAAAGTGAGTTGAGCAATATTAATATTAGCGAAGAACAGGTTCTTATTACCCCAGAGGAGCTAAAAACCAAGCTTCCTTTGAGTGAAAAAGCGCGCCGCTTTATTCAAGAGTCTCGCCAAACTATCGCTAATATTATTCATAAAAAGGATCATCGCCTGCTGGTTGTATGTGGTCCATGTTCTATCCACGACGTGGAAGCGGCGAAGGATTACGCAAAACGTCTTAAAGCGCTCTCTGAACAACTAAGTGACCAACTGTATATTGTTATGCGTGTTTACTTTGAAAAACCACGCACCACGGTCGGCTGGAAAGGGCTGATTAACGATCCGCACCTCGATGGCAGCTTCGATATTGAACATGGTCTGCATGTTGGACGCGAACTGCTAGTGGAATTGGCAGAGATGGAAATCCCGCTCGCGACTGAAGCTCTGGACCCAATTAGCCCACAATACTTGGCGGATACTTTTAGTTGGGCTGCGATCGGCGCACGTACTACGGAGTCACAAACTCACCGTGAAATGGCAAGTGGCCTGTCTATGCCAATTGGTTTTAAAAATGGCACGGATGGTAGTTTGGCAACCGCAATCAATGCGATGCAAGCTGCGTCTTCTAGCCACCGTTTTATGGGGATCAACCGTGAGGGACAAGTAGCGCTATTGACCACTCAGGGTAATGCTAATGGACACGTGATCTTACGTGGTGGCAAGCAAACTAACTACGACTCAGTGTCAGTTACTGAGTGTGAGCAAGAAATGGCGAAGTCTGGTCTTGATGCATCACTAATGGTGGACTGTAGTCACGCCAACTCACGTAAAGATTACCGTCGCCAGCCATTAGTCGCGGAGGATGTGATTCACCAAATCCGTGAAGGTAATAAGTCCATTATCGGCCTTATGATTGAAAGCCATATCAATGAAGGAAATCAATCTTCTGACTTAGCTCTTGAAGAAATGAAATACGGTGTATCTATCACTGACGCATGTATCAATTGGGATTCAACTGAGGCACTATTACGTCATGCACATGAAGAGCTAGTGCCTTTCTTAGAAAATCGTCTAAAGGCTAATTAATACAGGATTTAAGGAACATCAATGGCAGTTGAACTTAACGCATTACGCGAGCAGATTGATGCAGTCGACAAGCAAATGTTGGAGCTATTAGCTCAGCGTTTGGCGCTCGTAGAAAAAGTTGGGGAAGTAAAAAGCGAACATGGTTTGCCTATTTATGCCCCTGATCGTGAAGCGGCGATGCTGGCTTCTCGCCGAGCAGAAGCTGAGAAAATGGGAATTCCTCCACAGCTTATTGAAGATATTCTGCGTCGTACCATGCGTGAGTCTTATGCCAGTGAAAAAGACTCCGGTTTTAAGTGTTTGAACCCTGAATTACGCTCAGTGGTCATTATTGGTGGTAATGGCCAGTTAGGCGGCCTGTTTGGACGTATGTTCAAGCTATCTGGTTATCAAGTCAAAGTGCTTGGTAGCAAAGACTGGGAGCGTGCGGATGACATCCTAAAAGATGCGGGCCTGGTGGTGGTTACTGTGCCAATTCACCTAACAGAAGGTGTGATTGAAAAGCTAGGTAATCTGCCACAAGACTGTATTCTGTGTGACCTGACTTCTATAAAATCTAAGCCACTGCAAGCAATGTTGAATGTGCACCAAGGACCGGTGGTTGGTTTACACCCAATGTTTGGTCCAGATGTGCCGAGCCTTGCCAAGCAGGTGATTGTGTACTGTGATGGGCGTGGAAATGATCAATACCAATGGTTACTGCAACAGTTTGGTATTTGGGGCGCGAGCTTGTGTCAAATTGATGCGCAAGAGCACGATCATGGCATGACGTTAATCCAAGCGCTGCGTCACTTCACCTCATTTGCTTACGGCATGCATCTAAGCAAAGAGAACCCGAACATTGAGCAACTGTTAAAGTTGAGCTCACCAATCTACCGCCTGGAGTTGGCGATGGTAGGGCGTCTGTTTGGTCAGGATCCAAACCTCTACGGTGACATTATTCTCTCATCGCAAGAAAACATCGACATGATTAAGCGATTCCACCAACGCTTCGGCGAAGCACTTGCGATTTTGGATAGCAAAGATAAAGCCAAATTTGTCGAAAGCTTTGAGCTGGTGAGTGAGTGGTTTGGTGATTATTCACAACAATTTATGAATGAGAGCCAAAACTTACTCAAACAGGCGAATGATAATATTCATCGCGGTTAATCGCTGGTTATCTATCCGTGTGGAGCCCGAAACGAAAAGAGCAGCTTACGCTGCTCTTTTTTGTGTCGAGAGATAAATCAGTTAGTCGCGGTATTGCTGGTATCTTCACTTGATACTGTATTGATACTGGTGTCGCGATAGGGGGAGTTGGTTAAATTGACTTGCAGACGCACGACATTATCAATCAATTGAACTAAAGGGCCCCATTTCACTTTTTTCTCTTTTTTAAATACATAATTGAAGTTTTCAGGTGTCCACTCCATCAAGTATTGAGGGTTGAGTGCTCGCCCGAGAAAGCGCACCTCGTAATGCAGGTGCGGGCCAGTGGAATTACCTGAACTACCACATTGAGCAATCACATCGCCTTTACTGACAAATTGGCCGCTTTTCACTTTAAAGCGTTGTAAGTGAGCAAAGGAGCTCATAAAGCCAAATGAGTGACGAATAGTGACATAGTTGCCATAGCCACGATTACTCGGGCGAACGGTTTCCACCACTCCGTCTGCAGGTGCGAGGATTTCTTCTCCTCGTTTACAGGTAAGATCAATACCAGTATGAACGTGTCGTTTACCTGAAATAGGATTAATGCGACTGCCATAGGAAGAAGAAATACGTTGGTATGTCACTGGGCTATCATTTGGAATCAAACGAAACATGGTTGCTCGAACCGCGGAATCGATAGCTGCTGCATCAATTCGCTCTTCTAACGCCATGTTGTTTTCATCGATCATCAGCTCTTCGTCAGCGAGACCTAGAACCGATTCGACGTCGAATACCCGTTTTCCTAATAGCTGAATTTGATTGTTTTTATCGGTCAATGACTGAGAAAGCGAGTGGTTGGTATCAAGCTGCTCTTCATAAAGCGCGGTGATTTCGGCCTTTTCACTTTCTAGTTTGGCGATGGTTTGTGTTAGTTCGTCTTTATTGTGTATCTGCTGTTGATTGAGATACCACGCGCCACCAACGACGGCGGGTAATGCCAATACCGAAGCAAATACTGCTAGGACCGAACTGCGGCCCAAATAGAACTGCTGATCGCCGTCTTTCGTCGGGATCTGCATGATGATTTTTTTAGACATAGTTATTGTTACTTAAATAGGCGTTCATTTATTTTTCTCCTAAATCAGAGAGATGCTCTAACTCTCGGTTCAGAAGGTCGTTATTGCCTACATTCAATTCTATAAATCGTTTTAGTTGGCTAATGCTCTCGATGTCTATCTTGATGATCTTTAACCTAATCTCACACTTAGAAACATCCACAATTTGCGCTTTTAACGTAATCACTTGTTCGGATTGATCAAATGAAAAAGTAACATGGGTTGGAAGGGCTGGATCCAAAGCCTTAGTCTCTTCCACTTTCATGAGTAAACCATGTAAGGAAAGAGCTTGAATCCTAGCTTCAATTGCCAAGTCACGTTGTTCTACCTTCGCTGGCGCTTGATGGAGAATGCGTGAAAAGCGTCGTCTCTCTGCCATGTGCATTTTCTCGTCATGTCTTCAAACAGAATTGAATAGTATATCAATGCGAACAAAAAATGTTCGATTGCTGTTTGAAAAGTGTCGAGGTCGCTACAGAGTGACGTAAGTGCAATGTCATGTTCTTAACGAACGAGACGGGCTAATGAGCTCTTTTTTATAACAAAGAAAACAAAGGCCGCTATGATAGCGGCCTTTGTACAAATTACAATCAAACTTTGCGGGTTGCGATTACTTCGCAATACGCTTGTATTTGATGCGGTGTGGTTCTGCGGCTTCAGGGCCCAACGTTTTCTTCAACCAGTCCATGTACTCGGTGTAGTTACCTTCGTAGAAGTTAACTTGGCCTTCGTCACGGTAGTCAATGATGTGGGTCGCGATACGGTCAAGGAACCAACGGTCGTGCGAGATAACCATTGCACAACCAGGGAACTCTAGTAGTGCTTCTTCTAGAGCACGCAGTGTTTCCACGTCAAGGTCGTTGGTCGGTTCGTCGAGTAGTAACACGTTACCGCCCGCTTTAAGCAGTTTCGCAAGGTGGACACGGTTACGCTCACCACCTGATAGCTCACCAATGATTTTTTGTTGGTCGCTGCCTTTAAAGTTAAAGCGTGAACAGTATGCGCGAGCAGGGATTTCGAAGCTGTTGATCTTAATGATATCAGCGCCTTCAGAAATCTCTTGGAATACGGTTTTAGAATCGTCCATGCTGTCACGGAACTGATCGACCGATGCTAGTTTTACTGTATCACCCATTTCAATTGTGCCTGAATCTGGTTGTTCAGTACCACTTAACATCTTGAATAGGGTCGATTTACCTGCGCCGTTCGCACCGATGATACCAACAATCGCACCTTTAGGGATGCTGAATGATAGGTCATCAATTAGAACACGGCCGTCAAATGACTTCGTTAGGTTCTTCACTTCAATAACTTTATCACCTAGGCGCTCACCTGGCGGGATAAACAGTTCATTGGTTTCGTTACGTTTTTGGTGATCAGAGCTTTGCAGTTCTTCAAAGCGTGCCATACGTGCTTTTGATTTCGCTTGACGACCTTTAGGGTTTTTACGTACCCACTCAAGTTCTTTCTCGATGGTTTTTTGACGAGCACTTTCTTGAGACGCTTCTTGTTGTAGACGAGCATCTTTTTGCTCCAACCATGAGGTGTAGTTACCTTCCCATGGGATACCTTCACCACGGTCAAGCTCTAAGATCCAACCCGCGGCGTTATCTAGGAAGTAACGGTCGTGGGTGATAGCGACTACAGTACCTGTGTAATCCACTAAGAAGCGCTCTAGCCAAGCAACAGATTCTGCATCTAGGTGGTTGGTAGGCTCATCAAGCAGCAGCATGTCTGGCTTAGAAAGTAGCAGGCGACAAATAGCGACACGGCGGCGTTCACCACCTGATAGGTGCGCAATTTTTTGGTCCCATTCAGGTAAACGAAGTGCGTTTGCAGCTCGCTCAAGTGCGTTTTCTAGGTTGTGACCATCTTTCGCTTGAATCAGAGCTTCAAGTTCGCCTTGCTCTTTTGCAAGTGCGTCGAAGTCTGCATCTGGTTCTGCGTAAGCCGCATAGACCGCATCCAAACGTTTCAGTGCGTCAGCAACGTCAGCAACCGCTTCTTCAACAACTTCACGAACGGTTTTTGATTCGTCTAATACAGGCTCCTGGGGTAGGTAGCCTACGTTTAGACCAGGTTGTGGACGTGCTTCACCGTCGATATCCGTGTCGATACCTGCCATGATACGTAGCAGTGTGGATTTACCTGCACCGTTCAGACCTAAAACACCGATTTTCGCACCAGGGAAGAAGCTCAGAGAGATGTCTTTAAGAATTTGACGCTTAGGTGGCACAATCTTGCTCACCCGCGACATGGTATATACGTATTCAGCCATTGCCGATCGTTCCTAAATTAACTGTCATTCAAACCCATCATTTTATACCAAGTGCTTTGTTTTTGTTACCGCATTGCAAGAATTTCCCTAACGAATGGATTTCTTATTTTGAGCTGACCGGAAACTTACACGGTTAGGGTATACACTTTTGTTATTCGTTAAGAATGACGAAGTGTTTTCTATGCGAGTTAGAAACGCTTTGTTTCCATCGTCTTAAAAGTTTGACGAGTACAATTTTTAATACACTAAGTTGCTTTACATGGACATCTGCATTCTGTGTAAATAGATGCATGTGTGAAAATTGCCTTAACATCACATGAACTCTAACAAAACTAGGCTTTAGGGCAGTATATGTCTGGGGAAAATGACACAAATGAGATTCAACGTATCTGAATTGGCTAAAAACGTATGCTACGCCGCCGCGTTGTGTGCTATGAGTTTGAGTGCTAATGCCGCGCTGAGTTTGGAAAAGCAGCGTGAAGTTTATGAGCAAGCTCAAGATTTATTAGATAAAAATGACATCGACGGATACCTTTCGATCCGTCCTAAAATTTCTGACTATCCACTGACGCCTTATGTGGACTACCGAACGTTTATTAGACAGTTACCGGAAAAATCGCCACAGCAGGTGAACGAATTTATTTCGGAGCACGAGTCGTTTCCTTTTTCTCGTCGTGTGCGCGCTCCATACCTCAACCATCTTTATAAGCAAAAAGATTGGAAAACCATTACTGAGTTTCAAAAAGTCATTCCAAGTGGCGAGCGTTACCAATGTATTTTCTACGTGGCTCAGTTAGAGCAAGGTAAGAAAGTCGCCGCGTTTAAAGGGGCTGAGCATATGTGGTTGCGTGGCAGAAGTATTGCCGATGAGTGCGATCCATTATTCGCAGCATGGGACAAGGCCGGTGAACGTACTGATGAATTAATTCTCCAGCGTATGCTACTGGCGTTTGATGCACGTAATGGCAGTTTGATGAGTTACTTACTTAAATTGCCTAAATCCTCGCAGGCAAGGCAACAAGCGAAAGAAATGAAGGCGTTGTTTGATAACCCTTCAAGCGTTGCGGAGTTCGCGAAGAAAAAACCGGCTAATGATTTTAATCGAGCGCAAAGCGAATATGCGTTGGAAAAGCTAGCTCGCATGAATACCAGTCAAGCGCAGAGTGCGTATGATGCCGTCATTAAAGGGCAGAAGTTTTCTCCAGAAAAGGCGCAAGCCCTGGCTGACTATATCGCATTTCGATTGACCCGAACTGAGTCTGAGTCACTAGCTAAGTGGCGTGATGATAAAACGAAAACCAGCCAGTACTTACCGCTCATTGAAACTCGCATTCGCTTAGCGATTCAGAACGCGGATTGGAAGGGCGTACAAGAGTGGATTGCCGTTCTCAATAAAGAAGAGCAAGCGTCGCTTCGCTGGCAATACTGGCTTGGACGAAGTGAAATTGCGTTAGGTGATGACATCGCAGGGAAACAGCGTTTAGCGACTTTGGTCGGGCAGCGAAACTTTTATAGTGTGGCAGCCGCTAATGCGATTGGACAATCAATCAAATACCCTACGCATACGGTTAAGTTTGATAAGCGAGTGGTTCAACCCTATCAAGACTCGTTAGTTCGTATTGAAGAGTTGATCGCGACGGATAAAATTGCAGCAGCGAAAAGTGAATGGGCACATTTATTGCGCCGCGTAGGGAAAGATGAAAAGGCGATGCTGGCGGCTTATGCGTCTTCTAAGCGTTGGCATAACCTAACGGTGACCGCGAGTATTCAAGCGCAGATGTGGGATAATATCGAACTGAGGTTCCCGATTGCGCATCGCTGGTGGTTTAACTTTTATGCAAAAAAACACAACATAGATCCCGTGACGATGATGTCCCTAGCTCGACAGGAAAGTGCGTTGGATGTCGAAGCCCGTTCTCCAGTTGGTGCTCGTGGTCTTATGCAGATCATGCCCGCTACAGCGAAGTACACGGCACGTAAATATAAGTTGAGTTATCAAGGTACGCAGGATCTCTACAATGTGGGCAAAAATATCGAAATTGGTAGCCATTATTTGCAAGGCTTATTAGAGGATTACGATAATAATCGTATTTTTGCTCTTGCTGCTTATAATGCAGGTCCTAACAGAGTAAAAACGTGGCGAGAGCGTACCCAAGGAAAAGTGGATGCTTATGCCTTTATTGAGGCAATTCCATTTAGAGAGACACGCGGTTATGTACAAAACATCCTGATGTTTGAAACATATTACCGTGATCTTTTGGGTATCGATGGCGCGTTCTTGAATCAACATGAGATCAATACCAAGTATTGAGTGAGGTAACTTGATGTCGCACGAACCCGAGTACAAAGACTGGCAACAGATTATTGAGCTAATTCGAACTAGCATGGACAGTGAGCAAGATGACATGCTGTTAACCATGCTGATGTCACGTGATGAGAGAGAATCATTAATATCACGCGTTAATATTATTAACGAGCTTCTTAAAGGAGAATTATCTCAACGCCAGATCAGCCAGATGCTTGGCGTGGGTATTGCCACTATTACTCGTGGCTCTAACGAGTTAAAGTCTAAATCTGATGAAGAGAAAGACAAACTCAAGGTTTTGTTAGAGCAAGTTGCGGTATCTAAGTAGCCAGTGATTCCAATTCGCCTTTAGGTATTGGTATCACTAGTGGTTAAGATAACGTGTTAAAAAGGGCGGATATTTCCGCCCTTTTTCGTACCTAGCGAATGGGGGGGAGCGTTATAAATTTGAAGGGAAATGCTCAGGGTTTGTGAAAGGAATCAGAGCCAGAATCAAGGCTTGATGGTAAACCGAACTTCGAGTCAGCTGGTTTTGGGTGAGCAGGCTGATGGCACCACCTTTCTGTTTGATGTTCTCGGTACCAAACACCTCATCCATGACATCTCCCAGCTCATTCGCATGCTTGAGTTTGTCCAATACTTTAGGCGGCAGCATTAAGCTCGCAGAGCGAGATTCACCACGGTGAGTATTCGATTCAATCACCATCCACGCAAACGTCACGTTTGTTTCAATTCCCGCTTCAAGTCCGACATAGTACTCCGCGTTTGGCATCTCTACTTTTGCGTTTTTAACGCGGTTTAGTGCACCGCGATGAGTTTCTTCATCAGTCATAGGTTGATCTGCGACCTCACTCGGTACACTGACGCCAACGAAGTTGAACTCTTGGTGCGGAAATGCACTGTTAAATGCACTTTGAACGGCATTAATTTTAGCTGGGTTTAGCGATGCGATTACGACTTTTTGGGTTGCCATGATCTTTTTACTCACTGATGTCTATTAACTCAATTTTACTTGGGTAGGCTTTACGTTTTCACTAGGGTAACAGCCTAATACTTTCAAGTGTTTAGTGATTTTTGTTAGCTCTTCTAGTGCCTGTTGCATTTCTGTCGAAGCAAGATGGGATTCCAAGTCTACGTAGAACATTTCTTCCCATGGGTTCCCCATAATTGGACGTGATTCTAGCTTGGTCATATTGATGCCGTAACGTTGCAGCACTAATAGTGTTTCAACCAATGAGCCAGCCTCTTGGGAGGTCGACATGATCAAGGTGGTTTTTGCTGGAATCTGAGTTGAAACCTCAACTGGTTTGCGAGCAACCACGATAAAACGAGTATGGTTCTCAGTTTGGTTTGCGATGTTGCCTTGAATTGCTTGCAAGCCGTATAGCTTACCGCTTGATGCATTACCAATTGCAGCAACATCATCACGATCCATCTCTTGGACTTTTTGCATTGCATCTGCTGTGCTGGCGCAAGACTCCAGTTTTACACCTTTCATACGGCTTAAAAACTCACTGCACTGTTGGTGTGGCTGAGGATGTGAATACAGCGTTTTAATGTTTTCCAGACGAATGTCTTTTTTCGCAACCAAGCAGTGCTCGATTGGTTGAGTTAGCTCTCCAACGATGTACAGCGTCGTGTGTTGTAGTAGGTCGTACACTTCATTAATAGAGCCTGAACTGGTGTTTTCGATAGGCAGAACACCATAATCAGCATGGCCCGATTCTACTGTTTGAGTCACTTCTTTGAAGTGTTCGCAGTTGAGCTCGATAAGTTCTGTATTTTTACGGCTGAAGTATTCGCGGCTTGCCAAGTGCGAGTAAGAGCCTTTGGCTCCTAAGAAAGCGACGCGAGCAAGTGGCTTACGACTTTGTTGCGGGTTAACGAGGTTTTGCAGGTAACTTTGCTGAAGAAGCACTGAGTCTTCAATGATGGTATGGAATAGTTTAGTGATGTACTGCGCGTCGAGTTCGTATTTATCTCGGCCATTAGAAATCAGCTTAACTAATAGTTGTTGTTCTCGAACGGCATCACGAACGGGTTTTGAGGTTTGTACTTTGCTTTTGGCTACTTCAATGCTGAGTTTACGGCGCTCAGACAATAAGCTGAGAAGTTGGTCATCCAGCTCATTCAAGCGCAAACGAATTTCTTCGAGGGAAATAGGTTGGTCAGTCATCAATTCTTTCCTTATAAAAAAGCCTCCCGATTTGGGAGGCTTTCTGTTTGTTTTTGACTTTTCTTTCACAAACGAGTTCGCCCCTCCGACTATGGGAGGAAAAAGAAGTCAAAAATAAACAGTGAGGTTAAATGCATAAATAGTGCTTAATTTATGAGTGTTTAAACACAATAAGCAAGGCAGGGGAGAGCGTCAAGCAAAAAAATAGCGCCTTTCGGCGCTATTTCCTCAATCTGGTCAGTTTACTCTTCTTCTTCCACTAGCTCAGGCTTATTTGCACGTCGAGCTTCAGGTTTGTGGGTCAGCTTGTTCAATTGTCGTTCTAGTTTTTGCTCCACTTCGTTGATAGCTGCGTAAAGATCTTCGTGAGTTGCTGAGGCAATGAGCTGGCCTTTAGGAACTTTAATAACCGCTTCGAATTTCTTCTGTTTGTTTGGTTCCTCACTGAAAGTTGCTTGGCAACCAATTAGGTCTACTTGCCATTTCTCCAGTTTTTTAAACTTGCTCTCAATATGAGCTCGGATTGCAGAGGTGATTTCGATGTTTTTGCCAGTGATATTCATTGTCATAAGTGTTTTTCCTCTGTTGCATCCCTCATGGGTTGAGTTCAGATTACCGCTTTAAGTATAAAAAAATGTGACTCAGATCATTATTTTGTTCGGGTTTTTTATGATGAAAAATGAATGTGATCTCACTCAAGATCTGCTGAGATTTATCGTGAAATTGCTTGTTATCGGTTAGTAAATCCGTAGATTGGATAGAGTACTCAGCTGAAAACGTCTTCGTTTTTAGGGAAGTTTTACGGCCTAATATTAGAGGTGGTTAAAATTTAACTATACGTAAAGTGTGATGATAGTCACTGAGTCTCTCAGACGAATTTATTTACAAAGCCGCTTATTGTACAAGCGGCTTTTTTGTGTCTGGCGTTTGACTGACTTTTCGTAGCGGTATCATGAAGAAGGGATCCTTTGGAGCCAGTGATACCCGCTCTAGATTTTTGACCTGGTCCAAACTTTCTAGCTGTTTGTATATAACGTAATAGCGATTAATACTGGTAACGTATCCAACCGTTGAGCTTAAACTTTTCCGCATAACGACTTCCACGTTATTGAACCAAACATTAGGATCGTAGCCTTGCTGGGCTGCACGTTTACGAATTCGTTCTACATTCCCGGGGCCAGCATTGTAAGCAGCTAAGGTAAAGTAGAGTTTATTTTCCGCCGTAATAGCAGGATCACTGAAGTACTGCTTACGCAAAAATGCTAAATACTTCACGCCAGCATGAATATTGTTTTCTAGCTGCCGAACGTTTTTGATATTGATATTAGGGTCTCGAGCCGTGCTGGGTAGAACTTGCATTATGCCGACTGCACCTCGACTTCCAACGAGGTCGTTATTAAAGCCGGACTCTTTATAAGCGACGGCTGCGATCAGTAAATAGTCGATATCGTACTTCTCGCCATAGCGTGAAAACAACGTAGCAAGCTTTTCTAGTTGAGCAATTTTGTTGGGGTTAAGGGCTTTGTTTAGCCAACCTGTGTTATCGATGTATTTTCCGTAAATGACGTTACCGAGCAGTGTCCCAGAACGAGATTTCTGAATAAACTTGTTCACGACGGCTTTCAAACTTGGGCTGTTTTCCCGCATTGCCCAAGCGATTTTACCATTTTCACGAATAGGGATTTCTGGGTGAGCTCGAATATCATCCATGACTTTAAGCCAAAGTTTGGCTTTATGACTATCGAGAACAATGGCTTTGACGTAGCCGTTATTGAGCATCCCAACCAGTTCGTAGTCTTGCAGTGTTTCTTCAATAAAATGTACGACAACGGGTGGCAAGCCTTTTTTATTTAGCTTCTTATTTAGTGCTTGAATACTCTCAAAGTAGCTAGAACTGGCACGCACCCAAATCTCTTTGCCGCTCAATTGCTCGATTTTCGTCATCGTTGGTGTGCTTTTGTTTGTCACTACCCACTCTTGAATGTCAGTGAGGATGGGTGAACTGAACTCCACTTTCTGTTTGCGCGTGTCGGTAATAGTCAGGTTGGCGACAACTAAGTCACCTGAACCGTTTTCTAAGGCTGGCAGTAGCTGGTCGCGGGCAACAGGAATAATTTGTACGTTAAGCTTTGGTTTGAGTTTACGAAGGTCTTTTTCGAAATGCGCAAGCAATTCCGCGCCTATGCCTTTTGGTGTACCGCCCTCAATGTAGTAAAAGCCTAAATCGGCAGAAACTAAGACGCGCAGTACATTCTTATCTTTGATGACATCGAGGTCCCCAGTGTAAGGAGGCTGTTTGAGCGGCGAGATTTGCAGTGCGCAAACGGAAGCAGACAATAGGAGCAGCATAACTGCGCAAAGCTTAGATATCGTCACGTTCACATCCTTTTTATAAAGGGGGGAGGAGAACTTTAAGCATATGTGGAGCTAGGAAGATCATCAAGAAAGGGCTGAATACACTATTGAGAGTAATAAAAAACCGCCACGGTAAAAACGGTGGCGGTTCAGTTTAAAGCAAGTTCAATTACTTCACAGGGTTGAGCTCGATAAGCTTTTCAGTTCTTGCTACGGCGTCTTCCAAACCAAGTTGCTTGTAGGCCTCTAGCTGGATAGTCAGTGACTTACGTGCAGCTTCTGTGTCTGGATACGCTTTTTGTAGCTCTTGGCTGCGATTAATAGCAGCGACCCAAGCTTCACGGCGAAGGTAGAAGTCAGCAGTCGCTAAATCATAGTTCGCTAGACGGTTTTTCAGCGCGACCATACGTTTTTGTGAATCTTCTGCATATGGGCTATTCGGGTAGCGTTGAAGTAGTTTTTTGAAGTCATCAAACGCTTTTTTTACCGGTTCAGGATCGCGATCGCTTCGATCTACGCTGAATAAATCATGCATAAAGTTACGATCTTGCGCCATGTGGCTTAGACCTCGCATGTACAGCACCCAATCCATCTTTTCATGGGTTGGGTTTAAACGCATAAAGCGAGAAATGGTTGCCAAGCCCAAAGCAAGGTCGTCGTTTTTGTAGTACGCATAGATTAGGTCAAGCTGCACCTGTTCTGAGTAGGCACCGAATGGGTAACGTGAGTCTAATGCTTCCAGTTTCTCAATTGCAGAAAGCCAATTACCACTTTGAAGAGAAATCTGTGCGTCTGCATACAGTTCCGAAGGCGGGACATCAGGAACGATTTCTTCTTTGTTTGCACATCCAAACAGAAGGGATACCGCTAAAAGGCCTGTTAAAGTCTGACGTTTCATATCAGGAGTCTGTTCCTTGAATCTAAATATTTCTTAAGCTGCCGTTACTTTCTTTCCAGTAACAGATACAATGACGTAATAGTCTATTTTTTCACAGTCGTGAGCATTAGTCTCACAGTTTTTAAAAAAGTTCGATATGGCTCAGCAGATTGTATTAACAAATACCGTAAAAGATAGCCAGTTAGGTCAACGTTTAGACCAAGCTATCGCCGAATTATTCGCGGACTTCTCTCGCTCGCGCCTGAAAGAGTGGCTGCTTGATGGGAAAGTTCAAGTTAATGGTGAAGTTGTCACCAAACCTCGCACCAAAGTAATGGGCGGCGAGGAAATTACATTGCAAGCCGAGTTAGAAGATGAAGAACGCTGGGAAGCGCAAGATATCCCGCTAGATATCGTTTTTGAAGATGACGATATTATCGTTATCAATAAGCCTCGTGACTTTGTGGTTCACCCAGGTGCCGGTACGCCAGATGGTACGGTGCTTAATGCGTTGTTGCATCATTACCCTGATATCGCAGAAGTGCCTCGTGCTGGCATTGTGCACCGTCTGGATAAAGACACAACGGGTCTGATGGTGGTGGCGAAAACCGTTCCTGCACAAACTCGTCTGGTTCGCGCACTGCAAAAACGTAATATTACTCGAGAGTACGAAGCGATCGCTATTGGTCGTATGACAGCGGGCGGTAAAGTGGACCAACCTATTGGTCGTCATTCTACCAAGCGCACGCTTATGGCGGTAGCACCAATGGGTAAACCAGCGGTAACGCACTACCGTGTCGCTGAACGTTTCCGCGAACACACACGTATCCGTCTGCGTCTTGAAACGGGTCGTACGCACCAGATCCGTGTGCACATGTCTTACCTCCAGCATCCGCTGCTCGGTGATATTGCATATGGTGGACGTGCTCGCATCCCGACAGGTGCTTCTGAAGAGCTAACGGCAATGATCCGTGGCTTCGATCGCCAAGCATTGCACGCCGTAATGCTACGCTTTGAACATCCAATTACGGGAGAAGTACTTGAGTTCCATGCCCCTGTGCCTGATGACATGGTGGCGATGACCGAAGCGCTTCGTCAAGATACGGAAGAGCACGGTTTACCGGAAGAGTTCTAAGATGAAGACAATCATTCCGAATTGGCGTGCGCCTAAAAATGTCAAAGCTTTTGCCTCAACACGTATAGGCGGTTTTTCGACAGGCCCTTATCAAGGGCTAAATTTAGGTACTCACGTTGGGGATGATTTGTCTTTAGTAGAGAAGAACCGAGCTTGGTTGGCGCAGCAGGCGAACATGCCAAATGCGCCAATCTGGTTAAACCAAACACATTCGACCGTTGTGGCTCAAGCAAATGAACCAACAACACAAGTGCTTGATGCGGACGGTGTATTTACTTCTTCAAGCCATGTTGTTTGTTCAGCGATGACCGCCGATTGTCTACCTGTATTATTGACTAATACACAAGGCACGCAGGTCGCTGCCGTTCATGCAGGTTGGCGCGGCTTAGCAAATGGTATTGTCGAAAATGCATTAGCGTTGTTTTCAGGTGAAGTGATAGCGTGGCTTGGGCCCGCTATTGGGCCTGAAGCTTTTGAAGTCGGTGAAGATGTTCTGCAAGCTTTTGTTGATGTCGATTCTCTGGCACATCAAGCTTTTATGCCACGAGAGGCTAAAGGTAAATGGTTGGCTGATATGTCAAAGCTGGCAACGCAACGTCTAAATCGAGCTGGTGTGACACAAGTGTTTGACTCTGGACTTTGTACTTACCAAGATAAAGCCTCTTTTTATTCGTATCGCCGTGATGGTAAAACTGGTCGGCAAGCCACCTTTATTTGGATTGAAGATTAGTTATAAGCACTAAAGTGCCAAGATGCATAGTGCTATTTTTGCAAAGCTATCTTTATTCATTCACTCCCTTGAAATTCCTCCTCTGAGTATCCATCTTTCTAACTGTCAAAAGAATTTCCTTTAGTTGAGGTTAGGAAGGTAGATATGCGTCTTGATCGATTCACAAGTAAGTTTCAAATCGCTATCTCTGATGCTCAATCACTAGCGTTAGGGCGCGATCATCAATATATCGAGCCAGTTCACCTAATGGTGGCTTTGCTTGACCAAAATGGCAGTCCAATTCGTCCATTGCTTACTATGCTGGATGTGGACGTAACGCATTTACGCTCTAAATTGAGTGAAATGCTAGATCGATTACCAAAAGTCAGTGGCATCGGTGGAGATGTACAGCTCTCTAGTTCGATGGGCACGTTGTTTAACCTGTGTGACAAAGTGGCGCAAAAGCGTCAAGACTCCTATATCTCGTCTGAAATCTTCCTGCTTGCTGCTTTAGAAGATCGCGGACCACTGGGGCAATTACTCAAAGAGATCGGTTTAACAGAGCAAAAAGTTAGCCAAGCAATCGAAAAGATCAGAGGTGGTCAAAAGGTTAATGACCCGAATGCAGAAGAACTTCGCCAAGCATTGGAAAAGTTCACCATTGACCTTACCGAGCGAGCCGAACAGGGCAAACTGGATCCGGTTATCGGCCGTGATGATGAAATTCGCCGTACCATCCAAGTATTGCAGCGCCGTACTAAAAACAATCCTGTGATCATCGGTGAACCTGGCGTAGGTAAGACCGCAATTGTTGAAGGCTTAGCGCAGCGCATAGTTAACAATGAAGTACCAGAAGGCCTGCGTGGTCGCCGCGTGCTGTCATTAGATATGGGCGCACTGGTTGCTGGTGCTAAGTACCGTGGTGAATTTGAAGAGCGCTTGAAGTCGGTATTGAATGAACTCGCTAAAGAAGAAGGTAATGTCATTCTATTTATCGACGAGCTCCATACTATGGTTGGTGCGGGTAAAGGTGAAGGCTCAATGGATGCGGGGAACATGCTCAAACCTGCATTAGCCCGTGGTGAACTGCACTGTGTTGGCGCAACAACACTGGATGAATATCGTCAGTACATCGAAAAAGATGCGGCGTTAGAACGTCGTTTCCAAAAAGTGCTGGTGGATGAGCCGACCGTTGAGGATACAGTGGCGATTTTACGTGGCTTGAAGGAGCGTTATGAGCTTCATCATCACGTTGAAATTACTGACCCAGCGATTGTTGCAGCGGCGAGTTTGTCACATCGTTATGTTTCTGACCGTCAACTGCCAGATAAAGCGATCGACTTAATCGACGAAGCGGCTTCAAGCATTCGTTTACAAATTGACTCTAAGCCAGAGTCATTAGATAAGCTTGAACGTAAAATCATCCAACTTAAGATTGAGCAACAGGCGCTTAGTAACGAGCACGACGAAGCGAGTGAAAAGCGTTTGAAAGCGCTTAATGAAGAACTCAATGAAAAAGAACGTGAGTACGCTGAACTAGAAGAGGTTTGGAATACAGAAAAAGCCGCACTTTCTGGCACTCAACATATTAAGTCTGAGCTTGAACAAGCTCGTATGGATATGGAGTTTGCTCGCCGAGCTGGTGATCTAAACCGCATGTCGGAACTTCAATATGGTCGTATTCCTGAACTTGAGAAGCAGTTAGATCTTGCAACCCAAGCGGAAATGCAGGAAATGACACTATTGCGTAATAAAGTAACCGACAACGAGATTGCAGAAGTACTTTCTAAGCAAACTGGCATCCCAGTATCCAAGATGCTAGAAGCGGAAAAAGAGAAACTACTTCGTATGGAAGACGTACTGCATAATCGTGTGGTAGGGCAAAGCGAAGCGGTCTCTGTTGTATCGAATGCCATTCGTCGTAGTCGAGCTGGGCTTTCTGATCCAAACCGACCAATTGGCTCCTTCTTATTCTTAGGTCCAACTGGTGTAGGTAAAACAGAGCTTTGTAAGACACTTGCGAGCTTTATGTTCGACAGCGAAGATGCGATGGTCCGTATCGACATGTCTGAGTTCATGGAGAAACACTCAGTGGCAAGATTGGTTGGTGCGCCTCCAGGCTATGTCGGATATGAAGAGGGTGGTTACTTAACGGAAGCGGTTCGTCGCAAGCCGTATTCGGTAATTTTGTTAGATGAAGTAGAGAAAGCGCATCCGGATGTATTTAACATTCTGCTGCAAGTTCTCGATGATGGGCGTTTAACGGATGGTCAAGGTCGTACTGTTGACTTCCGTAATACGGTTGTGATCATGACATCGAACTTGGGTTCATCTCGTATCCAAGAGAATTTCGCAACATTAGACTATCAAGGTATCAAGAGTGAAGTAATGGATGTGGTTAGCAAACACTTCCGTCCGGAGTTCTTGAACCGTGTTGACGAAATCGTGGTGTTCCATCCTCTTGGTCAAGAACACATCAAGTCTATCGCTTCTATTCAATTAGAACGTTTGGCGAAACGACTAGAAGAAAAAGGATATCAACTAGAGGTTTCTGACAAAGCACTCGATTTGATCGCTCAAGTTGGTTTCGACCCTGTATATGGTGCGCGTCCTTTAAAACGCGCAATTCAACAGAATGTCGAGAACCCATTAGCCAAATCGATTCTTTCTGGTGAAATTGTTCCAGACAAGAAAGTGCAGCTAATCGTTACTAATGACCAAATTCGTGCCCATCAGTAATTGCACGGATACAATAAGAAATGAGATGAAAATCACATTCAAGGGGCCATTTGGCCCCTTTTCTATAATGTTTTAGAACCTTTTGCCTGTTTTCTATACGAATGAACTAAAAAGGTGAGTTTTTTTTTAAAAATGCACTTGTGTTCCTTAATGAACGCCCTATAATGCGCCTCCGTTGTCAAGGGAAAGCAAGTTAAGCGAAGCCTAGACAACAAGGTTAGTGAGTTAAGAATTAACTCGCAGATAAATAACTTAAAAAAGTGTTTGACACGATAAGTTATCTAGCTAAAATGGCCGTCCACTTTGAAGAGAAGTTCAAAGTGTGCTCTTTAAAAATATAGACCTATCAATCTGTGTGGGCACTCGTTGATGATAATCCAATTCGATACTTCGGTATCAAATTAGGTTTCAATGAAACGAAGTGACCATTGAATCTTCGGATTCAGCACAGTCAATTCAAACATTACTTTATGTAATGTTCAGTATTCATTGAGCCGAACAAAATCTTAAATTGAAGAGTTTGATCATGGCTCAGATTGAACGCTGGCGGCAGGCCTAACACATGCAAGTCGAGCGGAAACGAGTTGTCTGAACCTTCGGGGAACGATAACGGCGTCGAGCGGCGGACGGGTGAGTAATGCCTAGGAAATTGCCCTGATGTGGGGGATAACCATTGGAAACGATGGCTAATACCGCATGATGCCTACGGGCCAAAGAGGGGGACCTTCGGGCCTCTCGCGTCAGGATATGCCTAGGTGGGATTAGCTAGTTGGTGAGGTAAGGGCTCACCAAGGCAACGATCCCTAGCTGGTCTGAGAGGATGATCAGCCACACTGGAACTGAGACACGGTCCAGACTCCTACGGGAGGCAGCAGTGGGGAATATTGCACAATGGGCGCAAGCCTGATGCAGCCATGCCGCGTGTGTGAAGAAGGCCTTCGGGTTGTAAAGCACTTTCAGTCGTGAGGAAGGTAGTGTAGTTAATAGCTGCATT
>NZ_JAMPZF010000004.1:0-441934 GCF_024747315.1 Vibrio sp. HS-50-1 | reverse complement strand
GCCTTGGTGAGCCCTTACCTCACCAACTAGCTAATCCCACCTAGGCATATCCTGACGCGAGAGGCCCGAAGGTCCCCCTCTTTGGCCCGTAGGCATCATGCGGTATTAGCCATCGTTTCCAATGGTTATCCCCCACACCAGGGCAATTTCCTAGGCATTACTCACCCGTCCGCCGCTCGACGCCGTTATCGTTCCCCGAAGGTTCAGATAACTCGTTTCCGCTCGACTTGCATGTGTTAGGCCTGCCGCCAGCGTTCAATCTGAGCCATGATCAAACTCTTCAATTTAAGATTTTGTTCGGCTCAATGAATACTGAACATTACATAAGTAATGTTTGAATTGACTGTGCTGAATCTTTCGATTCAATGGTCACTTCGTTTCATTGAAACCTAATTTGATACCTAAGTATCTAATTGGATTATCATCAACGAGTGCCCACACAGATTGATAGGTCTATATTGTTAAAGAGCTTGCTTCGTAAGCTTTGCTATCGAAGCGGAGGCGTATTCTAAGGAATTAATTCTTAGTGTCAAACACTTTTTAAAATTAATTTTTAGAAGCTTTCTTTCGCCTTATTGCCAATTGCTTTTGCGTTTCCGCTTTGCCCTGACAACGGAGGCGCATTATAGGGAGATGATTTTTCTTGGCAACCCCTTTTTAGAAAAAAAACTAAAAAAAAGCGTCGAGTGATTAAATCTCACTCAAACGCTTATTTTTAGCACTCAGTTGTTAACTTCAAGTAGCAAATAGGCAATCAGTATGTGTCTACCCAGCTCTCTTTAAAGCTGGTGATATCAAGATCCAGTGATTGCGCCGCTTCGATTTGCTCAATTGCCTCTAATTCTTTATTTACACTATTCATCGTCAATGTGTTGTTGTCTAACTCAAACACTTGTTGTTGCGTTGTGTAATAGAACTTAAGCGTAGTGAGCGCTTTTACATCGTCATTGCTCGCGGCTGCTTTAATGCTTTTTAGTTTACGAAATATTTTGTTGTGCAGTTGCTTGAGCTTCCAAACGTACAGCACCTCTTCCATGTATGGTCGAGTTTTAATTTGATTCAATAAAGAGAGGGAAGTTGCGACTGCGAGAACGACACCAATCAAATTCCAATGAAAGTTTCCCGTTGATTGTTCAGGTACGACTTCAGTGTTGCCAAACAAAACAATAAGCAAGGTACTAAAGGCAAGAGATGAGATAGCGAGCAACGCAACAAAACCGCCAATCACTAGGTTTACTTTCTTTTTATAAATGTCTTTATTTATCTTTTTGATTTCCATATACCGCTCCTAACAGGGTTGCCTCCTATTCTAACCAGCACACTCCGCACGACAATCGAAGCTTTGTAAGTAAGTTCACATTTACTATTAAACTCGCATCCGTTCCCTGCTTGGGTATATACTTCCGCGCATTCACTCTTCCTATATAGAGGCTAAATTCATGCGCTCTTTTGTTTTACGAGCTCGCGCGGCGCCAACCACCAGCAAAGCACTATTAGAAGGTGTTGGTAACGAGGCGCATACCGAGATCCTTGCTCATACCATGATGAACACCATGTTCGTTGCACAATCTCACCGTGAAGATGTGGTTGTCCACTTAGTATTAGAGAGCACGAAGGATTACTCGCGCACGATTACCATTCGTTCAAACGACATTACCAATATTGGCGGTTTTCACGAGTCAACGTTGATTGCAGCAGTGGCTCGCGCTTTGGATGCTTCGGTTGGTATGGGTAAAGAGCAACTTCGTGAAGTCGAACCTGGTATTACCGTTCGTACAGTGAGCTTTGAACGCCTAGTACAAGAGCTGGCAGAAGATCACCAACTATATATGCTGGATAAGAAAGGCGAATTTGTTCGTGATGCAGAAATTGGTGAAAATCCATGTTTCTTGCTAACTGACCATATACCGATGCCGAAAAAGTCTTTTAACAGCTTAAAGCGCCTTGGCACAGAGAAGATCAGCTTAGGTCCTAAGATGCTTTTCGCTTCTCAGTGTGTAGTATTGATCCACAATGAGTTGGACATCCGCGAATTTTAGTTATTCGCGTACACGTTGCTAGATGATGAAAGAGGACTCGATTGAGTCCTCTTTTTTTGTTTCTGACTTTCTATGCAACGCTTATTTACCACCAATGCTCAAACGAGCAAAGCGAACGTCTGGCGAGAAGAAAGTGCGGCTATCGTTGATTAGCTGAGTATCACCTACTGCCTCAACTTCTTGCAGCATCTTGTAGAAGTTACCCGCTACCGTGATCCCACGAACTGGTTGAACGCGCTCTCCATCACGGCACAAGAAACCACTCGCACCAAATGAGAAATCACCACTGACAGCATCTGCACCAGAGTGAACCCCTTGCAGTTCCACTAATTCTAGGTATTCACCTGCATTGACTTCTGACGCATTGCTGTTGCCTGTCGCAATCACTTTGTGATTCGCTGACACGTCTAAGCTCGATTTTGCACCGCGAGCAGCACTTGCCGTCGACACTGCACCCAAATAACTCGCTGTTTGGCTATTGTGCAATAGCGTATTCAGTTGGCCATTGGCGATCAACACATTGTCTTGGGTGGCAAAACCTTCACTATCAAACCCTGCGATAGCCATACCATTCGGCATGTATGCCGCATCGGTAAAGGTAATCAAGTCACTCGCAACACGTTGACCAAGCTTATCACCCAGTGGCGTAATGCCTTTCATCGCGCTTACACCAGAGAAAGCACTGCCGAAAGCACCGAATAAACTTGCCAGCGCATTGATGTGGAAAATAGCGGGGTAGTTACCCGTCGCAACCGGTACACCTTCAAGAAGATCACGAGCAAGGTTGTAACCGCCTTCTATACAATAAGCTGGATCCAACTCATCAAAACGGCGACCTAGCGACATTCTTCCCGCCATCGACTGTTTGCCGTCTTTTTCAAACAGGGTATACGCGTAACAAGTGAACGATCGCTCGAAATGTTGACATAACGTACCTTGAGTATTCGCGATGATGAGCTGAGTTTCACCGTCACTGTAACCATTGTATGGTGAGCTTGAAGCGTGAGGCAGAGCCACAACACCTTGCTCAAGCGCAAGGGACAGTTCAATTTTCTCATCGACCGATGTGGTATCGTCTTGCGCAATTTCTGCAATATCAGTGGTTATTTTACTGTTTACGCAGCTGATGGTTTGATGTTCATCTTGCTTGGAAAAGCGAGCACTTTGCAGCGCGTTTGTGAGCATCAAATCTAAACTTGGTTGCTCTAGTGATTCAGAATAACTGGTCGCGACACGGGCATCTTTAATGACTCGAACACCCAGCACTTGGCTTGAGCTAACTTTGTACTCATCCAGCTTGCCTTGGTTTGCTTTCAGAGAAAAGCTGCTGTTGCGGTTTACAATGACGTCCGCTTCTGCGCCTTGACGCTTTGCTTCTGATAGGACGTAATCAACCGCATTAAGAAGTTGTTGTTCTTGGCTCATTAGTTACCGCCTCCTACCAGAATGTTATCGACTTTCAGCGTTGGCTGACCGACTGTTGTTGGTACTGAACCACTTACTGAACCACACATGCCCGGCGCAAGCGCCATGTCTTTGCCGACCATGCTGATTTCTTTCAACACTTTTGGACCCGTGCTGATCAGCGTTGCTGTTTTCAGAGGTTTGGTGATTTTGCCATTTTCAATGAGGTAAGCTTCACGAACGGCAAAGTTAAACTCACCTGTTCCCGGTTGAACCGAGCCACCACCCATCTTCTTCGCATAGATACCACGTTCGATACCTGCCAGCATGTCATCAAGTGAATGCTCGCCTTCTTCAATAAAGGTGTTACGCATTCGCGAGGTTGGTGCGAACTTGTAGTTCTGACGACGACCAGAACCCGTAGGCTCATAACCTGTCTTCATACCACCCATTTTATCGACCATAAAGCTGGTTAGCTTACCGTCTTTGATCAATTGAGTGCGCTGAGTCTTCATGCCTTCGTCATCAACATGAATCGAGCCCCATTCGTTGGTCATGGTGCCATCATCAACTGCATTCACTGCGGTGTGAGCAACCATTTCGCCCATCTTGTCGTGGAATACGGACGCTTTCTTCGCAACCGAAGTGGTTTCGAGTAAGTGGCCACACGCTTCATGGAAGATAACGCCGCCAAAGCCGTTACCAATCACCACTGGCATTTCACCTGATGGACAAGCATCAGCGCCAAGTTTCACTAACGCTTGCTGCGCGATAGTTTGACCCAGCTCTTTCGCATCAAGCTGTTCGCTGAACTCCCAACCAGCAAGAGCGCCAGGACCTTCCATACCAGAAGACTGCTCATTACCTTTTTGAGCAACGGTATTACCAGCAACTCGGATGTAGTGACGAGTATCGTCAACGTGTAGACCTTCTGAGTTGAAGATAGACACTTGCTGCTCGCGCTGAAGCACACTACCAATGAACTGGCTGATGTACTCACTTTCTGCACGCGCAGCTTGGTCAACTTTCAATAGAAACGCGATTTTTGAATCTAAGTTGGCATCCTGACTTAACGGCATGCGGCAACCGTGTTGGATTGGGTAGCGGTTCAAATTCAAAGAACCTGCTGACGCGATTTGTTCACGCTTGTCTTTTGCCGCAAGCAATGACGTTACGCGTTTTAGCTCGGCTTCGTCCGTGCTATTGGTGTATCCATAAAGCACTTTGTGACCGAAGAAGAGGCGAATGCCGATACCAAAATCAATCCCCGAATTGATCTTGTCCACCTCACCAGATGCGATCTGGACGGTGTTAGTTTGATGATGTTCAACGAATAGTTCAGCGAAATCAGCCCCCAAAAAGAGTGCATGATCGATCACTGACTTCGCTGTTGCAGAATTAAGCATGAAGTCTCCTTGCTCGATGATCGTCTTAGCCTTCCTAATTAACTGTCGAAAAGTTCAACAAAGTTAAATTGGCAACGCGTTAAATTTTAACAGTTTTTTAACCTTGTTTTGTGCTAATCCTTGCTTAACGAGACCACGATTATTTATTAAATATTCCAGGTTCAGCTCTTTCACCAGAGCGTTGCACTAGTAAATTCCACACGACGAACCATTTAGATGCTTACTCTATCACTCACCTCGCATAATTGAATACTCAATAATAATTACTCTCAAAAAACGTATCCCTTCTACAAGGGTCCTGCTATCATCCGAGCGAAATAGTCGGGGGGCCACGCGATAAGCGTTGGCTGAGATCGAGATTCGAGACCCGTTGAACCTGATTCAGTTAGCACTGACGTAGGGAACTATGCACACTTTGCCTTTCGCCGCTCCTCTTCGGCGAGCGAAACGATCGAAC
The DNA here is from genome assembly GCF_024747315.1 of Vibrio sp. HS-50-1. Lineage (NCBI taxonomy): Bacteria > Pseudomonadati > Pseudomonadota > Gammaproteobacteria > Vibrionales > Vibrionaceae > Vibrio > Vibrio sp. HS-50-1. The sequence continues at coordinate 436,628 of NZ_JAMPZF010000004.1, read as the reverse complement.
AATCGATCTATCCACAACGGTCAAAGTCAGTTCCTATACGTCTTGTAGTAGGAGCGACCATGACGCAGCAATCACAGCCATCTTTACACCAGGCACAATCACCTATAACCACCCCAGTTGTCTTAACCATCGCAGGCTCCGACAGCGGCGGCGGCGCAGGCATCCAAGCCGATATCAAAGCGATGTCCGCCACTGGCAGCTTTGCCTGCTCAGTGATTACCGCCATCACGTCACAAAACACGCAAGGCGTTTCTGCGATTTTCCCTATTCCTCTTGATCACGTTGAAAGCCAACTCGATGCAGTGTTTACCGATCTCAATATTGTGGCGGTAAAAGTCGGCATGCTGGCGGATTCGAACATCATTAAAGTCGTTGCTAACAAGATTAAGCAATACCAACCTAAACATCTTGTGATTGATCCCGTCATGGTCGCCACCAGCGGCGATTTGCTACTTGAGCAATCAGCAATCAGCACATTAAAAGAAGAACTAATTCCACTGGCAGACATCATCACTCCTAACCTGCCAGAAGGTGCAGCATTGACGGGTAAGCCAGTGCCTCAATCAGAATCTGAAATGAACGATATGATTACCGACCTTCGTGCACTTGGTGCCAAAGCTATTCTGCTCAAAGGCGGTCATCTTGAAGAAAATGAAAACAGCAACGATCTGCTGATCATGCAAAACAGTGCGGAGTCAATCAGCGCCAAGCGTTTTCCGACCAAAAACACCCACGGTACGGGCTGTACACTGTCTTCCGCCATTGCGTCTTACCTTAGTCAAGGCAACAACCTGCACAAAGCGGTGCACCTTGGTAAGCAGTACATCAGCCAAGCTATCGCACACGCGGATGAATTGGAAGTGGGGAAAGGTCACGGACCAGTACATCACTTCTTTGCGGGTCATACCTATGTTCGCTAACGCGATTGGCATTCAGCTTTCCGACGCCAGTCTGCAATACAAAGACAGCCAAACACCGACTTTAGCGAAAGTGAACATGACCATTCCTATCGGTCAATGGACGGTATTACTTGGGCGAAGTGGCTGCGGAAAAACCACGATATTGCGTTACTTAGCTGGCCTACTGGATGACCAAGTTGACTGGCATGGCGAACTCATCACAACCGATGGCGCCGCACTGCATGACCGTATCGCTTACATGGCTCAGCAGGATTTATTGCTACCGTGGCTTAACGTGCTGGATAACGTCTGCCTCAGCTCGCGCTTTTCTCACGCCAATTCAAATCCAGCGGATGAGAAACAACGCGCTCTCAACTTATTAGAGCACGTTGGGTTGGCAGATTACGCTTACGCCAAACCCGCTCAACTCTCCGGAGGTATGCGACAGCGCGTAGCCCTTGCTCGTACTCTGATGCAAGACAAACCTTTGGTTTTGATGGATGAACCTTTCTCGGCATTAGACGCCGTGACTCGCCACAAATTGCAAACTCTCTCTGCCGAGCTACTAAAGGACAAAACCGTTGTCTTGATTACGCACGATCCGCAAGAAGCGGTGCGATTGGCGCACCAACTCTATGTGTTGCAAGGCATGCCTGCTCAAGCACAGCACCTTGATGTACCTTATTCGCCACCACCTCGCCTACTTGATGGAGAATGCGCAACATTGCAGCAAGCGATTTTGGGTCAATTGGAGAAAGACTATGAGTGAGATGACTCAGTACAACTCCGTTTCGGCGCGTATTAGTGAAAAGGAACGCGTGACTCATCCGGCGTTGCGTCTGCTGATCAGCGCAGCCGTGATCTTAGGTTTGTGGCAACTCATTGTAGTGGTGTTTGACATGCCAAGCTTCATCTTGCCTTCGCCGATTGAAGTATTGGATAGATTAGTCACTCGATACGACGTGCTACTCAAACACACTTGGGTAACGGCACAAGAGATCCTACTTGGCCTCGCACTCGGCTTATCGATGGGTTTGCTATTCGCTTTGCAAATGCTGATGTTCGAGCCGCTCAAACGCTGGCTATTGCCGATTCTTATCGCTAGCCAAGCAATTCCAGTATTTGCTATCGCGCCCGTGTTGATGCTTTGGCTGGGTTACGGCATTGCATCGAAAGTAGTTATGGCGGCCATCATCATCTTTTTCCCTGTAACAACTTGTTGTTACGACGGACTGCGCAACACCCCCACCGGCTATCTCGATCTTGCCAAAACCATGGGCGCATCGAAATGGCAATTACTGCGCCATATTCAACTACCTGCCGCCCTACCAACGTTAGCGTCTGGTATTCGTGTTGCCGTGGTTATTGCGCCGATTGGTGCTGTGATAGGTGAATGGGTCGGCTCAAGTGAGGGCCTAGGCTATCTGATGCTGCAAGCCAATGCACGCATGATCATCGATGAGATGTTCGCGGCGCTATTTATTCTCGCCGCGCTGTCTATCGCACTCTATTTCACCACTGACAAATTACTGAAAAAAGCTATTCCCTGGGAAAACAAATAGGGAAAGAAAAAGGAAGAACCCCGTGAATAAAAACAAACTCATGAGCGCTGCTGCTCTGCTCGCATCAATGGTTTCAACTAACGTACTTGCTGCCGAAAAAGAGATGACACTGATGTTGGATTGGTTCGTCAATCCAAATCATGGTCCTATCGTGATTGCCAAAGAGCGTGGTTACTTTAAACAGCAAGGTTTGAAGGTAAACATTCAAGAGCCGGCAGATCCAAGCACACCACCTAAGTTGGTCGCTGCTGGCAAGGTCGACATGGCGATTTCTTACCAACCAAGCCTAACTATCGATGTCGCGGCTGGTTTGCCACTAATCCGCTCTGCGACTTTGATTGCTACGCCACTCAACACGTTGATGGTGTTGGACAACGGTAAGAATGAAAACCTTGGCGACTTGAAAGGCAAGAAAATTGGTATTGCGATCGCCGGTAACGAAGAAGCGACAATCGGCACTATGCTTGCGCAAGAGAACGTGAAGTTTTCTGACGTACAAATCATCAACGTAGGTTGGGCGCTGTCTTCCTCTCTTGCTTCTGGCAAGGTGGATGCGATTTGGGGCGGCCTACGTAACTTCGAAACCAACCAACTTGTGCTAGAAGGCTACAAAGCCAAAGCCTTCTTCCCAGAAGAACACGGCGTACCAGCGTATGACGAACTGGTGTTTGTGGCGAATGCAAAAACCTACGACAAAGCGGCTATTAAAGCGTTCAACAAAGCGCTGGAGCAAGCGACCACTTACATCGTCAACCATCCTAAAGAGTCTTGGAAAGAGTTTGTCACTTACTCGCCAGACACGCTAAACAACGAGCTCAACCAACGCGCTTGGAATGACACGTTAACTCGTTTCGCGCTTCGCCCATCAGCAGTCGATCTAAAACGCTACGACGATTACGCAGAGTTCATGTACTCACAACAAATCATCGAAACGCTACCAAAAGCGAAAGATTACGTACCGAGCTTTGACTAATTACGAGGCAGCCCCATTATGAAATACCAAGATTTGATCGACGCTTGCCGCCAAGATTGGCAAGAATACACTGAGCATGCCTTCGTGCAGCAATTAGCCAAAGGCACACTGGCTCAACCTTGTTTTCTGCATTACTTGAAACAAGATTTCTTATTCCTAAAACAGTACGCGCGAGCTTATGCGCTGGCAATCTACAAAGCGCGTACGTTAGACGACATGCGCCGCGCACTACCAAGCGTACATGCACTTTTAGATTCAGAGATTGCCCACCATGTTACCTACTGCGGGCAGTGGGGATTGACGGAATCTGATCTCGAAAACGAGCCGGAAGATTTTGGCACGGTGGCTTACACGCGCTACGTATTGGATGCGGGAATGACGGGCGACTTAGTTGACTTGTATGCCGCGCTCGCCCCTTGCTCCATCGGCTACGCCGTCATTGGTAAAATGCTGATTGAAGATGAAAACACGGTATTCGAAGGCAATCCTTATGCAAGTTGGATTAACTTGTACGGCGGTGAAGAGTTCCAATCAGGCGTGGCAAGTGGGGCCGAACACTTTAACCAGTTGCTGGCTGAAATCGACATCCACAGCCAGCGCGGTCAAAACCTCATTCAGGTCTTCAAAACCGCAACGCGTATGGAAGTGGCGTTTTGGCAACAAGGTCTAAACGCGCAATAAGGTTAATTGGAGAATCTCATGTTAATAGAACAAATCACTCAAGCATTAACCGTAGTGCGTCAGCAAAAGCCTTTAGTCGTGAACATTACCAACTACGTAGTGATGAACAACACGGCGAACGCTTTGTTGGCTATCGGTGCTTCGCCTATCATGGCGCATTCAAAGCAAGAAATGGCAGAAATGATGTCGTTTGCTGGCGCTTTGGTGATCAACATCGGCACCCTAGACAGCGTTTGGACGCCACGCATGAGCTATGCCGTCGAGCAAGCCAACTCGAACGGTAAAATCGTTGTGCTCGACCCTGTCGGTTGCGGTGCAAGTTCACTGCGCACAGAAACCTCGCGCGAAATCGCCCGCCTTGCAAACAAGTTAATCATTCGTGGTAATGCGTCCGAAATCATTGCTCTCGCTGCTGAGCAAGCGCAAAGCAAAGGTGTAGATGCACTCGACAGTAGTGATGCAGCCCTTGGGGCGGCTCACTTCTTAGTTGAAGAATACGGAGCGAGCGTGGTGATCTCCGGCGAAACTGACTACATCGTGACAAAAGAGCAAACCGTCCAGCTGAATAATGGTCACGAGATGATGCCATACGTAACGGGCATGGGCTGCACACTGACGGCACTGACTGGCGCTTTCGCAGCAATCGGCGACGAAACAGGCCTTGCTGCGGCAGCGGTGCTTGGCGTTGTGGGTGAAATTGCGGCTGAGCAAGCGCTAGGGCCAGGTAGCTTGCAAATGCATCTTTTGGATGAGCTTTACCAACTGGATGAAGAAACACTGGCAACACGTCTTAAATTACAAGTGAGATAAATCGCTTCTCAATGCTTTAAACGCCTCTCACTCCTAGGTGAGTGAGAGGTAAAAGGAAACACAATGAACGCCTATCGTTTGTATTTGGTCACCGACGACCAACAAGATTTATCCACTCTCAAACACGTTGTAAGAAAGGCGGTAGAAGGTGGGGTCACCATGGTGCAGGTGCGTGAAAAACATGGTGACGTTCGTGCATTTATTGAACGTGCTCAAGCCGTCAAGACGATCCTTGAAGGCACTGGCGTCCCTTTAATCATCAATGATCGTGTTGATGTTGCCCTTGCTGTTGATGCTGATGGTGTCCACTTGGGGCAATCAGATATTCCCGCAACTATCGCTCGCGAGTTGATTGGACCAAACAAACTTCTCGGTTTATCCATCGAAAATGAAGAGCAGCTTGCAGAAGCGGACTCTCTTCCGATTGATTACATCGGTTTGAGTGCTATCTTCGCTACACCAACCAAAACCAACACCAAAAAACACTGGGGTATTGAAGGTTTGAAAATGGCGCTGAACACCACATCCTTACCAATCGTCGCTATTGGTGGCATCAACGAAACCAACATTCCTGCCCTGAGTGCGACAGGTGTGCATGGTTTGGCTTTGGTTTCTGCCATTTGTCATGCAGAAAACCCAACCAAAGCAGCAGAATACTTACGTTCTCTGATGGATTAAGACCCCAACGCTTAAGGATGAGCGCCTTTACCCTCCGGATAAATGTCATCAATTCATCACTCAGCCTTCATTCTCTCGTCAAATTGACAAAGCGTTGATAAGTTTTTCACGCCAGATAACGTAAGATAAGCCCCTTATTTTCACGTGGTTGAATAACCCTCAATAAAAACAAAACGCTCTCAATGAAAACCAAAAAATATGGATTGATGATGCTCGCCTTGTTTGTTCTTGGCATCATCCCAATGTCGCTGTTTGGCTCTTATCACTATCTCACCTCACAGGTGCCAGAAAGTCTGGGTATTACTTTTACTTTGCTCACAGATTCTGCTGGCAGCAAAGGCTTTTTAATTACCTTAACGCTGCTACTGCTTTCTTTATTTCGCTTTAAACCAAGTCGCACTGAGTGGATGCAAAAACTCTCAATGTTAGGGCTGTTACTTGTGATTGGCTTTGCCAGCAAAACGGGGCTAAAACTGATGACAGAAAGCCCGCGCCCATACACGGAATTGCTCGCAGCAGAACAATTGATTGAAACACCAGAAACTTTTTATCAGTTAGATACGAAGCAACAAGTCAACGTAATTAACCAGGTTACTGAACAAGTCAGTGATTGGCGAACACGCCATTGGCAAGGCGAGAAAGACTATTCTTTCCCATCCGGCCATACGATTTTCGTTTCGATTTGTTTGGCTTTCTTTGGTGGGTTGTTCTTACAGAACAAGTGCTATATCTCTGCACTGTCATTATGGATGTGGGGAATGAGCGTCGCATATAGCCGCTTATGGCTGGGCATGCATCGCCCTGAAGATTTAATAGGTTCGGTCTTGTTTGTCGCGATTGTATTTACTTTACTCCCGACATTTCAAATTAAGAAACAGATGCCGTTTGTTTCTCTTGCTTCGCACTAATGTGAACGATTACTAGATAAAAAAGAAGCCAGCGATTCGCTGGCTTCTTGCTTTCAAGCGCTACTTTTTTTAGCCATTTTTTGGTGGTTCAAAGGCTGTTAGTTCTAATTCTGGGCCAGTGTATTTTTCAATACGAACCAGTGCCGAGTTCGCCGCACAGCCGTTTGCAAGTCGAGAGGTCGGAATATCCAACGTTAACACGTTACAACCGCCGTTCTTACAAATGCCGGTTTTCGGATCCAAATCCGGCCAACCGCCTTCATGAATACACACTGAACCTTGCTTGATTCGGTCAGTCACTTCTGCACCAACCAATACTTGGCCACGGTTGTTAAACGCACGAACTAGATCGCCCGTTTTAATACCACGCGCTTTCGCATCTTCAGGGTGAATCCAAATAGGTTCACGGTTTGCAATTGCGTACTCTTCGCGAATCTTCGCGTAGTTAAACTGGCTGTGTAGACGATGCGCTGCGTGCGCGGTCATTAGCTGCAACTCGCCATCTTTTGCATTGCCGGTGTACTCGGTTGGTGCCATCCACGTTGGGTGTGGAGGACAGTCTTCCAACTGGTAACCTTCAATGGTTTTCGAGAAGATTTCGATCTTACCACTTGGTGTACCGAGTGGATTCATGATCGGGTCTTCACGGAAATCTGCGTAACGAACAAACTGTGCGTTCTTCTCGTTCCACTTCATCTCGATCAGTTGGTTATCTTCCCAGAACTTGCTGAAGTTCGGCATTGCTACGCGAGAGCCACGGCCACCTTGTTGCGCCGCCTTGTAGAAGCCGTACAGCCATTCCATTTCAGTCTTGCCTTCGGTGTACACATCACGTCCACCCGGAGCTAGCATCTCTGCCATGTCCGCGAATACATCGAAGTCATTACGCGCTTCACCTTGCGGCTCAACCACTTTCTTCATTGGCACCAAGTGTTGGTTACTGTAGTCACCCGTCATCGTTAAGTCGTTACGCTCGAACGATGTGGTGATTGGCAGAACGATGTCCGCGTGCTTCGCAGCCGCCGTCCAGTAAGGCTCTGAAATCACGATCAGCTCAGGCTTTTGCCATGCTTTAATCAAGCGGTTGGTGTCTTGGTGGTGAGTAAAGTTCGCACCACCTGCCCACCAAATCATCTTGATATCTGGGAACGTCAGTTCATGACCGTTGTGATGGTAGGATTGACCTGGGTTTTCCAACGCCTCGACAATACGCGCCACAGGGAAGCTTTGCACCGCGCCAGACACCGCCCAGTCGTTACCCGCAGAAGAGCCACCACCCAGTGATGCCGAAATCGCAGGAAGTACACCAGCATCACGAGCAGGGTTACCACCGTTTGAGTAGTGGTAAGAGAAACCAAAACCACCGCCCGGTAAACCGATTTGACCCAACATCGTTGCCAGTGTAACCAGCATCCAGTGACGCTGCTCACCGTATTGTTGGCGCTGCATACCCCAACCCGCCATCAACATGGTGCGGTTTTTACTGAAGATGTCCGCCAGTAGCTCAAGTTGCTTCGCAGGTACGCCACAGATTTGTGATGCCCATTCTGCTGATTTTTCTACGCCGTCTTCTTCGCCCATCAGGTACGCTTCAAACTTATCGTAGCCTGCGGTGTATTTATCGAGGAAGGCTTTATCGTGCTTACCTTGTTTCACCAAGGTGTGTGCGATACCCATCATCATTGCTACGTCGGTCATTGGGTGAGGAGCAATCCACTCCGCATTCTCACCAAAGAACTCGATGGTTTCAGAACGAATAGGGTCAATCGCAATAACCGTCTTGCCTGATTTTTTCAATTGATGGAAGAATTCAAGACCAGCACAGTCTGTTGAGCTCCACGCGATTTTTAGAGTGTTGATTGGGTTTAAGCCCCAAAGCACAACCACATCGCTGTGCTCTAGTACCACTGGGTATGTAGTTTGTTGCTCGTACACTTCGATAGAGCCCACAACGTGCGGCATGATGATCTGCGCAGCACCCGTTGAGTAGTCACCCAAGTGGCCTGAATAGCCGCCCGCCATGCTCATGTAACGTTGCAGCAAGGTTTGTGCTTTGTGCAGCACGCCACTTGAACGCCAGCCGTAAGAGCCAGCAAACACAGAAGCCGGGCCATATTCTTTACGAATGCGCATGTGCTGTTCGTGGATCAGCTTGTAAGCCTCATCCCAAGACACACGCACAAACTCATCACTACCGCGCACACCTTCTGGCGACGATGGGTTTGCCAAGTAGCCTTTACGTACCATTGGGTACTTCACACGCGCCTTGGTATGCACTTGGTCAGGCCCAGTAGTTTGTAGACTATTTGGTACAGTTTGTGGAAGAGCATTAGTAGTCGATACTAGCTTGCCATCTTTCACTTTACATAACATTGGGCCCATGCGGCCCGCTGTCAAAATGCCCTTGCCACGCTGGTTTGAAGACGCAACAGACATAGGTGCAAAAGAAGTAAATGCCATGGCGCCAGCCGCCATACCTGTGCCTTTTAGAAATCCACGACGGGTTAAATTAGTCATAATCTTATCCTTCTATTTATCGTTAGTGACCAACCACATCTTTCGCGTGGTGCTGGAAGAACTTAGTAAGAATTTCTAGGTTTTCGGCAGTGATGTCTGTTCGATCACCCATACTCTTCGCCACTGGTCCCCATGCGTTCACCGTGAAGTGATTTGAAGGAATTTTCGCGTGACAAGTTGCACAATAAACGTTGTCTAGCTCTTCTGCGTATGACCAAACTGGGTCAAGCGTATCCACAACAGGAGAATCGATCGTGCCTGTTAGTGACACTGCGCGCCATTCGTTGCCGTAAACGTCGGCCTTAAACTCACCGCCCTCAAGAGCTTGCTGACCTTGCTCGGTTAGCGTTGCTACGATGGCACGTTGACCTTCACCCATGTACAGCACTTGCTCTGCGCCTTTCATTTGGAATGCGTCCAACTTAACAGTACGCTCATCACCTTCAGAGCTGATTACTTCTAACTTCGTCGTTGGGTTAATTTTACCCATCTCACCCATTGCGATTTCAGTCACAGGGTAAACGACTTTGGCACTAGGTGATGTTTTTGTGGTGAAGCTCATCAACGTTTCAAATGCCTTGCTGTCTAGCTCAGCTTCTGGTGCAAAGTGAGCAACGCCTTTGTGACAATCGATACACGTTTGATCGTTCGCTTTTGCGTACTCGTGCATTTTCGCTGCATCGCGAGATTGCTCAAATTCTTCCATCGCGTCAAAGTCGTGGCAAGAACGGCACGTTGCAGAGTCGTTTTCACGGAACTGCTCCCACACCATCTCCGCAAGCTCTTTGCGGTGCGCTTCGTATTTTTCTGGCGTGTCGATCTTGCCAGTCACGAACTCATGGTAGATGTCTTTCGATGCACGAATCTTCGTGATCAGGTAGTCCATCGGTTCTTGTGGGATGTGGCAATCAGAACACTCGGCACGAATGCCTTTCGCATTACTGAAGTGCACTGAGCCTTGGTACTCTTTGTAAGGGATTTCCATAGAGTGGCACGAGAGACAGAACTCAGTATCAGAGGTGTAATGCATCACCGCTGCAGTACCACCTAATGTTAACCAGCCCACACCAATGCCGGCAGCAACCAGCAGTGCAACATATCGTTTTTTTATTGACATAATTAGCAACACTTCCAAATAAAATGTAATTATAGATCGCAAAATACTACTTTATGGGTAGCTCTCTCTTGATCCACATCATTTCCGTGTTGCTCTATGTGTCTCAAGTATGAAATTTCGTTATTTTCATCCCACAAATGAATATTCAGTAAGAATTCATTCCCCAACTAGACATTCACCACACAAATCACTTTTGCAAGTGCAACCGTTTGATTAAAGAGATAAGAGGATGAGAAACTGGCTCTCTACATAAATGCTGTAAGGACACGCATGTCAGTTTATATTGAGACTCACCGAAGCCGATTAAGACCTATCGAAGCCAGCGATTGGGAACTATTTCAGCGATTACATTCCGAACCAGAGATCATTGAGCTCTGTTTTGATCGCCCGAGCGAAAAACAAATAAAAGAAAAATTTGCTTCGCGATTATTACCATGGACACCAGACAGTCCACACTGGCTTTGCCTCGTCATACTCGAGAAGCAATCTGAACAACCGATTGGCGTCACTGGCCTTGCCATTGAAGAAGGTAACGCAGAGGTGGGTTACTTACTTTTGCCTGAATTTCATGGCCGACAGTTTGGAACAGAAACCCTTCAAGCGCTTCTAAATTGGGCGAGAGCAACACATGACATCGACCGCTTTTCCGCTACGGTCACTGAAGGGAATATTGCTTCAGAGCGTGTTCTCATGAAGTGCGGATTCGAGCTATCTGAAGTCATTCCTGACGCATACCAAATTGGCGACAAGCGTTACGCCGACAAAATCTACTCACTACAAAAATAAGGATGTATTTTGAATAAAGTAGTCATCGTTACTGGCGCAAGCCGAGGCATTGGAGCCGCAACGGCGAAAAAACTGGCCGAGCAAGGCTATGCCGTGTGTGTTAATTACCGTGCGCAAAGTGAAGCAGCTCACCAAGTGGTCAGAGACATACAAGCAAATGGCGGAAAAGCGATCGCCGTTCAAGCAGATGTATCTGACGAGCAACAAGTGCTCAACCTTTTCGATGCAACAGAAAACGCACTAGGCTCAGTCACCCATTTGGTCAACAACGTTGGCATTCTATTTACTCAGTCACCGTTGGCGGAAATCAGCTTAGAACGCTTTCAGAAAGTAATGAACACTAATGTGAATAGCTGCTTTCTCTGTTGTAGAGAAGCGGCGAAGCGATTCAGTACTGGTGGCGCAATTGTGAACGTTTCTTCCGGGGCATCACGCTCAGGCGCGCCATTTGAATATGTCGATTACGCCACATCAAAAGGCGCAATGGATACCTTAACCAAAGGGCTATCGCTTGAATTGGCAGACCGAAATATTCGCGTCAATGGCGTTCGACCTGGTTTCATTTACACCGATATGCACGCCGATGGTGGAGAACCAAACCGAGTGGATAGGCTCAGCCCTCAAATTCCACTAAAACGGGGCGGTACGGTAGAAGAAGTGGCGAATGCGATCGCTTGGCTACTCAGTGATGAAGCTTCTTATGTTACAGGCTCTTTTATCGATCTTTCGGGCGGTAAGTAAAATGGAAGTCAACATTCGACAAGCAACTCCTGACGATTTGGATGCAATTTTTGAATTAAACCTACAAATTAACGCACTGCATTTTGCCAACGCGCCTGAAGCTTTTGTAGCGCCTTCGGAAGACGACCGAGCGTTCCTCACTCAGGCTCTCGAGAATGATGAACGCTTGTTTTTAGTCGCAGAACATGAAAAGGAGGTAGTCGGCTTTTTAACCGCGATGATCACTCAGAATGAAACCGTCAGCTTTCTGATCAAAGATCCAATTTGTCGAGTAGGAACGATTGTTGTCGATGAGGAGCAGAAGCTGCAGGGCATCGGTCGCCAACTGCTTGAGGTCTGTGAGCAATGGGCGCGCGATGCCAATGCTACACAAGTTCGATTAGAAGTGATGGAATTCAATCAACCAGCACAGCGGTTTTACGACAAGCAAGGTTTTAAAACTAACTCACGCATTATGCTGAAACATTTGTAACGATAACGACAATTAAGCGCTTTTCACGACTAAAGCCACCTAAATCGCATTTATCGATGCAATTTATCCCCTGATTTTAGAAAAGACGATATGATGTGCGGATAAAGGAGATTCGAACATGATTTATCTTTTCGATTGGGGGAACACCTTAATGGTGGATTTCCCTCACGCACAAGGAAAAATGTGCGATTGGGAACACGTAGAAACGATTCCTCTAGCCAAAGAAACACTGGCAACACTTTCCCAAAATCATGCTATTTACATCGCGACCAGTGCATCTGATTCCAACATGGAAGAGGTTCAGCGTGCATTCGTCCGCGTCGACTTAGACCAGTACTTAAATGGCTACTTTTGTTTTGCCAATCTCAGCATCGCTAAAAACCAATCTGAGTTTTATCTTGCTATCGCAAAACAGCTAAGGGTTAACGTGAGTGAGTTAACCATGGTTGGCGACTTGCCTCATAAAGACATTTACCCTGCAATGCAAGCTGGCGTAAATACGATTTGGTTTAATCCAACAGGAGCCAGTGCGCCAGCCGATCCCATTCCGAACCAAATTCGCTGTTTATCTGAACTCGTACCTTAACCATAACCTGCACTAATCAAGGAAGATGAATGCAAATCAGACCCATCCAGGTAAGCGATATCGAGCGCTTTACCGAACTGTGGAACCGAGTCTATGCCGAAGGTAAATACCTGCGCAGTCCGGCTCCAGATAAAGACACCCTGACCAATATTTTACGTCGCGTAGAACTTGAATCGATTCCTCAATTTGTTGCTTTGGACAATCACGTTCTGATTGGTAGTGTAGAGATTTTTCCTGCCGAACTGTGCGGTTATGAAGGCGGTCAACTCACTAGCACAGGCATTTTAGGTATTCATATCGATAGAACATTCAGAGGAAAAGGGCTAGGTAAGCAGCTATTGTCTGTCGCACTTAAAAGTGCCTGGGAATATGGTTACGACACCATTGTACTTAATGTTTATAAGGACAACCTTGCCGCGATAGCGTTGTATGAACGATTTGGATTTGAGCACCGTGGTGAACTAGGAGAAGTCACTCTCCCCAATGGCGAAGTGTTGATGAGTCAGAAGATGATGTTAAGCGCGCCTAACAACCCTCAGTAACGTGCCCTCGGACGATAGACTCTGTGGATGCTTGATTTACATAATAGAAATAGCATGCCTCTTCTGCCAAGGTATACCCTTGCGGCCAAATGTACACCACCCGATCAAGACCTGACTGGTCGACAAATTGATAATCGGGAATAGACACAAAGTGGGTACTATTTGGGTGTTGCTGACCAATAATACAAAAGTCACTGCCTTTGCAGGGAACATCAATTTTGGACACGCCACTCTGCGGCAAATCGATTTCTAATAACGCGCCAATGCTATTGGCGCTCGCTTCTGGCATACCGCTTAAGGTTTTTACGTTCCTATCAATATAGTGGACTTGGTTTTGCTCGGCGGTATTGTCTATCGCCACTCGGGCGTTAAAAAATTTAAGCGCGGTACCCAATGACGAATTGGAACTGTGTAACATCGACGCATAGGCTTGGCGATGAATGTGGAGTAGTGTTGGCAACGCAGCCAAAGCGATGAAAGCCAAAGTGGCGAGCACTATGGTGATTTCCATCAGCGTAAATCCCTTTAATCTCACTTTTTTATCTCAGCAGAATGAATGGTCGTTTGCCTCACATCCATGTGAGACCTTGCCAATATATCGCTGATTTAAAACGTTTAAAGCCCTAGTAGATGACAAACAAGAGTCATGGGCCAAAGTTGAGACCGCTCGCCAAGTTACTATGCAAACGCACACATTTATGTGTCAATTTTAGGACTTTATTTATCAATCACTTATTTACTGAAGTAGATTACCCGAGTAGTGGAACGTTATTACGAACAAGTCCGCGACGTACGTTAGTGCACATCTTCCCGAAACGACGGATCTCATCAAACTGCGGAATCACACCCCGCTCCATTGCCGACTCCCAATAAGTAACCTCTGAATCGACCATTTCTAATAATTTCTTTGGACAACCGATGCACTGCCCCTCCGGCCCACACACAAAGGTTTCCGGTTCGTAAATCGGTAGCTCAGCTTTTACTTGCTCGATGATATTACGCATCGCGGTCATTCGATCTGGCTTTAACGTCATCACTCTGCTCCACGGATTAAGATGAAGCAGAATTGTACTCACTGGCACGTGAATGTCCCTACCCAATTTAGGTATATTCTGTTTGAACCGATTTTTTTATCGTCAGCTCTGGCTTTTTAACCACTAGATAGACCGCCGTGGCCGCTAATACAAAACCAGAAATGCCCATCCAATCAAACGACTCACCAAACGCGAGCCAAGCTTGAATCGCGGTTGTTGGCGGCACGAGGTAAAACACAGACGCCACACTCGAAGACGCGCCATTTCTCACCATGTACAGCAGCAGCAGGATGGCCACACAAGAGAGCACGACGACCAACCACAGCACGGTCAAAATAAACTCCAGTTCCCACTGAACTTGCATGGTTTCAAACTGCATCGCAACAGGCAGAAACATGATGAGTGCGGCCAAATATTGCACCGTCGCACCACCAACCATATCCACCTGTTGGCAATGTTTTTTCTGATACAGCGTCCCTAACGTTATACCAACCAAAGACAGTAAACAGACTCCAATGGCTAAGAACTTATGTTGCTCAGACTGCCACTCCATGTTTCCCATCAGCACCATAGCGATGCCGACAAAGCCTAGAGCCAAACCCAGCCATTGCGAGGGTTTAAATTCCTCACGAACAAACACCACCAGCAAAGCCGCGGTTAAAATCGGCTGAATGCCCACCAACAACGAACTCAGCCCGGCAGGCATACCCAAATCAATAGCGAAATAAGTGCCGCCTAAATAGAAGCCATGGATCAACACACCCACCACACAGCTGTGCCAGAAATCGCTTCCTGTCGGCAACCTTCTACGCAATACCGCCACAAGAACCAAAAACAGTAAGACATTGAATGCCATACGGATAGAAAGTAGTGTCGCTGGCTCGGCATACTGCAAACCAAAACGCGCACCAACAAATCCAGAAGCCCAAAGGATGACAAATACAAAAGGGATGGCTCGGATTAACATGATCGCCTCACTCACGCTTGTTTTATGTTTTGAGATACTGTTAATGTAATTAGGTACAGTGTTTTCAAAAAGTGACAGATGGAAGTGTTTTTATGGGTACAGATTTATTGGAAAGCGGTGAAGGGAATAAGTACCTCGTGGTGGAAAAGCACCTTAAACAAGCCATCAATGGTGGCGTTTACCAAGTGGATGATCGACTGCCCTCCATTCGCTCATTGAGCCAAGAATTAAGCGTCAGCAAAAACACCGTGATTCGTGCGTATCAAGAGCTGGAAGCGCAAAACTTGGTGTACTCGGTTCCCAAGTCGGGTTATCGAGTAAAAATCGCCTTGCCGACCTCTCGCTCAATTCCGGATCCGACTCGCGTGGATTTGCTCTCGATCTGCAAAGAAATCCTCACGTACCCTGAATACCAAGAGCGTTTGCCCGCAGGCTCTGCCCACCCAAACATTGACTCCCCCGCGATCAAAAGCTTGTACGCCGAGATTGGCCGCCACAGCCGCCAGCAAACGCATGTACCGAGCCATTACCAATTGCCACCCGGTGATCACCTCTTAATCAAACAACTGGCGAAAATCACACAAGATTTGGGCACGCCAACCAAGTTGGATGAGATCATGGTGACGCACGGCGCGCAGCAAGCAATTAGCCTAGCGCTGCGCGCAACGACACAAAAAGGCGATATTGTCGCGGTGGAGTCCCCTTGCTATTTTGGCAACTTATTGATGCTCGAATCACTCGGCCTCAAAGCGGTGGAAATTCCGAGTTGCCCGCGCGACGGTATGTGCCCCGAAGCCTTAGCAAAAGCAATAGCGACATGGGACATAAAAGCGATCATCGTAACGCCAAACTTCACCAACCCAACTGGTGCCATGATGCCGCTAGAAAAGCGCCGGCAATTGCTATTGGCGTCTGGCAATATTCCTATTATCGAAGACGATGTGTTTGGCGGGTTAAGTTATAACAAGCCTTTGCCAAGCTTGAGGTTGCTCGATGACAAGCAACGCGTAATTTACGTGAATTCGTTATCCAAAACGCTCGATTCGCGTTTGAGAATTGGTTGGATGTTAGCGGGGCGATATCGAGATCAAATTGAGCAATATCTACTGTGTGAAAACATGGGCAGTTTGAACCTAATGCAATCAGCCGTGGCAACGTTTCTAACGTCCGGTAAGTATCGAACGCATACTGCGCGAATGGGTCGGGTTTATCAAAACAACATGCGCCGATTTATCCAGATGCTTCATCAATACTTGGATGAATACGAATCTCTAAAAAATCGATACCAGATCAACGCCGTGCAAGGTTCGTTCTTGCTTTGGTTGCGCCTGCCCAAAGAAACGGACAGCTATGCGTTGTATCAAGCGTGTAATCAACACAGAATCAGCCTACTTCCCGGTACCGTATTTGGCACTCAAGGGCAATATCGACATTGCGTGCGCCTCAGCGTGGCAAACTTTGGTAGTGAAACCGATTGGAGTCACGCGATGCAAACACTGGCAAAGTTGATAGCAAAGCATGTTCGTTAACTCGCTCTTGCTAAATGAACTTATGCCCGCATACGCAGACTGGTAACAACAAAAAACTCCACGCAAAGGTGGAGTTTTCTCGTATCGTTATCGCCCTCACTGCGACTTAATTTGCCACATTCTCGCGACGTTTTCGGCTAAATTGGCAACGTTGACGTCGGCCTCTTTCATGGCCTCAGATAAGCTCATCGCCCTTGGTACACAAGCAAACACCGCATCAATACCGCACTCATAGACCGCCTGATAGTTGTCGCCCACACAACCAGCCAATGCAACAACTGGTAAATCAAACTGCTTGGCCACCTGAGCAACTCCCATCGGCGTTTTGCCATG
This sequence comes from Vibrio sp. HS-50-1, assembly GCF_024747315.1. Lineage (NCBI taxonomy): Bacteria > Pseudomonadati > Pseudomonadota > Gammaproteobacteria > Vibrionales > Vibrionaceae > Vibrio > Vibrio sp. HS-50-1. Next base: position 419,493 of record NZ_JAMPZF010000004.1, on the reverse strand, counting down.
TGCGGTTTGATGATCGATTCGACCCTCGCCTGTGAATACGATATCCGCATCCGCAACATACTGAGCAAGCTTAACCGTTTCTAGCACAATCTGAATTCCCGGTTGCAAACGTGCTGGCGTGTACCCGAGCAAGGCCGCTCCCATACCACCAGCAGCACCCGCCCCTTCACGAGTCAGTACGTGCTTACCCGTCGCTTGTTCCGTCAACTCGCCAAACTTGCGCAATGCGTTATCGAGCAGAGTGACGTCTGACGCTGTCGCTCCCTTTTGCGGGCCAAAGATAGCCGACGCGCCTTTGTCGCCACAGAGTGGGTTATCAACATCGCACGCTACCAACACTTCGCAAGCAGCTAAGCGCGGGTCAAGACCAGAAATATCGATGGATGCAAGCGCCGCTAACTCGCCTCCATTTGGGGTAATTGCATGACCAGATTCATCAAGAAACGCTACCCCCAACGCGGTCAACATACCCACGCCACCATCATTGGTAGCGCTGCCGCCCAAACCAATGATTAAGCGTTGAATACCTCTGTCTAGCGCGTGTTTGATCAGCTGTCCGGTACCAATGCTGCTGGTCAGTTTTGGGTCGCGAGCGTCACTCGGCACAAGGTGTAGCCCACTGGCCTCCGCCATTTCAATAACCGCGGTTTCGCCGTCGCCGAGGATGCCATAAAACGCTTCAACATCATTCCCTAATGGCGCGGTCACCGTTGTGAAGACTTGTTCGCCTTGAGTTGCATCTATCAAAGATTGAACCGTGCCTTCGCCTCCGTCTGCGACCGGAACCGTAACAAACTCGGCATCATGCCATACGCGAGCAAGACCCGTTTTGATCGCCTCGCTCACTTGTTTGGCGGTTAAGCTTTCTTTAAATGAATCAGGTGCAATTACCACTTTCATACGTATTTCCAGAGACTTATAAGAGAACGAGACTCAAAATGTACACCAATGCCATTGCCGTGACACCTTGAACGAGCGTAGCCATGGTTTGCGCGCGGTAAGCTAAGCCCACCGACATGCGGCTAAACTGCGAAACTACCCAGAAGAAGCTGTCGTTTGCATGAGAAACCGTCATCGCACCTGCACCGATCGCCATCACCGTTAATACGCGGCCCATTTCTGAATCTAGACCCAATTGCGTAAGCATAGGCGCAACCAAAGCCGATGTGGTCACCAGCGCAACCGTTGACGAACCTTGCGCCGATTTTAGCGCAGCCGCAACGATAAATGGCATGAAAATACCCACGCCCAGCGCCGATAACGTCGTACCCAAGTATTCACCTAGCGGCGTTGCTTTTAATACCGCGCCAAATGCACCACCCGCACCGGTAATCAAAAGAATAGGCGCAGCCGCCGTAATACCTTGGCTGATTCGCTCGCCAAATTCTTCAATCTTGTTGTCTGATTTGAGTAGGAGAACAGAAAGGAACAGGCCAATCACCAACGCCGTTAGTGGCTGTCCTAAGAAAGTCAGAACATCAAACACAAAACCTTCGCCTAGCGGTAAGCTTGGGAATTTCGCGATAGAGCCAAAACAGATCAATAAGATTGGAACAAAAATAGGAGCGAATGCTTGGCTCGCCGTTGGCAGTTGGCCGTAAGACGCTTTGAGTGCTTGCCAGTCATGCTGAATTTCATCTGCGGCTTCAATGCCATCTGGTTCTACATGTTGGAATCGGTTCGCCCACAACATACCCGCTAACGCCGCTACCGCTGCAACAAACACACCCACACCAATCACTAAACCAAGGTTAGATTCCAGGCCTAAGTTACCCGCAGCGGCAATCGGGCCAGGAGTTGGCGGCACAAACGTGTGCGTCGCGTATAGGCCAGTAGCCAACGCCACACTCATCGCAACGCTTGAGGTTTTTAAACGCTTCGCGAGTGATTCTTTGAGCGAGTTCAGAATGACAAAGCCTGAATCACAAAATACCGGAACAGAAACGATGTAGCCGATGATGCTCATGGTCAATGTTGGGAAACGCTCACCCAACACTTTGATGACCGTATCGGCCATGGTGATCGCCGCACCACTTTTTTCCAAAATAACACCGATGATGGTACCTAAAACGATAACCAAGCCAATGTAACCAAGGATGCCGCCAAAGCCAGAAACAATGGTTTTGGCAATGCTATCTGCCGGTAAGCCGTAAGCAAATGCCGCAAGGAACGCCGCGATGATCAGCGCTAAAAAGGGATGTAATTTGAATTTGGTGGTCGTGAGCACAATAAATGCGATCACCCCGAGCAGGATTAATATAAGGTTCATGATAACTCCATTTATTCTTATTTTGCTGAGCGAGTCCGTGTTGGCTCACTCAACATGTAGGGACGCATGAATTATTAATCGTTTGCTTTCGAATTCCTTTAGGCGGAGTGACAAATGATGTGGTCAAAAAATGACTCGTATTGTGCAAATGCACAATATCACGCCATTTTTGAGAGCCGAGTCGCAATATAAAGCTCCGCTAACCCCACAAAATTGGTGGTTGGCAACCCTGTTATCTCGGTGATTTTTTCTAATCGATAGCGCAGTGTGTTCCGGTGAATAAACAGCATTTTAGAGCACTCCGTCACATTGCCATTGCATTCAAACAATGCATCTAGAGTTTTCAGTAATTGCCCGGATTTGTCTTTCTCTTTCAACCGTTTCACGCCATCAATAATTTGTTCACCTTGCCAAATATCCGCCAACGGCGCCAACAGCACAGGCAAACGAAGTTCATCGAACAGGTACTTACGTTTCTCTGGGTAGAACTGCTTGCCAATAGCTAATACCTGCTTCGCGCTTTGGTATGACAACGCGACATCTTTAGGCTCATTAAACAGCTGCCCTAGCGCAATGTGAAACGTATGCGAATCGTGATCGCTTAAACGCGACATCAACTTATCAATGCGCTCACTTTCAACTTGGCTATCCCACTGCTTGGCGGAATGACACGGTTTCAACACCACAATTTCATTCACCGAGACAATCGCAACTAGGTTGTTACGCTCTGGGTATTCAAGCAACTCAACAATATTGCGCACGCTCTTCATGCTTTTTGAAGCGGACGGCGTCGAGACTTCAATCACCGTTGCCACCCGTGGTTGAGTCACATCGATAGAAAGACGCATCGCCCAATCTTTCAGCTCTTCATCAGTCAATTTGCCATTGATCCAAGCCAGAATAAATTCTTCGCGATGACGTCTGTCCCACTGAAATTTTTCCACCAGCGCGGCTTGCTCGATTGTCAGTTCAGCAGTCATTTTGACAAGCTTGGCGAAATCTCGGATTTTCTCAGGCTCGCCTGTGACACCAACAATACCGACCACGTCTCCATGCAATTTCAACAGCATATTGATTCCGGGTTTGACACCCTGCAACGTCAAACATTGCTGCTCATTCAGCTCTAGCGAATCGCCGTGATTCAACGCCAATACCGCGCCATCATGCACTTGCCCAACGCGTTTTGGATCGCCACTGCCAATGATGATGCCTGCTGAGTTCATCACATTTACGTTGTGACCAATGATGGACATGGTTCGATCGACAATTTGCTGTGCTAGGGAGTGGTCGAGAATAACCATTTCGATTTTCCAGATTGACAATTTAATCATTCAATAAATCACAAATAGCCAACTGTCGCGATGATGCAGTTAAAAATAACTGAAGCAGCTCAAAGCATTACTCAATTAACCACACGATAAAAATGGATTAAACCCTCATTTTGAGCTGAGAGTTATATACTTAGAACAAAGGTCACCGATGCATTCGTCACTGTGCATCGATACCGCTCGTCTACCTACAGAGGAGGAAACAACATGGAATTACGTAATAAATCGGGTGAAGTCGCAAAAATTGCAGATAATCTCACTTTGAAGGAAATCACAGAAATGGGCTACACCGTAGATTTATGCGATGAAGCATTTGACCCCGGTGAGCATTGGAAAGCGGAAGGTAAAACGCAAGGTATGGGCGAGTACCCAGAGGAGTAAACGTCCTGACGGGCCAGCGCACAAAGCGCTCCATAAACAGAAAAACCGAGCGACTTAACGCTCGGTTTTTTACTTTTGAACTTCTTGAATAAACAAGCCCATCTCTTCAAGATAATTGCCGTTTGAGCATCCCCAATCGGTGACTTCAATCAGCTCGGTAACTAACTGTCCAGATTCATCATTTTGTACTCGCTGCACAAACGCTTCAAAGCGTTCTAACTGCGCCTGAGTTTTAATGCCATGCACAGCATATTCTACAAGCAAGCCGTTGTATGTCTGCCAGCGCTGTTCACCTGAAACATCACTGCTTAAAATTACGGAGCACTTTTGTTGAATGTTCTCAACCGCATCATTTCTTGGCGGCGTGACTGAAGAGCATCCAACCAAAATCGTACCTAGCGCCAATAGCGTAACTTTTGTCTTATTTATCATATCGTTTCCATATGTACTGCCGCGATATAGAAATATTATTACACATGACAAAGATCATCGAGAGCGCCTCGCAGATTAATTACCTGATGAACTGTAAAATCCGTGCCAGTCTTAACACTGCGCACTCCGAACTCATAACAACTCTTGCTAACTCATTAAAATGTAAACAAATAGTAAAATCACGTTTACGCAGTACACTACCAGCAAATTAATTTGTCCCTCCTTTATTATCAACAAGCGTGCAATAATTAGGGGTCTACTCCCAACCATTTGAAGGATCAAAATGACCGCAACGGATTATCTCAACGACCTCAATCAACGTTACCTCGCGATTCACCGCACCAAAGAAGATTTCTTTTGGGAAACTTACATGGGGATCAGCGATGACCATGATGGCTCGACGCAAGCACAAACCGCATGGACAAGCTTTTTGAGCAACGCCGAGCAAATTACTGCCATCAAACAACAGCTTGAAGCCGCGGACTCAATAACCGACCCACAAGAGAAACAGCAAACCATTACGGGTCTTTCTGGTTGGCTGGCAATGTTTGAATCTCACGCAATCGAGGGCGAAAAAGCACAAGCGTTGAAAAATCAGCTCATTGCCTTTGAAGCTGAGCTCTTCGAGAAAAAACAGAACCACGTACAAACGTTTACCGATGAAAACGGCGAGCAAGTGGAAGGTTCACTGCCAGTATTGAGCTCAACCATTCGCACCAACAATCATGAAGAAGTTCGCCAATCGGCTCACCAAGCGTTGCTGAACCTTGAACAATGGCTACTGCAAAACGGCTTTATAGAACTGATCAAACTGCGCAACCAGTTCGCTCGCTCACTTGGTTATGCGACCTTCTTTGATTACTCCGTGCAAAAAACGGAAAAGATGAGCTCTGAGCAGCTATTCGAGATTTTGGAAGATTTCGAACAACGCACGCGAGATGCGCACCTAAACAGCTTAGAAAACTTGGCGAAAGAGAAAGGCGCAAGCGCGCTAACAGGCTTCAACTTTGTTTACTCGTTCGCGGGTGACGTCATGCGTGACCTTGACCCATACGTGCCGTTCTCAAAATCTCTGAGACGCTGGGTAGAATCGTTTGGTCGTCTGAATATTGATTACTCTGGCGCGACGCTAACGCTGGATTTGTTAGACCGCAAAGGTAAATACCCGAACGGGTTCTGCCACGGCCCTATCCCTTCTTTCTACAATCAAGGCGAATGGGTCGCAGCACAGGTGAACTTCACCAGCAATGCCAAACCAGACCAAGTGGGCAGCGGCTACGATGGTATCAACACGCTGTTCCACGAAGGTGGCCACGCAGCACACTTTGCGAACGTAAAAATGAACGCGCCTTGTTTCTCGCAGGAGTTTGCGCCGACTTCAATGGCTTATGCAGAAACTCAGTCGATGTTCTGTGACAGCCTATTAACCGATGCCGATTGGCTAAAACAATACGCACTGGATGATGAAGGGAATTCGGTTCCTGATGAGATCATTCAAGCGATGATCAACAGTCGTCAACCATTCAAAGCCTACGAAGAACGTAGCATCTTGGTTGTGCCATATTTTGAGCGCGCGTTATATCAACTTAGCGATGACGAGTTAACGCCAGAGCGCATCACTAAGCTGGCTCGCGATTGTGAAAAACAGATCCTTGGTTTGGAATGCAGCCCTCGCCCACTGATGGCGATTCCACATTTGCTATCCGACGAAGCGGCTTGTGCGTATCAAGGTTACCTACTCGCGCACATGGCGGTGTACCAGACCCGTGCATACTTCCATGAGAAGTTTGGTTACCTGACGGATAACCCAGAAATTGGCCCACTGCTGGCAAAACACTACTGGCACGCAGGCAATCATTTGTCACACAACGAAACTATTTTCAGCCTGACTGGCGAGGGGTTCAATGCTAAGTACCTAGCGGACGTGTGTAATCTATCCCCAGAACAGGCGTGGGAAGTGCAGCAGAAAAAAATCGACTCACTTGCAACACGAGAACGAGCACCAGTTGCTTCACTGAACGCGACGATTAAAGTCGTCGACGGCAGTAAAGAACTGGCAAGCAACGTCATCTCTGACGAACAAATGTGTGACGATTTTGAACGTTACATCGTAGAGACTTACGGTCGATAACACGCCAAGAGCCAGAAGCCACGCTTCTGGCTTTTTACTATTAAGGCACAACAAAAGGAAGCGTTATGCATCAACAAATCATCAAGTTCTGGTTCGAAGAGCTGACACCTCAAAACTGGTTTGAAAGCAACCCTGAACTGGACAAACATATTACATCGCGATTTACCTCTGTATTAGAGCAAGCCGCTCGTTGTGAACTGTTTAATTGGCGTGACAGCGCACAAGGACGATTGGCCGAAATCATCGTCCTCGACCAGTTTTCACGTAATGTGTATCGCAACACCCCAAAAGCGTTTGCGCAAGACCCGCTCGCATTAGCATTGGCTCAAGAAGCAATTCGGTTAGGACACGATCAAGAATTAGTGCCTGAGCAGCTAAGCTTTTTGTACATGCCGTTTATGCACAGCGAATCTCGACGTATTCATGTCGAAGCTGAGAAATTGTTTCGCGCATCAGGGCTTGAAAATAACTACGATTTTGAGCTAAAACACAAAGCCATCATCGACCAGTTTGGACGTTACCCACATCGCAACGCCATCTTGGGTAGAGAAAGCACACCTGAAGAGTTAGCATTTTTGCAGCAACCCGGTTCCAGTTTTTAACCATCAATAACAACGAGAACGTTGAATGAAATTAGACGCCATATTGTGGGATTACGATGGGACACTCGTAAACTCTGTACCGAAAAACATCGACATCACCAAAGCGATCTTATCCATCGTTGCCCCGCATTTAACTGGCGATAATTTACCGAAATATCTCCATTCAGAAGCCAACTATCACTACGCAAACCACGCGGCGAAAAACTGGCAAGAGCTCTACGTGGATTGCTACGGCATGTCCCATGATGAAATGCTGCAAGCTGGCGGTTTATGGGCAGAGCATCAAGAGAAAAACCAAACACCAGTAACCCTGTTTGAAGGCATTGATGGCGTTATTAAAGAGTTTGCGCAGCTGCCTCACGGCATTTGTTCTCAAAACTCACAAAGCAATATTCGTCGAGTGCTGTCCAACAACGGCATCAGCGCGCCGTTTAAATCCATCGTCGGGTATGATGACGTCTCGAATGGGCACCAAAAGCCCGATGCGTACAGTGGCATCAAATGCGTTGAGTCGATTTTTGGTCACGCAGAAAATCGACAGCTGATGTACATCGGTGACCATGAAGCCGACACGCAATTCGCACGCAACATCGAACAGCAGTTGGGTGGCCAAAGTAAGGTGATTGCCGTTGCAGCAGCGTACAGTGGCGCGATGCCAGAGAATTGGAGCGTGCAACCAGACTACGTGGCAAGAACGGTTGACGAGCTGTTTTCGATTATTGCTCAACACACGTAATTTTTGACTGCGGTTTAAGGCCAACACCTTGAAAGTCAGCGATCACCTTGCCCTTTTAGACATTGAAACAATTTTAGCCACTACACTGGAGGCCCCATGGTTACATGGCCATGTTTATTGAAACTCGATGGCGACGATGAACTTATCTATTTGCGTTCTCATGCCGATCTTGATTCCGAATGCGAAGCGCTCATTTGGGGGCCAGATGATTACGTAATTGACTCAAATGGCAACACGTTCGGGTTGCAATACAACGATTCGAACACCACCGTTTTACAACCGGAAAAACGCACTCTGTCCGTCGAGGAAGTTACGTCGCTCATCCAGTCGCATGAGTTTAGTCTCGCACAAAGGTGCATCATCAAAATTCACTTCACCTCGGTACAGCAAGCTGTTGAGGCATTAGCCAATTAACTCGAACTTTGCCCATGTTGATTACATAAAATTATTATCTTTATAATTTATGATAATTTCATGTAATTAAAACCACACCATATACTCTCCCACATCGAAACAAAACAACGTTTAAGCACACATGTTGGGAGCAAACAAATGAAAATGAATCATGTCGGTATTATGGTCGGAGATATGGATAAAGCGGTTGAGTTTTACACGCAAGCGCTTGGTCTAAAAGTCGTTATGGGCAACACGAAAGTGATTGAAGAACGCGAAACCGCAATTGGCAGAATGTGTATTGCGGTCTTTGGTGAGGGCTTTAAAGGCTTCAACATTGCGCATCTAGTGACAAGCGATGGCATCGGACTTGAGTTATTTGAAATGAAAGAGCGTCAAGAACGCCATGAAGTGGATTTTTCTCGCATCGGAATCTTCCATTTCTGTTTGCAGACGGACGACTTTGAAGGTGCAATCAAGCGCACTGAAGCGTTGGGTGGTAAAGTTCGTATGGACATCATGCGTTACCACCCAGAAGACGATAACAAGCCTGCGAAAATGGTCTACCTAGAAGACCCATTCGGCAACCTGTTCGAGCTTTACTCACACACTTATGAAGAAACTTACGCTTCTGAATACGAGTAATTGCATCAAGCAACACAACCGGGATCAGTACGTTATCGAACCCGGTTGTTCAAACCGTTTCACCAACTATTGTTACGACTCAATGCCTAACGACTTCATCAACGATTCAACGGTATTGTTAACCCACAATATCAACGGATCATTGCGGCGCTTTACGCTGTAAACGTAACCGAAGTTACCTTCTAATTTCGGCAGCGCGTCATCAAATTCGATAAAAGAAAAACGCTTATCTAACTGATTGATCAAGTGACGCGAACAAGGAAACAGAACATCGCTATCCGCAACCAAATTCAAAATGGTGTTGATGTGCGTGGTACGCAGTTGAATTCTTGGGACAACTGAAAAAGGCTGTAATAGGCGCGAGATATGATCTTCTTTTTCATTCCAATGTTGGATGATGTGAACCGCGTACGCGTACTCTGAAATGTCATCCAAGTACATGCGTTTACCACCATGCGGATGCGTCGCGCTGCAGGCCAGAGCAAAGTCGTCCCGCCCGCCTTTTTTCTGAACCAGATGCTTCGGCAATTCCATAGGGAAATAGTTGATGCCAAAAGCGATTTCACCCGCATCGATTTTGTCTGGCGTGGTTTCCGTCCAGTCTTCGATCACCAAGTTCATAAACGGCGCTTCTTTGGCTAGCAGCTGAGTAAACGCGGCAGAAAACCATTGCGCAATGGACGAGTTAATCGCAACACGCAGAACACTGCTTTCGGTCGCGGGATCAAAACTATGAGAAACATTCACTAGCTTGTCGATGTCATTGATGATCCCAGAAAGCTGCGCTTTGATCTCTTCGGCTTTCGGCGTGAGCTCCATATTGGTGCCCTTACGCACTAAAATGTCGTCGTTAAACAAATCCCGAATTTTACGCAAGCTTCGGCTCACAGCAGGCTGGCTGGTGCACAAACGCTCCGCAGCCGTTGTGGTGTTGCGTGTTTCAAGAATCACCGCAAGCACCTTGAGCAAATTGTAATCAAAGTTCATCAACGTTATCTCTTTAGCTTTTCTCAAAGCATATCACTTTTGATATAGACTAAATACTCACAATTCATTTCTGTAATAAACGGGGGAACGACTAAGCTTAGCTGGAAACATATCCTCACAAACAAATGGATGAAACCAGCCATGAAACAAAAATTACTCGTTACTCTATTGGGATTATCAGCGCTAGGAGCCAGCTCTGTATTTGCGGCTAACACCAATGTTGATCTTGCAGAAGATGCTTATATCTACGGCTACTCTATCGATGAAGCGTACAAGTTTTTCTATCACACGGCGGTAGAAAACAACTATCCACTGAACCGCTTTCAGAATATTCGTGCTCTAGCTGATGACTCTTACACCGCTCACCCAACCATTAATAACGATACGCTTCACCTTATGGGCTGGTTAGATGTTGCTGCAGAACCTGTCATTGTGAGCGTGCCTGATATGGATGAAGGCCGTTACTGGATCTTGCACACAATGGACATGGGCCACTACACCAACGCAGCGTTCAGTTCTCGTACTCGCGGCACAAAAGGCGGCCAGTTCATGTTTGCAGCACAAGATTGGCAAGGTGAAGTGCCAGCGTCTGTCGACGAAGTGGTTCGCGTAGACAGCAATCTTGTGAAGCTGATGGGTCGCATCATGGCAGTGAATGACGAAGACGCAAAAGTCGCGCTTAACTACATGGACCAATGGAACATTCGTACCCTATCGGAATATTTAGGTAAGAACGGGCCAAAACCAGTACAAAGAACGTATCCAGATCCAAAAAATTCAACATGGCTTGAACGCGTGAACTTCGTGCTATGTGATGGCTCGATGGGCAATGCAGACAAACAGTGGTTGGACAAATACCAATCTATCGGCGTTGAACCATGCAAAACTGACTTCACACCTGAGCAGCTAAAACTGGCAAAAGTTGGTGAGAAGAAAGGCATGGAACACCTCGTCGAACTTGCACCTAAAATGACAGATGCTCGTACGTTGCTTGGTACACGCGATACCTTGGGTGATGCGCCACGCGATATTTTTGCAGAAGGTACTTACCTTGGTCAGTGGGGTTTACCACCTATCGAAGCGTCTTACCGTAAATCAGATTTCGACAGCACTGGTCAAAAACTGGATGGTTCGAAGCATGATTACGTGATGCGCTTTAAAGCGCCGAACGTCAGCGAATTCTGGTCTGTTACTATTTACGGCAACGACAACCGTTTGATGGTGAAAAACGACCTAAACCGTCACAGCCGTGGCGACCGAACCATGAAAGCGGACAAAGACGGTTACTACACCATTTACATGAGTGCGAACGAGAAAGGCCGAGCAGACGATCCAAACTTCTTGCCAGTACCTGAAAAACCGTTCTACGCCATCATGCGTTTTTACGGCGCAGACGATGCAATCCAAAGTGGTGAGTATCAAATGCCTGAAATCAAAGTAGTTAAATAATTCGTTTTAACGAACCACTACTCTGTCGCCTCCTTAGCTCGTAAGTGCGTTAAGGAGGCTTATTTCAAGGTGGGTGCCTAGGGCGAACATCTAGCCCAAAAATCAAAGAGACGCCCACTGAATCTAGTGATTATTTTTATTTAGGTATCGTATGGATTTTAATCTAATCCAAACCTTTTTAATTGTTGCTGAATATCAATGTTTGCGAGCTTGGGCGCGTGACCAATTTGCTACAAGCCTAAACGCCTGACTCGGTCGCACATCAAGGCGTTTCGCCAAAAACTCTTTCTCTCTTCTTAAACGCACTCTTTATGACTAAATGCGCATATGTTAAAAATGGCTTAACGATCAATATGGACGTTCAGGTCGTATACTTTTCCATAACCGCACAAAAGGAGTGAAGCATGCCCACCAACAACCCAATCGCAATCCAAGCCCTTGATCATGTCGTGTTAAGAACGTGCAACCTCGACGCCATGTTGCATTTCTATCGAGATATTTTGGGCTGCCCTGTCGAGCGCGAAGTAATGGAGCTTGGTTTAACCCAGCTCAGGGCTGGTAACGCATTGATTGATGTGGTGACGGTGGACAGCGAGTTAGGGCAACTTGGCGGAAAGCCACCAGTTCAAAATGGTCGTAATATTGACCATTTTTGCCTGCAACTAGCGCCTTTTTGCGAAAATGAAATACTGGAATATCTGCGTTCGAACGGCATTGAAACCGAAGAGTTTGCGAAGCGCTACGGCGCACAGGGGTTCGGTCGCTCACTCTATATTCATGATCCGGAAGGAAATGTCGTCGAGTTAAAACCTCAAGTGATTGATGAGTAAGCTACACTTAACTGTGTTACTGACCATTTGTTTCTCATCATTGTAGAAGGCTCAAAAAAATGAACGCGATCTCGTTAGTCCAAGGCGACATTACCACCGCACATGTCGATGCCATCGTGAATGCAGCAAACCCGAGAATGCTCGGCGGAGGTGGCGTCGATGGTGCCATTCATCGCGCAGCAGGGCCTGCGCTTATCAATGCGTGTTATGCCGTTGATGATGTCGACGGTATTCGATGCCCGTTTGGTGACGCACGCATTACTGAGGCTGGCAATTTAAACGCGCGTTACGTCATTCATGCCGTTGGCCCGATTTACGATAAATTCGCCGATCCAAAAGCGGTGTTGGAATCTGCATATCAACGTTCGCTGGATCTCGCGCTCGACAAGCATTGCCAAAGTGTGGCACTGCCTGCGATTTCTTGCGGAGTGTATGGTTACCCGCCCCAAGAAGCAGCAGAAGTCGCGATGGCCGTTTGCCAAAGACCGGAATACGCGGCACTCGACATGCGCTTTTACTTGTTTAGTGAAGAGATGCTTTCGATATGGCAACACGCCCTGACCCAGCACTAAAATCTGTGTGACAAGAGGCATAAAAAAACCGGACTGCCAACACAGTCCGGTTTGTCTTATTTGTCACTGAATTATCGTTCGTTAAGCGCTACGAATGCTAGGGGGGTCATCCAAAGCGCTTAATGTGTGCGATCTAGTTTTTGAAGAATCCGTTGTACATCATGTACAAATGCGCCGCAGACCAAGAGAAGTTCGACGCACCTTGTACCGCGCCCGTCTCTGGGTTGTAGTTTTCACGGATTGGCATGTCACCCGTCATACCTTCTGCGTTGTTAAACAACTCATTCGCCATTGCAATCGCTTCTTCTTTGTAGCCGTAGTTTTCCATCGCACGGAAGCCAAAGTACACTTGGTCTAGCCATACACGACCACGCCAGTACACATCTTTACCGTAAGCAGGGTTGGTCTGCGATGCGGTCGGCAAAGGCACACCCGTTCCTTGGAATTTATCTGGCGTGTTGAACTCGTCTTGATCACGCATCACCGCGATCACTTTATCGGCATGCTCTTGCGTTGCTGCACCATTAAACAGCGGCGACCAACCTTCAGGGCCACGTCCACGCTCTACAATCGGCAAACCCGCACAACCATTTGCAAGAGGCGCAGGAGTAGTGCCATCTTTAGCCACATTTAAGTGAATGTCGTAGAAGAATCCTGTGCTTTCATCAAACATACATTGGTTAATGTACGTCTTGATTTTTTCTGCGCCGTTAAGGAATTCTTGCGCACGATCTTTACCTTCTACGCCATCGGACACCAACTTCGCCATTTCCGCTAAGTATTTGTTGTCTGAGTACATGTAAGAGGCTTGATCCACCGATTCTTGCAGCATAGAGAAGCCAAGCAGCTCGCCGTCCGCAGCGTTATTGTTGGTGCGGTTTTCTGCAAAACGAACTTCCCAATCTTTCTTCGCAAGATCGAGTTTCGCTAAGTTTTCCGCTGACGTATTACTGTACACCCACTCTTCGCCTTCCAGCTTGATGCTGTTATCAAAGCCGTACGCACTTGCCGCGTAGCGACCAAGTTGATCCACATTTCTGTCTGGATTGCTGATGTCTTCAGCTTGCGAATTCATATTGTGGATGTTGTAGATAAAGCCAAAACGAGCCGCGTTATCCATGCCCGATTCCCAGCCCGCCGCTTCTTGTGCGCCGACGTGAATCGTCATGTAATCCACTTTATCGAGAATCTTATTGTAAGACGCCATGCCTTTTACTTTATAAGAATTGTCGTTTTGCTCGATGATGTCTTCTGCAGGAATAATGGTCGTGAAGTTAGGATCGCGCGTTTCTACCCAAACGTACATCACGCCTTCTTTTGTATTGTGTGCTGGGTCCACTGCCGCGCCGTATTCAGGCACACCATTTTGGTTGTGGTCGCGGTTGGATAGCCACCAATCGTGGTATGCCACCAACTTCGGATACATTTCATCAATGAATTTTTGCGCGTCTTCTGGGCGATCAAACTGGTTCACGAGAGCGTGATACACCTCCATCACAGACCATGCCGCCAACGAAGGTTTCGTATTGCGTTCGTTCCAGTTTTCAGAGCCAGCACCACCACGACTAACAGGTTTGGTGTACGTCAACACATCCAGCAAGTAGCCTTTGTCTTGCGGACGAATCTTGTCATCAGCTTGAACTTGCTCTTGGAATACCGTGCGAATGTTGTCCATCGCAACATCTGGGTTGAAATGCGCCATCGCGTACGCTTGTTTCCACGAATCCCACGGCCACGTTAAGTTACCAGAGAACCAACGCGCAGTGACCGATGGCGTGACTGTCGCTTGTTCAATATCGCCCGCCGCAGAGCGCCAGTTACCGTTTAGGGTCTCCATCGCTTTTACCGCTACGCGAGCTTGGTCTGCTGTCGCTTCTTTGTTGATAAGACCATTCGCTAAATAGCCGTCCCAACGCGCTTTCGACGCTTCCATGTATTGAGTTGGATTCGCCAATACATCTTGCAATTTCAACGATTCTGACTGCACTTCTTTCGCATTGTGCAGGTTAGAATACGCCGTATAAACCGCCGATGTTTGCTCAGCTGGTAGGCTCATCTCCGCGGTAGAACTGAATGAGGTTTCGTTGGTGAACGTCTTCGTCGGTAGAGAACGAGTAATGCGGAACTCGGCATCGCGGTCATTACGAATCGCCCAGTTGTCTTTCATCTCGCTAAAGTTAATTTTAATGCCGTTCTCGATGGTCGAAATCTGGCGCTTGTAATCTGGGTAGTACTGCGCCACGGTTTGGTCTTTGCGCGTCGACAGCGCGTATTTCACCAACTCGCCGTCCCACTCCAACGCCAAGTTCATATCACGATCAGTTTTGTTAGTGATGAGCGTTTCCACCAGCGAAGAACGATCAGTCACGAAGCGCAGTACCATTTGCACGTGAATATCGTCCAAGTCCAACACCTGCACTAACGCACCTGGAATGGAATAGACTTTCGCTTCTGCGTTCGATAAATCGTAAGTTTGGCCACTCACTTTGTCGGTCAACGTGAGCTTGTCGAACGTTTGGCCAGACATAAAATGCGCGTACTCTTGCGTTACTTGCATAATACCGCCAAAAGCGCCATAACCCGCCGCATCTTCAGGTAGCAAATGGCCATGCCACGCGCCGTTGTCCGTGAGTGCGTTGTACTTCAGGTTCGAATAACTGTCGTAATCACGCAGGTAAGTTGGATTACCAGTACGATCAATCACGTTAGTAAATTCTGAAGTTGGCGCCTGTGGTAAACGGATTTCAGTTTTATCATTGGAACCACATCCAACAAGCGAAATAGTAGCCCCGATCAGAATGGCAAGTGTGCTCTTTTTAAACATACTTTTTCCCTATTATTTACGTTATTTTTATATTCTCATTTATATAAATGAGTGTTTTTAGTGTGCAGAAGCCCGGCTCGCACTAAATAAGCACAAGCTTCCGATAATTATTCTTTTATTTTTCTTTAGCGACAGTGATGACTTTTAATAAATCGCCATTAATATTCGGAATTGTGTCAGCCAAAAATATCTGATTACCAGGTGTAAAAGTGAGTAAAACGTTTTTTAGGCGTTGACTGTTTTCACTGGTTTTATTTTGAACATCAAACTCAATTAATTTGTTGTACACTTCATTTGCCAGTTTTTCTTCTTGTTCTTCGGTAATCGCAATGCGTCCAACACAAATTGGAGGTCGAATATCGTGGCTAAACACTTCTTCACGAAAGCGCTGTGCAAATAGCGTGTCTAAATTTGAACCTTCTTCAAAAATAAAGCGGCCTGTATCTTTAAATTGATAGTGTTTATCCCCTTTCAGTTCAATGTAATCCATCATTTCTAGTGCACGTAAATAGAGCGCAACGGAAGTATCACTCAGCTGGTATCTCCGAGCGATCTCTTCTAAAGACCACTCAGGTCGACGCAAAAGATAAAGAAAATCAAATAAGTGAGGATATTGATGAAAAATCTCACTGTTGGTGTCGGTGATAAACTGTTCACTCTCTTGCTGCAGCTGCTTACCTCGCATGGATAACTCAACCAAATCCGTATCAAGGTGCGTGGCGTACAACAAGATTTTATCTAAACCAAGAGACGTATTGTGAAGCTGCCTTTTTATAGTGGAAAGCGGGATTCCAAGTCCAATAGAAAGCTCGGAATATCCAATGCCTTTTTCTTTTATTTTTTCTCGTAAAGCAGCAAGTAAATACGTTGCAGAATTATTCATCTAACAATGCCTGTATTTTATTTATTCAGCATCCATGATGATAAATTCAAGAGAGTCCTACTCTTGTGATTTTGGTCTCAATATTCTATCTTGTTGGCGTAAAACATATCTTATCCATTAAATTCTTTTACTTTTCTTTAACTGGATGCATTTTACCCACCCCGAACAAGTTATGGCCATTGCTCTATGGGCTTATCAAGATAATAGTCAGTATAATTGTTTTGAAGAGTAAAATTAAGATGGCAAAGATTTTTACTAAAACTTTTCTGATAAGAACGCAAATTTTCAGATGAAAAGTATCAAAAAATGACACCAATCGATTTATAAAAGCGTGAGATCACAATTGGAAAGTGAACCTATGGAAATTTTGAATTTCAATGACCAGTAAAAACCTTGTTATATTCTGAAAATAACAAGGTTAATTTATAAAATAATTATTGAAGTAAGATCATGTTATTAAGTCAAAATTATATCTGGCTCACATATTTCTTTTTCTCGCCACCATTGTTTATTTATATGTTCTTGATGAACGTAAAAACTCTCCCCCGGCATTGGCGTCAGCAGCGTTATATGTTCTTTTTGACAATGGGTAAGCAAATCTAAAATCGGTTCGTCCCAGCGGTGAGTAAACAGTTCGTATGTAGCCCAATGTACTGGCAACAGTTTTTTCGCATTTAAATCGCGAAACGCTTGCACGGTATGATGAGCCTGCATGTGCCCCCAGTTTTCGACCGGATAACCTTGGCCTTTCACATCGGCAGCCACTTCCAAACAGGCAATGTCGATTGGCCCACATCGCTGTGCGATCTTGGAAAAGTGCGAATCGTAAGCTGAATCACCACTAAAATAGAGCGTCTCTTCTTTGCCTTTGATGACCCAAGAAACCCACAAGGTCGAGTTTTTATCGAAATAAGTACGACCCGAATTATGGTTAGCGGGCGTACAAATCAGTTCGATTCCGGCATAGTGCACGCTATCCCACCAATCGAATTCCACGATGTTGTCTGCGCAAACGCCCCACTTTATCAGATGCTTGCCAACCCCTAAGGGTACATAAAACGTCACGGGTTTATCGGCGTAGAAACGTATGGTCGATGCTTCTAAATGGTCGTAATGATCGTGCGAAATCACGATAATTTCAGGAATCGGCAAACAATCTCTGGCATGGGTATTGGGAATATTGCGTTCAAACCACGCTTTTGCGATGAACGGAGAAGCGTAATCAAATACCGGATCGGTCAGAATTCGAATGCCATCGACCTCCACCAGCATACTAGAGTGGCCCAGCCAAGTAAGGCGCATCGATTCACTTCGCTGCGCAAACTGCGTGGGTTGAATTGGGGAATGTGGCAGATGTTCGTTAGGACTCAACGGCGTTCTACCACCAAGATAACTCCAACACACCTGCCAGAATGATTGCGGACTAGGGACGTTTGGCATCTCGTTTTTAACGCGGCCGTTTTCAAATTGAGGCGAGTGGTGAACACGGTGCGCCAACTGCGCATGGTAGGTTTGAGGCGGAATCAGTGAACTTGGCTTTTGTGTCTTTTGTTCACTCGTTAGGTATGTGCGCTTAAGTATCGTCTCAGACATATCGTAGTTTTGTCTCGCTTGCGAACGCTTAACAGTAGGTTTATTAAAACGTGCGTGTATGTCTATTTCGTGACCAAAATGAGGTGTAAGATGAAGATTCAGTTTCAATCAAACGTCTTCTATTTAAGGAAACGGTTCTCAAACCTTCTGAATACTGCGTCGGTTTGAAAGGAGAAAACTATGGTGACTTGCAGCCAATACGATTTTATTGAAATCGCCTGTATGTTTAAGCTCCCTATCGAGATCACACTAAAAAATGGTGAAACTCATCAGGGCAACGCGTTCGACACAGGCTACGACATGCAGCGACAAGAGTGCTTGTTTTTAGATATGGATGGTGAGCACACCGCCTTCCCGACTGAACAATTAGTCGCAATGCGCGCGCTCAAAGCCAATCCGCATTTTGATGAAGTGACGTTTGAGTAAACGTCCTTCTTTCACTGATACCGTCCAATAAAAAACGCCTCTCAAGCTGACACAACTTGAGAGGCGTTCTCTTACACGGTTCACCTGAACTTGTTGTTATTCACGCGACCGGATGAAAACCAGCATCGGCATCATGATCACGAACATCACTCCCACAAGCTGGAAGGTGTGCACAAACGCGACCATTTGCGATTGCTGCTGCAACATTTGTTGGTATTGGTCTAACGCAACCGGGTCGGTAATGGAAAGCCCCTGATTGGCCGCCCAGTCATGCAAGTTGGGGTTATAAGGATTAATACCCTCTCCCAGCGCATGCCATTGCTGCTGACTATCTCGATATTGGAACGTGGTGGCGATAGAGATACCAAACGAACTACCAATGGTACGGAACAGATTGTAAATACTCGCAGCCGCAACAGATTGCTCTTTCGGAATCGTTAAATACGCCAAGGTGGACAACGTCGAGAAGGTTAAGCCAAGCCCCATCCCCTGAATCATACTCGGCATCACAATCCAAAATGTATCGATCTGCAGTGAGTATTGCGTCATCAAATAACTACCAATCCCGATGCAGCTCAAGCCAAAGACTATTTTGATTCTGGGATCGAATTGCGGATTGAGCGTAATCACCAAAATCAACATCGCCGCTGACGCCAACCCACGCGGTGCCATTAATAAGCCAGTGGTTGAGACCGGATAATCCAGCAAGCTTTCCAACAGCATCGGTTGTTGAGTCGTCAGACCAAACATCGCCATCGACACCACGGCAATCATCAATGACGAGACCATAAGGTTTCGGTCTTTCAGTAGCCACAATGGCGCTATTGGACTTTTGGTTTTCCAGCTGCGATAGATCCACATCACCAATCCCATTACTGCGAGCAATATCGCCGTCTGAATCATGCGTGAGTCGAGCCAGTCGTCTTCATTCCCTTTATCCAACACAAACTGCAACGCGCCCACACCTAACGCCATGTAACCGATGATCCACCAGTCAAAGTTAGGTTTGGATTTGTTGTCGATGTGGATATAGCGATAAATCAAAGAGGTACAGATCAAACCGAATGGCAAGTTAATGTAAAAAATCCAGCGCCAATTGATATTGTCGGTGATCACGCCACCCACGACTGGGCCCAAAATAGGACCAAGCAAAATACCGATGGAGAAAATCGCCATCGCTTTGCCTTTTTGCTCATACGGATAAATCTGTACTAACGTCGACTGCGCCAATGGAATCACCGACGCGCCGAAAGCGCCTTGGATAATGCGAAATAGCACCATCTCTTCAAGAGACTGTGCTTGCCCACAAAGCGCACTGGCAATCACAAAACCGATCACAGCAACCAGCATGACTTTGCGTTCACCAAAGCGCGACACCCAGAAACTGGTCATCGGAATGAAGATCGCTTCCGCCATGCTGTAACCCGTCAGCACCCACGTAATTTGGTCTGCCGTTGCGCCCAACGCGCCCATCATGTGCGATAGCGACACGTTCGCAACGGTCATATCGATTAACACCATGATGGCAGAAAGCATCACGGCGACGGTGGCAATCCCCCGTTTGTCTGCCGTAATTTGATGGCTCATTGCACGCTACTTTGCAAATCAATGGTGACTTCTGAGCTCGCACCCACGCGAAGTTGCGGCGCATCGGCCGGTACTTCTAATGCCAAACGTACAGGGAAACGCTGTTTAATTTTAACCCAGTTACCCGTTGCGTTTTCTGGTGGCATCAAGGAGAACGATGTACCACTCGCTGGCGACAGCTGTTCTACCGTTGCTTTCCACACCACGTCTGGGTACATATCAATCACCACATCCGCATGCATGCCAGGTTTAATATGAGTAAGATCGGTTTCTTTAAAGTTCGCGCGTACCCAATAGCTGTCTTTTAAAATCACAGGGAACAGCGTTTGACCCACGCTAACGACCGAGCCTACGTGCGTATTGATTTCACCGGCAATGCCATCCACTGGTGACGTAATGTCGGTGTAGCTCAAGTTCAGCTCCGCTTGCGCTAACTGTGCGGCCGCTTGTTGAACAACCGCAGCCTCTGCGCCTTCTTCACCACGGTTCGCAATGGCTTTTTCTACCGTCGCACGCGCTTGCTCTAGGCTCGCTTGGGCATTGGCTAGTTTGTTTTTCGCCGTATCTAAATCTTGGTCCGACGCCAGTTTGCGTTTCACTAGAGAATCCGTACGTTTGTACTCCACTTGCGCTTCTGTCAGGTTAGAGCGCGCCGCATCTAAGCCCGCCACAGCTTCAGTTACCTGCTTATCGGCAACGTCATGTTGCTGGACCGCAAATTGGTATGCCGCTTTTGCTTGCTTCACTGCCAACAGATATGGGCGTGAATCTATCTTCAGCAGTAGGTCACCTTTGTTAACAGATTGGAAGTCTTTGACATCTACAGAAACCACTTGGCCTTTTACTTGAGGCGCTACCGACAAAATTTTTGCCCTAACGTAGGCATCTTCCGTGCTTGGATGACTGTCTGAATACTGCCAAGACCAATACATCGCACCAAATGCGATAACACAGAGAGTAAAGAAAAGAGTTTTTACCAGCTTAGATCTGGAGGAAGAATGCTTCGCGATGTCGCCGCTCATTTATATTGTCCACTTGTTCAATTATGTGATCAGTGTAGGACTTTTCGATCTTCCGACAATAAAATGATCTGCAAGGTAAAGATCCAATTTTGCATGTTGCTAAGTGGAGTAAATGATGTGCAATCAAAACGAGGATAAAAAAGAGGGGCAGTCCCCGTAACCGCCCCCAAAGTCATGCCAATAATAGTAATGTGCGTGTAACTACTGGTTTTTCTTAGAACTTGTAACCGCCGCTGATCATAAATACCCAAGGGTTAATTTTGACGTCGGTTTTTTGCTTCGCTCCACCTGCTTTGTAAGTTGCTTCTGTTTCAATGTTTGCGTACCACGCAGCAGCGTTGAGGAACCATTGATCGTTGATCATGTAGTCCACACCAATATTCGCTGCTAGACCGAATGAGTCATCCAACTTAAGATCTGAAAGACCAGCGCCTTTACCCGTGCTATTGAAACCCTCATCAAAGAACATGGTGTAGTTGAGACCTGCACCAACATATGGACGGAATTTACTTTGTGGCTCGCCAAAGTAGTACTGAACCATAAGCGTTGGTGGAAGATGTTTGGTGTCCGCGATATCACCAAGACCTAACAAATCTGTTGAGATATCGTGGCTGAATGGTGTTGCTGCTAGAAGCTCTAGGCTGATGTTATCTGTGAACATGTAGCCAAACGTCAAACCAAGCTGCGTATTTGAATCCACTTTCAATTCTTCTTGAGAACCAAGAATCTTATCGCTGCTGTCATTTGGAACGACAGACGCCGCACCAACACGAAGAACGAAGTCACCTTGTTTATGAGCGAAAACACTTGGTGACACGAGTGCAGCAACCACTGCTAGACTGCAGATTGCTTTTTTCATTTTTTATTTCCTTTTATAGGGCTTCGTTATGTCGTACCCAAAGGTGTGCCTGCTGACTGGCCTTAGATTTCAAGTAAACTCAGCGCCTTGAAGCACACGGGCATCTATATTTTTTTGAGCTGCGCGCAATCTAGCACATAGAAACCCTACTATTTTGATGGAAATCAATTTGTGAAAAATATAGGTTTTTTGTATAGAGAAACGCCATACCGATCAACAAATTATGCAAATCGGATACAATTCTGTAATGCAAACTGTGCGTGTGAGAAGCCATGCCTACTCAAAAACACGAATCCTCTCGCTAGGGCTCGTAGCCAGCAAAAACTTTTTTCTTCCTCTACGTCTTCTATTTTCAAAAAACAACCCACTTAAAACGCTCGTTTGACCCCTTAAAATCGCGATTTGAGGGGTTTGTAAAACACTGAAATACAAGAAGTTATTTTTCTGGAAAATCAGTCACTTGAAGTGCTAGTCTGCTCGCAGCTAAGGAGAAGACATGTTAAAAACCGATCTCATTTTTGAACGAGAAAACTTTTCTCACCACGATTTTCAGAATGCCACCTTTAAAAACTGCCACTTTTATATGTGCAGTTTCGACCATGCCGATCTGCGCGATGCTAAGTTCATCGACTGTCGCTTTATCGAATCCAAAGCGCTAGAAGGGTGTAGTTTTCGCTTCGCGAACTTAAAAGATGCCAGCTTCACGAACTGTATGTTGGCGATGAGCCTGTTTAACGGCGCAAATTGTATGGGCTTGGAGCTGCGTAAGTGCGATCTCAAAGGGGCAAACTTCCAAGGTGCGAACTTTGCTAATCGCGTCAGTAACACCATGTTTTTCTGTTCTGCTTTTATTACTGGCTGCAACCTCACCTACTGTAACTTCGAGCGAGTGTTACTAGAAAAATGTGACCTCTTTGAAAACCGTTGGAACGGAGCGAACCTCGCGGGGGCAACTCTTAAAGGCTCGGATTTATCTCGCTGCGAATTCTCGCCAGAACAATGGGGAACCTTTAACGTTGAGCAATGTGATCTGACTCATGTCGAACTAGACGGGCTGGATGTTCGCCGCGTTTCTCTGTTTGGTGTTAAAATTTGTGATTGGCAACAAGAGCAATTGCTTGCGCCTTTTGGACTGATCATTATCTAAGGAAAGGCCATGAACCTGTTTAAAGACTTACCGAATAACCTCGACGAGGAAGTGTTCGAAGACCTGCTGACCCACAAAAACCTGCGTATAGAACGCATTGTCTCAACAGGGCAAACCTCGCCCAAAAGTGGCTGGTACGATCAAGAAGAACATGAATGGGTATTGGTTCTTAAAGGAACTGGAGAGCTGACTTTTGAATCAGGTGTAGTGAAACGACTTGAGGCAGGCGATCACGTTACGATTCCAGCTCATACCAAACACAAAGTGAGCTGGACTGACCCAACGCAAGAAACCATTTGGTTGGCAGTGTTTTATCAATAAACACAAAACGATCTTAAATCGAAAAATAGGCGCTGAATTTGCTCGATACTACCAAGCCGTCACTGGCACTGTTTGATTTTGATGGCACCATTACCCGAGAGGATATGTTTAGCCTTTTCCTCCACTATTCTGCTTATGGCCTGCGCAAGCGAGTAGGAAAGGTCGCTATCATGCCATTTTATGCGCTGTACAAACTCGGAGTGTTACCCGCTCGTCTTATGCGTCCGCTCAGCAGTTTTATTGCATTTTCAGGGAAAGAAAAGCAGCAAATTGAAGCGATTGGCGCTCAGTTTGCCCATGAAGTGATCCCGCTGTACTTACGGCCAGAAGCGATGGAAAGGTTGGCGTGGCATCAACACAGAGGCGATACCATTGTGGTGGTGTCGGCATCACTCAATGCGTATCTCAAGCCTTGGTGTGAAGCGAACGGTTACCGCTTGCTGTGCAGTGAACTGATCTCAGAACAGCCAAAACTGAGTGGCTTTTACCAGCAAGGTGATTGCAGTTTAGAAAGAAAAGTCTCGCGCGTTAAGGCGGCGTTTTCGCTCGACGAGTTTGAGTCTATTTATGCCTACGGTGATACACACGAAGACATTCCGATGCTCAAACTGGCAGACTACGCGATGCTCAACTGGATCGAGTGGAGAGCAAGCGAATAACGATATGTGCTCTGATTTTCAAGACAACCACTCCACCAAAGTGGTCGTTTTAGACTGAAAAAACAAACCCTTCTCACATGAGAAGGGTTTTATTGATCAGGGCCCGAATAAATGGCTTAACGCCATACCCCCCATTGACCCGTTGTGCCTGGTTCCTCACCAGACGTCCACCACTGAGCGGTCCATTCTTTACCGTTGTGCGTCACCACATCACCTTGGTCGTAAACAGCCGTCTTGTCCCACAAGTTGGTTGGTTCAACTGGTGGCGGTACATCCGCTTTGATCAGTGACAACGCATAACTGAAGTCTGCGCTTGGCGCTAATACTTGGTTCGCATTCACGTTCTTACTATCAAACATGTAGTGGTTCATCTCTTGATGCCAAATGCCCACATACCAATCGCCCGTTTGCTGCGCGTTAAATTGATCCGCAATTTCTGCCGCCCAAGTAGCCGTATTGTTTGTGCTGATTGGTAGTGAAATATCAACAATTTCATTGCCTGTCGCATTAAACGTACGAAAACGGATGGTGTCACCCGCTTCTACTGGTCCAAAACCTTGCTGAACAAAGTAGCCCAGAGATGTCAGATTGTTGCCCGGTTCGGTTGGATCAACAGGGTCAGTCGGTGGCGTCGTGCCCGTTCCGTTTAACGTAATGTCACTACAGTTGTAGAAACCTTCACCAGCGACATCAATGCGCTGCCAACGAGTATAAAGCACCGCGTCGCCGGAACGATCAGCAGGGAAAGTCACCTGAATACGGTAGCGTTTTTCCGCATCAACATACACATCACCTGCGGTGTCGATCAGTTCTAAATCACTCCAAGTAAGCGGTTTTGAATCATCATAAGTCGGCTTGGTAAGATAGAATTCCCAGTACGATGGGTTGTGCGGCGCCTTGCCGTAAAACACCAATTCAATCTGGTTATTTGCATCTGGCGTAACATTGGTGCGCTGCCAGTTTGGAGAAGGAATGTTCAAACCTTTTTTAGCCGCGTCTCCAGCAGAACACAGTTCGCCATCTCGGACTACGGCTTTAACATGCTCCATATCTCGGTAATTTGGTACGTTTGCTGCAATTTCACTGCGCTGCACAAACGGGTAAGCACCAGATTCTTCAAAAGCCGCTTTACACGCTTGGTTGGGGATCTCATTAGTCCAAAAGCCACCGTCTAAATAACACGTATTTTGACGAGCGCTTGGAAATTCTACCCAGCCGTGGGCATTGACGTTAAATGAGCTCAATGCGGCAACAGCGCTTAAGCTCAAAAGAGGAAGTGTTACATGTGATTTCATCGTTCATCCTTAAATTTGCTGACTCGCCGCTCATGAACACAAGCGGTTTAAGCAAAACTAGCAGGATGAGATTATTTCGAAGGTGAGAATAAAGGTGGAAATTGTAAGAGTGCCATCTGCTTTCCAGCATTTGTTGTGTACTTATCTCATACTCGACTGACTCTTTCGAGTCACTTCAAATTCATGTGCCACAAAACCATGCCACTCTTGACCGACTAACGTTCGTCTTTCGGTGTGTCCATTACCACCATGGTTGTGATCGACTTAACGTGCTCACACTCACCCAGTACATCGGCATGGAACGCTTTATATGCGGCCAAATTTTGCGTTTCTACGCGTATTAAATATTCATTGGCTCCCGTAATATTGTGACATTCCACCACTTCATCTACAAAGCGCACGTGTTCTTCAAAACCAAGCTGTGCTTGCTTAGAGTGCGAGGCCAAACCAATAGACACGTAAGCGACAAAACCCACACCAAGTTGCTGATTATCCAGCACCGCTCGGTAGCCTTTTATCACGCCTTTACGCTCTAAATCTTGCACTCGACGTAAGGTTGCAGACGGAGATAAACCAACGCGTTCCGACAGCTCTACATTGGAGATTCTTCCGTCTCGCTTGAGCACTTGCAATATTCTTTCGTCAAATCTATCCATGATGATGTTTCATTGCTTATTTAGTTTCTAATCATCAAATAAAAGCACAATATTGACCTCAGTTCTACTTATAGTTGTTCTCAACTTATCGAGAACTGATTCAAGGAAAAATCTATGGAATATCATCAACTGGGCGCTTTGGCGTTGTTCGCTTTTGTCTCCACTTTTACGCCGGGTCCCAATAACATTATGTTGATGACCTCAGGGGCAAATGTTGGATTTAAACGCACCATTCCACACATGTTGGGCATTACCTTCGGTTTTGGTGCCATGCTGATTTTAGTAGGCATTGGTTTGATGAGTCTCTTCAACGCTTACCCGATTACTCACTCCATTTTGAAAGTATTGAGCTTGAGTTATTTGCTGTACTTGACGTACAAAATCGCCACGAGCGGCAAAACCGAAGCAAAACACGATTTTCGCCCGATGTCTTTTTTAGGGGCGGTGGCATTCCAGTGGGTGAACCCAAAAGGTTGGTCGATGGCGTTGACGGCCATTACGGTATACACCAGTGGCGGTTCTTGGCTTGAACTGACTTTTATCGCCGGTATCTTCTGTTTAGCCAACTTGCCATCGGTAACATTTTGGACCGCAGCAGGCATACAACTTCAACGCTGGTTGACCACATCTAGGCGTGTAAAAGGGTTTAACTATGGGATGGCAGCGCTTTTACTGCTGTCGACTATCCCAATGATATAGAAGACAAAATAGCCGTAAAACCGTGATCTAATACAAAGTTCAGGTAGATACTGAATCAATAATCACAATCTAACGCCACTTTTGGACAATGCCAGGGTCATAGTAGCGAAGCAATGCGCTATTTATTAAAGACACACTAATCATAAGTCACAGCTATTTTTAATGTTCGTTGCTTGCTCGCAGTAACTGCGATGAATCTATCACCCTAGCCAAAAGCTCATGAGCTTAAGGTCTTTTACACAAGGAGCGTTACACAATGCACACTCGCAAGCTTATTCTTGCTGCCACTTTTGGATTATTATTGGCGGGTTGCAGTCAAACATCCACCACAACCAATGCTGAAGTCATTCCACCCGAGTATCCAGTGGATTATTTCTTTAAAAACAGCGAAGTTTCTAGCTATCAAATCTCTCCTGCTGGTGACTACATCTCAATGATGAAGCCATGGCAAGACCGTAAGAACGTCTTTGTTTATCCCACAGATAACCCCGATCAGATAAAACGCGTCACATCCGTAACAGGGCGCGACATTGCATACTACTACTGGGTTGGCGAAGACACCGTAATTTACTCTCGTGATACGGGAGGAGATGAGAACTTTTATCTCGTGACGGTTAATGTCAAAACAGGCGAAGAGAAAACCATCACACCGACATCCGGTGTTGTGGCATACGTTATCGACACACTAGACAATCAACCCGATGACATTTTGATTTCGAGTAACGAGCGTAACCCGCAAGTTTTTGATGTCTATCGACATAATCTAAAAACAGGCGAAAATACTCTCGTCGCGCAAAACCCGGGCAATGTGCGCTCATGGGGTACCGATCACGATGGCAACATTCGTGTCATCACCACATCAGATGGTGTTAATACCTCCGTTTTATATCGCGATACGGTTGAAGATGAATTTAAGCCGCTAAAGAATCTCACTTTCAAAGAGAGCTTTAGCCCCATTTCATTCACGCCGGACAACAAAAACTTATATGTGGCATCACGAATTACGCGTGATAAATCAGCCATCGTTGAATACGATGTAAAAGCCAATAAAGAAATACGAGAAATCTTCTCTCACCCGGAAGTTGACGTGAATAGCGCTCACTACTCTGAAGCGCTTAATAAGCTGGTTTCAGTCTCTTACGTGACAGATAAAAACCACTATCACTTCTTAGATGATTCTTACCAACAAACCTTCGAGCGCCTCTCAGAGAAACTGCCAAATGTAGAAATTTCTGTAACTAGTGCGACGCGAGATGAAAGTAAAATGATTGTCGTCACCTACAGCGATGTCGATCGACCAAATTACTACTTCTACGATCGTAAAGCAGACAAATTGGAGAAATTGGCAGAAAACGCTCCATGGCATAAGCCAGAACATATGGCGAAGATGACGCCTATCCAATACACCGCTCGCGATGGAGAAACCATTCATGGGTACCTAACGCTGCCGAAGGGTCGAGAAGCCAAAGATCTGCCTTTGCTTGTGCTCCCACACGGTGGTCCATGGGCTCGTGATCACTGGGGATTTCAGCCTGAGGTACAATTATTCGCTAACCGCGGTATCGCGGTGCTGCAAATGAACTTCAGGGGCTCAACTGGTTATGGTCGCGAGTTTTGGGAGAAGTCGTTCAAGCAATGGGGACAATCCATGCAGGATGACATTACCGACGGTGTCAAATGGGCTACCGAACAAGGTTACGCACAAGATGGCAACGTATGTATTTATGGTGCCTCTTATGGCGGCTACGCAACTCTGGCGGGGGTGACATTCACTCCTGATTTATATAAGTGCGGAATCGACTACGTTGGCGTATCTAACTTATTTACCTTTATGGACTCCATTCCACCTTATTGGGCACCATTCCTTGCAATGTTACACGAGCAAGTAGGCAATCCGAATGATCCTGAAGATGCGAAAATGATGAAAGCCTACTCACCAGTGTTCCATGTCGACCAAATTAAGGCACCCTTATTGGTTCTACAGGGAGCACAAGATCCACGCGTGGTGAAGAGCGAGTCAGACCAAATCGTTGATGCACTGCGCGAACGAGGCGTCGAGGTCGAATACATCGTGAAGGAAAATGAGGGGCACGGATTCCGCTCTTTGGAGAACCGTCTTGATGGTTACCAAGCGATGGATAGATTCCTAAAAACACATTTACTTGAGCAGACTCAGTAAGCCTCTACATCGTTAAGTTCGAAAGGGCATGTTGGCGTGCCCTTTCTTATTTTTTCTACGTATTTTGCTCGCCCCAGTCCCCAGTACCACTGCAATACTCCAATAATCTAGCTCAATTCACAGTGTAAATTTATATAAAGACACTACCCTCTTATGAGAGATCTTGATAATCTTAAATGAGAAAGAGAATAATTATCGAGTAGAGTCAAAGATGAAGAAGAAGCCTCAACCTAAAACGATTGTTGTCACAGATACAGAGACAATTACCCCAAATATGCAGCGTATTACTTTGCAAGGTGAAGCGCTAAGCCAGTTCCCACACGACTGCGAAGGTAGCTACATCAAGCTATTGTTCAATGAGATGGGCGGTACCGATTTGAGCATGCTAAGCGACGATGACCGACCATTAATGCGAACCTATACTATTCGTCGTTTCCATCCGGAAACACACACCATCGAAGTCGATTTTGTCCGCCACACCACACAAGATTTACAGTGTGGCTTTGCCGCGCGTTGGGCGATGGCCGCACAAAAAGGCGATACGATTAATATCGTAGGTCCAGGCAGTATCTCTAATTTGAATACCGAGGCTGACTGGTTCTTTATGGCCGCCGATATGACAGCACTTCCTGCTCTTTCAGCGAAAATTCGTACGCTACCAGAAGATGCAAAAGGCTACGCCGTGATCAGTGTGATGTCTGCGGCCGACATCCAGCCTCTGCACGCGCCAGTTGGTATAGAGCTAATTTGGCTTACAGAAGGTCAAACCCTAGCAGAAGCGGTACGCGAACAAAAATGGCTAGATGGGGACGCCGCAGTATGGTGTGCCTGTGAGTTCGATTCAATGCGCGCGCTGCGCCAATATTTCCGCAATGAGAAAGAAGTCGAACGCGAAAATATCTACATCAGCAGCTATTGGAAACAAGGCGTGTCGGAAGACGGGCACAAAGTGATTAAACGTGAAGACGCGGAATCCAATCAATAGTGGTTCATGTCTTTTCGATTCCAGCTCTCATCCCAATAAAAACGCCCGGCATTACCGGGCGTTTTAGCAACATACCTTGTAATGAGGCACTTTAAACCGCTAATCAACAAGCTCTTGCGCCAAAAAGTCGATCAATAACCGCACTTTTGGCGACAAATTGCGACTTTGCGGATACAGCGCCCAAATGCCTTCGCGATCATCACGGTAATCGGTCAGCACCTCGACCAACTCACCACTGTCTAACGCTTCTTGAACGTAATAATCCGGCAGCTGCACTAAACCCAGACCGCGTTTCGCTGCGTCCACCAAAGCAAAACCGCTGTTGCATTTAATCCGTCCCGACACGCGCAAAGACTTATCGCGTTTATTTTCTTTAAAGTGCCAATAGTCGACAGAGCCAACCAAGCACTGATGCCGTCCCAATTCCGACAACGTATGTGGCTCACCAAAACGCTCCAAATACATCGGACTGGCACACACATAGTTTTGGCGCGACGAAAGACGTTTAGCAATCATGCTGGAATCTTGCAAGCGGCCAAGACGAATCGCCACGTCCACACCTTGCTCAATCAAATCCAGCTTTTGGTTGGTCAGCACTAAATCGAGATCCACACGCGGGTACTTTTCCAAAAACTGATGCAAAAGCGGCGCGAGGTTCATTTCCCCATACGTCACAGGAGCCGTCACGCGCAGTAAACCGCGCGGTTCGGTCTGCATTTGCGTTACGGCAAGCTCGGCCAGTTCTAACCCTTCCACCAAATGTTTACACTGCTGGTAATAGAGTTGTCCGGCTTCAGACAGGGAGACTTTTCGCGTCGTGCGATGCAGCAATTTCACCGCAAGTCGTTCTTCAAGTGCCGATACCCGACGACTGATTTGTGCCACCGATGTTTTCAGCTTAGCTGCTGCTCCGGTAAAACTGTTGGTTTCCGCCACAGCAACAAATTCGCTGACCCCTTCCCAATTCGCCATGCTGTATTCCTGTCGACCTCTTTTAGACAAATAGTGATGAAAATATTCTCGTCGCGCTACGCTTTGAAAACGGGAGAACTTTACGCGTCAGGCAACGGACGAAGATCGCCGTACTGCGCATCAAGCTCAATGCCGAAGTATTCTTTCAATGCATCCAGATAGGCTTGGCCCGGCTCTAACTCCAATTCTGTCTGCTCACCTTGGCTAGTGTATTTGAGTGTGTAGTTAAGCAATGTCACCAACCCACTTTCTGTTGCTTTCGCCGCGACTCTTGCGCTGGTAAAACGCGAGTGAGGAGAAGTGGAAGTAAAAAAGTTGCCACACGCGATATCACCGGCAAACACAAACTCTAAATCGAAGCTATAAAGGTTGTTCCATGTGTCCGTCCCATCCGTTGACAACACTTGAAGGAAGTAACCAAACTGAGCATCTTCGACAAAGCGGAAGGTTTGTAAATCCGTCTGAATCACTTGGTTGAGGATAAACGGCAATGGCGCGCGCGGCGTATTGGAGCCAAAGCCCACATCGACAATCCATGCTTGTTCATCCAGCGTCACCAACGTGATTTGATGACTACGGCCCGTTGGTGTGCCCGACACATGCACACGTCCTAGTAAACTGCGTGCTTCAAATCCGAGAGTATTGAGTACCTCAAGCATTAAGCCATTCAATTCAAAGCAGTAACCACCGCGAGAGTGATACACCGTTTTTTGAATGATGTCTTCAATCTCAACAGAGATGCCGCGCTGCAACGCAATATCAAAGTTCTCAAACGGTAGGCTGCGGTGCTGCGCCACGTGTATTTTATGTAATGTTTCTAAATCGGCAGGTAGCTCTCTTGGCAAACCGAGCTTGGTTAAATAGGCATTCAGATCCGTCTTGTTCATAATCACTCTTACTTCGCTGATGGGTTGATTGCGTTCTACTCTAGCCCCTCTACCTAACTTCAGGTCAACTGCCTTTTCCGCTTTCCCTTCCGCGTTGAGGAGGCATCACACTCTTATAATCTGCTTACCTTACCATTATTACGTATATGTAAAAATCATTTTCAAAATGGACGGATTATCATTTTTATTGAAACACCTAGAATGGATACCAGCAAAACGACGCAGCGCAGTAAGCAAACCTTAACTACGCTTATTACGTCACTCCATATACTGAGAATATAAAGGAAAATCCAATGACTGTTGAAATCAAACCTGGTCAAACTCACATCAAATCCAAGGCAATGGTTGCATGGGCCGCTGGCGAACCACTGAAAATGGAAGAAGTGGATGTACAGCTTCCTAAAGCGGGTGAAGTGCTAGTGCGCATCGTCGCAACAGGTGTTTGTCATACTGATGCGTTCACTCTGTCAGGCGACGATCCAGAAGGCATCTTCCCTTCTATTCTTGGTCACGAAGGTGGCGGTATTGTTGAAATGGTGGGCGAAGGCGTTACCAGCGTTGAGGTTGGCGACCACGTGATTCCTCTTTACACCGCAGAATGTGGCGAGTGTAAGTTCTGTAAATCGGGCAAAACCAACCTTTGTCAGGCCGTGCGTGAAACACAAGGTAAAGGTCTGATGCCCGATGGTACAAGTCGTTTTTCTATCAACGGTGAAACCATCTTCCACTACATGGGTTGTTCTACTTTCTCTGAGTACACGGTACTCCCTGAAATCTCGCTAGCGAAAGTAAACAAAGATGCACCACTTGAAGAAGTGTGTCTGTTAGGTTGTGGCGTAACAACCGGTATGGGCGCAGTTATGAATACGGCAAAAGTTGAAAAAGGCGACACGGTTGCGATCTTTGGTCTGGGCGGCATCGGTCTTTCAGCGATCATCGGTGCACGCATGGTGGGTGCAAGCCGCATCATCGGTATCGATATCAACGAAAGCAAATTCGATCTTGCAAAACAGCTAGGCGCAACCGATGTGATTAACCCACAGAAATTCGACAAGCCTATCCAAGAAGTGATTGTTGAAATGACTGACGGTGGTGTTGACTACTCATTCGAATGTATCGGTAACGTAAACGTGATGCGTCAGGCACTTGAGTGTTGTCACAAAGGTTGGGGTGAGTCGGTGATCATCGGTGTTGCGGGTGCAGGTCAGGAGATCTCAACTCGTCCATTCCAGCTCGTAACTGGTCGTGTATGGCGTGGCTCGGCTTTCGGTGGTGTTAAAGGCCGCTCTGAGCTTCCAGAAATCGTAAACCGTTACATGGCTGGTGAGTTTGGCTTGCAAGAGTTCATTACTCATACAATGGGATTGGCTGACGTAAACAAAGCGTTTGATCTGATGCACGAAGGTAAGAGCATCCGTACTGTTATTCATATGGATCAATAATGCTGCCTCAGGCTCTCCTTTTGGGGAGCCTGAATTCATTCTGTTGTTAGAGAGTTTATTCATGACCATTGAAAATGTAAGCCAAACCAAAGTGTTTGGCGGTTGGCACAAACAATATACACA
This sequence comes from Vibrio sp. HS-50-1, assembly GCF_024747315.1. Classification (NCBI taxonomy): domain Bacteria; kingdom Pseudomonadati; phylum Pseudomonadota; class Gammaproteobacteria; order Vibrionales; family Vibrionaceae; genus Vibrio; species Vibrio sp. HS-50-1. Next base: position 386,179 of record NZ_JAMPZF010000004.1, on the reverse strand, counting down.
CGAATCCAAAGCCCTAAACTGCACGATGCGCTTTGCGATTTTCTTACCACCGAATGCCACTAAATCGAACCCCGTACCCGCTTTGTACTGGCTATCTGGTTTAACCTGCACCGATGAAAACTTTATGCAGAAAGCCGGCGCATTTCGTATGGCGGCAGAGCTTGGCATTGCGATCATTGCTCCGGACACGAGTCCAAGAGGCGAAGGTATCGCTGACGATGAAAACTATGACCTGGGTAAAGGAGCTGGCTTTTACCTTAATGCGACTCAAGCACCTTGGTCACTGCATTACTTCATGTACGATTACGTGACTAAAGAGTTACCAGAGATCATTGAAAGCAATTTCCCTGTCTCAGAAGTAAAATCCATTTCTGGGCACAGCATGGGAGGTCACGGAGCATTAACCATTGGTCTGAAAAACACAGAACAATATCGCTCAATATCGGCGTTTAGCCCTATCTGTAACCCAGTCCAATGCCCTTGGGGACAAAAAGCCTTTACTGCTTACTTAGGCAAAGATATTGAGAGCTGGAAGCAATACGATGCAAGTGAGCTTCTCAAGCAAAAACCATCACCACTTCCTATTTTGGTTGATCAAGGTGATGCTGATGGCTTCCTTAACGAGCAACTTAGGCCAGAAGCGCTGGTTGCTGCAGCAAAAGTGCATGATTCAAACCTGAACTTAAGAATGCAATCTGGTTACGACCATAGCTATTATTTCATCTCAAGCTTTATTGACGATCATCTCAACTTCCATGCGAAGTATTTGTTTGCCTAATTCATAGAAGTAACTTGATGAATTAAAAAATAAAGTCACCTACCTAGGTGGCTTTATTTTTGGTGCGTATTAACATACCAATCTTAAATAACATTGGAATAAAGATAGAGAACAATGTAAGGATGAAATCGGATTCGCTTATACCTCAATCATTAACCCTTCTAATTCTCATTCACAATACAATTCATCGGTTGAAAATAGGATTAATTTCCATTAAAAATCTGCGAACTGACACGAATTCGTTATAGAGAGAAATAATAACGCATATTTCTGACCTTTTAATTAAGAAGTCACTTAATAACCTTGACGTACAGTAAACCGACAGTTACTTTTCAAACATAACATATTATAAAATCTCATCCGGTTGGCTCTATTATTACAATTACAAATAAAGTACCGCTAGCACCTTTGTCCTAGCTCAGCAAAAAGAATAAAACTCAAAGGGCATATGATGAAAAAGATAGTCGCGCTAGGTCTGTTTTTTGTTGCGCCATTCTTATCTGCAAGTACGATCGTATTTAGCAGTAGCCAACAACCTAGTGTCACATTAAAACTGGAAGAGATTCAATCTTTACCAACCACCAGCTACACAACCACGCTGCCTTGGATCCCTGCTTCTTCTGAATTTCTTGGGGTCAAACTTAGCACGCTCCTCACCCACGTCTATGGCAAAGTGCCAGAACAAGTTGATGTCAGTAGCTTGAATGACTATCACTCGACACTGTCTCGACAAGACATTCTTAGATACCAACCAATACTGGCTTACCAACAAGATCAACACTATATAAAAGTCAGGAATAAGGGGCCATTTTGGGTAATATACTCTCTTAGTCTCTATCCTGAGCTCAACTACAATAAATATCACGCGCAAATGGTCTGGCAAGTAAATGAGATGAAAGCAAAATAATAAGAATGAAGTTATCAGAACCCACCTATCAAAAGCAGAGAGCACCACAATACTCTACAACCAGTAAAATGTTGCTTGTGGTGTTTGCCACTTCTTTGCTTCTCGCAAATGTATTGCTTCTGCAACAGACACGCGCACTGTCACAAAACTTTAATAATGAGCAAAAACAAGCAACCTGGTTTTTATTCCAACTCTCTAAAGAGCTTTCGGAGCTTGTCGGAGAAGCGAGACGAGTCGATGAAAATGTATTAAATATCGAAGGTGCAGAGCTGCAATATGAATTGGCCTGGAGTAGATTCGATTTATTAATTAGTAGTAATGAAGCCTACACTTTTTTCTCTCGAAATAATATGCATCAGTATTTCATTGATCTTTTTGAGGAATTTCAGGGGCTGGAAGCGCAATTAGTTGAAGCAAGAACTGGCGATAGCCAAGCTGCGGCTCAATTTTATCGATCCACTCAAACACTGTACTTAAGCTTGGTCGATTTCGTTAATCAGAACTTTCGCCTAAGCAGCAAAGTCTATGAGGCACAGAAAGGAGAAACGCAACGGTTAATGCAAGCGCAGTATATGCTGTTTGCTACATTCGTTTTGTCGATCCTGTCTCTGACTTATTTCTTTTATCGTGAATCCCATTTCCATAGAAAACTGGCGCTCAGCGACCCACTGACTCATCTTGGAAATCGCAATGCACTATTTATCAACCTGAATGAGCTCACTCAAGAGAAAAGGCCTTTTTCTCTGTGGATTTTAGATTTAAATGGTTTTAAAAGCATCAACGATACACACGGTCATCAAGTGGGAGACACCGTACTGCGTGAAATTGCTAGACGGCTTAAATCTATGGCGTTGAATGATTTTACCGTCTATCGCATGGGAGGCGATGAGTTCGCCGTCATCCTCGAAGGGGAGCATGTTGATGAAGAAGGCGTTCGTGAGCATATCAATGCGGTATTTGATGCGCCAATACTAAACTCCGACAACGTCGCAACACTATCAACCAGCATGGGCTTAGCGCAATACCCAAAAGACAGTAACAATGTTGACTTTCTTATCAGCATAGCGGATAAGCGCATGTACAAAATGAAATTTCAACGTTAAAAGGTATTTATGATGAGAAAGTTCATGCAAATACTGCTTCTACTGGCAGTCATTGCGGCAGGTGTGTTGGCTTGGGTATTTATTCCATCGCACGAAACCATCGGGCAAAAAACGCTTGAGCAGGCACTCAACGACGACTACAGCCTCGTTGGGCATCGAATCTACTCAACCGATCCGGATGCTGGCAACCGATTCGGCTACTTCGTATTGGCAACTGGCCAGAGCATTGAAGAGCAAGAGCCGTTTTTGGTCACTTCGGATCAGTTTATTCGCATGGAACAAACGGGTGATAACACCTTGTCTGTGACCGTCAATGGCCATATCTACCAATACCACAACGACTTGTGGGTACCAAAATCGGATGGAAAGTTGCAGCACTTTTTGGTCAGCGCAACTGCCAACTACGTGCGCTAAAAAACGGGAACATTACTACCCCCTCCCACCACACAAAAAAACAAAGCCCCGCATGCACTGCCGGGCTTTTTACGTTAACAAGAAAAGAACATCGAAAGGGGGGCGTTACTTCGCTAACACTTTCTCTTTAATCACTTTGAGTACCCCAGCCTCTTGGTTGCTTGGCGCAGAATAACGAGCGATTTTCTTAATCTCTTCATGCGCATTGGCAACCGCGTACGAATGCTCACTGACTTGCAGCATTTCGAGGTCATTGAGGTAATCACCAAACGTCATGGTTTCTGCCGGAGTAAAATTCATCGTCTCTTGAAGATGCTTAATGGCCGCGCCTTTAGACGCCTCGGCATTCATCACATCCAGCCAAATTTTTGCGCTCACCACAACTTTATGCGTTGCGCCAAACTTCGCGTTCATGGTCGGGAACAAGAGCTCTTCCGAACCGTCAAAGTGACAAATTGCTACCTTAATAAACTCGTCTTCGACCTCAAGTAAATCCGGCACGTATTCACAGCGGTGGTAATACTTTTGAAACTCTTCCAGTGATTGCTGATCATGCGTTTCGATGTACGCCGAGCGCTTGCCACACAATACGATGTTCGCCCCGTCAATTTCACGAGCCGCTTTCACAATCTCCGCCACTTCCGCTTTAGGAATGGTGCAACTGTAGAGCTCTTTGTCTTGGTACATCACCAAGGTGCCGTTTTCGGCCACATACAACACTCGATCTTTGATTGGCGCGAACGTGTCTCGCAGGCTGTAATACTGACGACCAGACGCAGCGGAGAACAAAATACCTTGCTCTTCCAATTGCAAAAACAGGTCGAAAAACTCTGGATCCAAACGACCATATTGGTCAAGCAAAGTGCCATCCATATCGGAAGCAATAAATTTGATGCGAACTTGTGACATTAACTAAAACTCTAAATGACGCTGCGAAAAATATATCCATGTAAGGTACAGGATCTTGTATGAATCTCAAGTCGGGATGACGAGGCCTTTCGCGATTACCAATGGTGCTGTTTAAAGTAATCTTCACTGTGATCGATGAAGGCTCTCACCGCCGGAGACAAGTGTTTACGCGATGAATATAGCGCGTAAATGTTGAGATCATTTGGCTTCCAATCCGGCAACACCGACTCAAGCTGACCCGATTGCAGATAGATATTGCTCAAATAGGTTGGCAGCATCGAAATACCCATGCCTTGCAAAGCACCATGCAATAACGCCGTGGCCTCATTGCTGGTTAGGCGACACTCAATTCCCACCGATTCGAACTGGTAGCCCTGAGACAAATGCCACACGTGACGCTCAAAGTTTTTGTAACCCAAACAGTCGTGTGAAGATAAATCTCGCGGATGCGCGATCGCGCGATGAGTTTGCAAGTATTGCGGTGATGCCACCAACACCGATTCACACACCGCAATCGGCTTACCAATCAAAGAAGGATCGGGATCTGACGCAATTCGGATTGCCAGATCGATGCGTTGCTCGGTTAGGTCACTCACTGAATCTTGCAGATCAATGTCGATATGCACTTTGGGGTGCTTTTGCATAAAGCTGTTTACTGCTGGGATCAACTGTGAGAACCCAAATGAAGTGCTAGACGCGAGACGGATTTTTCCGGACAGCTCACCATCAACGGCAATGTTCGACGTCAACGTATCGGCCTGTTTTAACCAGCGCTCAATCTGAGGCAAGCTGCGCTCCCCTGCGGTGGTGAGTGACACCTTGCGCGTAGTGCGGTGCAACAAACGAGTTTGTAGCCAGTTCTCCATCGCCTCTACATAACGAGTCACCATTGGCCGAGACATGTTTAACCGCTCGGCGGTAGCGGTAAAACTGCCAGAATACACCACATCCACAAATACTTTTGCTGCCGTTACTCTGTCCATACATTTGCTCGAAATAAGAAATAGTGATGCACATTATTGTGTATTTTTCCGAGCGTATCAATTTCCTAATATAGCTCCCGTTCCCAAGCCATGGTCGCTTGGCCCCAAATTCTTTAGGAGCTTATTATGAAAAAATTCACTTTGATTGCTGCATCCATTTTAATGGCAAGCCCTGTTCTAGCGGCAAACCACTCTCCCCTTACTCTTGAGGTTTACAACGCCGACGGTAACAGCTTCCACGTAAACTCAACCTTGGTATACGGTGAGACTGACGCCATGGTTATCGACACTGGCTTCACCAAAGCTGACGCGATGCGCATTGCCGCTAAAGTGCTGGACTCAGGCAAAACACTTAAAACCATTTTTATCAGCCAAGCGGACCCAGATTACTACTTTGGCGCAGAGGCCTTACACCAACAGTTCCCTGATGCGCAGATCATCACAACGCCTGCGGTTCAAAAAATTATTAAAGAGAAATTGGCTGGAAAGCTGGCGTACTGGGGGCCAAAGCTTGGCGCAAACGCACCGGTAAAACCAGTGATCCCTGTCGCGTACGATAAAGCATCATTAGAGCTAGAAGGTCATAAGATTGAAATCCGTGGTAACCATGGCACATCAGCACACCGCCCTTACCTATGGATTCCAGATAACAAAGCGATTCTAGGTAACGTAGCCGTGTACTCAAACGTACATTTGTGGATGGCAGATGCCGCTGACCAAACCGCCATCAATGCTTGGGAGCAGCAACTTAGCGAGATGCTTGCGCTTAAACCTCAAGTGGTCATTCCTGGTCACATGAAAGCAGGCACAAAGCTGAACGCAGACACCATTCGCTACTCGCAACAATACTTGCAGGATTTTCAGCAAGCGAAAAAACACAGCAATAACAGCGCTCAACTCATTGACACCATGTCTGCGAAATACCCAGAAGCTCAATTGCCAATCGCGCTAGAAATCGGTGCGAAAGTGCATACTGGTGAAATGTCATGGTGACCTTGCATTACTTCTTCGATCCCATGTGTGGTTGGTGCTACGGGGCATCACCACTCATCGAAGCCTTGATGGACACCTCTCAATTTAAGGTAGAGCTTCATCCCGGCGGTATGATTGAGAAACGCGCGATTGAATCTGAATTTCGTCAGCACATCATCAACAGTGACGCTCGTATCGCAACCGAAACCGGAGCAACGTTTGGTGAAGCATATCTGCAACGCGTGAAAAGCGAAGATGCGTTTGTTCTTGATTCTTATCTACCCACACAAGCGATCTTGAGTGCGGAGAAAATGGGGCTGAATCCATGGCACATGCTAAAGGCCATCCAATCTGCGCATTATCAGCTCGGGTTAAAAGTGAATGAAGCATCGACGCTCAAAGCCATTGCAGAATCGCTAGGTTTAGCAAGTGATGCGTGGGAGCAAAACATGACGTTAAGCGAAGCCGAACTAGATGAGAGAATTCACTCCAGCCGACAGTTGATGCGACAGTTACACGTTGGTGGTTATCCAACCCTGATTGCAGAAGTAAATGGCGAGTACTTGACCTTGCCGCACTCGACCTACTACGACAAACCGGCACAGTGGAAGCTTGCATTACGAAAACTGCAATAAACTCTTCCCCACTCGCTCTTGTCCTTAATCCAAGAGCGAGTGCCAACACCGACATGGCAATCCTGACTCAAACAGGTACAATCCTCGCTTGATTTTTTACTCGCGCGGATACCCACCATGCACTCGCCTGAACATTGTTTTACTCGTTTTACTGCTGATACTTCTGGTTATGAATTACCAACGCAGTTTACGTTTCCGTTCTACTACACGCCGCATCCTCTTTGCGTTATAGCCGCAAAGCAATTGCAACAGCATTTATTAGCGCAAACCGACTTCGAACACGATTTTGGTTTGGTTAATGAAGAAACGGGGCGAGGCAAAATGTTTGGCATATTGCTGGTAAAAAGCCCTCAAGGCGAGCTCGGCTTTTTAAGTGCATTTTCTGGCAAAATTGCTGACCAAAACTTGATTCCAGGATTTGTCCCTCCTGTGTACGACATGCTGACCGATGAAGGCTTCTTCCGCGCAGAAACGGATGCCATCAACGCCGCCAATGCGGAGTACAAAACCTGTGCCGCGAATCCGGAATTAGCGGATCTTAAAGCGCAAATACAAGCCGACCGAGCCGCTTATCAACAAGAAGAGCAAACACAGCGCCAAGTGATGATTGACGGCCGCGCCGCGCGCAAACGACAGCGTCAACAGGGCGAGCAAACACTCAATGCCGATGACCTCAAAATCTTATTGGATGAATTGGGTAAACAAAGTGTCGCCGAGAAAAACGTTCTCAAATACTTAAAGCAAGCGTGGGATGAAAAGCTTGCAATCAAAGAAGCGCGCTTGGCCGAGTTAGAGCAGCAACTTGCTCACCTTAAAGAGCAGCGCAAAACGCTCTCCAACGCTTTGCAGCACAAATTGCATAAACAATACCGCTTCCTAAACAACCATGGCGAAGCACGCGACTTGGTGGACATTTTTGCGGACACCACAAACCCAATCCCACCAGCAGGTGCGGGGGAATGTGCTGCGCCAAAACTGCTTCAATACGCGTTTAAACACGGATTCAAACCGCTGGCGCTGGCAGAGTTTTGGTGGGGTGTGTCGCCAAAGTCTGAAGTTCGCCAACACAAAAAATTCTACCCATCGTGCAACAGCAAATGTCAGCCGATTTTGGGCCATATGATGCAAGGGCTGGATGTCGAACCTAACCCATTGGCGGAGAATTGGGCAGAAGACAAAGAGCTAGAGATAATCTACCAAGACGACGCTATGGTCGTCGTCAACAAGCCCTCGGGCTTACTTTCAGTACCAGGTAAAACTATCAAGGACTCTGCTTATACGCGCCTACAAGCGATGTTCCCTGATGTGGAAGGGCCGTTTGTGATTCATCGCCTCGACATGGCGACCTCTGGCATTTTGGTGTTTGCCTTAACTAAGCGCGCGAACAAAAGTCTGCAAAAACAGTTTATGGCTCGCGGCGTACAAAAACGTTATATGGCACTGCTCGAAGGCGTATTGAACGAGCCGGAAGGGGAAATTTCACTGCCAATGCGTGGCGACCCAGACGACCGCCCACGTCAACTGGTGTGTTTTGAACACGGGAAACATGCAGAAACCTACTGGCAACTGATTGAAGTCAAAGATGGACGCAGCAAGGTATACATGTATCCGAAAACCGGGCGAACTCACCAACTACGTGTACACAGTGCTCATCACATGGGGTTAAATATGCCGATGGTTGGTGATGGTTTATACGGCGAAAAAGCGAATCGCTTACACCTGCATGCTGAGATGCTAGAGCTGGCTCATCCATACAGCAAAGAGCGCATGGTGTTCAAAGCTGAGTGCGAATTCTAACGTCTTCCAGATTTTAAATAACAAAAAGGCACTGACTAACAGTGCCTTTTGGGGCTTCTAACAACAGAATAAGCGTGATGCGTGATACAGCAAACTGTTAGCTCACCTTAAACTTGGTCCACACCTGAGAGCGCCAACGCCTTGCCATGATGATACCACGCACCCATTCATCGAGAGCGATTGCCATCCAAGCCCCTAAAACGCCATAACCCATGTGGATGCCAAAGATGTAAGAGAAAAGCACGCCTAGTCCCCACATACTCAAAATCCCCATTTGCACTGGGAACTTGATGTCACCCGCGCCTTTGAGCCCCGCGATAAAAATCAGGTTAAACACACGTCCGGCTTCGAGCAAAATTGAGCCCATGACTAACGAGCTTGCCAATGCGAGTATTTCCGGTTGATCGGTAAACACACGTAGAATCTCTTCTCTAAACAGGTAAATCAGTGTGGTTGCCGCCGTTGATGCCACAAACCCCACTAAGAAGTAGATTTGTACGCGTTTTAAAATGCTGCTCACCCAACCTTTACCGATGTAGTAACCAGTCTGAATTTGCGCAGCCTGACCAATTGCCAACGCGAAAGCAAACGAGAAACGGGCAATGTTTTGCGCATAAGTGAAAGCTGCCAACGATGCCGTCCCCATTTGCACCACAAAGTACACAATGCAGATTTGCGCCACGTTGTAAGACAGCACTTCACCCGCGTTCATACCGCCGATTTTTAAGATTTTTTTATAAATCTCTGCGGGTACTTGTTTCATGGTCGACATTGGTAGTTCAATGCTACTGCGTGCGAGAATAAACCATAACATTAACGTACCGATGACTTGGCTGACGACGGTTGCTATTGCTACACCCTGCACACCATACACAGGTAAACCGAATGGCTGGTAAAGCGCAATATAGTTACCAATGATGTTAAACACACCCGAGATCAAGTTCACCACCATTGGAGAGCGTGAATAGCCATGGCTACGCAGAATGGTCGTAAAAACAACGCCAATCGTAACGTTAAACGTCATCGCACCGCTGATCAGCAGATATTCACGTGCGTATTGCTCGACTTGTGCCTCCAAACCGTAATACGGGAGCAGGAATATCGCGCCAAGCACGGCAATCACACTCAAGAACGCACCGACAATCACGGACAGCGCAATACTTGCAACGCCGACGTTCACAAACTCTTGCTCGCGCCCTGCGCCATTGTATTGGGCAATCAAAATCCCCGTTCCGCTGCTGACAAACGTCGAAACGATGATTAAGAAAAAGGTAATCTGCGTGATCACACCAACAGCGGATACGGCTTTGTCCGAGTAGCCACTCAGCATGAACACGTCACTGGTTCCTAAAGCCGTCCGTAGCAAAATTTCGACAAGAATCGGCCAAGCTAACGCCACAATGGACATTCGCTGGTTGATGTTCTGGCTTTTAGGCATGTTTGTAACCTTTCCTACAACTATAAACTGCCTCACAAAATGTGTGAGGCAGTTTGGAAAAAGAGTAACTAGAACGAAGCTCGAGATGAGGTCGTGATTTAGCGCGGATTCTAGTCGCATATTGGTCACAACGACAACAATATTTCGCTCTGTTTCGGAAAAATATTTCTAATGCTTTTTCACAACGAAAAACTCATTGACGGAACTTAGAGATCATCGATTGACGAACAATGACCTCAATAGGTAGAAGGCGCAGTTCATGCTAGTCCCAACAGAGTTGAGTCAGGATAGATCCTGCAAATACGGCGGTGGAAATGCATTACTTGAAATTATTAATCGGACCATCTGAAACCATAAAGATCCGCCATGGAAAACTTTATAAGCCTTTGTTGTGCTTTGAGCACTCTCACCAAACCACACTTCTAGGCCCATACTAAAAATGACTGACATCACATTTGGAAACTTTGTTGTTCTATTCATCGCTAAAATACCGCCTAGAATAAGCGTACACGTTAATTAAGCAAGGATACGTAATGTCGACATTGGCTGGAGCACGCTTAGAGGAAATGGCGGATATCCGCTCAACAAGAAAAAAGAAAATTGTCTTTTTATGCTCCAGTATCGCCGCGGCATGTTTAACTTATGGCTCCATTGCTCAATTGTTTGAGGATAATTGGGGATTAAGCTTTTTCCATGCTCTGTGTGCCTTAGCCTGTTTAGGTATCAGTTATGTGATAAAGGTTCAACGACATCATCAATATGCCGACCTATGGCTGAGTGCAGTTTTGATGTTCGAAGGGTTATTGCTACTTCTGTATAACGATGCCCCCTCAGGCAAACTGCTATGGCTATACCCTATTGTCGCCACTCTGGTGCTGATCAATGAGTTTAAAGTCGGTCTGCTGTTTAGTGGCACCTATATCTTACTGATCTTTTTTGGCGTCGTTTTTTTAGATCGGCTACCAACAGCCAGTGACATCATAGAACGACGATTTATGCTGACCCTGATAGCAACTGCATTTGTGTGTCACACATTCTCGTACTACTACACAAAAGTCCTCAACTACATTCAAACACTTTATCGTGAAGGGATTGAAGAGTTGGCGTATTTTGACCAACTCACAGGGCTTGCCAACCGCTGGAGCTTTGAAACTTGGGCACGTGCAAAGCTCGATGAGATCAACCATTCATCTGATGACAGTATCACTGCTCTGGTCTTCCTAGATATTGATAACTTCAAACACATTAACGATACCTACGGACACGATATTGGTGACCAAGTGCTTCAAGCCTTTGCAACTCGATTAAAAAACAATGTTCGCCATAAAGACAGAAAAACCGACAAACACGACTACTCCATCGCTCGATTTGCGGGCGACGAGTTTGTGCTCATGCTGTACGACATAAACAGTAAAGATGACCTAGACAGCATTTTGAAACGTATTGTGAATCTATTCCCAAAAGGCTACCGAAGCTACGATATGATTAACGAGTTAACAATGAGTGTGGGCGCTGCTATCTACAAACAAGATGCGAAGGATTTATCTGAATTGACTCGGTGCGCAGATAAAGCAATGTATGCGGCTAAACACACAGGGAAAAACCAATACGCGTATTACGAGCACTGCAATACCGAAGAGAAGTCAGCCTCTGAAACACCGACTGTATCAGAAGCTTGCTAATGGTTAGGCGAATACATGCATCACCCATAGCCCCAGCACCAGAAATACGATTAGCCACACAGCTTGCAGCACTCTGCTCGGCTTATCTTGCTGGCGACTGAATTGGCCTTTAAACGCACGGTCCTTCACTTTGCCCATTAAGCCTTTCCCTAGGGCACGTCGATAGAATTCACGTCTCTTATGGGCTGCATTGGCGACCTCGGTAAAACGATGTCTTTGCTCATTGGTGAGATCTTTGTCCTCGTAACGAGGAGGGAGATCAGAATGCTTGCGTTGTACTGCCATCACTTCCTCCCTGGTCGATGGGTACATTTTTATTAAGTATATACCCAAATAACCAAAAAGATGCGTTATAAGTGAAGCACATAGCCGAAAAAACCACCCGAAGGTGGCTTTATCACAGGCAAAAAGTGCGCTTTAGAAGTACTCACATAAATACGCGGTCGCGTCTTTCACATGAAGCTCAAATGAGGAGTTCCCTTCCACTTCAAAAAACTCACCACTTTGGTAAGTCGTCCAATCACTTTCGCCGACACGCTTGACCACAAGCGCACCTTTTACAACCGTCATACGCTCAGGCGCTTGAGTGCCGAACGTGTATTCACCAGGAAGCATTACACCAACGCTAACGTCCTGATCATTCTGGTTAAAGCCTAGTGATTTTACACTACCTGCAAAATAGCTATTTTCCTTAATACTCATTATTGGTTTCCTTATCAAAAGTCCGCTCTTTTTTACCTTGTTTCTTCCTGTTACTCAAGCTCTGAAAGCCATTAAGCTCAACGTTATAAAGCACATCCTTTGCTACTGAGCGAGGCCACCTTTTTCTAGGCTTAACCAGACGACGTAATTAGTGAGATAAAGTCGGTGAATTAGTTAACGCTAGCAAACAATAAACCATCAATAAGAGTGTATCCGAATGTAAAAGTGGACATTAGATCATAATTTCTTAGTCTTAATGGCGGGATTGTTTGTTTTTGAGAAGGAAGGTTTCCACCATATTAAAAAAGGGAAGAAAAGTAGACCAATGACGGACTCAACTCGCCGAAGGCGGAAAACAAGACAGGAACCAAAACTTTCATTTTGGGCTCGCCACCAATCCAAAGTCCTCAAAAGCACATTTGCCGTTTTTGGGGTGGGTCTTTTGACGTTTTTCAGCTATCAAATCCACCTATCCTATCAAGACCATATTGACCCGGAAAAAGTCTACGGCGAGTGGATTGAGATCGGCGCGCCACCCTACCAAACAGAACGTCTGACTTTCACGGAGGATGGGGTATATCGAAACCATCGACTCATCACGACAGAATTTGAATTCGATGGAAAGGTCATCACGTTGAACACCGGATTAGGAAAAACCGCGTACCAGATCTCGGGCTCTCACCTTTCACCTCAGATTCGCCGTATTGAGCCTCTTATTCCAGACCAACGATTCATCCGTAAGGGATTTGAGCATACCGTTCAAGGCTCAGAAACCGGAGCGGCTTCAAAACGTCGTGCTGCATTAAGTGAACATTTTAGCCGTGACTAGCACGTCTTCACGGCTATTTCTCCTTTCAATTCTCTTTCTACTTCGATGAAACAAAACCTTAATAAACAATGAAATAAGGTATTCATCGCATTTATCCCACCCGATACTGAGTAAACAATAATTTTAGTTTCTGCTGAGATTTTATAAATTATTGACTCAGTCTGACACTTTCTGTGTAACAGAGTGCGAGTTTTAGTTAAGTTCTCTCAAGTGCCTCGAAAACCGTCTTAATTTTTTTTGACGAAAAAAAACTCTCTGAAATGCTGAGTGTGATGCTTTTGCACATGGAGTAAATCCAATCATCTTATCTGGTGCAAGAGCAGCCTATGTTCTAGGTAGAACATGAATCCAAGGATTGAGAGAGAAGTTATGATTCGATTTAACCTATGTGCAGCTGGCGTTGCTTTAGCACTATCAGGTGCTGCAGTTGCAGCTCCAACCGCACCAAGTATCGATATGTACGGTTCCAACAACCTTCAGTTTTCTAAAATTGAACTCGCGATGGAAACCACGTCAGGCTACTACGACATGGTGAAATACCATGAGCAAGCGAAGATCACTGTTAAGTTTAACCAGTGGAGTGGCACGCCAGGTGATACTTACAACGTCTATTTTGATGGTGCAAAAGTAGCAACCGGCCCAATCACTGGTAGCCAAACAACAGCGACATTTGAATATGGTCAGGGCGGCCTATACCAAATGGAAATCGAGGCGTGTGATGCGACAGGTTGTGCGAAAAGCGCACCATCTGAAATCACGATTGCAGATACCGATGGTTCTCACTTGAAGCCACTGACGATGAATGTTGATCCAAACAACAAAACGTACAATACCGATCCAAGTGTCGTGATGGGTACGTATTTTGTTGAGTGGGGCATCTATGGTCGTGACTACACGGTCGATAACATGCCAGTCGACAACTTGACTCACATCCTTTACGGTTTTATCCCAATTTGTGGCCCAAATGAGTCTGTGAAGTCTGTTGGCGGCAACAGCTTCAATGCACTACAAACCGCTTGTACAGGCGTGCCTGACTACGAAGTCGTGATCCACGACCCTTGGGCCGCTTATCAGAAGAGCTTCCCACAAGCTGGTCATGAATACAGCACACCTATCAAGGGTAACTACGCAATGCTAATGGCATTGAAACAACGTAACCCTGATCTAAAAATCATCCCATCTATCGGTGGCTGGACGCTGTCTGACCCATTCTTCGATTTCGTAGACAAGAAAAACCGAGACACATTCGTCGCATCGGTTAAGAAGTTCCTGAAAACTTGGAAATTCTACGACGGTGTTGATATCGACTGGGAATTCCCTGGTGGCGGCGGTGCAGCCGCGGATAAGGGCGACCCTGTAAACGATGGCCCAGCTTACATCGCACTGATGCGCGAACTGCGCGTAATGCTTGATGAATTAGAAGCTGAGACAGGCCGTACTTACGAGCTAACGTCAGCTATCGGTGTCGGTTACGATAAGATTGAAGACGTAGACTATGCAGATGCGGTTCAATACATGGACTACATCTTCGCGATGACTTACGACTTCTATGGCGGTTGGAACAACGTTCCTGGTCACCAAACTGCGCTTTACTGTGGTTCATTCATGCGCCCTGGTCAGTGTGACGGTAGTGGCGTTGATGAGAACGGCGAACCGTACAAAGGTCCTGCTTACACAGCAGATAACGGCATCCAGCTTCTTCTTGCTCAAGGCGTTCCTGCGAACAAGCTAGTACTTGGTACAGCAATGTACGGTCGTGGCTGGGAAGGCGTAACTCCAGATACGCTAACCGATCCAAATGACCCAATGACAGGTACTGCTACAGGTAAACTGAAGGGCAGTACAGCGCAAGGTGTTTGGGAAGATGGCGTAATCGACTACAAAGGCATTAAGTCATTCATGCTAGGTGCAAACAACACTGGCATTAACGGCTTCGAGTACGGCTATGATGCACAAGCAGAAGCACCATGGGTGTGGAACCGTACTACGGGCGAGTTGATCACATTTGATGACCATCGCTCAGTGCTAGCAAAAGGTAGCTACGCGAAGTCTCTAGGTCTTGCGGGTCTATTCTCTTGGGAAATCGACGCGGATAACGGCGACATTCTCAACGCAATGCACGAAGGTATGGCTGGTGGTGTAGTTCCTCAACCAAACCGTAAACCAACCGCAGCTGCTGGCGCAGATCAATCTGTAACTGGCCCAGCAAGTGTGGTTCTAGATGGTAGCCTATCGAAAGACTCTGACGGTACTATTGCGAGTTACGCGTGGGAACAAGTCTCTGGCACTGCAGTGGTACTAGCAGGCGCAGACACAGCGAAAGCAAGCTTTGATGCAGCAGAAGTTACTGTTGAGGAGCAATTAACTTTCAAGCTGACAGTGACTGACAACGAAGGTGCAACGGCATCTGACCTTGTTGTAGTAACTGTGAAGCCAGCAGGTGTGGTTGACCCAGCGAACAATGCGCCAGTAGCGCAAGTTGTTGCTCCAGCAACAGCAAACGCTGGTGACGTTGTGGTTGTAGATGCGTCAGCCTCTAGCGATGCAGACAACGATACTCTTACTTTCAACTGGACGCTGCCTCAAGGTTTGAACGCAACGGTTGAAGGTTCTAAAGTAACTTTCACTGCTGCTGAATATCCGCAAGACACTAGCCTAAGCTTTACCGTAAGTGTGAGCGACGGCAAAGCGTCTTCAACAGCAAGCGCAACTGTGGTTGTTGCACAGCATACCACCGATCCAAACCCAGGCACCTGTGACAACGCATGGGATGCAAGCGCGGTGTACACAGGCGGCAACCAAGTCACGCATGCGGGTAAAACTTGGGAAGCGAAATGGTGGACTCAGGGTGACGATCCTAGCCAATCTGGCGAATGGGGCGTTTGGAAAGAAGTTGGCGTAGCTAACTGTAACTAAGCCCAACCTTGCAGACTTTCTGTAAAGTTAACGATCAAAGGACAGCTTCGGCTGTCCTTTTTTGTTTTTATCTCATAATGAGAAAAGCGATACCACTGACGAAAAACAGTCCGAGGTATTGCTTTCAAATCGAATTAGCCCAAAACGGATCGAGCCGATTAGTAAGAATGAAGATTACCAAGAACGATCGAGTAAACGGTCAAAACTACTGAAGACTTGTCCACACTTCATCACTCGGCCATGGCCTTGACCTTGCGTTGTCACTAACTCAACATTTTCAATCTCTTCAGCGGCTTGTGCAGAGATACTGTACTTAGTGAACTTATCCTGCTCATCATGAACAATGATGGCTGGAGACGAGCGCTCAGCCAAACGCTTCAGCGGATCAATTGACTGTAATGGGTAACCAAATTGATCTTCAACTTCAGAAACTACGGCATTAAAAAGCTTCATCGAATAACCTGAACGCGCAATGCTACCGAATAGGTTCTCTACGTAATTCAATACCGGTGCAATAAGCAGTAAAGGCTTGTTTTCTAATTTGCTATGTCTGCACTCAAGAGCAGAAGCGGTGCCCATGCTGTGCCCAACTAGACCAACAATATCGTCTACCGTATCTAACACATCTTCTAACCCTTTGACAAAACCCGGAATGTGCCCATACTGCCCTTCACTCTCACCATGTGCTGGATGATCGTATGCCAAAGCGGTGAACCCTTTCGACGCAATATGTTCCATCAACGGATAAAACTGACTTGCGGTGCCAGACCAACCATGAGTTAGCACCCAAATAGGTCCAGAGCCCAAAGTGTAGGTTTTGATAATGCCTGCATGCCCTTTAATTTCACCCTTGGCAAGTCCTTGAGGTTCGGTGTTTTTAGGTGCTGTGCGAGCAGGTGTCAGGAGCAACTTACGCGCGGTATTCTTTGCATGGGAAGGGGCCAGCGTATGGTGTAAACGCGTACTGATGTTCACCAAACTGCGCTTAATACTGAAACGTTGCGATGTATTAAAGTAAATTTTTTCACTCATGATTATGTCCTTAACTATCAGCTTCGCACAAAAAATAGAACGGTCGTGCTTTTTATACTGATAAGAAAGAGCGAACTCAGCCGCTCTTTATGATTTTATGTCTACAAATCTGGAAAGCGAATAACTGGTATCAGCCTTTCCAGCGAGAAAATAAGTTGTCGATCCCTTGCCAAAACAGGCGCAAGCTTTCTTCCTCACCTTTAATTGAGTAAAAAACATGCGCACTCAAATAAAGACCGTATAAATCAAACGTTGCTTGGCGTGTATCTAAGTCTGCTGCAAATTCTTGCTTCTCTTTGCCTTTCGTTATTTGGATCTCCAAATAGCTCAGCCAAGTGTCTATGGATTTACGCAGTCCGGCCTGAAGTGGGCAATCTTTATCTGCCGTGTCATTCCAAGCGTCTAGAAACATACAACTTCCTTGAAATGCGTGGTTCCAAGTCATCCAAGAGTCGAGCAACCCTCGAATTTTACGTTCGATATTGCCATCCCCTGCTTCACGAACAGGCTCAATAACTCGGGCGGCGAACACTTTATTGGCGTGCTCCAATACCGATAGTTGTAAATTCAACTTCGAATTGAAGTGGGCAAACAGACCACTTTTCGACATACCGCATTGCTTGGCTAACTCACCAATCGTAAGACTTTCTAATCCGTCTTCGCTGGCGATCTCAAAAGCCCGTTGCAGAATAAACTCTTTTGTCACTTTTCCTTTTTGCATAATCTTATTTTTAGCACGATCGTTCTTTTTTGCAATCTAGAGTTAACTGGTCTAACCATACATTAGTGCTATTTTCGACTCGCTAATCACGTATTGAGTTGGTTAATGGGTTAATAATTAAGAAGTTTGAAGTAAGTCTTAAATTTAAACACAGCTTCAGTGTAAGCGCGAGTCTGTTGACTTTTTCACGCATTAATTCAGCCACAACCTGCTACTTTCACCTAAGTTTTTTTATTTAGGTAAGTAATGTAATGGCAAAGAAACAAAAAATAGCCAGCTTAGAGTTTGCGCGTATTATTGCGATGTTTGCAATTATAGGATTGCACTGCCAGATGGCCCTGACATACTGGCAATGGGATGGAATACCGTGGGTTGGCTATATGCTCAACCAATTGGCTCGTTTTGCTGTGCCACTGTTTTTTCTCATTTCTGGTTATCTTATCCAGCCCAAGCTAAGCCGCGCACCTATCGAAACACTAAAAAACTACGCCAAACCACTGATGAAGGTTTGGCTCATTTGGAGCGTGATCAGTTTATTGATGCCATTCCAGTGGCAAACTGTCGCTGAGGCGGGGTATCTCACCGAAAGGCAGGGCTACTGGGGCTACTTAATGTCGACCCCGTTCAATTCACTCGTCGAAGGCGGGCTCGTTCACCTGTGGTTTATTCCAGCTCTGGTCATTGCCGTTGCCTTAATTGCCTTCCTCGTGCATATCAATATGGCTCAATTGGTACTGCCAACCGCCGTATTGCTATACATATACGGCGTGTTTGCTGGCAGTTATTCGACCATTACCGATCTGCCAGCGCCTTTCTTTACTCGTAATGGGCCGTTTTTCAGTACTTTGCTGGTAACACTGGGTTATCTAGCACGAGAAGAACAGTGGCGATGGTCGCGAAACAATACGATTCGATGCATTCTTCTTGGTATGGCGCTGCATTTTGGTGAAGCTTATTGGCTAATGCAACACGAGGTCGCTTTTAATTCTCACGACTTCCTGTTTGGTACTGTTATCTGGGCCCTGGGTGTCTTCATGTGGCTCTTAGTCCACCCACATTTTGGCGATATGCCTTGGGTATTCAAACTATCTCCTAGCGTGTTAGGCATTTATGTTAGCCATCTGCTTGTGATAATTATTATGATGAATGTCGCTGGATTTATCGGGTTGCAACACCTCGCGAAAGACGCATTTATTTATCCTGCAACGATTGTCGCAACCATAATACTTGTGAAAGCAATTGAGGCTTCACCGTTGAGAAAATGGCTGCTGCGCTAAATCCATTCAGCGCTCGATATAGCTAGCTCTAACTCAAAAGGGTTAGAGCTAGCCAGTTAAAAATGAGATTTCTCTCTCACTGACCAATTTTTGACTTTCTAATCCTTCAGAATTTGCCGTCACTCACAAAAAACATTGTTCATTTCCTTTAAATTGGCTCGACTATTACAACATTGCTCATTAAACGGAGGCTGTATGTGGGCAGGTCAAGGACTCGTTCCTTTTTTAGAGATTAGCCATTGGTTAACTTACGGTTTGTATGCCGCTGTGGTTTTATTTGGCGCAGCAAGCATTGCGTCACTCAGAAAATAGTGGCGCACACTATCATTTCCTAACTCCTACTGTTAATTCGAGCTCTCTCACAACTAACTCATTAATTTGTGGCTAATATTTCTCCAACCAGACAAAGGAGAAATGTCTATGCCAATCTATCCAATTGTGGCTTTCTGCTGTTTGTTATTCTCTAGCGCCACCTTTGCTGCCCCCACCAATGAACTGAACCTTGTTAATTCTGGTGTCGGTTACGCGGCTCTGATTATCTTTTCGATTGCTTACATACTGGTTATGTTGGAAGAGTATCTGAAAATGAGAAAATCCAAGCCTGTGCTGCTCGCTGCAGGGTTAATTTGGATTCTAATTGGCTACACCTTTGCTCAACACAACCAGCCAGAAATCGCCAAATCCGCACTAGAGCACAACTTGTTGGAATACGCGGAACTGCTGCTGTTTTTGTTAGTAGCGATGACTTACATCAATGCTATGGAAGAGCGCAAACTCTTCGATGCCTTACAGGCGTGGATGGTCGGCAAAGGCTTTGGCTTCAAAAAGCTGTTTTGGCTGACGGGGTTTCTCGCCTTTATTATTTCACCGATTGCCGATAACTTAACCACAGCCCTCTTGATGTGCGCTGTAGTGATGAAAGTCTCTGGTGATAATCCTAGATTCGTGAATCTTGCTTGTATCAACATTGTTATCGCTGCCAACGCTGGCGGTGCATTCAGCCCATTTGGTGACATTACGACCCTGATGGTGTGGCAAGCCGGGCATGTCAGCTTTGCTGAATTCATCCCGTTATTCGTCCCGTCACTGGTGAACTACTTGGTTCCTGCATTTTTGATGTCACTCTTTGTTCCAAACACCAAACCGAATACGATTCACCAACACGTAGAACTGAAACGCGGCGCGAGACGCATTGTCGCACTATTCATTCTGACGATTGCCACCGCAGTCTCTTTCCACGCTTTGCTGCACTTCCCACCCGTTATGGGCATGATGATGGGCTTGGCCTACTTACAATTTTTCGGCTACTTCTTACGCCAAACACTCAAACATTCCTTGGCAAAAAAAGCGGCCATGGCAATTGCCAATGGCGACGATCACGCATTAAAACGCTTAGGTTCAGTCGTTCCGTTTGACGTGTTCCACCGTGTATCTCGCGCAGAATGGGATACCTTGCTGTTCTTCTACGGCGTAGTGATGTGTGTCGGCGGTTTGAGCTTACTTGGCTATCTCGAACTGGTTTCAAACGTCATGTACAACCAATGGAACCCTGTCTGGGCCAACGTGATGGTTGGTGTTCTATCTGCCATCGTCGATAACATTCCGGTTATGTTTGCTGTACTGACTATGGAACCAAGCATGTCGATGGGGAACTGGTTACTTGTCACATTGACTGCGGGTGTGGGGGGCAGCTTGCTTTCAATTGGCTCTGCGGCAGGTGTCGCATTAATGGGAGCCGCGCGTGGTCAATATACCTTCTTTGGCCACCTAAAATGGGCTCCCGTCATCGCCTTGGGTTATGCCGCCAGTATTGCAGTACACTTGTGGATGAATAGCGGTTTATTTACCTAAAAGCACCGTGAGTCAGGCGCTTAACTTGCGATATAACCTAACTGTCGGATGGATGGTTAACGCCATCCATCACTTCGATAGTTCCCAATTCATATGGGTTGACGCCCTCTAAACAGCCGACATTATAGCCGTACTCACTCGGGTCAGAGCGACGCTGATGGTGCGTATAAATACCACATTCGCCACAGAAAAAGTGCTTCGCTGTGCGAGTGTTAAATTGATACAGCTTCAAAACGTCTTCGCCTTGCACGATACGAATACCATTCAGAGGCACAGATGCCACAATCGCGCCGCGACGTCGACACATGGAGCAATCACATCGTCTCGGCTTCTCAATACCATTAGGTAATGCAAGTTCCAGCTCAACTTTTCCGCAGTGACAACTCAGTCGATGTAATGCGTTGATTTGGGTAGTGCCGACTTTCTTAATCATAACTTTTCCTTGTTGTTTTTCTACCTGTGTACATTATGTTAAACAGGCTAGCATCAGCACAATCTTGTCCAAAAACTCGACATTCATCACTTTTCGCGACATTTTATTGGCCGATTTGTTAGTTGCTGTTTTGGCAACTGTTTATCTCGCTGGATGGACGTGTTGTCTCCGGCGCGGTTTTTAAACCAAGGAAAAAATTTTATGGATAAAGATCATAGCCTAAGAGAGAACCTCTTGGCTCTGACGCTCGGCAGTGCGTTAGTGTCGCTTGGGGTAATATTTTTCAGCAAAGTAGGATTGCTCACCGGCGGTACGGCTGGTTTGGCGATCTTCCTTACCAAAGTGAGTGACTTCAGCTTTGGTCAGATATTTTTCGCTCTCAACCTCCCTTTTTATATTTTGTCTGTAATGCGCATGGGATGGCGCTTCACCATTAATACCTTCATTGCGGTCTCGATTGTTTCTTTTGCGGTCGATCATCTGCACCATGTGATTGAAATTTCACGAATCGAACCTTTCTATGCAGCACTTCTAGGTGGTGGGTTAATTGGAATAGGTATGTTGGTGATTTTCCGTCACAAGATGAGTTTAGGCGGTTTTAACATTCTAGCGTTGTACCTTCAGGAACGTTTTGGGATTCGAGCTGGTAAAGTTCAGATGGCGCTCGATTGTGCCATCGTAGTGATGTCGCTGTTCATTGTGGATGTGCACCTTATCGCTCTATCCGTCTTGGGTGCCGTGGCGACAAACTTGATTTTGGCGATGAACCATAAACCAGGACGATACCAGGCAAAAGCGCAAATAGCATAATCAACATCGTGTAATGAGTGAACTTACAAAATATGAGCCCCGAGCCATTCGCTCGGGGCTTTTTTATTCAACGTTGAGATCATGTCAACGAACTCGTTGTGCAGTATTGCTGCATCCCCACATCCACTCGAGCTTTATATTTCTGGCTAAGATGGAAGTGCACTTGCATCAGCAAATCATGCGCATGGAACAGCTCAAACGCGTCACCACCATTTTGCTGACAAATGGCTTCGCAGCGCTCGGCATGCTGCTTGGCTTGTCCGGCTTCACCCGCTTTGAGTAAACTCATCGCTAAGCGATACTCAGCACGTTCTTCTTGCATCCAACCACCCGCCACTTTCCAGTAATCCAACGCGAGCTTCGCCGCTTCTAGCATCCTCGATTTTTCCACATCCGTGCGCTCAGCCAGCGCTTCATACTGACACGCCAAGTTGTTTGCTGTGATTGCGATAGAGCGCGCTAGCGGCCCTTCAGCATCTTGTGGTGTCATACCTAGCGCGGCTTTCGCCAGCCATTGGCTCGCCAGCTCAAGCTGAGCAAGCGCAGACAGTTCATTCGAAATCAAAGCGTAAACTCGTCGTTGGTCTTGCTCTTCCAATAATTCCATATTGTCAGTGCCATCTACGAAGTAGCGCGCAACGGCAATATTGCGTTGCAATGCCGAACTCTCGGCAACCTTGCGTTCATCAAAGCGCTCTAAACAAGCAAGAAACGGTTCTGGACGCTGGAGGTGCCCAATCGCGGTGTGCAGCATCAATGCGAATATTCGCTCGATGTGGTTAACGTTTTCCACCTCACTCAGAGCCGTTTCCAATTGAGCATAAGTTTGTTCGGGCTGTGTTTCGTGATGCTGCCAACACTCACTCATGAATGCATCAAAATCCGTTTTGAAAGGCATGTCCTTATTATCCTTTTTCTATTCGTATAACGAATATGAAACTCTACACTATCGTTTCCCCTGTGTAGCACGCTTAATCACAATATGAGAATCGCCTCACTTAAAGTGGTGTACCTTGCTCCAACGCAAGTAAACGTTGCTTGCGCTCTACTCCACCAGCATACCCTGTCAATTTACCGCTTTTGCCAATAACGCGATGACAAGGCACCACGATAGAAATAGGGTTTTTTCCGTTTGCCAACCCAACAGCGCGCACAGCTTTAGGGTTGCCAATCGCGTTGGCGAGATCTTGATAGCTCCACGTCTCGCCGTATGGAATGGTCGTTAGTGCCTGCCAAACTTGATTTTGAAAATCCGTGCCTGTAGCCGCCAAAGGCAGCTCAAATTCATTACGTAGGCCAGAAAAATATTCATTCAACTGGGTAACAGCTTGGCGCAAAATCGGGTGTTGATCGTCTCGCGCTCCCAGTTCACTCGGCTTAGTGGTGCATGTTTCAAACCAAATGCCAAGCAAGCCCTCAGTGTTAGATTGGATGGTCACCGTTCCTAATGGGCTCGGCATTTCGGTATAAAATGTTTTCATGATTGATTCCATAAGTGAAACGTCGCGTAGCTTCCCCAAGGGGCCGCAGTGTGCGTATTCAGTGATGGGTAACGCTGCATCGCCTTTTTCACCACTAAGTCTTTATCTAAAAAGCAATCGGGTTGAGATTGCCCTCGCAGTTGAGCATAACTGACTGTCCAAGGTCCAATGCCTTTCAAAGCTAGCCACTGCTGGGGGTCGGCTTCTGAGTTGTCCTGCATGAACTGGGCGAAGCGCACTAGCGTCTCTTTACGGCTTTGCGGCATGCGCAAAAAGCTCACGTCGGTATTCGCTATCGCATCTGGTGTCGGGAAAAAGCGTTTTTCTGACTCTCCACTAAGTGTGGCCACCAATAAGTTAAGTTGACCAATCGCCGCTTTGACCGACACTTGTTGGCCTAAAATCGCTCGAACTCCAGCCTCCCATGCATTCCATACACCAGGAATCCGAATACCTTTACTCGACACAAGCCCCGGTGCAACATAATCCAAATGCTGCTCAACAGTACAAATATCGGCGTCAAGATCGAACATACGACGAATGTCAGACACCAAGTTTTGCAGCTTCGTTACGTCTTCAATTTCAAACGCTAGCTCTAGGTACCCTTCACCTTTGGTCGCTTTAAACCAGGCTTTGCTGTTATCCAAAAAAACGTTGCGCTGATAACTCTCATCACTCACCAGCTCAACCCCCTCAATCGCTCGTAAACGGTAGAAGTCCAACATGTGCTGCCAATTCAATTCACCTCGATAAGGCAAGGCAATTCGATTGCTACCCATACCGTCAAACTCTTTGCGACGGACTTGAGAAGGCGTCAGTTTGAGAAACTTTTGGAAAGCATCGTTAAAGCGGCGTGTACTATTAAAACCGGCGGCGAAGCCTACTTCCGTGACCGACATAGAACTGGAATGAAGTAACTGTTTGGCGAACATTAATTGTTGATATTGCGCATACTGCTTGGGTGACATGCCTAGATACTGCTCAAACAACATACGTAAGTAACGGTCAGAAATCCCAACACGCTCAGCCAACTCAGACACCGAATGGTGATGCAACTCCCCTCTATCAATTAACGAAATCGCTCGTTGAAAGGTCGTCTCGACACCTTTCCATGCCCAAGATCCAGGAGCGCTATCAGGTCGACAGCGTAAACACGGACGGTACCCTGCTTGAAGGGCTTGCGCTTTATCGGTGAAGTACTCTACATTTTCTTCTTTAGGTAAATTAGCCGGACAAATTGGGCGACAAAAGATCCCCGTTGTTTTCACAGCCACATAAAATCGCCCATCAAAGCGGCTGTCTCGCGCGACTCGAGCCTTATGACACTGCTCGAAAGTCAGTGAGGTATGGGGGTGAATAAACATAGTGCTTTCCTTGCTCATGCCTTTTGTCATTTATTGTTCATAGGCATAGTTCAATATAATGTTATTGTAGCTTGCTTAAGCGTCTACAATTAGCCATTTTCGGAACTCAATATTGAGATTTATTGGCATTAGCGCTTTTGTACACTAAAGTTAGATTCAGAACATCACAACAACGTCGGCTAAAGGGAATTGGCATGGACTTACACACTTGCGTAATTGTACTAAGAAACCAAAAGGTTATTACCAGTAAATCCGTAGATCATTCAATTGGAATTATCGAACGAGACTCAGATAACGAGATCTCAGAAATTCAAATTAATGCCACGGATGGGCGTAATATTCGAACCTATCACTACAACAATGTAGAGGAGTCACTAGAGAGCTTAATGAACCTCTGACGGTTTTCTTTAACACACCTTTCTCCCTTGTTAATAGCGAAAGCAATAGAGCACAGCAACCTGTGCTCTTTTTTTGTTTAACAGCAAAAATGTTTATCGAAAATAATGATGGAGCCTGATTTAAAACACGACAAAACTGGCATAAAAAACTCATAAAAAACACTCAAGCAACTGATTAA
This sequence comes from Vibrio sp. HS-50-1, assembly GCF_024747315.1. Classification (NCBI taxonomy): domain Bacteria; kingdom Pseudomonadati; phylum Pseudomonadota; class Gammaproteobacteria; order Vibrionales; family Vibrionaceae; genus Vibrio; species Vibrio sp. HS-50-1. The sequence goes on along the minus strand of NZ_JAMPZF010000004.1, from coordinate 360,568 downwards.
AAATAACAAAAAACCATTATTCAATTTTTTAGAACGAGTTTATCAAAATACTCCCGTTATTTTTATTCTCACCGCCACCTAAACTGTTCTCAACAGCACGGGAGCACACGCTTCCCACTCATTGAAAAGAGTCAGAGGACAGAATCATGAAAGCACTATTACAGAAAATCACCACTTCAAACGCAGGTTACAGCGCACTATCACTTCGCATTCCAATCGGCATTATCTTTATGGCGCACGGCGCACAAAAACTGTTTGGTTGGTTTGGTGGCTATGGGTTAGAAGGTACAGGTCAGTGGATGGCATCCATCGGTTTAGGTCCTGGCGTGCTAATGGCATTCCTTGCTGGCAGCGCAGAGTTCTTTGGCGGCTTGTTCATCTTGCTTGGCCTACTAACTCGCCCGGCAGCCGTTGCTTTAGCGTTCACGATGGTGGTAGCGATATTCTCCGTCCACTTTGAAAACGGCTTGTTCATGGCAAACAACGGTTACGAGTTTGGCTTAGCTTTACTGGCAGCAAGTGTTTCACTGGCGTTTTCTGGCGCAGGTAAGGCCGCGCTAGATAACTTCTTGAACAAAAAACTCTCTTAGGGAGGCTCTATGATTACGGTAAGACATGCAGCAGACCGAGGTCGAGCAAACTTTGGCTGGCTTGATAGCAGACATACGTTTTCTTTCGGTAGCTATTACGATCCTCAACATATGGGCTTTTCTGAGCTGAGAGTCATTAATGACGATGTAGTCCAACCTGGCGCAGGTTTTGATACACATGGCCATCGTGATATGGAGATCATCAGCTATGTGCTGGAAGGTGTTATCGCGCACAAAGACAGCGAAGGTAACGTGAAAACATTACCTGCCGGGGAATTCCAACTCATGTCGGCAGGGAAAGGGATTTACCACAGTGAGTACAATGCGTCGAACCGCGACACGCTGCGCTTTCTACAAATTTGGATTCAGCCAAATACATTTGGAACCAAACCAGGTTATCAGCAAAAAGACTTTGGTCGCACGCCGGGATTAACAACTATCGCGACTCCAACAGGAGAAAACGGTACGCTACTTATTAAGCAAGATGCCACATTACATCAGTTAATTCTTGAACCAAATAGCGAACTTAACTTTGAGATAGAATCGGGTAGAAACTTATTCGTTCACCAAGTAACGGGGAGCCTTAGCATCGACAATACCACCTTGACGGCAGGCGACGGCGCGAAGATCGAACAGCAAAGTAAGGTTGTTTTACGCAATACATCAAACGAGAGCACAACCGCCCTACTATTTGACTTGCCATAACTATCGATTCATCGAGATAAAAAGAAAGCCGCCTGGATTTGCCAAGGCGGCTTTTTAATTTCTCTGACTTTTCACTCAACGCTATTCGTCGGAAGTTCCGGAACCAATTTGCTGAAAACTGTAAGCCGTCAGTGGATCAATCTCTTTGACAATTTCTTCCACTTGCTTAATCGCGTCTACAGACGAGCTAGCTTTACGATAGCTCAAATAGATAGGGCGACACCAATCTTCTACGCCAGACACCTTGTGAAGCTGCCCATTGGCGATAAAGGGCTCTACCAGAGAGATGGGTAAGTAAGCGGCACCGCCCTTCTCCAAAATAAAGTCCAATGCTATACGCGCTGTTGAGGTGCGCAGATACGGAGCCGGGATCTTAGGGTGACGTTCAGAATGTTCTGATGAGAAGCGTGTTCCCCAATCCACATACACGTATTTGTTTTCAAAAACGGTGTCTAAAGAGTCTTTCTCAGTCGATACCAGAACGAGAACAACATCCGCCACTTTTTTACAGTTAAGCTCATCAGCTTTGATCTGATCGAACGCAAATGCCATATCTAACGTGCGCTCTAGCAAGCTACGACTGAGCATCTCACGTCCCATCACTTCTGCCATGAAGCCATAACCACCAAACGAATCTGTGACGACACTTAAACAATTCTGTAAATAAGCGTCCCAAATGTTTGGCGTGCCACCTAACGTTAGTTGCAGCGCTTTGCCATCTTCAAGCGATAACTCTAGCTTCGCTTGTTGCAATGTAGTGACCATTACCTCGGCATAGCTGATTAAGCGCTCACCTGCAGAGGTCAACTTTATGTTATTTCGATCACGAATAAACAATTGCGTATCGAAGTAACTTTCCAATTGTTTGATACGTGCGCTCACTGCAGCTTGGGTAATATAAAGATTCTCAGCGGCGCGTCCGAAGTGACGAACCCTTGCCAGCTCTAAAAATGTTCGAAAGACTTTTACATCCATAAACCATCTCCTGGTTAATATAAAACCAGATTAACAACTAATTAAAATCATGACGACAAAAAAGTTTTGTTTTTCTTTTGTTAGCTTTACGCCTAATTTTCGCCGTAGTTCACTACATTCATCAATAACGGTTACAGAGGCTGTTGACATGTCTGACACTGAATTCCGTCATGGCAAAAAACGTTTTTACGACAACGTAAAATTCCCACGCGGCTTTGCAAAGTCTGGCGATTTTACTCTCTCGGAAGAGGAAATCCTAACAATTTATGGGGATACTATGCTTGGCTTAGAGTCAGGCGAATTAACACCTGAAAATAGCGAAGAGAAACACTTCATCAAGGTGCTAGAAAACCCAGGCAAAGCAAAAACAAAACTTGAGCGTACGTGGCTAAAGTACACCCAACTTGCTCGTGGTCGCAAGCGCTTCCACACGCTAAATGGTCGTAATAAGCCTGACGCGACAGAAGATTACATTGAAGAGAGTTTGGTCGAAGACGATTAATAACCAAATAAACTAATTCTCGCCTTTTTCTAGCAGTAGGCAGTAGGCGAAAGCTCGTTTGGTTTGACTGAGCGAGCAAAAACAAGCTCATTTCTTCTCCTAAAGCCCAAGGGCGCGTTCTCCCAAGGGCTTTTTTAGTATTTAGTGCTAGTCTACTTTGCAAGCATCGCGATCTTTTTCAAAAAGCTCTCTTTCAAGTGCTCTTGGTCGTACTCCAATTGATAGGTATTGTGGAAGCCAACCTTTAGCTCAACACCATTCCCTCGTAAGAAAACGTTGTACCCGTCGTAATCGGAAAACGCTTCTACACCTTCATACATTTTGCCAAATTCGGTTGGTGTACCGTTGTTCATCACACATTCGTAAGCCTGTAGTACTTTGCTCGGATCTAACTCATTTTTCATACCGAATTCCTCACTGGTTTACACATTTCAATTATGGTTAAGGAATGAGCGTCGTGCCATGTCCATCCCATAATATTTGAAGTTCGTGTGCGGTTTCACACTCTGTAGGTTATTAAAAAACAAGGTTAAGTGCGAAGACAGAACTTAATTTAGATCATAAATTTTATCTATCAATTCGTCAGTTTCATAATGCAATTTCTTTGTAAAAAATCGGCTTATAAAAGCATTTAGATATAAAAACAGTCGATAAAATCAACACTGGTTAAAGAAAAAGCAAAATTTTGACCTAAAACAATAGCAGTTCGTCATTACTTATTTTATAATGCGAATTAATGTTTCGGTACATCGTAAATTCTAATAACTAGGGGCACAAAATGAGACTTATCCCGTTAACTCGAGCAGCACAAGTAGGTAAGTGGGCAGCTGCGCATATCGCTAAGCGTATCAACGACTTTAAACCTACTGCTGAGCGTCCATTCGTTCTGGGTCTACCAACTGGTGGCACTCCTCTAGCAACCTACAAAGCCCTAATCGAGCTTTACCAAGCCGGCGAAGTGAGCTTCAAAAACGTCGTGACTTTCAACATGGATGAGTACATTGGCATCCCTGCAGATCACCCAGAGTCTTACCGCTCGTTCATGTACAACAACTTCTTTAATCACATTGATATCCAAGAAGAAAACATCAACCTACTGAACGGCAACACTGACGATCACGACGCAGAATGTAAACGTTACGAAGACAAAATTAAGTCTTACGGCAAGATCAACCTGTTCATGGGCGGCGTGGGTAACGACGGTCACATCGCGTTCAACGAGCCAGCGTCATCTCTGTCTTCTCGTACTCGCATCAAGACACTGACTGAAGACACTCGCATTGCGAACTCTCGCTTCTTTGACGGCGATATCAACCAAGTACCTAAATACGCACTGACTATCGGTGTGGGTACACTGCTAGACGCAGAAGAAGTGATGATTCTGGTAACAGGTCATAACAAAGCTCAAGCACTTGAAGCAGCAGTAGAGGGTTGTGTAAACCACCTATGGACGGTTTCTGCACTTCAACTTCACCCTAAAGCAGTGATCGTATGTGACGAGCCAGCTCAACAAGAACTGAAAGTGAAGACAGTGAAGTACTTCTCGGAGCTAGAAGCGGAAAACATCAAAGGTTTTTAATCCATAGGATGACAGCCTAGATGCACGCTAAAAATACGAAACCCGTGATTGATCACGGGTTTTTTCTTATCTGAACAGCGGGCTTAAGTCGTTAATAAGCTTTAATACCAAACTGACGAAGACGCTTAGGCAGCACTTCATCTAACTTGTCTAGTTCACTCGGTTCGACTTCGATAAGGTTAAAATGATGCTGCTCATAAACAGTACGAATGGTCTCACGGTCAGCCTCAGCCATCTCCCCAGTATCACTTCCCCAAAACTGTAAATAGACTTTACCGCCTGGCAAATAAAAATCACTGGTGACATCTTGGTCAATCGGCAGCTGACGTTCATAAGCGTGCACCACACCAGCCAAGTACAGCCAGTTGTCGATGAGCAACTCCCCCTTAGAGCGCACGTAATGCCCATCTAATGTTCGGTGTTTGGCTTCAAACTTTTGGCGAAAGCTTGAGTAAGATTTATCCGTGGAGTGTGACTCCGCATCTTGCCCTAAAAATTCAATGACAGACTGCTTAAGACGCTTATTACGCAGCACCACATCGTGCCATACGACAAAGGTATTTTGTGTCTCTTTATCGGTTCTTTGCTGTCCACCAGCGCGTATACCAGCTTCAGTGACACTCCAACCTTCTTCAGATTTGGCGATCCACCCCAACTCACTCAACAGTTGGTTCATGCGCTTCGCATTCAGTTTCAGCTTTTCACCCAGCTGCGTGGCGCTTAATGTTTTCCCTGAGCTGGAAGTCAGCTCAATATGTAAATTGGTCGGCCAGACGATGAACTGGCCAAATTTAGGGTGATCCACATACTCGCCGCCAAACTTGGCGCCTTCTTCCGTCAGAATCCATTTTTCGTCTTGGCGAACAATGTAGCCAGCACGTTTGAGATCGGCAAACAACAGCTTGGCTTCAACCTTACGCATTTTCGCTAATGCCGACGTCGATATTTTTTCAGACATGTGGGTACCTCATGCTGCTGTAAAACTGAACACTATGTCATCATAGTAACGTATTGATTTCACGGCTTGAAGTCGGAGAAACAAGATTTCGTGTTACAAATAACAAAGCCAGCCTCAAGGGACTGGCTTTGTTATGTTAAGTTGAAAGAAGCGGGTGTTATTTAATAAAAGCGATGCAGCCTTGTAAAATCACTAAGTTCACAATGTCGATGAAGAATGCACCGACAATTGGTACCACCATAAATGCTTGTGGTGATGGACCATAACGACTCACGATAGAGCCCATATTCATGACCGCAGTCGGTGTGGCACCTAAACCGAAACCACAATGTCCACTGGCGATCACCGCGGCATCGTAATTACTGCCCATCATGCGGAATGTTACGTAATAAGTGAACACCGCGAGTACGGCAGACTGAATAGCAAGAATAATAAGGAATGGGATCGCAAGATCAAAGATATTCCACAATTTCAAGCTCATCAGAGCCATGGCAAGGAACAGCGATAGCGAAACCGTACCAAGAATATCAACGGTTTCTAAATCAACCTTGCGCACCTTGGTCACTTCCATGATGTTGGTGATGACAACACCAATAAACAGCGCATAAACAAAATCTGGGATCATCAACCACTTGATGCCAAAACTGCTCACCCAACTCTCCAGATAGCTCGCGCCTGTCACGCAAAGCAAAATAATGGATAAGCTTTCTACAACTCTTTTCGCCGTGACACGATCTTCTTCATGTTCGTTATAGGTCACCAATTCAGGGAAACTCTGATGACTTTGGTTGGTGCGTCCGTATTCCGATTCTAAGTTGTGTTTGTTGAGTAACTTTTGCGCGACAGGGCTGCCAATAATCCCGCCCATGACCAAGCCAAACGTAGCAGAAGCCATCGCCACTTCTAGGACATTGTGCAAACCATACATTTCTTGAAAAGTTTGCGACCACGCCGCACCAGTTCCATGTCCGCCAGAAAGCGTAATAGAGCCGGCGATCAACCCCATGAGTGGATCTAACCCCAATGCGGTTGCTAAGGATACGCCGACCGCATTTTGGATAAGAATGTAGACCGATGCCACAACAAGGAAGATGAAAACCTTCGCACCGCCTTTAATCAGTTGGGTGTAATTCGCGGCTAAGCCAACCGTCGCAAAAAACATCAGCATAAAGGTGTTTTGCAGTGGCAAATCAAATGATACATCCACACCATTTAAGTGCATCGTCGTGATCACGCAAGCCACAACTAGGCCACCAACAATTGGCTCTGGGATATTGAATTTCTTTAAGGTTGGTAATTTGGTGTTAATGAACTGCCCTAAAAATAACACGCAAATTGCGACGAGAAACGACTCTTGTGGGCCGATAGATATTACCTGATTCATGAGACCTCTTTACTCTCCTCTTTCTCATTCATTGAGCAAGCGCTCAACGTGAGATAGGTGCCTAAGTCAATCAGATTGCCTCTCGAACCTTTTGTTTTCTAGGGGGTATTTTGCACAAATTCTCATCAAGTAAGAAATTGATGTACCCAAAATCCCACTGATTATCATTATATGAGAATACTAATGCCAAGTTGGTGGTAAATACCTTGATTGGATTAGAAAAATAACACTTCTCAACTTATGAGAAGTGTCTAATTTATGTTCACAATAAAGTCTTCAAAATAGCTATCACATAGGTAGATAGTTAGGGAAAGCGAAGGCTGGAACATACGCTTAATTTTAAATTATTACTTTCTCTCCGGCACACTAGGTGTTATACCTATATATAACACCATTTCAGCCAAGAGATTCACTCATGACCAATTGGCATGATCGCCAACCGATTTTTCGACAGTTGGCTGACCAGATCACTCAACAAATACTGCAAGGTATCTGGCAAGAAGGCGATGCTCTGCCCTCTGTTCGTAGCATCTCTGCGGATATGAAAATTAACCACCTCACCGTCATGAAAGGCTATCAATTGCTTGTTGATGAGGGGTTAGTGGAGAAAAAACGCGGTCAAGGTATGTTTGTCGCTTCAGGGGCAAAACTCAAATTGCTTGCAGACGAGAAGGCACGTTTTCTTCAACAACAAATTCCGCAGATAGCCGACACAATACAGCGTCTGGATATGTCACTCGACGAATTCATTCAACAACTAAAACCACACTTGAAAGGTGACCAATGAGCGCATTAGTCAGTGTAAAAAACGTCTCCAAGCAATATCAGCAACAAGGAGAAGCACTGCATGAAGTGAGTTTCGACCTACATGCAGGACAAGTACTTGGCTTACTCGGCCATAATGGCGCAGGTAAATCAACGCTTATTAATGCCCTACTCGGCGCACATGAATATCAAGGCACTGTTCGTATCAACGGATTTGAACCCATTATGCAACGCGACAAAATAATGCAGAGCTTGTCCTACATCTCGGATGTGAACGTTCTGCCAGATTGGATGACTGTCGCTCAACTGCTTAACTATACCGAAGGCGTGCATCCAGGGTTCAATCGCGCTCAAGCAGATACGCTGCTTCGTCAAACGGACATCAAACCTCGTGCGCGCATCAAATCTTTATCCAAAGGGATGAAGGTGCAATTGCACCTCGCGATTGTGATCGCGACCAACACCCAAATCCTCATATTGGATGAACCGACACTCGGGTTAGATCTCGTGTATCGTGATACGTTTTATCGTCACTTATTGGAATGGTTTCACGACGGCGAGCGCGTGTTGATCATCGCCAGTCATGAAGTATCAGAGATTGAGCACTTGCTGACAGATGTTCTGATTCTCAAGCATGGTCGCCCCGTTCTGCAAACCTCGATGGACAGTATTAGTGAAGACTATTTCATTCTTGAAGCCAACGACGAGCACCGCACACAAATTGAAGCGATGAACCCACTCTCGTCACAAAAAGGCCTCGGTTCAACGAAATGGTTACTCAAAGCCCAGTATACCCAACAAGCAGAAACAATGGGTTCCATCCATGGGGTGAAGTTAGCGGATCTATTTTTAGCATTGCAGAAGGAGGCAGCGTAATGCGTTCAGTTGTCGCGATGTTGCAAAAAGAGTGGTTGGAAAACCCTCTTGTTTTACGTATTCCACTGTTTGTGTTGGCATGTGGACTTATTCTCTTTGTCAGTTTAATGAGCAACGACACTCTACAACACAATATGTTTTTCCAAATGAGCTTTGGTGGCGATGTCAGTGACATTCACAAAGAGCTTGGTGACGATGTAAACATGTTGATCACCGGCGGGGCGGGACTACTGTCTATCTTGTTAGCCGTTCAATACTTCCCGAGAACACTGCGCAAAGAGCGCGCAGAGGGCAGTATTATGTTTTGGCGTAGTATGCCGGTCAGCGATATAAAAACTCACTTAGTGAAGCTAGGGTTTGGTTTATTGGTGATTCCGCTCGTTTGCTCGGCGCTTGTGCTCGCAGCAGATTTGATGTTGTGGTTGCTGAACATCTCTACTGATCACCAATTGGCTTTGTTGTACCGCCAAGCCTCGTTAGGTTACGTGCTGCTGCATTGGGGAGAGTTTTTAATCAGAATGTTATTCGCCGGTATTCTACTATTACCGCTGGCATTAACCGCAATGGCTATTTCTCAGAAAGTGAACTCACCACTGGTCATTTTGTTTATCGCCATTTATGCGCTGCGCTGGATGCCAATCGCACTATTTGGCTATTACGGCCTAGATCAGTTCTTCTCCGAAGTGCTTTACCTTCCACTGCACGCCATTGTTGCACCAAGCCCATTGAATGCAATTCCTCAAGCGGGTTGGTTAAACGTTGGCATTTACGCTTTCATCGGCGTTCTTGGTTGGACAGCTAGTCTCAAGTTCAGCCGAACCATTCAATAATCCGTCGTTCGATAAACGGCCAAAATCGAGCCATAAAAAACGGTCACAACCTGTGTTGTGACCGTTTTTATTTCGACCTTAGGAGATCATGAACTTAAATTTAACCAAGGAATGAAATGTAACCTTGTAAAATGATTAAGTTAACGATGTCGATAAAGAAAGCCCCCACTATTGGCACCACCATAAATGCCTGCGGCGACGGGCCAAATCGGTTAACGATAGAGCCCATGTTCATCACGGCTGTTGGGGTTGCCCCCAAGCCAAAACCACAGTGACCACCCGCAATAACCGCAGCGTCATAGTTGCGTCCCATCACTTTGAACGTAACGTAGTAAGTGAAGATAGCTAAGACCACAGACTGCACAGCCAAAATGACCAAGAATGGAATCGCTAAGTCAAAGATATTCCATAATTTCAAGCTCATCAGAGCCATCGCTAGGAACAGAGATAGCGATACCGTACCTAACATATCGACCGTTTCGGCATCTAACTTACGAATTTTGGTCACTTCCAAGAAATTCGTAATGATCACACCAATAAATAGCGCATATACGAAGTCTGGAATCATCAGCCATGAGATTTCATACGTGCTTACCCATTGCTCGACATACTTGGCCCCAGTAACACAGATCAGTAGGAAGAAGAGTTTCTCCACCACTTTTTTCGCCGTTACTTTATCTTCTTCGTATTCGTTGTAGGTCACCAACTCAGGGAATTTTTCATGAGTTTTGGCATCTCGACCACCACGACCATACTCCGATTCAATGCTGTTTTTTTCTACGAGGCGCTGTGCCACTGGGCTACCAATGATACCGCCGATGATCAAACCAAAAGTGGCTGATGCCATCGCAATTTCCAAAACGTTATCCAATCCATACACGTCTTGGAAGGTTTGTGACCACGCTGCACCTGTACCATGGCCACCAGAAAGAGTAATCGAGCCAGCAATTAACCCCATCAAAGGATCTAAACCGAGCGCCGCCGCGAGTGAAACGCCAACGCCGTTTTGTATGATGATGTAAAACGATGCGACAGCTAAGAAGATAAAAACCTTCGCACCTCCTTTCATCAACTGAGTGTAATTTGCGGCCAAACCAACCGTCGCAAAAAACATTAACATAAACGTATTTTGTAACGGCAAATCGAACTCCAAGTCGATGCCGTTGAAATGAAGAGCAGTAATCATGCAGGCCACAATAAGGCCACCTACAATCGGCTCAGGTATGTTGAACTTCTTTAAAATCGGTAGCTTAGCATTAATAAAATGCCCCAGGAAAAGCACACTGATTGCGACCAAGAAGGACTCCAGTGCACCTACAGATATTAAATGATTCATATCGCCTCTTATTATTGTTCTCTTCATCCTCCGTAATGATCGAGTGTTAATTTAACCTTCATTCAATAGCAAATGTTCTCGCTTTACTGTTTCGAAAATACTCAAAAGTTGGTGTAGATGCGCCTTAGGCTAGTTTAAGGGACGCTCCTTTAGCGATGTGTCAGTTTTCCGCTGTTAGCAAGCCCTTAAATGTGAAAGGAGCCGATATAGCTCCTTCAAATGCCCCCTCGCAATACCTGTGCGTTACTGCTTGGGGTATAGTGTTGTGAGTAAATTCTGGGTGACACTTTCTGAACCACATTGGGCTCCCTTACTTAAACAGAATGTGTCAATTACTATCAAACAAAGTTCCTTCCCGTTGTAACCTCTAAACGCCGAGATCGCGTTCAAAACAATTGGGTTTGCTTGTTCCTGTCGTAGTTTTTTAACTCTGGCTCATGATGTGTAAACGAGCCGAATCCAAGGAAACTCTCAAGCTGCAACAAACGTTTTCGTCACAACGGAGCCGGATTATAACATATTGCTGATAATTTTCTTCAATTCAGTGACATTCACCAACCCTATGGTTTCTTTCCATAATGATTAACTGCTGAATAGCATTTTTACAGACAAAAGAGCGAAGCGAATTCAGCTTAGCCTCACCAAGAAATAAACCTTAAAAGCCAATCACTTATCTATCGTCTCCTGAGTAAAACGTGTTTTGATAGGCTTTCTTGAGGGCCCAGCAACCAAAATGTACGGTGTTGTCATGGTAGTCTTTCGAGGCTAACTACCCGGTTCTGGGTGATAAAAACAATCCCAATTATGCATCACACAAAAACATGTATAATTTTTATGTAAGTTATTAAAATAACAAGAGCCCTACATGAAAATTCATTCGCTTTTCCCTGTGCTATTACTCTGTGCCATCTCATCTGCCACTGCAGCGGAAAATATCCGTATTGAATATTCTCCCGTGGAAACAACCCATGAAAACATCGCCCTGCAATCTATCCAAAACAGCGATGTAAACCCAATTTTTGTTGAGCTATCTCAGATCCACTTTCCATTTCGCAAACCACTCACACTGATTTACGGCGGAGAAGATGGCCCAATGTACGATCCCGACACGCACACGATACACATTCCTTACACTTTTTATTTGGAATCACTCAATTACTTCTCCAATAACCAGTATGAAGAACGCCTTGGAAAATCCCCAAAAACAGGGGCGTTAGATACGTTATTACACACCTTGCTGCATGAAGCAGGGCATGCTTACATCGAAGATCAAAACATCCCTGTTCTCGGAAAAGAAGAAGATGCCGTCGATAATTTTGCCACGATCTTAATTATTGACTTCCTAGAAGATGGCGCAGAGATGGCCATTAGCGCCGCCGACATGTTCGCATTTGAGTCCGATGACAGACCGGACTACTACGACTTCGGTGAGTACATTGATGAGCACAGTTTTGATTTGCAACGCTACTTCTCTACCTTATGTTTGGTGTACGGCAGTGATCCGGAACAGTACAAGTCGCTTCTCGATGAAGTTGAAAAAGACTACCTACGAGATCGCAAAGACTTTTGCCAATACAACTATGAGAACATACGCACGAATTGGAACCACTACCTGCAACATAATGAACCAAAAGAAAAATCGCCACGTAGAATTCAGTAAGACAAATCAAGTAAGACGATCGCAATGACAAAACTCACCATATTTTATGACGGAACTTGCCCACTGTGCGCCAAAGAAATGCACGCACTTAAGCGACGAGATGTAAAACAAGCGATAAAAATCGTCGATATCTACAGCGATGAATTTTCTGATTACCCACAGATAGACGCGCAAAAAGCCAACACGATTTTGCATGCGCTGAATGACAACAATGAACTGATACTTGGTCTTGATGTGACTCACCGAGCATGGCAGTTGGTCGGACGAGGTTGGCTATATGCACCACTACGTTGGCCATTACTCAAGCCAATTGCAGACTGGCTTTACCTGCGCTTTGCCAACAATAGGTATCGTGTCTCATACTGGCTTACTGATAACTCCCGCTGCAACTCGGGCCAATGCTCTCGCTAATTGTGATCCTGCTTAAAAATGTGAGTCTCTCTCGTCCACGATCACCAACTTCCTGTACTTCTCACCCGCCAACTCGGTTAATCTGCAATCAGTACAAAAATAATTATTAATACTTTTATTTGGTAAAGCTATTGAAGTTTACCAGTTTGTAACGCTGCGCCGAGACGTAAGGAAGTACCTATGAATCTAACGATAAGAAAGCGACTTTATATTCTTTCCATCATTCCCGTGTTAACGATTGCTTTGGGTATGATGTGGTTTACCTACCTCCAAACCAGTACCTACAACCAACAACAAATCAATCATACGCACACGACGATGATGGCGATGAAGAAAGCGGAACTGAAAAACTATGTGCAGATGGCTCATTCCGCACTCAAACCATTATTGGATCGTAATGCCTCATTGCAAGAAGCTATTCCAGTGCTCAAAGAGCTAGAGTTCGGCCAATCAGGTTATATTTTTGCGTACGACTCAAAAGGCGTGCGTGTTGTTGTCGGAAAAAACAACAAAGGGGTTGGAGAAAACTTCTATAACCTTCAAGACAAAAAAGGCAACTACCTGATCCAAGACCTGTTGAAAAACGCCAAAACGGGTGACTTCACAACCTACTACTTCCCTAAGTTAGGGCAAACCGAAGCATTACCTAAACTCAGCTACTCCATGTTCATTCCCAAGTGGGATATTATGATTGGCACAGGTTTTTATACTGATGATATCGATGCGATCATTACAGAGATGGAAAACACAGCAAACGATGAGCTAAACAATACCTTAGCCGCTATTGCTATGTTTTGTGTCTCTATTGTCGTTGTCGTGGCCATTTTTGCCGTACTCGTCAACCGTAGCATTATGCGCCCTATCGAACAGTTTGACAGCTCAATCCAATCTTTCGCGCAAGGTGACGCCGACTTAACCGCGCGTATGGAAGAATCTAGCGTGCCAGAATTTAAGCAGCTCGCGCATAACTTCAATATCTTCGTTGAGAGCTTGCAAGGAATTATTAAGAGCGTCAGCCATGTCGGACAAGAGGTAGTATCAGAAACTAACAACATGTCTCAACGCGCCTCACAAGTGGATGAATTGGCTTCAGGTCAACGTGAGGAAACGGAACAAGTCGCGACCGCAATGACAGAAATGACGGCCACCGCTCACGAGATCTCTGGCAATGCAAACCAAGCCGCCGATTCCGCTAAAAACGCCGATGACAACGCACAACAAGCGAAGCACATCGTGGACTCCGCCGCTAACTCCGTTGAAGCCCTAGCGAATGAGGTCTCTGAAGCAAGCACTGTAATTTCACGTCTAGAGAGTGACGTGCAGAACATCTCATCCTCACTTGAAGTCATCCAAGATATTGCTGAACAAACCAACTTGCTTGCGCTAAATGCCGCCATTGAAGCGGCACGAGCGGGCGACCAAGGACGCGGATTCGCAGTTGTCGCGGATGAAGTGCGTAAGCTTGCAAGCCGCACTCAGGACAGCACAGGTGACATTCACAAGATGATCGATCAACTTAAAGCAGGATCGGATGCCGCAGTAAAAGCGATGGAATCTAGCCAAGCACGTGGCGAAGCGACAGTAGAAGAAGCACGTGCTGCATCGGTTGCGCTGCAAGATATTCAAGCAGCGATTGCGAATATCATGGACATGAACACGCTGATCGCTACCGCGACCGAAGAGCAAAGCCAAGTTGGACAAGAGATTTCACAACGCATCGAAGTCATTTCTCAGCAAAGTAGTCAATCGGCGCACCTTGCCAATCAAAATCGCTCGGGCAGCCAAAACCTCAATCACAAAGCCAACGAGCTGTACGACTTGGTGGGACGCTTCACGGTTTAACTTCCTTAACCATACTTAATAGTAGAAACAGCGATGCCAAAACGTCGCTGTTTTTATTTCTGCTATCCTCAAGCGACTTAGCTATAATGCCGCCAAAATAGCACCCACAGGGGCAAACAAGATGATTATTATGACCACCAATTTCGGTGATATCGAGATTGAACTGAACCTAGAACGAGCGCCAGTTAGCTCAAAGAACTTTAAAAAATACTGTGAAGATGGCTTCTACAACGGCACCATTTTCCACCGCGTTATCGACGGCTTTATGATCCAAGGTGGCGGTCACACCGAAGACATGGCAGAAAAGCCAACGCGTGCCCCAATCGCAAACGAAGCAAACCGTGGTCTAAAGAACCTTGTTGGCACTATCGCAATGGCGCGTACCGATGCACCGCACTCTGCAACGGCACAGTTTTTCATTAACTTGGAAGACAACGATTTCCTAGACCACACCGCAACCACCAACCTAGGCTGGGGTTACGCGGTATTTGGTAAAGTGACCGCGGGTATGGATGTCGTAAATCGCATCGCGAAAGTGAAAACAACTTCTAAGCTTGGTCATGATGATGTGCCATGCGATCCAATCATTATTGAGAAGGTGACGATCAGCGAATAAGCACACTCGCCTCTTCGAAGAAGTCGTCACTATAAAACGATAAAAGCGCCTAACGTCTTATGACTTAGGCGCTTTTTGTTTTTACAACTCAGCCTATTAGTTTGGCTTGTGCCGGAGTTATTGATAGAAAAGCTCGGCTTTTGCTCCGACTAAATCAAGCTCAGAGCCTTGAAAGTCCACCAGATATTCAGCGACAAGGTTGTACCCAACCCAATACCCCATGTATTTCGGCCAGCGACTTTCATCACTGCCAAGAAAGTAAGCGTCGAAGTTGTAATCTAAGCTGGTCAACTTGTCTTTCATCTCAGCATAGAAAGGGCGCCAATCTTGATCTTTGATTTGCTCAAACAAGCTCGGTGTGATGCCGCCATTCACCTTACGTTCGAAATGACAAGCTAACCCTTCCATAATCAGTACATCACCAAGCGCAGCGCCATTCTCTCCCGCTCGCATACGGAACAGGTGATGCAACTCATGCGCTAACACCGCAGCCAGTTCTTTCTCAATAACATTTTTAATATCAGCACGTTGGGTATCAAGCAGAATCTCTACACGATAGGAGCTTAAGCAATAGCCACCAATCCCCGTCTGCGGTACGTCATTGCGATCAAACGGGCTAACGGTTAGGTCGACGTTACTTAAATCAAAGTAACTAGAAAGCTGTGAGCTCAGATCATCAAGTTTCTGATGTAAATACTCAGCGAGTGGAGACAACTCTCCCGTTGCATTTAAGAGGGTTACGCGATAACTCATTTATCTTCCTTGATAATGTGGGTTAAGAGCAGCGAGTTTACAGTGTAAAGAGTGAACAGTTCTAGCGATTACATCCCTTTGAACAAACTTTGAGATGCACGGCTCACGGGGAGCTTGTTTTCTCCAACGTGAACAAACATTCTGCCTGCAAAGTCTTTGTTTACCTTGCTAATTTTGCACACTTGCACCACGCTTGAACGGTGCACTTGCCAGAACTGTTCTGGGTTAAGCTGCCCTATCAACTCTTTCAACGATGTGCGAATCAAATACTCCTGCACTTTACCTTGTCCTTGTTGGGCATACACAGAAACGTATTTTTCTTCCGCTTTGAAATACAACACATCAGACGTGGCGATCAGATGAATATCTTCCCCTTGCGTTGCTTTGATCCACTGAAGATATTGCGGCGTTTGAGGCGCGGATAATTGTTGTAACTGTTCTAACAGGCTGTTCATCTGCACATTGCTGCTTTCTTGCTCTCGCTTATCAAGGCGTGCTTTCACTCTTTCACACGTCGTCAGGAGGCGCTCATCCGAGATAGGCTTGAGCAAATAATCGGCGGCATTTTGTTCAAAGGCTTTGATGGCGTAATCATCGTACGCGGTAACAAACACAATCAAAGGTGGATTGGCGAGTTGATTGAGTTTTTGCGCTAGTGTCATGCCATCCAGAACTGGCATACGAATATCAAGAAACGCAATGTCAGGTTGGTTTTTCTCAATGGCTTGCAACGCTTGTTCACCATCTGCGACTTTGGCTATCACCTCTAGCTCTGGCCACACTTCAGCTAGGCTTTTATCAAGATGACGCCTCAATAGCGGTTCATCATCAGCAATAATGGCAGTAAACCCTGTATTCATTCCTTTCTTCCTTGCTTACGATTCCATTGGCCAGGTCAAGCGAACACAAACGCCACCCTGAGCAGACTCACTGATAGAAATCTCTCCTTGCCCTGCGAACAAAGCTTCAACTCGCTGCTTGAGATTACTCAAACCCACGCCAGAGCCCATGTGCCCACTAACATGATTTAAGCCAACACCATTGTCTCTGACTTCAATCTGCAAGTTCTGTTGTTCGCGCTTGATGAGTAAACTGAGTTCGCCGCCTTCTCGCTTTGGCTCAATACCGTGAACAATGGCATTCTCCACCAAAGGTTGCAACATCATCGGTGGCAGTTCTGTTGTTCCTAAACCGTCTTCTACTTCAATTTTGTAGCTTAGACGTCCATCCAGACGTATCTTCTGAATACTCAAGTAGGCTTCAATTAAGGCAATTTCATTCTCAATCGTGGTGTGCTCTTCACGTGAGCTTTTTAGCGTCGCACGTAATAGTGCGGTAAGTTGATCCAACATCTGCTTGGCCTTATCAACGTCCTGGGACATCAACGCGCTGATATTTGCCAAGGTATTAAATAGGAAATGCGGTTCAATCTGGCTTTGCATCTGTTTAAGCTGACTTAGCAACAGTGCACGTTCCTGCTCTGCCTTTTCACGCTTGATACTCTCTAATTCACGCTGAGCAATCGCTTCTTTCTCTCGTGAGTGGAAATAAAAGTAACACATGCCGCTGAATAACAAGCCCATCAGCAACACTGGCAGCATGCCCGAAATACCGAAGTATTCACCGAGCCAAAACTGCGCATTAATGACACCAAACAACAAACAGGCGGTCAGTGACAAAGCAATTTCTAGTCTACGGGGGATGCTAGGAAACAACTTGTCGACTAACCAAGAGAAGAACAAGGCGGAGTAACCAAAACCAAAGCTCACCAATACATGTACATAGTAAGGACCACCCCAAACAGACAATGTCATTACCGAGATAAACAAACAGAATAAAGTCGTGACAACCACACTGCGTAGCCATCCACTTTCTACCATTAACTTAGCTGAATACATTTAGAATTTCCCTTTGATATTAAATACAATCATATGCTTATCATTGATTTGTGCGTAAGCAGATTGGTCGTCTCCGGTTAAAAAGCGTGCGGCAACTTCCACTTCTACACTTTGATCGCCGGTATCAATCCATTGGTAGTTAAGCCACTGCGTGACAATCACACCACCATCTTGTGGCGCCAACATCACATCCAACGTAGGGGTTACATCACTTAGCCAACCCATATCCGCTTTACCGTTCCATGCAGCCCACGCTTCCACATCCCAACTCCAGTGCAGCATTACGTTATGCTGAACGATATTGGCATGCTGAAACCCTTGGGCGTAGCTTGTCGCAAGTAGAGCGCTGCTAGCCAACAGAGAGTTGTTAGGTTCAGGGATCTGAGAGAGTAATTCACCACGCTCTATTGCTTGTTGCCACTCGCTTTTCGACCATGCCCGGCTGTCGTACCAATATTCAGCAATCACATTGTGTCCGGCTTGGTTTGCCCAGTTCAATCCAACTAAGGCTTGGAATGCGCTGCCCTGCTCCTCAACCGAAACGGGTCGGTAAAGATCATCCTGCTGAAACTGATAGCCGACACTTTGCTTTTGCCACAGCATGGAACCGTGCATTGCGATGGATTCATCCCACACCGCAATTACACTGGCGCCAAATAAACCTCTGCGCACATCATCGTAATAACCAATAAGTTGATACTCGGTGTCACCCACCAGCGCATAACGACGAATACCAATACCTTGTTGCTCTGCGGCTTGATCAAGTGCACTTTGGTCTTGTTGCCCCCAGCTTGAATCCGTCGCAATCACCGTCCACTCGCCTGCCATATCATAGTGTGAAAGTGAAAGCACACCCGCACCTTCTTCTGCGACTAAGCCAACAGGGTTTTGTCGATAAGGCTTAAACAGATCCAAAGGTCGGTAGCCATAACCCACGCCCCAATCCACGCGCAACTTACCCAAACTCACATCAAGAGTGGTATCACCGACTTGCCACTCCCCTAGCCAAGCCAGCTCTCTAATCAGCAATAGGTTATCAGCTTCACTCCACCATTCACTCTCACCTTGTTGATTGAGGTACAAACCTTGGCTGTACAGAGCAAACAAGCCACTGAAGTTCTGATAATTCACCTGCACATCCAGCAATGCATTAAGTGAATCACGAGAACTGCCCTGCGCCTGCATAAATGCGCTGTCACGCTGCTTGGCAGTTTCGTAACTGACAGCCCAATCCCACTCAAAACTCAGCTCATCATTGGCAAAAGCAGGGGCTGACGCGCCCACACACAATGAGGCAGCAAGCAACAAACTGGTGCTTTTGTTAAGGTTAGACTGGTGCGATTTCATGTGACTTCCTTGCTCGTTTTCATGGTTCTATTTACGGAGTTCAGGCTAAAGCTGAGTCGTATTGGCTTTCGGCAAATAGCTTGGGTTGTAGAACTTGTTATCCAGCTGCCAAGGCACGATCTCTTGATACTCGATAACGGTCTTTTTGCTCGGCTGAATGCTATCAAGCAAGGTCATCTCACTGACGTAGTCTTCACCGTTGTCGCTTGCACGTCCGTATTGCGCTTGCTTGGCGAGTTTGCCTGAGCGCAAGTAGAGATCGGCTTTGATTGGAAACGCATCTTGCTCAGACAACCATAAATCGATCTTCTGATAGCTCGCCCCTTTGGTTTTCGCGGTTAAAGCAAGGTGATAAGCCGCGACACTTTCTCCGTTCACCGAAACAGTTTCTGTCGCTGTCCATTCACCTTGATAATCTTGGCTCCACGTCAGAGTTGAAATATCGCCGATAGACGCTTCACCAAGCAGCTTCTGCATTGGCGTAATCCGAATCGGACGGCGGCTCTTTGGCATTTGTAGCCAATAGTTGTCGCCCATCATCAACATCTTTTGCCCGGCTTCAACCGCCGATTTGAATACCACCAGCGATTCACGATTTGGGCGTGTGTACACGTGGTAAAGGCGAGTTTTATCTAACTCTTGGTCTTGATATAAGCGCACCAGAGACACCACTTTGGAGGAATCATCGTGCAAGCGGTAGCTGTCGGCTTTTTCAATCAATTGCGCGACTTGCTGTGCATCTAACGCCGTTTCATTCGCACTGGCATTCATGCTTGCCATGCCGCTTACCGTCAGCAGTGCAATTGGTAGTAGTGATTTGAAATTAAACATAAATCAATGCCTCCGTAATTGGCTTGTTCACCCCTTTGCGCGCCGAGAAAAACGCCGCAACCAAACAAATCATCAATACTGCGAATCCTGCGACAGCCACCAGCTCCCAAGAGAAGTAAATCGTCAATGGATAACCTTCTGTGCGTCCTGGCGGTGGCGGCATTTGCACATCCACGACCATCAGTAAGACGGTCACTAGCGCAGTGAACAAAGCGCCAATTAAGCTGCCAATCACCGCAAGTAACCCTGCTTCGCGCAAGAACCCAGCAATGATTTCGCGAGGGTAGCTACCAAGTGCTGACAAGGTGCCGATTTCACGTGTACGCTCGGTGACCGACATGGTCATGGTGTTGAACAGCGCAACAAAGACCACCAGCGCCATCACTGCACCCATGATGCCGAAAATACGGTCGTACAAATCTTTCACTTTGAGATAGAAGAACGCACGTTCTTGCCAAGGTGTAATCTCAATATCTTGATCTCCAAAGTTCTGTTTTTGCTTAATCAGAACCGAAGCCACTTGTTGCTCGACTTGGCTCGTTAAACTGGTATCGAATAGGAAGACCGATAGCGCGCTGACTTTGTCTGAGCTCAATAACGATTGCGCGCTGTTGATGTGTACGTAAAGCTGGCGTTTATCAAGCTCAGGCACGCCTGTTGAGTAGATGCCACGTACTTTGAAGTCATACGCATTCAATGCGCCATCGGTAGTGGTCGCCAGCAAGGTAATCCAATCGCCAACGTGCACGCTTAGGTTGTTCGCCAAATCAACGCCGAGCATCACCTCTGGCTCTGCAGGGTCATAACGCGATGCGTGAATGTTGGACAGCGTTTGCCCTTCGCGCACATCCAAAAACGGTCCTTTCATATCGAATTCGCGCTCGTTCACACCAATGCCGATAAAGATCGATGATTTGTTACCATTGGAAATCAACCCACTGAACTCAACTCGTGGCTGCACGCCTCGCACTTCGTTTAAGCCAATCAATTGCTTGGTAATGTCGTCTGCATGAGTTAACCCGTTACTCAGCGGCATCTCTTCTTCTTTGGCGAAGTAACCCGGAGTGGTTAACGTCAGATGCCCCGTGTCACGCGCTGTCGATTCTTTCAAACTGTCATAGGTGTACAGACCAAAACCGCCCGCACTGGTTAACGCAAACACGGCAATAGCGATGATCAGCATCGACAACAAACTGCGACGGCGATTGCGTTGCAGGTTCAACCAAGCAAGACGAACCGAAACAGGAATTAGCTTGCCCATGAAACTTCCTCCACACTTGCGTGCGTTTGGGTAATTTTGCCATCCACCAATTCAATGGTGCGATCACAACGGGATGCCATGCGAGGGTCGTGAGTGGCGACGATAAAAGTGGTGCCTAGCTCGTGTCCGAGCCCTTTCATAATGTCGATGACCTTGTTGGCAGTTTGGCTATCAAGACTTGCGGTTGGCTCATCAGCAATCACCAATGCTGGTTTGTGCACTAAGGCGCGCGCAATTGCCACGCGTTGTTGCTGACCGCCTGATAGGTTATCGGGCATGTGATGAATAAACTCGCCCAAGCCAACGTGTTCTAACATTTGTGTGGCGAGCTCGGTTTGTTCTGCTTTTGAAAAGCCGTTGAGATGCAGCGGATAAGCCACGTTCTCCAATGCCGTCATCACAGGCACAAGGTTGAATTTTTGGAACACAAAGCCAAGCTTTTCACGGCGCATTTTCGCAACCTGCATTTGCCCGGTTGGGTATGGGCTGCCAGCAAATGTCACCTGACCTTGGTATTGAGTATCCAGCATGCCAAGCACGTTAAGTAAGGTGCTTTTGCCTGAGCCAGACGGTCCACACAGTGCCACCATTTCTCCCGCAAACACTTCCCCAGACACGTCTCGCAATGCACGTACGGTTTGGCTACCAAGGGCGTATTCGCGGCTAAGTTGATTAAAAACGATCATGACGCCTCCCTAATACTTGGCTAGCAGCGCTTTCGCGGTTTGCGTTTCTAGGTTGCTGTCGCCCAATTGCTCCATTTGCACTAACCATGTTTTGGCTTGTTGAACGTCTTCAGCGCGCAGTGCCGCTTCAATGGCGTAGCGATAAATCCAAGACGTTGCCGCAAAAGGTTGCTGACTAAAACTCGGTTCATCGAGCAGAGAAAGGTACAGCTCGTAGCCACGCTCAAAGTGATTGAACATGTCAGGTAGAGAAGTAAAGGTGGTGGCTGCCATGGCGGTGGCTAGTTGGTATTCCGGCAAGCCTTGTAAACGTTGTTGCTCTTGCAGTGGTACTGGCTGATTCGCCATTAAATCCAAACCCTTTTGGATTGTGGCAAGACCGCGCTCGGTGAACTTCATCTTGTTCCAAGGCATAAACGCCTCACGACCTTGCAACGTCTCAGCACTGCCTAAATACACCAAGGTCACCGGCGTTGCTCCCTGCTCTTCGAGTTGTTTGGATAGTTCGCCGTAAACGGTATCAACCAAACCAGAGTCACCTTGCGCCGCTTGGTTGAATTGACTGAGTGTGCGCTCGCTTGGGTTAGCCAGAGCCAGATTGCTGCTAAGTGCAAATGCGGCGATAAACGTACTTGCCAGTTTAAGAGCTTTGATTGAGCGAGATTGAGAAACCATCATGTACTGTCCTTAGTTAAACGTGATTTGATGGTTTCAGATTAATGGAGAAGATCGCACGCTGCTTTTGCATGCGACCAATGGCATTTATATGGAGTGAACGGGTGTTTGCTGCGATGAATGACATTCCATCCTTAAAGAGAACATTTATCCCAGCTTGTTTGTAAGCGTCTGTCTTTCACCACAATAGGAATAAAAATACTGGCTTAAAACCTGCGTCTAGTGTATTTATCCATTCCACAGCTTTCCAAGCAGCTTACCCATAACAGACGACATCGACGCTCCTCTCATACACACCTTTGCATGGTGTCTGTTATTTCCAAATAGGATTCTTAGCATCGGAATAGTTCGAACTCTCGAGTTCTGGTTGTTTTCGCGCTCGAACTGGGTGCGTTATTAGGTCGTAGAAAATGAATAAGCGTTTTTTCCCCAGGGTCGATTTGCCACTGCTGATGGCGATCATTCCGATCATGCTATTGAGTACACTAACACTTTGGAGTGCCAGTGGCTTTAATGAGGCCATGCTCTTCAAGCATTTAGCACGCTGCGGACTGACCTTGGTTTGTATATTGGTCATGTCATCGATTCCCGCCGCTAGCTATCAACGCTCAGCTCCATATCTCTACATTATTGCGGTTGCGCTGCTACTTGCTGTCGCTTTGTTTGGCGATAGCACTAATGGCTCTCAACGTTGGCTCGATATTGGCTTTTTTCGCTTTCAACCCTCGGAGCTAATCAAACTCTCGATTCCAATCATGATCGCGTGGATGCTACATATTGAAGGTGGCAGACCAGATAGTAGGAAAATCGCATTCTGCTTACTCATCACAATGATTCCTGCTGGGTTAATCGCGCTACAACCGGATTTAGACGGTGCAGTTTTTACCGTCATTTACGCCTTATTCGTTTTATTTTTAGCTGGCATGAGCTGGAAAATAATCGGTGGCTTTGTCGCGAGTATATTAACGTTGGCGCCTATTTTGTGGTTCTTCGTCATGGAAACGTATCAAAAAAGCCGCGTTACTCAGTTCTTGCACCCGGAGTCGGATCCGTTAGGTTCGGGCTACCAAATCATCCAATCTTTGATTGCGATAGGCTCAGGAGGAATGAAAGGCAAAGGTTGGATGAATGCTACGCAAGGAACACTTGGCTTTATTCCAGAGAGTCATACGGACTTTATTTTTTCGACTTATGCCGAGGAGTGGGGTTTTGTTGGTAGTTTAGTCTTGCTCGCACTGTACTTGTTTATTACCGCGCGCGTCATGTTGCTTGCATGTCAGTCTGACCACTTTTTTAGTCGGCTTGTGAGTGGCGCATTAGCGATGAGCTTTTTCCTGTATGCTTTTATCAATACAGGTATGGTGAGCGGCTTGTTGCCAGTAATGGGAAGCCCTTTGCCGTTCTTTAGTTACGGCGGCACGGCCATGCTGACGCAAGGCATCTGCTTTGGTGTGATCATGTCACTGTGTTATTCCAAATATCGCAACGCATAATGCTGCTAGCAAAGAGTGTGATCAAAAAAGGCTTCCCTCGGGAAGCCTTTTTACAACGGTGGAAGCTAAGAAATTATAGCTCTGCGTTGTGGTAAACCTGCTGAACGTCGTCACAGTCATCTAGAAGATCTAGGAATTTCTGGAACTTCTCAGCATCTTCACCCGCTACTGGAGTGTGAGTTTGAGGAACGAAAGTGATTTCTTCCACATCGATCGTTAGATCTGGGAACGCACCATTGAGCGCTGTTTTCGTCTTGAAGAACTCCGTATGAGGAGCGAATACAGTGATCACTCCGTCTTCTAGCTCAACGTCAGTTACGTCCACATCTTCCATCATTAGCGTTTCTAGGATGATCTCATCATCGTCGCCTTTGAACTGGAATACCGCTTGGTGATCGAACATGTGAGAAACGGAGCCCTCAACACCAATTTTCGCACCAACTTTAACAAAGCATTGGCGTACATCTTGGAAAGTACGGTTGCCGTTATCGGTCAGACAGTCAACGATAACACTAGTACCGCCAGGGCCGAAGCCTTCGTAGCGCGCTGGTTGGTAATCTTCACCACCGCCGCCACTCGCTTTGTCTAGTGCTTTGTCGATAACGTGCGCTGGTACCTGATCTTTTTTCGCTTTCGCGATCAGGTGGCGAAGAGACAAGTTCATGTCTGGGTCACTACCGCCGTTTTTCGCGCACATGTAAATTTCTTTACCGTATTTGGAATAAACTTTAATTTTCGCGCCTGCAGTTTTCGCCATAGAGGCTTTGCGCACTTCAAAACTTCTTCCCATCGGGATGTCTCTCTAAATTCAAATTTAATGCGAAGGATTTTAGCAAAAAGCGAAACCTTTTCAATTTCGCTTAGCAAAGGAATGGGGAGGTTACCTCATTCGCCACATAGTTTTATACCGTTGTCACGATTCGCGTTAAGCGACACCCATTACTCGTTTGTACTTTTCGACCGATTGCTGAAAAAACGCTTTTTCATCAGCATCGTTAATCTTGGACAACTGTTCTTCTATTGCTTCAGGACCAGATTTGGCCTCTCTGAGCTTCCAAACCAAAAACGACGCTTGTTTATCCAGTTCGATTTTGTTTTTTTCATCAGGCGGCAATAGGGATAGATTGAACGACATTTACAGCCTCAAGGTACTTTAAATACTAGCCGCGCACTATAGCATACAGAGTTACAATTGCAGAATAGAAACGCACTTAACTTGATCAATTTCAAGTTAACTATTTGGGACCCGCACTGATTTTCAGCGCTTTTGGTAAAAACTGCTCGAATATTTGATGCAACCGATCTTTGGTCACAGGTTTGGCGACAAACTCATTCATACCGACGTCAAAGCAATGTTGTTGATCTTCTTTAATAACATTGGCACTCAACGCAATAATGGGAACGTGTTTCCCCCACTCTCCCATTTGTCGAATACGCTCAGTAGTAATGAAGCCATCCATCACTGGCATTTGGCAATCCATAAACACCAAGTCAAAAGCTTGCTTCTCACATAGCTGAAGCGCTTCTTCACCATGATTTGCGACACTCACTCGAACGCCGAGCTTTTCCAACATAATACGCACGACTTTCTGGTTTACGATGGTATCTTCAACAATCAATACCCAAGGTTGATTGTCATGCTGGAGGCTGGTTTCATTATCTTCAACTTTTGGAAACGTCAAAACATTAGGTCGTTCCGAGTAGGTAGACCGTGCTTTTACTACAACTGGAATCGAAAACTCAAAACAACTACCAAGCCCCAACTCACTTGTCAGCTGGATTTCTCCTCCCATTAAGTTCACCAACTGAGCACCAATCGCCAAACCAAGGCCGGTACCACCGTACTTTCTGGTTGTACTGCCATCGGCTTGTTGGAAACGTTCGAAGATCGCTTGTTGGTTCTCTTTCGCAATACCAATGCCAGAATCAACGACGCGAAATCGAATCATGGCGACATCATGCTCTTGACGTGTTAACTCAACAAGAAGCTTCACATGACCACGATCAGTAAATTTGATCGCGTTGCTCAACAAATTGTTCAATACCTGTTTTAAGCGCGCAGCATCGCCTTGCACTTCCGCTGGCAAGTGAGGATCAATATCGCTAAGCAATTGCAGATTCTTCTGCTTGGCTTTGACGGTATGTAAGCTGATCACATCATCCAAAATACGGCGCAGATCATAACTCGCATTTTCTAATTCGACTTTACCTGCTTCGACTTTGGAAAAGTCGAGAATATCGTCGATGATCGTCATTAAAGAGTGAGAAGAACTATCGATGATCTCTACAAACTCTTTTTGCTGAGGATCGAGTTTGGTGTCACCCAGTAATGAAGCGACACCAATAATGCCATTCATCGGTGTTCGAATTTCATGGCTCATGGTGGCAAGAAATTCACTTTTTTTGCGGTTGGCGACTTCCGCTCTATCTCTTTCTTCTTCAAGTTCAGTCTGATGCTCACGGACTTTCTCAACGCTTCGGTTGTATTTCTCCGCCAACACGCTCACTTCATCAAAACACCAACGCTTTGGGAGCGTAACTTTGCTTGGGACCTTCCCGCCACTAAAATCGCTCACGGCGCCAGAAAGCAGTTGGAGAGGGTTGACCAAGAGGCGGAAGGCAACCCAAAGCACGCCAATTATGAGCAATAGGATCTTGATCGCTTCTGTCGTGAGCAAGAAAAAAAATTGTTGCCAAAGATCTTCATAAATCGAGCTCAGATCCGCCTGAACAGTCAATGTCGCCAGATCATAGGTTTTATCACCAACACGATATTGCATCGGCCAACTTCTTTCTACGACATCCTCAGAAAGAGCGGTGCCCAGTTCGATGATAACTTCATCTTCATTAGCAATACGTAAATAATCCACAGAGGGCATGCGCATTGCGCCCTCTGCCTGAGTGAGTAACAGCTCCCTATCCTCCACCCATAAGCTGGCAGAAAAGCTCGATAAGTAACTGGATTCGACCTGCTTTAGCTCGACGTGCAAATGGGCTACATCTTCGTTAAAAACTCGATATAAACTCACAGCGGAAATAATGACGGTAAAGATTAAACTCAACGTTAGCACCGCCAACATAAGTTGGTTACCGATACTAAATCGACGTTGAGATCGCTCTTTTTCATCCATATGAAATCGCTCCGATAAACTTGCGCTACTCTAAATATAGCCACGCGTAAATAATAATCGAGGATACGATGAAAAGACTTCTACTTAGATTGGCTTTTAGTTTTATTGCGATAGGAACTTATGCTACTGCCGCTGAAGTGAACTATTACGTTATCGCCGACCAAGCAAGGCCATTTCAAATAGAACAACAGGGGCAAATGCATTCCGGGATTGTGACTGACATAGTCAGTGCCATTTTCGCTGAATCGGATTATCAGGTGAATTATCACACTTATCCGTTTAAACGAATGATTTCCATATTAGAAGAAGGTGGCGAACCAAACTGGCTAACTTACGGCAGCCCAAATTGGGGCAAGGTGCAATCAGAAAATTTGTCTGAAGAGCCCATTTACACTGTAAAACATGTATTGGTCTCTAGTAGTGAGAAACCGTTAGAGTTCAAGAATATGGACACCATGCATGGCCGATCTATCGTATTGCTACTCGGTTTTGATTATCCGAATTTAATCCCATTCTTTGAGGATGGTAGTGTGAATGAAATGCGAGTGAAAGATTATGAGGCTGCATATCGAGTAGTAACCCGAACACCAGGAGATACAGCCTTCGTCGAAATGGAATCGCGCGTTATGTACAACTTAAAACGCCTCAATTTGCCACTTGAGGATTTTCAGATCCAACCTTTCAGTTCAGTTATCCCCGACTACTCAATCTATTTGGCCTTTTCGCCCCAAATGCAGCCAGAAACTCAGGACTACATCAATACACGTTTGGTTGAGTTAAAAACATCGGGCGAAATTGATGAGATCATTCAAAGATATCAATAAATGGCCTAACGAATGAAAACGCCAACGATAGTATCGATGGCGTTTTCATCTATTGATGACATAGATGATGCTTTACTTGGTGTGATTGACAAACTTAGGATCAAACATGTGCCCTAATTTACTCGCCTTAGTTTGCAAGTAGTGTTGATTGCTCGGATTATTACCTTCTTGCAAGGGCACACGCTCAATGACGTTGATATCAACCGCTTTTAACGCAGTCAGCTTACGTGGGTTGTTCGTCATTAGTCGCACCGCATCAATGCCCAAATGCTCTAACATCCCTTTACAGAACGCGTAATCACGCATATCGGCAGCAAAGCCCAAACGTTCATTGGCTTCTACAGTATCGGCGCCATCGTCCTGGAGGTGATAAGCTCGAATTTTGTTAATCAAGCCAATACCACGTCCTTCTTGACGCAAATAAAGCAGTACACCACATCCCTCTTCGACAATATTTTGTAGCGCCCTGTTGAGCTGAAAACCACAGTCGCAACGCGTACTAAACAAGGCATCGCCAGTAAGGCACTCCGAATGCAACCGAATAAGCGGTGCAGCGCTGCTTTCAGGCTCTCCATACACGAGGGCAAGATGCTCTTTGTTCGTGGCAGTTTCAACGAAGCCATACATCATAAATGTGCCCCATTGGGTCGGCAATTTGGCTTTATCGATGAACTTCACGAGATTGTAGGGCTCGACATGTCTCAGCTCAGCCCGAACGTTCATCAGAATTTCTCCTAAATGATTTTCTCCTTTACCGTCTCCCCCATCCCCCCAAAAGGCATCTTTGTGAGAATGCTCTGTAAGACAAGCGTTACCCGTTCTCATTAACTGCTGCGCTAAAGGTGGATTTTGCAGAAACTTTTCTCTAACGATGAAAGCCATAACGGCCAACTTCATATCCTCCCAGTCACTTCTGACGAAATGTTCGTATTTTCGGCTTAAGGCGAATGCTTCATCGGGAGTGCTCGCGTGTTGAATTTTGCTTTGTAACTGCGCATCGAGGAACTTTTGGGCTTGATAATAATGTTCGCTGGTGGGCCAAGTTTGGGAGGATATATTGACTGGGGCATGGCAAAAATTGGAAAGAAAACCGTGGGGCTCATCGGGCTCATAAAAAAGGATTTGGTCAACCATACTCGCGCTCCTTGCTTTGTGGTCGCGATAATCAACAAAAAGCATATCGCTATTTATATATCTTTTAGTAACGCTAGGTAAGATTGTCAAACTTCTACACAGATGAAAATGAGTTTGGATCTAGAACTTTTTAGGTGAAATAGAGGTGAATTAGAACGTTTGGATAAGAAAAATAAAGAGATGTGAGATGTTGTGGTAAGACGCAATGGCTAAAATGGAGCGAAAAATAAAAAGGGCAGTCCGACGACTACCCTATGGATTGCTATACCAAACTAGAGCAATCAGTGTATCAAGCCAAGCTCCCTTGCTTCTTCAATGGTCAATCCACTTTCACGGATTTCACGTAGCGCTTCAATGCGTCTTCTGGCTTCTGCTGATTTCACTGTTTTCTCAGGCTTCACAACGGCTTCTTCATCAGGTAATTCCCATTTGTGAGCGATGTTGGTCATCTCGTCATGGTCGATAGAATTAATGGACATATTTCCTCCGAACACACCATGTTTTCGATGCGTAATCTATAGCAAAACAGGAACGAGGTGGTAAGAAAAACTGTAGGGAAATGTGACCCCTCCCGCCCTTTCGTTAACTCCTTAATAGATCCATCATTTAAGTTTTGCCAAGGGGCAAATTTACGATTAGATTTGAATAATTCCCCCTAACAAAAGTGTGCTGATCCAGCTCTCAATTCTCGTCTTCCTTGACTTCATTAACAACGCCGGATACCACTTTTTATTTCGCCTAACTTTCGAGTCACTTCACTGATTCACCGCTTGCCACTTTCTAAAAACCATCACACCTGATAATGATAATAATTATCTTTTACATTAGTAAGGTGTTTATATGGATGGTATTAACTTAAATCATGCATACCACAATAATCCGGTCATCCAGATCCGAGATTTATGCGTCGATTACATCACCGATAATGGTGATTTCAATGCGGTAAAATCCGTCAGCTTCGATATCGGCAAAGGAGAAGTATTTGGACTTGCTGGTGAATCGGGATGTGGCAAAAGCACGATCGCATTCTCGATCAATCGTCTCCATAAGCCGCCAGCGTTCATTTCTGGCGGTAAAATATTATTTGATGGCAAAGACATGCTTAGCCTCTCTGATTCTGAGCTAACCGCTCTGAGGTGGAGTGAAATCGCCATGGTGTTTCAAAGCGCGATGAACTCACTCAACCCTGTCTTAACGATCCAAGAGCAATTCGCAGATGTATTGCGTCATCACCAAGGACTCACCAACGCTCAAGCGAAAGATCGAGCAGAAAAACTATTGGACTTGGTCAATATTCCGCGAGAACGGTTAACGGAATACCCTCACCAATTTTCAGGTGGAATGCGTCAGCGCTTGGTGATTGCTATTGCTTTGTCTTTGAACCCTAAGCTGATCATTATGGATGAGCCCACAACCGCTTTAGATGTGGTGGTACAAAGGGAGATTTTACAACAAATCTATCAGCTTAGAGATGAATTTGGCTTCTCAGTACTCTTTATTACGCACGACTTGGCGCTGATGAGCCAATTGTGTGATCGCATTGCCATCATGCGGCATGGAGAAATCGTCGAAGTCAATCAGGCATACGAAATTCGCAATAATCCTCAACATCCCTACACACAAAAGCTATGGGCTTCTTTCCCAAACATCCACGACGTCCACAAACAACCAGAGCAACCAGAGCAACCAGAGCAACCAGAGCAACCAGAGCAACCAGGAGCGTAATCATGAATCAGCCTATCATCCAAATGAAAAACGTGATTAAAGAGTTCAGAGTAGGCGGTGGTTTAGCGAAAGAGGAAACCTTCCGTGCGCTCCAAGGCGTGAGCTTTGATCTGTATGCAGGAAAAACGCTGGCTTTGGTTGGAGAATCAGGCTGCGGTAAAAGTACGTGTGCTCGCTTGATCACTAAAGTCTATCCGGCAACAGAAGGCGAGATCCTTTTCAATGACACTAATATCAATGAGATTACGTCACGTTCAGCGCTCCAAGAGTATCGCAGTAAAGTACAAATGGTGTTTCAAGATCCGTTTGGTTCACTCAATCCAACTCATACCATTCGCCATCATCTAACACGCCCTTTAAAGATTCATAAGCAAATCAAAAGCGAGCGTGACATTCCTGCCCGCTTGGAAGCGCTTTTAAAGCTGGTGGAACTACCTGAAGAGACATTAAATAAGTTTCCTCACGAGCTTAGTGGTGGACAACGTCAGCGAGTAAACTTAGCACGTGCTCTCGCCGTCGGCTCGCAAATCATTCTTGCGGATGAGCCAACATCGATGCTGGATGTCTCCATTCGCCTCGGGGTACTTAATCTAATGCAGCGCATGAAGCAAGAGCTAGGAATCGGCTTTTTGTACATCACTCATGATTTGGCGACCGCACACTACATCGCGGAAGAAACAGCTGTGATGTACAAAGGGCAAATCGTTGAATGGGGTGATACACACTCAATACTGAAGAATCCGCAGCACCCGTACACCAAACTATTGATTTCAGCCGTTCCAGATCCAGATCTTCCTTTTGGTAACTTAGTGAAAAGTGAGCCAAACTATTCGATAGATGCCGATGAAATTCGTAGTCGTAGCAGCATTATTGTCGACGAATTTGATCAAATAGGACCCAATCACTATGTAAAACAATGGACTGAGGCTGCGTAATGGAATTGAGGACTTGGCAAGATCAGATCGCCATGTGGTATGAACATCGGAAGCATGATCAAGTTGAAAAACTGGAAACGATCTTATATCAAGCGCCCGACGGCGTGTTTGGCCCAGAACTGAACGAAGTTCAAAGCAAAGCGATTGCTTGCTGGCTAGACGGTTGTTTACGTGTGTTTCAACATGCTAGGTACCGAGATCCTCAAAAAGCGTATCAAACCTTGCTTTACACGAGCGCAAAGCTCGAGCAAGCGGCATGTCAGGTATCGACCGATATTCTGATCAAAGATTGGTGTTTAAAGCGACTTCAGCACCTTACCGTTTTAGCGTTAGAGTTTTGTAATCAGCAATGCGATCAAAATGAGTGGCAACAACAAGCACATAACTTGATCGAGTCGCATGTTGCTTTGATGCGTTCTTTACACTGGAATGAAGCCAAGAAGCATGATCAAGGTTTATCTCATTAATCTGGAAAAATGATCAAGGCTTACTTTGAGGAATTTGAGGTAAAAAAAAGCGAGTTTCCTGAGGAGAAACTCGCGAAGTCTATTCAGAATGAATGTAACAATATGAGCCAATCTATTAATCATCAGAAAGGACAAAAGGTTGTCTATTCGTGATAAATAGTAGTCTCAGGCTTGGCTCCTAATGTCAGTGATTTGTTAGAGTTAAGTCTGTTTTTTATCATCGAAAGACATTGTTACATTTCAAATCAATACGCCACGCCTATTGCTTGATGTGTATCAAGCAACGCTTTTAAATCGCCATTTCATCCAGAGCGCGGAATACCATTTCATCCATGTGGCCATCGAAGATTTGACGGCACACCTTCCGACGTACCGCTAATCCAGCAATCAAGCGCTCAATGGTAAGATGCTTAATATCATTTTGAGTGTTAAACAGCTCGACGGTTTTGCTTAATGTCTCATAAGGAATTGGCTCATCCCCTACCCTTAGCCAATCAAGCTTCTCTATGTAATCAGAACACTCTTCTTTGATTGAGGCATATGAGTGCCCTGTCATCGCAGATAAAGCCGTTATACTGCGTTCTAGAGCCTCTGGTGAGGTATATTTAGATAAAGTAATGGTGATCTCGTCTGCATTGATCTCTACCAGGTGTTTTCTTTGCTTCACGCGGCGGCCTAAATTCCCTCTTGGAGATGGCGCTTTGCGTTGGATAGGCTCAAATTCGCCGTCTATGATGCCTGAGAGCTCTTCAAGCTGTTGTCGGGTAACCATCTCATTACGAAGTGGGTTTGGCAGCGTAGGCGCCATGTTACGCTTTCCTGCGTTGGTTGTTCGCGCACGTGAATAACGTAAGACTTCTTCCACATCGCATTTAATATCGATCTGGTAGTCCATCACTTTGTCATTCTCGATCATAGTTTCGATCGTCAGGTGATAACCCCACAAATTCACGACAAACAGCTCATCCGTTCCCTTACCATCCGATAAACGCTTCAGCTCTCGGATCAAATCCATCGAGAATCGTCGCCATTCGATGTTACGTGCCAGCTTCTGGTTTAATTCACTCAGCAGCATGCAGTCAGTATGACGACGCACCATGCGGCTACGGAAGAAAGAATACAGTTGGAATACCAAAGTATGTTGCTTCAAGATCTCTGGTGGGAACAAGAAGAAATAATCACGCGTTAATAGTTCTTCATAAAACGAAGGCTCCCAAACCAAAATGTACAAGTTTGGCTTGATACGAATTTCACCATCGCTTCCCTCTACAGGCGCTTCTTCAGACGCAGTGATGGTTCGAGCAAGAAAACGAAAACGATCACTTTTGAATCCTTCTGGCATGTTTTCACTTAGCCAACGACCAGTAAGTTCATGCAGCTGGAAATCGGTAAACTCAATACGATCAATACTGTCGCGAATAGAATCACGTGCTGGACCACTGTCTTTTTTGCCTCGAAGCGACAAAATATCAGTAATGTATAACGGCGTCTTGTTCGGCACGTGTGCTGCATCGAGTTGATACTGATCTTTGTGATGATCATGGTATTGCACGGTCAATGTGAACAGAGCAAACAAGGTCATCAGATCATCCACGGTCATGATATTTTTGGATGATCGCGTTTCAATAACCGCTTTGGTACCAGAGATCGACACCATGGATTTCTGATAACTTTTTCGAGTTCTTGGTGGTGCAAGTGCTTGGTCAATGATCCCAGCCCAATTCGTTGGAGACACGACAAATTGATCGGCTTCATCTTTCATCGTTGGAGGGGTATTCAACCCATGTTCATTCAACAAACGCTTGTTGACTTGGGTTTGAGCCAATGCTTTTGAACGTTTTTGCTTTTCGTTTTGGCGTACTTTGTCTGTAACAAGACTTGTTGCACCCAACACTGAAATAAGCTGATTAGGATTAACAAACTTATGTAACATCGTCTTACCAGCAAGTCCTTCTTCAAACCGCACTGGAGTTTGAGTAAACAAACCAATGTTTACTGCTGCACGTAAGCGTTGTTGCAGAGCTGCACGAGTGAGTTGTCCGTCCGTCGCTTCCACAATCTCTGTGGTTGAAACCAATCCATCTTTGCTGCTGAAACCTCGCAATGAGATCAGATTAAGCAACTCTAAGATGCTTTTGGTCACCCCTTTGAAATGTTGGTACTGCTCTACCCAATCTGCAGAGGACTCATGTACCTCAAAAAGATGGCCATCCTTATGGCTTCTAGGTGCTTTAATCAGAATTTTTTCATCAGCCGTCATTTTAGATCCAGATCACACTAGCCGTAGTTGTGCTATGGTTCCGAAGAATAAAGAAAAACAGATCATAAATAAAGAAAAAAGATTGTTTTTTAAATAACTGATCTTTTTGATTAATCTGATCTTAATTGATTATATGATCTAATGATCTGGCTGTCGTTTTTCCGCTAAGTACATGTTCTATAAAGTGATTATTTTCATGCATGTCGGAACTATGATCATGCTAATTCTGAAACTATGATCAACAATAGCCTGAAAGCATGATCATATTTACTCGTAAGCATGATCATTAAGTTTATGAAAAGATGATCAAAAGAGTCTTGAAACGATGATCATGATGTTTTTACAGGTTATCCACAGATGCTGTGTTTAATAATGATCTTAATGAGGATTTTATTGAGCATTGTCGATGTTATTGATACTCGGATCGATGATCAAGAGCTGAGATAGCTATCGTTCTGGAGACAATACTGATGATAAATTACGCATGTGATGAAAATACATCCAAGTAGCTCTTATTCCGCAGTAAAACCTAGTTTCGGACTATTCTTGGGAAGCATGATCATGCTTTCGTATTTATGTTTTATCATGGAAGCATGATCATAAGTATACCTTGATCATACTTCCATAGGAACATCACTTGAACTGCCCTTTTTGGCTCGGATACATGATCAAGGTTGTTATTAGCGTTCATGTTGAAAGATTGCTTTCTATTTTTTGTTTAAATTAGGTTGGCCTAACATAATCCGTAATTTAGCTTAAGAATATAATCGTTCCGGTAGAAAATTGATTTACATTGTAAATGGGTGACGCTGTAACACTTTTATTTTTAAGTTTAAGGTGTCCATTTATTCGAAGATTATTTAATTAAAAATAGTTATGTTTTTTACCATAAATCATAAAAGCGTCGATTTGAGTGTTTTTTTATGTGATGGTTATTCAAAATGTTTGTGCACCTTTTTGTTGTTTTTGGTCTTTACTGCTGTACAATTGCAAGCATAAATCCTTCCAACGGAATTTGGCATGAAAAGAGAAAAAACGATTGAAAACCTTCTTGAGTTGGCGGAGCTGACTCAGCAGGTTCAAGCTGACCGTATTGAAATTGTTTTAGAAGAGCGAAGCGATAACTATTTCCCACCAATGTCTAAGGCGATGATGGAAACCCGTTCAGGTTTAACTCGTCGTAAGCTCGATGACGCGATTGGTAAGATGGAAGCGGCTGGCCATCAATTTACTAAAAATAACGCGAATCATTATTCAATTACGTTAGAAGAAGCACATATGCTTATGGATGCGGCTGAAGTGCCTAAATTTCATGAGCGTAAGAAGAATTCAGGTAACAAACCTTGGATTATTAACGTGCAGAACCAGAAGGGTGGTACAGGTAAATCAATGACAGCGGTCCATTTAGCGGCATGTTTAGCGCTAAATTTGGATAAACGCTACCGTATTTGTTTAATCGACTTAGACCCACAAGGCTCGCTACGTTTATTCC
Organism: Vibrio sp. HS-50-1; assembly: GCF_024747315.1. Lineage (NCBI taxonomy): Bacteria > Pseudomonadati > Pseudomonadota > Gammaproteobacteria > Vibrionales > Vibrionaceae > Vibrio > Vibrio sp. HS-50-1. Next base: position 324,627 of record NZ_JAMPZF010000004.1, on the reverse strand, counting down.
TCAACCCACAAATCAGCATGGCAGAGCATGACAATATCTATTCTGCTGTAGACATTATGTTGGGTAACGTGCCTGATGGTGTAGAAATTGACAGTGAATTTTTGCGTAAAAACGTATTGCTGCCAACGCAATACCCGAACTTAAAGTCGATTTCAGCGTTTCCAGAAGACGCAATGTTTAATGCTGAAGCATGGCAAACGCTATCTGAAGATCCATCACTCGATATCGTCCGTCTGCTAAAAGAGCAACTGATTGATAAAATTGCTGATGACTTCGATATCATCATGATTGATACCGGCCCACACGTTGACCCACTAGTATGGAATGCGATGTATGCATCAAATGCGTTGTTAATCCCTTGTGCGGCTAAGCGTCTGGACTGGGCTTCAACAGTAAACTTCTTCCAGCATTTGCCTACGGTATATGAAATGTTTCCGGAAGACTGGAATGGTCTTGAGTTTGTTCGCTTGATGCCAACCATGTTTGAGGACGACAATAAGAAGCAAGTTTCTGTTTTAACTGAAATGAACTATCTTCTAGGTGACCAAGTTATGATGGCTACTATCCCTCGTAGCCGTGCGTTTGAAACCTGTGCCGATACCTACAGCACAGTATTTGATCTGACAGTAAGCGATTTTGAAGGCGGTAAGAAGACGCTAGCCACCGCACAAGATGCTGTTCATAAAAGCGCACTGGAATTAGAGCGTGTGCTGCATTCTAATTGGCCGTCATTGAATCAGGGGTAATAAGTAAATGGCTTTGAAAACGTCTGAATTAAACGCGAAATTATTTGGCAAAACGAATAAACGTCGTGTTGTGACTCCACAAGAGGCGCAAACCGCGGCAAAAGAAAAAGCTCAAACGATTGAGCTAGCTGTCGCAGGTGAAAACATTGTTCAGTTTGAACTTGTTCGTATTCCTGCAGAGAAAGTCGCGACAGAAACAACGGTGTTTGTTGATAACGCTCGTGAGCAATCGTTCTTAAACGAGCATGCTTTATCTGATGTTTTAGTCACACTCAAAGAGCGTGGCCAACAATATCCAGCGGTGGGTCGTAGAACTAAAGATGGCAAGATTGAAGTTTTAGATGGTAGCCGTCGTCGCATGTCTTGTATCCTCGCGGAGCAAGATTTTTTGGTTTATGTTGCTGACAACATCAATACTGACCATGCAAAGTTTTTGTCTGATGTGGCAAATGCTCACAAGCCGCTCTCTTTGTACGAAAAAGGTAAAGAGATGCAGGCTAAACTAGATAGTGGTGAAGCTGAAGATCAGAAAGCATTGGCGAAAATGTTCCAGTGCAGTGAAGCTTTAGTAAGTGGCGCTTTAAAAGCGGCGGCATTACCGTTAGAACTGCTTCAAGCGTATCCCAATGTCGGCGATCTTGGTCGTCCAACTATTGTGAAACTGCACAAACAGTTTTCAACGTTGACGCCAGAGCAGCAGCAAGAGCTGTTAGATAAGTGTCGCTCTAGCGAAGGCTTTTTATGGCAGCGAAGCACAGCTCAAGGCGTTGCTCGTCTGACAAAAGAAGTCACGGAAAGCATCGAAAACTGGATTGCTGAGCTTGCACCAGCAAAACCTGGCAAGAAGACCGAAAAAGTCGACTTAGTAAAAGGTCGAGCAAGCTACAGCCGAAAAGGTAGCAGTCTGGCGTTGAACTTGAAGAAAGTTGACGACAGCTTGATGGAAGAGATTCTTGCCTTTGTGCAAAACAAGCTGCAATAACAAAAGATGATTGAATCAACCGCCCCCGGGCGGTTTTTTTATATCTGAGAAGCGTCAAATTAAAGATGTGATACCATTGCGTCAGTTCAACGTTGGATAGACAAAATGCAGACACAATCTGATTTCCTTTCATCACTTCAACAACAAGCTCACCAATCTTTCCAAAGATTCGGCATCGTCATTCAAGGCGAGTCTTCTTGGCAAGATGCATTGGTGTCAGAGTTCCATAAAACACAGATGTATCAACGTTGGTTTTGTGTCGGCGATTTTGGTTTGGAAAACGCATACAGTGTTTCGCCTAAACAAGGGCACATGTTGTTAGGCAGAGAGTGTGACGTTCTATTGTTTGACGCTCGAAATGGTTTTGACGCAAATAGCTTTACCGCCGCGCTTGGCACATTGGTTGGCGGTGGCCTTCTTATTATCATTACTGAGCCGCGACAAACTGCGAACTTTGCTCAGCAATGGATGCACAAACAATGGGAGAAGCTCGTTGTTATTGAGCAAGACAAACCATTGCCAACGGCTCCAGACATCAAGCAAGCAGAAAAAGAAAGCCACTACACGGAACAAGAACATGCCATTTCTCTAATTGAAAAGGTGGTGACAGGACATCGAAAGCGACCATTAATTTTGACCGCTGATCGTGGGCGCGGAAAAACAAGTGCCCTCGGCATTGCGTGTGCGAACTTATTACAGCAGAAGCCACTTAGAATCTTAATTACGGCACCATCTATAAAAGCTATTGAGCCTGTTTACCAACATGCTTTGCGGTTACTTCCTAATGCGCAGCGTATTAGGAAGGACAGATTAGAATCAGGGCAGGGAGCCATTCAATTCATTGCTCCTGACGAACTTCTATCGAGCCGACCTGAATGTGATTTGTTACTTGTCGATGAAGCGGCTGCAATTCCAGTTCCTATGCTCAAAAGCATTACCGAACATTATCATCGACTCGTTTTTTCTACGACTATTCACGGTTATGAAGGTTGTGGCCGGGGCTTTACGATTAAATTTGTTGATTGGCTTCAGAAACAGCGTTCGGGGATGAAAACATGGCACATGACACAGCCCATCCGCTGGAGCATGAATGATGCGCTCGAATCATGGCTCTATGACGCGTTTTTGTTGGATGCGGAGTTAACGCACCATCAACTTAACCAGGTCGACTCAATTTCCCTTTCTAAAGCCGATAAGGACGATTTGATATCGCAGCCTAGTTTGCTGCGCGAGGGCTTTGCTCTTTTGGTGAATGCTCATTATCAGACCTCGCCGAATGATTTGATTCACCTTTTGCAAGACGACAACAGTCAGCTCTATTTTGCTAAGCAAGATAATGTGGTTGTGGGGGTAATATTAGCGGTCGAAGAGGGTGGGCTTGACGCCGAATTGGTTGAAGAAATTCAGCTTGGTAAGCGTCGTCCTAAAGGACACTTAGCCCCAGTTACGATTGCAAACCACCTAGGATTTCCGAATGTCGCGAATCTATCGACGCTGCGAGTCATGAGAATTGCTGTTCATCCGGAATTGCAAGGAAGAGGCATCGGTCAAAAAATGCTGCAGCAACTTGATCAAATGGCGGCTAAACACATTGCTTACTTATCCACGAGTTTCGGTGCGACGGAAGAGTTGGTCCATTTCTGGCTACAATCGAACTTCCGTGCAATTCGTTTAGGGTCAATGCGCGATGCTGCTAGCGGTTGTTATTCAGTCTTGATGGTCAAACCTTGTGATTCCCAACAGACGGCTTGGGTCGACCAATCTCAGGCGCTATTTGAAGAAATGTTGTCTAACAATGTGGCTGACGTCTATCCAAAATTAGAAGCCTCTATTTTTCGGGCTCTATTACTGCAACCTTTGGGAATGAGTCCACTTCATCCCGCTAAGTTATTACTAATTGAATGCTATGCTGATGGTGGTAACAGTTATGAGTCCGTGTCTGCTTGGCTTCAGCAGTGGTTACTTAACTTAGGTTTGAACTCCGCTTCCGACTTGATGATCAGTAAGCTTTTTCTTAACCGTAGTTGGACTGAATGCGCTCTGCAATTTGGTTTACCTGGAAGAAGGCAAGTTGAGCAGCAGTTAAGGGACGAAGTAAGACACATTTGGAACGATTTACACTGTAAACACTAAAGGGAAATTTACACTGTAAATGAAATTATTAGGAGCTGATTTTACACTGTAAATCCAGCTCCTTTTTATTTCAGCGTGTATTTTGATTGAGCTTTAGGTTAAATCGAAATGCTTTCTTAATATCTGTTTAACCGTTATTGATGGATTACTTTCTTTAGTGACGTGAGCCCTATAATAAGAAATGCGAGGTTTGTTCAGAAAACGGATTTGGGTAGACTGAAAGTGTTGATGGGAAGCAAATTGGTAAGGGTATGTGGAAGCTGTGTCTTGAGTTATCTGAAGATAAGACCAAGGTGATAGCCCGTCTTCCGGGAGAAGTGGACCTCGGTGGTGAGCTAAATCAAAATGAATTAAACGAGCAGCTCGTCGCAATGAACGCTGAAAAGATGTTTGTTGTTGAGGGGGAAGTCGTGAGATTCATTAACTGCGCCAAAGAACGTAAAGCCGAGGCCTACGAAGGCATCGTCATTGCGGAAAAACGCAACGCGCAAGTTGAGGTTGAATTATCGAATAATGACATGCTCGCCAGTATGAACGTTGTCGGCGCGTACGGAGGCCGAGGTTTACGTGGCCCCGAGATTGTTCAAGCCCTTGCTCAAGCGCGAGTTTCGAAAGGCATCAACAAACTGGCTTTGAAGAAAGTGTTGGTTGTCAGCACTCAGCTCAAACCAGGCGAAACTTTTTCTCAACCTGTAGCGGTTGGTAAGCAACCTATCAAAGGCAAAGACGCTCTTTTTACTCCTCTCGTTAAAGACATCACCAAACGCATCCTCAAACCCAAAGACGGCCAATCTGCTAGCGACAAAATTGATTTACGTAACCTCGGTGAAACTATCGCGGTTGACGTAGGCGATGAGGTGATGCGCCGCACGCCTGCGACCAAAGGTACGCCAGGTTTTACTGTTCAAGGGCGAGTGATTCCTCCACAAGCTGGAAAAGACAGCCCAATGAAGCTAGGCAAGGGCACCGAGATAAGCAAGCGCGACCCAAACCTATTGATTGCATCGGTATCCGGTACGCCTCTGATTAAAGACAAAACCATTGAAGTTGATAACGCACTTTGCCTCAATAGCGTTGGCGTGAATACAGGTCACGTGAAATTTAAAGGGAATGTGATTATCGGTGGCAACATTGAATCCGGAATGATTGTTAAAGCTACGGGCTCTATTACTGTAGGCGGCTTCATTGAATCGGCTGACGTACAAGCGCAAGACGACATTCAAGTTGGTAAAGGGATCATTGGCCACACCGTGAGTGATGGCCAGCCAAAGAGTTGTCACGTCAAAGCCAAAGGTTCGATTCGCGCAAGCTACGCCCAATATTGTGATTTGCAAGCCGGAGAAGATATTGAATTGGCGGTGCACAGCATGAATAACGATATTGTTTGTGGGCGCAATCTGACGGTGCTGGATGCGAACGGTAGGAACGGCACGCTCAGCGGCGGAGATGCAAAAGTCGGTGACAAAGTGGTGTGCTTGCAATTGGGCGTAGAAGGCGACACCGCCACTAAGGTAGAAGCGTTCGCGCGCTATTCTGCATTTAAGGAGCGATTAGCAGAGCTAAAAGATCAATACAAACGCGCTCAAGAAGGCACGATGGATGTGATTCGCAAAGAGCTCGAATTTAAGAAACGTCCTAAAGCCGAACGTACCGACGAAGAACAAGCTCAGATTGATGTGATGAAAACACAAAACAACGAGCAGCTTGAAGCGATAAAGCAAAAGCTAGAACAAACGGAACATGACTTTGAAGTCGCGTTAGAAGAAAATATTGTCGAAGCCAAAGAGCGTGTCTTCACTCGCGTGACGGTGCAGTTTGGCGACGAACAAGTAACGACAAAGCGCACTCATGGCGGTTGTTCGTTCCGTTTCAATCAATACGAAATTAAAGTCTCGGCGAACTTGGAAGAAGAGGACGTCGCTGCGGTTTAAGCTTTCTTACTCACTGAGCCCACACGTCGCAACAAGATGTGTGGGCTTTTTTTATCTACAAATCGACAATGTGCTCTTGATAGTAGTCCGCAAGCGCACCAACTTGGCTGCTACACATTACTTTCATTGCTTGTTTAATGTGTTCTATTGGCCAGTTCCACCATTGGATATTGAGTAGAGTTTCAATCTCTTTATCGCTAAATCGTTGACGTACGACTTGGTTGTTTCCAACCACCACCGAATAAGGTTGCACGTCTTTCGTCACTACGGCGCGTGCTCCGATGACGGCTCCATCGCCGATGTTTACTCCGGGCATGATCATCGCCTCGCTGCCAATCCAAACATCGTTCCCCACCACCGTGTCTCCGGCACGCTCGAAGCCGTCTTGCACGCCTTCTCCAAATTCTTCAGGAGAGAAGGGGAATGTCGAAATCCAGTCAATGCGATGACCTTGATTTCCTGCCATCATAAAGGTGGCTCCAGAAGCGATGGAACAAAACTTGCCAATGATTAATTTGTCGATGCTACCGGGTTCTCTACTTTGCCATTCTTGAAGTGTGACGGGGTCACCCAACAAGTAGCGTACGGCTTGCTCTTCGAAGCTTTTTTGATGATAGAAGCCCGAGTAATAGCTGTAATCGCCAACGATGATATTGGGATTTGTGATGTGATCTTTAATGACTTGACCTTTTAACCACGTGTCGAAAACACTCATAACTCATCCTTTCAAATTTAGGTTGTACAGAGTTTAGATGCTTTCTATTATTTCCAGTAGTTTGATTTTAGAGATTCAGAATTACTGTATGGAAATAAAATGGCTCAGCTACGTACCACTTTACGTCGCTTTGTGCGAGGAGCGAAGTATTGCTGGCGCGGCAAAGCGCCTGAATTGTTCGAATGCGCATGTAAGTCGGCAACTTAAACAGCTTGAAGAGATATTGTCGGTGCAGCTTATTCAGCGAACTACGCGCCAGTTTAATTTGACCTACGATGGTTTGCGGTTTTATCAGCAGGTAAAGCAACTGCTCGAAGGCGCTGAGCAGATCAATGAGCAAGTCATGGCAAACGAGATCGTATCGGGAAAATTGAGAATAGCGGCGTCTGCTTCTTTCGGAGCCGCGTTACTCAGCCAAACATTGATCGAGTTTCGATTGCAACATCCACAAGTGAGCGTCGAAGTGATCTTTACAGAGACACCTCTCGACTTGATTGAAGCTGGGTTTGATATCGCATTCTACTTTACCGAGACTCCTCCAGAGGGATACGTCGGCCATCAGCTACGCACTTTACACTGTAAACCGATCGCTCATCGCTCGTATTTAGCTGATAAACCAAATGTAAGTACGCCAGAGAATCTTGGTGACTTAGAGCACATCCTTTATAAAAGTCGCGACTTGGTGTTAGATAAATGGACGTTTACGCATAAGCAAACTCAGCAGCAGTGCAGTATTGGGTTAGAAAGTACGCTGAGTTTTAATCTTGTCCGGTCCATGTTGGATGCTACTTTGGCTGGTTGTGGTGTTGCCATGTTAGATGAATTTGCGCTGGCCGAACTCGAACCTGCACAAAAAGAACAACTCGTGAGTTTGCTGCCAGATTGGCAAACGGATGCGATTTTGCCGCTTTATCTGCTTTACCCAAAACGTGAGCACTTACCAAGAAGAACGCGAGCGTTCATTGATCACTTTAGGAACATATATTCTGTCGGCGAATAGCGACAATAAACTTAGCAACAAAAGAGGAAGCAAAGGAATGCGAAAACACTGTCACCAGCTTCCCTGATGCAGGCGTGTTGGTCAAAACAGGTAACGAAGAAAACATATTACGAGGGTGAGCTTCTTCAAATCAGCATTAAAGGCAATAACTACTGACCGGACATAGAAGAAGCTCATGGATTCAGCTAACTGACATTAAATATCGTGCTTACAGCTCGTAACGCAGACCTAAGTGGTAGTAGCTTTCGTCTGCGTGCGCACCGCCAAACGAGACTTCTTGTCCATTGCTGTAGCCACGCGAGCCGTTACGATCAACGTAGTTTGTGTAGATAGAAGAACGAGGCGTCAGTTTGTATTGCACTTCTAGCGTTGTATCTTTCAGCTCTAGCTCGTCACCATCACTGTTTTCTAAAGAACGATAACCAGCACGCAGTGCCCATTTGTCATTTACACTGTAAACCGCCGTCAGTTCCATCACTTTGTCGGTACTGGTTTGTGAGTAATAGCCCTCTAGTTCATCTTCCGAGTACAACGCACCCAACATTAAATCACCTAAGTAGTAACGCGTACCTGCGCCCCAGAATGTGTATTCGGTGTCGTTGCTTTCACGTGCATCACCTTTATTTTTCTGCATCGCTAGCACTGGTGCCAAGGTGCCCAAATTTCCCATGTCTAGCGTATAACGCAGTGCAGTGTTGTAACCGTAGTCGAGCTCAGAAGTGTTGTTTCCTAAAATGTACGCGACAGAAAAATCGAAATTGCCTAGGCTGTTTTGGTATTGTAGCGTGCCATCTTGACGGAAAACTTGCGTCGCGGTTTTGTCGACTTTATTCGCTTGGCGCGCCATAGAAACATCGGAAGAGGCGAACACATCACCAATGTCGGTAAACATAATCAATCCAGATGCCACGCGACCACCTGTAATGCGACCATAATCTTTCGCATCAATCCCCGCCCATACATAACGCGCGGTCAGAGACGGTTTGTCGTTTACTTGGTTTGCGTATTCAGCTGCACCCACTTGGTATTGCGCTTGGCCGATGATCGACGCGTACTCGTTGATGGTTTGTGAACCGTTTAAACCAATACGGCCATCAAACTCGCCATTTGCATCGCCGTGCTCGTCATTTTTACTGGTGACATTGAAACCAAGACGAGAGTAAATATTTAAAACTGACCCATCTTCCGCTTGATACAGCTGCGCTGCCATTGCGTTTGATGCCATCAATGTAGGGAGAAGTAGAGTCAAAATGTGCTTTTTCATGATTAACGACCTTTCATTTCTATTGTTTTAGGTACGACAAAGCCCCTTCCGAGTAACGGAATAAGAAAAATTGTCGTGAAGTAGAGAGAGGGTGCGCCCTTGTTTGCCAAGGGCGCGAGCTAGTCCATTCCTATAGGGGAAGAATGATTTAGCTTAAATCGACGTCTTTGCAGCCAAAGAAGTAAGTCGCGAGGAAGCCGACGATGTAAGAGATAAGCAGGCCGGCAACAAACACCATCATGCCCGGGAAGATACCATTTTCAGATGTCATGAGAGGAATCGCCACGATACCGGACGGGCCAAATACCGTATTAAGACCAACTGGTAAGCCAAGGTAAGAAACTAAACCGATAAAGAAGCCGCCCGCAGTACCACCAATACAAGCGGTAACGAATGGTTTTACGCGTGGTAATGTCACGCCGTAAATCAATGGTTCGCCAATGCCTAGAAGACCCGGAATAATAGCGCCTTTAACTTGAGTGCGCAGTAGAGCGTCTTTTTTGGCTTTGAAATACAGCGCCATTGACGCGCCAACCTGACCGCCACCAGCCATCGCTAGGATAGGGAATAGCGAGTTAAAGCCCTGTGCTTCCATCAATGCGAAGTACACTGGAACAAAACCCTGGTGGATGCCAAATACCACAGAAATTAAGAACAAACCTGCCAAGATTGCAGCGCCTAATGGGTTATCGTTCAAGTTGAGGAACAACCAAGACATCCCTTTAAACAGCTCGCCGCCGATTGGCATGATGATCAAGAAGGTTACCGCACCCATGATCAACAGAGTGATAACGGACGTTAAGATCATGTCCAGATCATCTGGCATGTATTGACGAACCTTACGCTCGACTTGCGCACCGATGATCGCCGCCAAAAGTACGCCGATAATGTTGCCGCGCGGATCAATCGCAAAGCCGAAAAACTCGTTCATGCCAGAGTAAATACCGGATGTAGCCTCTGGGTTGTAACCCAGCACAAACAAAGAGGCGAGAATGGCACCATTAACACCAGAGCCGCCAAACGCTTGCTGCGCGTTGTAACCAATCAGAATACTTAGGAAAGCAAACAGACCCTTACCAAAGACTTTCATGTAGGCGATCAAATCCAACATAAACTGGCTTGGTGTCTGGTCGAGAACAAACATCTGTTCCAATAACGTCGCAAAACCTAGCAACAAACCAGCGGCAATAAAGCCAGGGATCAACGGCGTAAAGATGGTAGCAAACTTGCTTAAAAAACGCTGAACCGCACTGGTTTGCTTACTCTTCATCTGTTTTTTCTGCTCGGCCGCGACGGCAGAAAGATCTTGTTGCGGCATATCTGGTTCTTCACTGTAACCAGAAGTTAAGCTGTCGATCAATTGATTCATCATCTCTGCCGCTTGTTGAGCTTTTCCGGGACCGAGAATGATCTGAAATTGCTCATCGCTTTCCACCACACCCATTACGCCGGGAATTTGCTTGATAACAGACTGATCAGCCAAACCATTGTTGGCGAGCGATAAACGCAAACGCGTCATACAGTTACCACATTTGCTTACGTTGCTGCTGCCACCCACTGCGGACAGCAACTGCGATACTGTGTTTGAAGTTATTTTTGCCATAGGGTCTATCCTTCAGAACTCGGATTATTTAGTTATTATTTAGTGCTGCGCGAATAAAACCGTTGTGCGCGGCGAGGCGTGATTTGGCTTGTTCGGCATCCAAATCGGCCAAAATCATTAAGATGGCAGTTTTGCAGTGTCGATCGCAGGCATTTAATGCTCGCTCTGCTTCTTCTTTTGATGCACCAGTTGCTTCTACAACAATGTTGGTTTGGCGTTGGATGAGCTTGGCGTTGGTGGCCTCTACATCCACCATTAAGTTACCAAATACCTTACCGCTACGAATCATTGCGCCTGTCGTGAGCATGTTTAACACCAGTTTTTGTGCGGTGCCGGCTTTCATGCGAGAAGATCCAGTAACGACCTCTGCGCCAACAATCGGCAGAATCGCGATGTCGGCCGCTTTTGCCATGGCACATTCTGGATTACAGGCGATAGATGCGGTCGTCGCTCCAATGGATTTAGCGTACTCCAAACCACCTAGCACATAAGGCGTGCGGCCACTTGCAGCTATGCCTACAACCACGTCATGCTTGGTGAGGTGAAGCGCTTTTAAGTCGTCTTGACCCATTTTCACGTCGTCTTCTGCGTTTTCTACCGCTTTCAAAATCGCTTGGTGTCCACCTGCAATTAAGCCAATCACCATGTCTGGATGCGTGCCGTAGGTAGGAGGACACTCGCTCGCATCAAGAATGCCTAAGCGACCTGACGTACCAGCTCCCATGTAAATTAAACGGCCACTATTTGCAAAAGCTTGGGTAATTGCATCAACTGTCTCTGCAATTTGTGGTAGCACCGCTTTTACCGCTAGCGCGACCTTTTGATCCTCTTCATTAATGACTTGCAGCATCTCGATGGGCGAAAGCGTATCAATCTCTGCACTGGCTGGATTACGGCTTTCTGTCACCAATCGGCTTAAATCAATTTTCATGTTTTACACTCTTCGTAATGTTCAATCTGAGGGCGATTCTATGGAATAAAATATTCTGTTTTGGTGATAAAAATCACACTTGAGGTTATTCTTTGTGCAGGCGAAATTTGGAATAATGAGAGAAAATATACGTCTATTACATCCGGGATTAACTGTCTTGGTTAGAATAATCAGGGGGTTAAATCAAACGCCTATTATTTCTGTTTTGGAATAATTTATTTAAAATTTTTGAGGTTTTTGTTGTGTCAGTTATCAATAGGATAGTCGCGAGGCGTACTCAGCTTTCGCAAAGTGGTCGTTTGGTTGGCGATTGGATTGTTGAAAACGCAGAAAAGGCGGCGCTGCTCACTAGCCAAGAACTTGCGGCGCAAGTAAAAGTGAGTCAATCGAGCATTGTGAAATTTACTCAGCGTATCGGCTTTAAAGGTTACAGCGAGTTTAAATTAGCTCTGAATGAAGAGATTGGCCGTAAGCATGCGATGCAGTCGACACCGCTGCACAGTGATATTTTGGCTGACGACCCCATTGCGGTTATTTCACAGAAACTGGTGAAAGCGAAAACCGATGCTATGTTTCAAACCACCAATACGCTGTCTTACGAAGCGTGTCACCAAGCGGTGAAATGGTTGAGTGAAGCGCGTCGAGTGCAAGTGGTCGGGATTGGGGGCTCTGCACTGACCGCGAAGGATTTAAGCTTTAAACTGCTTAAACTTGGTATTACGGCGCTTTCTGAACAAGACAGCCACGTGCAGATTGCTGTTGCTCGTACCCTCTTTCCAGAAGATGTTCAGATCGCAATCTCGTTTTCGGGTGAGCGCAAAGAAATTCTCGTCGCGGCAGAAGCGGCAAAAGAGCAGGGCGCGAAGGTGATTGCGTTATCAGCGCCCGGAAGAAGTCGCTTGCGCGGCATTGCCGATATTACGTTTGATACCATCGCCAATGAAACGGAACATCGCAGCTCATCCATTGCTTCACGCACCGCGCAAAACGTGATCACCGATTTGCTGTTTATCATCTTGGTTCAGCAAAGAGACGACAGTGCACGTCAGTTGATCAGCGATATCAGTACCGACATCAAGCAGATCCTCACATGATCGCTTGTTCAACAGCGGACTAAAGATCCGGATCGTGCCTCAGCAAAGCAATAAAGGCGGACTGATGTTTTTCAATGGTGAGATCGGCAGAAATCGCAGGTAACTCCAACGTGATGCAAGGTAAATCACGTTCACTACACCAAGTGCCGAATGAGCCGGGTGTTTCGTAGTCGACATCGTCAACGATTGGCAGTTGAAACTGCTCGCCGAGCCATTTGGCAAGGTCGGAATGTTTGGGATCATCCACAAACGCAAGTGGTTCATGAAACGACACCACAAACTTTGGCTTGCGCAGTTCAATCAAGTTAATTAATGCGCTAACTTCTGGCTCTAGCTGGTTTTTAGTGCCAGTTTTCACCTGTACGTCTCGAACGGGTGTGTGAGAGCTCCATCGATACACTGTGCCATGCTCAGTCCAATTTTGGGTTGGAAACGCGCGATTGAGATCCACTTGGTTTGCATTTGCGCGTGTGCCTAGTTGGTTGCCGTCAGGATTCATTGACAGAATCACATCATGTCGTACGTTTTCAGCAGGCAAGCTTCTTAGCGCGCAGGACAAACCTGCAATCGAGGCCGTCTCATCCCCGTGAGTGCCTGCCAAAATCAAACCTCGCGAAGTACTTTCGACTTGAGCCGGAAAATACAGTAATGGCGCACCAAGCACGGATTGACCGTATGATGTTGGCCGAATTAAAAATGCCGCTCTTTCCGTTCTTGGAATTAGACTCACCGTAATCTCCTGATTGATGAAGTACTATCAATATCTAAGCTAATTACACCTAGCTAAACTGAACCGTTTAAACTCGTCAACGGTTGAAATGTTAATTGTGGCACTTGCTTCACAAGACGCGTTAGGAGAACGAAAAACGATATGGATTTTAAAAAACATTCAACGGCGTTGCTGATTTCCTCTTTATTCCCCCCTTTTCTTGCTACATCAGTTGCTGCGGAGACCTTACCTAAAGGCATTCAACTTGCCGCAGAACAGCATTTAGTACGTGCGAATGACGCAGAGGCGGCGACGCTTGACCCATCGAAAGCCGAAGGTCTGCCAGAAATGCATGTGATTCGTGACTTATTTGAAGGGCTTGTGATTCAAGATCGTGACGGAAACATCATTCCCGGTGTGGCAGAATCATGGGAAACCAAGGACAACCAAACTTTTACTTTTCACTTTCGCAAAGACGCGAAATGGTCGAATGGCGAGCCTGTGACGGCGGATGATTTTGTCTATTCACTGCGCCGAGCGGTAGATCCGAAAACCGCTTCTCCAAATGTTTGGTATCTCAAACTCACCAAGATCAAAAACATCACCGATGTAGCAGAGGGCAAAAAGCCTTTGGACGATCTCGGTATCAAGGCAGTGGATAAATACACCCTACGTTTTGAGTTGGACAGTCAAGTGCCGTACTTTGTTGCCATGACTGGGCACACGTCCATGATGCCAGTGCATCAAGCGACAGTGGAAAACCGCGACAAGCCGTGGAGCGATCCAGACCAATTTGTTAGTAACGGTGCATTCACATTGGATAAGTGGGTCGTGAATGAGCGCATTGAACTGGTTAAGAGTCCAAGTTACTGGGACAGCGCAGATACGCATCTAAACAGAGTGACTTACATTCCGTTTGAAAACCAAAACGCGTCTATCAATCGCTATGCGGCAGGAGAGCTGGATATCACGTCAGATGTGCCGACTCATATGGCGCAGAAGCTTAAACAAGATTACAAGCAGGCTTACACGGTGGTGCCATTATTGTGTACGTATTACTACGCGTTCAATACCACTCGTCCGCCATTTGATGATGTGCGAGTGCGTCAAGCGGTGTCGTACTCCATCATGCGCGATGTGATTACAAATGGTGTCACGCAAGTGGGCAACCTTCCTGCTTATACTTTTGCGCATCAGTACACCGCAGGGTTTGATGCGACGCCGCCTGAATACAGTAAGTGGAGTCAGCAACAACGTGACGAGAAAGCGCGTCAGTTGTTAAAAGAAGCGGGTTACAGCCAAGACAAGCCGCTCGATTTTAAATTGCTGTACAACACCAGTGAGGCAAACAAATCGATCGCGGTTGCGATAGCGTCGATGCTACAAAAAAATCTCGGTGCAAACGTGGAGTTAGAAAACCAAGAGTGGAAGTCGTACTTAGTGGCGCGTAAACAAGGCAATTTCGATGTGATGCGCGCTTCCTGGTGTGGTGATTACAATGAAGCGTCTACTTTCCTGAGCTTACTTCGCTCAGGTTCTTCGGGTAACTTTGCACGTTACAGCAGTGAAGCGTACGACAACGCGATGAACAGTGCATTGGCTGCAACCAATGAGAAAGCACGCCAAGGATTTTACGACCAAGCTGAACAGTTGCTGGCGGCAGATATGCCCATCGCGCCAATCTATTACTACATGCAAGCACGTTTGGTTCGCCCTACGGTTGGCGGTTTTGCCAAAAACAACGTAGAAGGGCGCATCTACTCGAAAGATCTCTACATCAAGAAGTAGCGCTCAAAACAAGCGATAAATACGAAGCCCCGAAGATGTGTCTTACGGGGCTTCTTTTTATTGTTAGCGAGCGGAGAGCTTGTCCACTAGCATTGCGATTCGTTTGCCAAGATACTCCGCCGTTGCAACATCAGAGGCATGCAACTGACCACCTTCACCACCTTGTGCAACAATACCACCTTGTACACCATAACGATTCAGGTTTTGCTCCCCAGAATTGCTGATCTTATCCAACCCGACCCACATCATGCCGTGTTGGTTAGCGAGCGTTTGTAGATATTGTAATGTGCAAGATTGGTCGCCATTCATTGCTCCACCACTGGTAAAGCCAGCCGCGATTTTGCCCGCCCATTTTTGGTAATACCAAGATTCACTGCTTGCATCGGCAAATGCTTTAAACTGCGCTGCTACACCGCCCATATAGGTCGGTGAGCCAAAGATAATCGCATCACACTCAGCAAGTTCATCCATTAGGTTAGGATTCACAAAACGTCCCTCAATAATCTCACTGCCTTCAATTCGGTGAGAGAGGATTTCACATTCACCTTGCTGCTTAATGCCTTGTTGTTCAACGCCTGCGGCAATCGCGCGAGCAAGCTGACCAGTAACGTCGGTTTTAGAGAAATAAATAATCGCAATTTTGGACACAATGGTTCCTTTTTCATTGTTGATTTTGAATCGTGCGACTAAGGCTAAAACCTAAAGCTAAGTTGAGGTCAAGAAGAGATTTGAAATGGCTTAAAGGATGGAAATTTTATTTTGATCTATCGGGCAGTTTTCATAGTGAAAGGAGAAGTTCGTGACTTTACGGCTGCCTCTTATGCTCAATAAGAGATAATATTTGTTCAAATAATACTGGAGATCAAGCTTTGAACATTTTGTCTAACGTGTTTTTCTCTATGCGACAGTTAATGGAAGAGCGAGGTCAATCAGATCCAGACTTGAATGCTCGATTGCTTTTCTCAATTTTGTTTGCAGTGAATTTGGTTGGTATAAAAGGCTTACTAGAGTTAGCTTTTGGTGGACTTCCTGCAATACATAGCAATATACAAGAGTACTATAAGGTTTACTTCGTTATATCTATTGGTCTGATTTTTATTTTTTGTCCTCGGATTGTTGGTGTCGACAGAAGGGTGAAGAAAGGCACTGGATTAGCTATATTCTATTTGGTTTTCTCAATTTTTTTTGCTCCCACAGCTTTGATATGTTTTAGATAAAAATAGCAGATAAACAGGTTGTTATAGCTAGGGTTATTCATGACGATTTTTTCTTTGCTTGCACCATCTCTATTTTTTGTATTTATTTAAGGTTCGTAAAGAAGAAGCTTACTTTGGTTAAAGTGGCGCTTTTGGTTTCGGCGATGTGTCATGTTTTTATCATGAAAGAATACAGTGGTGACCTTCAGCTTATACGTTTTGTCTCTTCACTGTTTTTCGCCATTAACTTTGGGTTATTTGTGACCACCAAGTGATACTAAAAAGCCGATGTAGATACATCGGCTTTTTAGTGGGTTATTTCTTTCTGCGAGTATAAATCCGAGATTTTGCTTTACTTGGCTCTGGCTTGTTTTTCGCCAGCTTTAGTACCGCTTTTTGCAAAATCTGGTTGTTTGGGTAAGTGATCAAGTTACCGTTATCGTGCTTAATTAACACGTGAAACATACTGATTTCTTGAATCTCGCCGCTGATGTCTTCGTCTTTGTCTACGACTTTAATGCGATCGCCCACTCGGTATGGGAAGACAAAAAAGATCAAAAAGCTGGCAGTGATGTTGCTCAGAATTGACCATTGCGCAATAAACGCCACACCCAATACGGCGAAAATGGACGATAGGAACAATGACACATCGCCATAGCCAATCCCGGTGATAATGGCAAAAACAGACGCGGTTAAAAATAAAAGCACGACGTTAAAACAACGCTGAATAAAACTCAGGCGGGCCTTTTTTACACCTTTTGAGGTCGCTAAGTTTAAAATGGCTCGATTGACGATTCTCTTCAGAATGCGATAAGCAATCAGGACAATAATGCCCATTAAGACTTTGTACCCGAGAGAGCCAGCGGTGAAATACTGGCTCACTTGATCTAGATGGATCCAATCATTCATTTCTTCAACTCGACGATATTAAGAAAACCGCTGTTATAGCTGATTTTCTGATGTAAGTAATCACAAATTTTCTCTCTCCATTTTTCGTCTCTCTACCTAGGAACTTCGCCCTAGAGCCTACGGAGAGTTGTAGAGTTTTATCAATAGTGTGAAGAGCTTTGCTTCTGTTTGCGCTCACCGCATATATTCAACCAAAGTTGATGCGGTTTTAAAGTGTTTAATGTTTGAGCTGTATCTCATATCCGGTATTGTATGAGGCTAGGAGCGTATAAACGTGCTGAATATGATTTTTGTCCTGATAACCTAAGACGTGTTGAGTGAAATGGCTTGCTAGGATATCTATCAAATGGAAGAAGATGAAAAGGCGATTATGATGTTGGTCGTGATTGTGGGGCTAGTGCTCGTTTGGATAGCGCTTGAAGAGCTTAACTATCTTGGATTCTCAATAAAATAAGCCCCGTTAAACATGAGTCAAACGGGGCCTTTCTCTTTTGTAAATGCTAATTTCGGTTAGCTAACCGCACGTACTTTGCCTTGCTTCAGGTCATTCAGCACTTGCGCTTTAGGACCATCAGCAATGATGCTGCCTTTCTCCATCACAATTACTCGATCAACGATGTCGAGCATCGACGTTTTATGCGTAATCAGTATCAATGTTTCGCTCGGTTTGAGCTGAGATAGCTGGTGCTTAATATGCATTTCAGAGCGGTTATCCATCGCGCTGGTCGGTTCATCCATGAGTAGGACGGGAGGACGGCCTAAAAATGCACGAGCGATCGTGACTGCTTGACGTTGACCACCAGAAAGCATCGCACCACCTTCACCTACTTGACGTTCTAAACCAGCTGGATCCGATTGTGTAAATGCGGTCACGCCTGCACGGTTTGCTGCATCAAGCACGTCTCGGTCATCGGTTAGTGGACGACCCAAGGTAATATTGTCGCGAATCGAACCGAAGAATAGATTCGAATCTTGAGGCACACAGCCGATGTTACGTCGAACATCAACGTGGTGAAGTTGTGCGATATCAGTATCATCGATACGTACGTGTCCCTCTGTTGGCTTATACAAGCCCATAATCAAGCGCTCTAACGTTGTCTTACCCGATCCTATCCGACCGATTATCGCGACTTTTTCTCCAGGATTTATCGTGAGAGAAATGTTACGTATAGAGGCGACAGGAGAGTCTGGGTAATGAAACGTTACGCGATCAATTTCAATCTTACCTTGGATGATTGGGCGATGGATGTAGCGTTTCCCTTCTTCTTGCTCGTCTGGCATTTCCATGACTTGATTGATAATCGTCATAGAAGACTTCGCCTGGTTGTAGCGCGTTGAGAGCAAAGACAACTGAACCAAAGGCCCTATGGCGCGACCACTCAACATGGTTGCGGCAATTAAGCCACCCATGGTGAGTTCGCCTTCTGCAATCAGATAAACACCGAGAATGATCATCCCAACGTTACTACTTTGCTGTACGAAGCCAGCCGCATTCTGGATGCTGTCGGTAATGCGGCGGCTTTTGATATTCCAGTTCGCCATGTGCGCCACCGCTTCTTCCCAACGGTATTGGAATTGGCTTTGCGCGCTGAGCATTTTTACGGTTTCTAGCCCCGCTAGACTCTCAATTAAGTTGGCGTATTTTTGCGATGCTAAGCGTGACCCTTCCTCTATAGAGCGACGCAGCGGTCCTTGTATCAGTAGCGAATGGACAATCAAAATGACCACTCCGACCATTGGAACATATACAAGATCGCCAGCCATTAGCCATATAATCACCAAGAACAGAATGGCAAAAGGCAGGTCAATTAGGGCACTGACGGTTGCAGACGTGAAGAATTCTCGAATAGATTCAAACTCTTGAAGATGGCGAGCGAATGCGCCGACCGAAGGCGGCTTGGACTCCATTCGGATGCCCATCACTTTGCTGAACAGCTTGGAGGAAATCAGAATGTCAGACTTCTTTCCTGCGACATCAATAAAGTAGTTTCTCAACGATTTGAGTATGAAATCGAATAGAAAGACAACAAAGATGCCGCTTGCCAATACCCATAAGGTTTCAAACGCGAGATTTGGTACCACTTTGTCGTACACCAAACGAGTGAACAGCGGGGCGGCAACGGCAAAGAGGTTGATGAGAAGTGAGGCTATTAAAACATCGCGGTAGATACGTTTTGACTGCCACAAGGTTGACCAAAACCAGTGACCTTCGTTGGTTTTGAGCACCTCGGGAGAGCGCTCATCGAAACGGAATTGCTTTTTAACTAAAAAGTAGCGACCAGTGTACTGCTCAAGTAGGTCTTCTAATGGAATGGAGATTGGCACCATTCCACTTTCTAAGGTGGTGACTTCGGCTTCGCGTGTCTCCGCGTTAATGCTGTTGAGAACGCATGAGTCACCGCCTTTAAGAACTAAGATTGCCGGCAGAATCAGGCTGGAGATGTTCTCCAGCTCTGCACGGTTTTCCTTGGCAACCAATCCGGCCCTTTCCGCTGCTCTTGGTAGCAAAAATGGAGTTAGCTTGCCGTCTGAAAGCGGAAGGCCATTGACCAGCGCTTCTGGCGAGTTAGCTAACCCATAGTAACGGCTAACGTAGATGAGCGAATTCAGTAAAGGGTCTTTCATCTGTGGTAAACCTTTTTATTCCTTGTCGACGATGAATCCTTGGAATACCTCAACAAAATGCTCGGTGAGAAAGTCCAACTGGATTTGAGTTTCAATACGCGACGCGATAGTCGTAATGCCTAGGTTATGAGCAGTACGAGAAATCGACGTTAGCGTGAATTTCTGTTTTTCGTCGTGTAAGTTGTGTGTGAATAGGTAATCGAGCTTCACATAGTTAGGGCGGAACTCTTGGATGTACTCCAATGACTGGAAGTTACGTCCATAGTTATCTACGCCAAACTCAGCCCCGGATTGGCGAATGGCATTACATAACAGCGCCGTGTGGTGAGGCTGATCAATAAAACACTCTTCTGGAATTTCAAAGTGTAGCTTAGAGGCCACTTTTGCGTGTTTTTCTAACATGCTGGTGGTCCAGCGAATGAACGATGGCTGAGACAAGCTGCTTTGCGCAATATTGATCGCGACAGGATCGGTTAGCTCGCCACTTTCTAGCATCTTAATCATCGACTCAATAACGTATTGGTCGAAAATATTGGTGGCGTCTAACTGCTCTAGTGCGAATAAATATTGGTTGGCACGGAACGTTTCGCCCTCTTTTTCGATGCTTGAGAACACTTCGTTATGGAACACTTTACCCCAAGTGTTCTTCGCTGCTTGGAAGCGGAATTTAACCCAATCGCTATGAATCGCTTCTTCAACCAGCGCTTTCCACTGCTGTTTACCCATTAAGTTAGAAGGTGTGTCACTGCCGATAAAGCCGTAAGCTTTGTCTGGTTGAGCTTTGGCTTTCGAGAGCGCATTATCCACCATAGATAAGATTTCAGAGCGCGTTTTTTGGTCTTTACTATGCGCAACACCTAAGGCTGCTTTTGGTTTGGCTAGGCCGGTTGGATCAGTGTTCAACCCGTTAACGCAGTTCACGATGCTGTCCGCCAAAATGCGTAGTTCGCTTTCATCCATGTGTGGGAAAAGCAGGCCAAACTCATCACTAGATAGGCGTGCAATGGTAGCTCCCGGCACATCAATGGTGTTTTTCAGACGTTGAGACAGCTCTTTTACGTGGGCATCGGCGCGTTGGTAGTCTTTTGTCTCGTAAATGTCACCAATGTATTCTGCATGGAGTAGCGCGATACCCCCTTGCGTTTGCTCTGCAAGCCATTGGTCTATTTGGTTGATGTAGAACGAGCGATTACCCAGTTTGGAGATAGGGTCGAGGTAAGCTTGAGCACGCAGTCGTTGTGCCTCTTTCGCTTGCTCTTTGAATGACAGCTCAATTTGAGCAGACATCATGTTAATGCCATCTACGACCGCGATCAGATCTTTAGTTCTTGGACGAGCAAGTGGTTCACCAAATTGGTTATTAGCGATTTCATGCATTTTCTTCACGATGGCCGCTAATGGTTTTAGTGAGCGACGGAGGATGTATGAAATCGCAATTAAACCAGCCAGGAAAATGACACTGAATGCAGATAACAAACCAATAAAGCCTTGCCAGAGCTGCTCGTAAGCTGCTCCTGGGTGGCTAATGATTTCCACTTCAGCAAGTTGCATCCAACCACTGGTTACTACGCGTTTATCGTGAATGGCTTTGAATAGATTCATGTCGATAAACCATTGTGGCACCATACTTGGTTTAACCGGGTAAGTGCGCACGATTTGGTAGTCAGAATCTAAAGCGGTAAGGCGAACAACCGAGTAGGTGCTGCCGTCAAACAGAGCATTAATCACGGATTCTACCGCGACTTTATCTTTGTCTTTAAGGTAAGGAGCCAATGCCAAACCTACGGTGTTAATGGTGTTGTTGACCTCTGAACGTTGCTGTTGTTCCAAGCTGTCTCGAGTCGTGTTGAATTGGATTACGAATACTGATGCCAACAAGAGTATAAAGACCGTAACCATTCCCACTACAAGCTTCTTATATAGGGTCATGTTTCTCACTCGTCATAGTTAATTTTAGGTTTATTTAACTGCAACTTACGTTCGCGCGAGCGTAAGTCATTCCAAAGGCTCAACCGTGATGCTTTCCCTGCCAGCTCTCCAGTGCTAGCAGAAGACTTCATCAACCACAGGTTTGTACCATTAAAACTGTATATCGGTAGCAAGTCGCTACGTTTAGAGGCTCGGACAATATCAGGGTTGATATTGTCGAGAATGAGCGGCTCAGAGCTTGGGGTTGGGTAGTAAGCTAATACCATGTGAAACTGATTCAGTTCGATGGCTTTTACGTAGATCAAACGCATCTTAGAATCTGGTATTCCTAGCTCGAGTAACGAGAAGTACTTGGCGATGGTGAAATCCTCACAATCCCCTGCATTACTCCCTAAAAATTCGAGTGGCGTAGCCCAATAATCTGTCTTTCCCCACAGTTTTATGTCGTCAACAAAATACAGCTGGTTAAAAAAGTCGTTGACGCCAGCGAGCTGTTCATGTGTCTCTAATTGTTTAAATAAGTCGAGGTTTTTTCGCCATGTATTTACGCGCAATCCCGCACGTTCGCCGTACACCGCTGTGACCGTATTGACCCATTGTTGTTCTTTACTGCTTAACGCACCAATTTGGAACGAAAAACAACTTAAACTGATTAATAATGTAACTTTACGCTTCAAATTGGATCGCATATTCGACTCATATCACAAGTATACTCTTCTAAAGGGTTCGTCAGTGAGAAACAAGTGCTTTTTATTTAATCACTTATCGCTCAATACTCGCCGTTGTGAGTACCTTGGTGTGATTTACTCCTTCAAGGCGTTCGTTTTGGCACTTAAAATCGGTTTAAGTAGATATTCCAAAACGGTTCGCTTCCCTGTGATGATATCGACCGATGCCGTCATTCCTGGAATGATTGGTAAATCTGCATCTTGACCAAAATTCGTTTTATCGGTGCGGACACGAACGATGTAAAAGCTATTTCCTTCTTCATCTTGGGTTGTATCTGCGCTGATGTGCTCCAACTCACCCTCTAAGCCGCCGTACTTAGTGAAGTCGTAAGCCGTAAACTTCACGATGGCGTGTAGGTCTGGGCGCAAAAATGCAATGTCTTTTGGCGCAATTTTCGCTTCTACTAATAACGTATCTTCAGTTGGTACAATTTCAACGATATCCATGCCTGGCTGGATAACACCCCCAACGGTGTTGATGTTCAGCGTTTTGATTTTGCCTGTTACTGGCGAGTTCACAACAGTTCGATTAACTCTATCTTCTAAACCCACTGCTGATTCAACCAAAGCAGATAACTGGTCTTGGGCGCTGTTGAGTTTCTCTTGCTGTTCAGAGCGGAATTTGAGCGCAACATCGATGCGATTAAGCATGGATTCTCGAATCGCTGACTTTAATACCGGGATTTTGAGCTCACTGGAAGTCATTTCGCGGCGGGTGTCGTTGACTTGGCGTTGTAATTTGAGTAATTCAATACGAGGTACAACACCTTCATCAGCCAACGGTTTGGTGATGTCTAATTCTTTCTTTGCATATTGATAGCTTTGACGTAAGTTCCTTACTCGCGCTTCAATCTCTACTAAGTCCTGCTGCTTTTGCTGAACTTGTTGGTCAATCACCGAAAGTTGGTTGCGTAAATTGTCTAAATCTTCGCGGTACTCTGCTTTCTGGCGCTGAGTGAGTTTCGGCTGAGTTTCTTCTAAAGTTGGTGGAAAGGTCAGTTTGCCATAATCGAGTACTACGCTTTGGCGCCAGTTTTCCGTTTCAAAATCACGCTTCACAGCAACACTGTTGATTGAAGCTGAGAGTTGCAGAACAGACGCAGTTAGGTTGGCAACTTGTTGTTCACGCTCACGAAAATCAGAGCGAAAGCGAGTGTCATCGATCAGAAGTAACTGCTGACCTTTTTCAACCAACTGACCTTCTTTGACTAAAATTTCTTTGACTAAGCCACCTTCTAAGTTTTGGACAACTTGAATCTGTGAAGAGGGAATGACTTTTCCCTGACCAACAGTGACCTGGTCGATTTCAGCCCAAGATGCCCAGCCTATTGCAGCAATAAAAAACAACACCATCACCCAGAGCATCAAACGTGCGCTGTTGGGGGTGTTGAGGAGCAATGCTGCAGTTTTGTCGTCAACAAAATCCAACTCTTCATTGTTGAGTTTGTTGTAGTTATCTCGGCTCATCACAGTCCCTGCTTATATAAATGCTGATTATCTTTTTGATCTTATTATTATTAACCGATCATGTCAGTATGCTCGGCGAATAAAAATATGAGACGAAGACCATTCTCTCTCCGAATGAGCGTTTTCAATGCTTCTCTAGCAAAAGAAAAGTGGAGATACCGTCAGAGTATGGCTATTGCGCCTTGAACTTGGTTTTATCCAACTGATGTTTTTTTAGTTTGTCGTACAAGGTTTTGCGTGATACCTGTAATTCTAGTTGAACCTCTTTGAGTCTGCCTCGGTGTCTTTGTAGTGCATCGAATAATAAGCAATATTCAAAGTATTCTGTGCGCTGAGTCATACTCTGAATTTCGATACTTTTTTCACTGTTCCAATCTTCCATTCGGAAGGTATCTGGCTTGAGTGCGCGAAGTTCTGCAAATTGGCGTAGCTGCTTAATATTTTCTGGCCATTCTAAATCGGTCAGATGTTTGACTTCTTCTAAGCTAATGTGTGGCGGTTGAAGCTGATAACGGCTCGCTGCGTGGCGTACAAAGTGCTTATATAAAGGTCCAATGTCTTCTTTTCTTTCATCGAGTGTCGGCAAGTGAATTAGAGTAGCTAGGGCTTTTATAGACGGATCGACTTGGGTTGTCGCACCAAAAACACGCTCAAGTTTCGGGTGGTTAAATAAGCATTGCCATTGTTCATGTGACACATGCTCAGCACTATGTAAGTACAAGCTGCAATGGCTTTTTCCTTCAATCAAGCGATGTATGGCTTTATCGAGAGCTTCTAATGAAAGCTCATAGAGATCCTCACCAGAAGCGGCGATTAACTCGCTGTCTGGCGTTGCATGTATGTCGTGGGCAAATTGTGCGGCGAGCCGGCGACCTGTGCCATCTTGACCAACAAAAATGAGCGGCTGGTTCGTTGGTGCGCTGATCAAAGCGCGACGAATGCTCACCATGGCTTTACTGTGACCAATCATTTTCGGACCAACGTGAGTTTGCATGTCGAGCTCTTTTTTAAGCCAGATGTTTTCCTGCAATAGATTCAACTTATCGCCAGCATTATTGAGCGACTTCATCAGTTGTTCTGTTGAAAAAGGCTTTTCGAGAAAGTCGTACGCGCCGCTTTTCATCGCATCTACCGCGGTTTTCACATCTCCATGTCCGGTAAGTACGATAAATTGAAAGTGATCGTTTTTACTTCGCAACGTTCGCATGAACTCCAATCCATCCATCACGGGCATATGGATATCGGTGATGATGATCGCTGGCGTATTTGGGTCGATAACGCGTAAGGCTTCCACGGCGTTTGGTAAGCAGGTGACGTCTATCCCTTCAATAAGTAGTGCTTGAGATACGGCATCACGAATATGTGGTTCATCATCAACAAAGAAAACGGGATTATTCATGGTTGTTTTCCACTTCTGGGTTGCGTTGGTTTTGGATAGCGATTGGCAGCGTTACGATAAAGGTCATGCCTCCTGCTTGTTGTTCCGTGTTCTGATGTTTATAAGCACTGAGTGAACCGTGATAGCTTTCTAAAATGCGTTTGGAGATGGTCAAACCTAATCCTAAGCCCTCTGGCTTAGTCGTAAAAAATGGGTCAAAGACTTTTGCTAGGGCTTCGTCCGACATGCTGGGCCCGTTGTCGGAAACAAGAATGTCACAGCTGTCATCATGACACTGAACGGCAATAGATATTTGCGGATCAATGCAGTAGTTTTCCATCGCTTGTGCAGCATTATGGAAGAGATTGATCAGAACTTGCTCTAACTCAACGCTGTGAATTGCTAGCTTTACATTATAATCGATGGCTGGGACTTTTAATGTCACCCCTTGTTTAATGAGTTTGTTGCTCAAAATGCTGGTGGCAGTATGCACTGCGTCGTGCAGTACCGCGATTTCATTGTGTGAATCGTGCGTGGCTTTCCGAGTAAAGACTTTTAAGCGAGCGATCACTTCCGAAATGGTGTCATTGAGTGTCAGCATTTTGCCCAAATTGTCGGCGACCATTGGGTATTTTTCCATTGCCAACAAACGCTGCGAGTTTTCGGTATAGGTTCTTAGTGCGGAAAGTGGCTGATTTATCTCATGATTAATACTGGCAGAAAGTTCTCCCAACAATGCCAATTTCGCGGCTTGAGTCAGTTCTTGTTGTGTTTGTTTAAGCTCTTGTTGGCTTTGCTCATATTGGCGGATGGTCTGTTGTAGCTTTTGGTTGGCCTCACTCAACACTAAGGTTCGTTGCACCACTTTTTCTTCTAGGCTCACATTAAGGTCGGCTAGGCGTGCCTTGTTCACGAGTGTTTGGAACCACGCCAACGCAATCAGCGCAATGAGCGCATATAGAATCAGAAAGACGACATCAGCCTGTAAAACGGCGGCAAGGACGGTGTTGTGGTTTATCAAGGCAACGACGCGAAATCCTTTATCCAATAAATGTGTCGCGTATGCGAGGTAATTGGGTGAGAGGAGCAATTGATTATCAGCAAACTCGGTGACGCCACTTTGCGCGGTAAGCTCACCAAAATACTCTGGTAAGGTATCGCCATACTGACGCGTTTCGGTAAGCTCGTTTATCGCACTCGGTGACAGCGGGAAAAGTGCACGATAGCGCCAGTTAGGCAAATTGCTCATAAACACGACATTGTGTTTATCCGTGATGAGTACGTCCGTCGTGGTTTGCGAAAGACGCTGTTCTAACTGCTCCAAATTCACTTTTACCGTGATCACGCCAACGACCTCATCATTTACCCAAAGCGGAGATGAGAAGAAGTACCCACGTTTATTTGAACGAACGCCTAACCCGACATATTGAGCAGGTTCACCGCGTCGCGCATTTTTAAAATAGGGACGATAGCTAAAGCTGGAACCAACAAACGTATCCTCTTGCTGAAAGTTACTTGAGGCAATGACTAACCCTGTGCGGTCATGAACGTAAATCGTATCGGCCAAACTTTGTTTCAACCAATCTGCTAACAATAGGTTGAGCTCGTGAGAGGGCGATCCGCGTTCTACTGCTTTGAGTAATCTCGGATCGTGACTTAATAGGTTTGGTATCTGTTCAAACTTTGCCAGCTCGTAGTCGACTTCTTGCGACACTTGCGCCGCTTGCCTCTCTAGCTTTTGTTGCCACTGATCATGTTGGTATTGAGTTGCGTAATGATGAGTAAGCGCAAGCCCTGAAATGCCAATGGCACACAGCAGCAGTAGAAAATGGCGTAGGGCTTTAGGGTTGAGTAAGTTCACGATCAGCTCACTGGTTTTTTGTGTCATGGTATCAAATGACACACTGTGATGCTGTGAGCGGCAACGATAACAAGCACAATGATGTCCTTGTATTTCCTCAGTATCGGGAGCACAATCGACAAAAACGAGTGAAGGAGTAAAGATGGAACTTGCTGATATTCGTCGTGAGTACACCAAAGGTGGGCTACGTCGTAAAGATTTGAAAGCTGATCCTATTGATCAATTTAATCTGTGGCTAGAGCAAGCAGTTGAAGCGGGTTTAACGGATCCGACTGCGATGACAGTTGCAACGGTTGATGAAAATGGCATGCCGTTTCAACGCATTGTTCTATTAAAAAACGTCGACAAAAATGGCTTTGTATTTTACACCAATCTAGGCAGTCGCAAGGCCCAGCAGCTTGAGCATAACAGCAATATTAGTTTGCACTTCCCTTGGCATCCGTTAGAGCGCCAGGTTCATATTACAGGTGTGGCGGAAAAGCTCACCGCCGTAGAAAATATGAAATACTTTACTTCTCGTCCAAAAGAGAGCCAATTAGCCGCAATCGCGAGCAAGCAAAGTAGCCGTATTTCTGCTCGAGGTGTATTAGAAGGTAAGTTTTTAGAGCTAAAACAGAAATTTGCGAAGGGTGAAATACCGGTTCCAACCTTCTGGGGTGGCTTTCGCGTAAAACCACAGAGCATCGAGTTTTGGCAGGGTGGTGAACACCGTCTTCATGACCGCTTTCTTTTCTCCCAACATGACGGAAATTGGGACATTGACCGTCTAGCGCCATAAACTCTCGTGCCTCATGAATAAACAAACACCGCCCACTTGGGCGGTGTTTTTGTAGGTAGAAAGTGGCGCGAATTATCGCTCTCCATTCAACACTACCGATAATTGATGCTTAAGCAGCGTTTTGGGTACAACAGAGCCGTAGCCAGCTTCCATTGCTTTATCTATTAGTTCGTTCTTGCTGTTCGCTGCAAACTTATTACGTAAGCGTGCGACGTGACCTTCAACGGTTTTTGTTGATATGCCCATGACCTGAGAGATGAATTGTGGCTTCTTGCCGTAGAGCAAGAGGAAAAGCGTTTCTTGCTCGCGACATGTGAGCTTCTCTGGTTTTGGCTGTAAGTCAGAGAAACGAAAGATGGATTGCTGATTAGGGTTGGTGCTGATTGCACGACAAACCCAATACCCGACTTCAATCACGGCGGTGTCGGTGAGTTCTCTTCCGTAGAAAATGGTCCCTACGATGTTACCATTGTCATCTCGCCACGGTGTTTTAGTAAAGATATGCGCTCGCCAGCGGCCATCTGGATAAGGATGGATATCAAGAATTTTGAGTGACTCACCAGTTTCGATGACGTGTTTATCTTGGCGTTGAAATTCTTGTGCACATTCAGTGGTTGGGCTTGCCATCTCAAAATCAGTTTTACCGACGCACTCCTCGGGCGACGTGTGTCCCAACAGTTCTGCGTATTCCTGATTTACGTAGCGGAATACCGAATCTTTATCTTTGCATCCCCAACAACCTGGTAGCTGTTTAAGGAGGGATTGTTCTATGGTATCGACTGAAATATTCACAAAAGGACTCACTACATACTGCTTTTACCAATACAGAGACGTCCGTGTTGCGTTGTTAATATTGACATTGCCAAGTAGGCAGTCACGTTGCTAGAACACGTTCGTTGATTGGCGCTCAATCCAATTAAGTTCATGGTGTTCGATATTTTCGTCACACAGTGATAAACAACAACGAAATTGAACGAAGAATTTAATTGGGAAAATGGTCTGTTTCATTACAGATATGTGCGCTCACGGATGTCCGCCTGATGTTCGGCTTACAACTCGTATCGTCCTTGATCATGCTTCCTACAACTCAGTTGTAATTTAGTTGGCGTTCATATCACTCATCGAGAGGGAGAACGGCGCCTAAGTCATATGAGAGGGACAGTGAGACGAAAGCTATAATATCAGCTTATGCCATTGTTTTCATTGTTGAGAAGCGAAAAAAAAGCCAGCCTGAAGACGGGCTGGCAACACAAGATATAATCTTGTCGACGTGTAGAAGAGGTTCTAAATTACCTAGCGAGGGTCTGCTAAGTAAGTTAGAGGTATCAATGAGATACCGAGAGCTTTAGATCGTATGCATCTTAAAGCTCGAGGACTAATGTATTGAATCAGAAGCATATTAGTAAGGGGGGAAATCCCTCTATGTTGATTTCAAGATGTGGCTTTGATCTGTTTATGAGGCGATTTATCTATTTTGAACCGCAGTGTTCTACCAAATAACGGATTGTTCGGTAACAAGGATCTTTATATCTATTGGTTATGTATACGTAAGGTGCTTCTATCTATCCGTTTTTGTTAATAAAATTGGTTGCTCATTGACCGTAAGTTAACCTCGCATGATCATCGTTCCGGAACTATGATCATGTAAACGAACTTGATCATGCTGTTTTGATCTTGTGCGATTGAGTTGGGGAAAAGTTGCAACCCAACAAGGAAGGTATATGATGCCAAGACGTAAGCTGACCGTGTAAAGACGACTGTTTAAAATGAGTGATTCAGATAACCCCAAAGCCCCGCCATATCAAGAGATTATGCTGCCTAAGCCAGCAGAACTGATCACACTTCCGTCTTATATGGACTGCCATGATCATTCTTACACACAGATCGTGATTGGTTTAAAAGGACAAGCCGAATTTGAAGTGCGTGGACGAGGTAATCTTGTCGGTCCTGGCCAAGGTTGTGTGGTAACCGCATGCTCTGATCATGCTTTCGGTGGCGTCATTAATCAATCGGATATTTTGGTGCTGAATATGCCAAAACCGACAAATGATGATCCTGAAATGCTGCAGAAAATCAATAATCTAGAAAGAGACCATGTCTACTTTCAGTTAGACGGTCAAATTCAGAAGCTGATACAGATGTTGGTTCAGGAAATGCGAAACCATCCGGACGACCTGCTGTTAAGTCGCGCGTGCAACGACACCGTGATTGCATTAATGCAGCGCCATATCTCGGCATTTGAGACTAGCCGAAAAGAGTCACGCTTTGATTTGGAGGCGATTGATCGCTACATCGAGCAGCACCTTAGCCATAAAATCAGTGTGGCTCAGTTAGCGGGACGAGTGTTTCTAGGGGAAAGTCAGTTCCATTGCTTGTTTAAGGATCAGATGGGGATTACACCTCATCAATATGTTCTCGGAAAGCGTATCGACATGGCTCGTGAATTAATCGAGCAAGGCCACCTTTCTTTAGGGCAAATTGCCGAATTCACTGGTTTCTCAAGCCAGAGTACGTTTACTCATACTTTTACTCGCTTACAGGGAATATCGCCATCCCGCTATAAAAAACAAGTTGGATAACAACGCGTATTTTTAGGTCAAATTAGCAGCAATCAGAACAAAGCCATGCAATATGCATGGTTTTTTTGTGTTTTATTCACGTGACCTATCTCTCGTTTTGTTAAATTCTCTGTCCTTTGGTGTGACTGATATGCCACTTGATCCTACATTTTCTCTTAGAACGAGCGCTTCACAAAAATCTTATTGATATTCCTGACATTTTGTTGTGAATGCAATGAAAAAATTAAAATTTACAACACAAAATATTACCTATTTGAATGTGACTATGTGGATGTTTTGTTATAAAAGCGAGTTTTTGGCAAAAATGTCGTAGTTTTTGACAAGTATTCTTATCGGCCTCAAAATACACTGCCAGCCATTGATAATCCTCGAAGCGGTTTTCGAGGAGTGAGATTGAGGAACACACATGTTTACAGCTACGAACGTGTTGACACCGGAATTTATCGGGCAGCCGCTTGATAAGTTGTGGTCACTGATCTCGCCATTGTATATGGTGGACGAGTCTCAATGGCTAGAGCAACTATTGCCACTAGCGACGCCGACAGAGGATGAAAAATCGGCGATCACTACCCAAACGACCCAACTTATCGAAGCCATTCGTGCCGATAAGAAGTCAATCCAGATGATTGATGCTCTATTGTTGGAATACAGCTTAGATACTCAAGAAGGTATCTTGCTGATGTGTCTTGCAGAAGCATTAATGCGCATCCCAGATGCCGCGACAGCAGATTCTTTGATTAAAGATAAGTTGAGCGTCGCAGACTGGAAATCTCACCTGAAAAACTCTGACTCTGTGTTTGTTAACGCATCAACATGGGGCCTCATGCTAACAGGTAAAGTGGTTGGTCTTGGTGAGCAAGGCACCCAGAGCCCAGGTCAGGCTGTAAACCGTCTGGTAAATAAATTCTCTGAGCCTGTGATTCGTAAAGCCATGTATCAGGCAATGAAGATTATGGGTCACCAGTTTGTTCGTGGTCGTACGATAGAAGAAGCGCAAAAGAACGGTCGCCAAATGCGCGACAAAGGTTTCACCTACTCATTTGATATGTTAGGTGAAGCGGCGTTAACTACAGCGGACGCGAACAAGTACTTCAAAGATTACCTAATGGCGATCGAAGCGGTAGGTCGAGAAACTTACGGCAATGACACCAGTCCTGCGCCTTCGATTTCCATCAAGCTTTCTGCATTACACCCGCGCTACGAAGTCGCAAATGAAGAACGTGTAATGACAGAGTTGTATGACTCACTAATGCAGCT
This sequence comes from Vibrio sp. HS-50-1, assembly GCF_024747315.1. Classification (NCBI taxonomy): domain Bacteria; kingdom Pseudomonadati; phylum Pseudomonadota; class Gammaproteobacteria; order Vibrionales; family Vibrionaceae; genus Vibrio; species Vibrio sp. HS-50-1. The sequence continues at coordinate 293,024 of NZ_JAMPZF010000004.1, read as the reverse complement.
ATTGAAACGTGCAATTGAAGTCGACGTTGCAATCACAATCGATGCAGAAGAAGCGGATCGCCTTGAGCTTTCTCTGAAGCTATTTGAGAAAGTGTACCGTAGCGATCTTGTGAAAGGTTGGGGCAAGTTTGGTTTGGTTATTCAAGCCTACTCAAAACGTGCTCTACCAGTCTTGGTGTGGCTAAACGCACTCGCAAAAGAGCAGGGTGACCTTATTCCGCTGCGTTTGGTTAAAGGCGCGTACTGGGACAGCGAAATCAAGTGGTCTCAACAAGCGGGTTACGCTAATTACCCGGTATACACTCGCAAAGAAGCGACGGACGTTGCGTACCTAGCTTGTGCTCGTTTCCTACTTAGCGAAGGTGTTCGCGGTAATATCTACCCGCAATTTGCAAGCCACAATGCCCACACGGTGACGGCAATCGCCGTTATGGCTGAGCACAAAGAGTACGAGTTCCAGCGTCTACATGGTATGGGTGATTCACTGTATAACCATGTTATGGAAATGTATGGTCAGCCAGTACGTATTTACGCTCCTGTCGGTAGCCATGCTGATCTTCTTCCGTACTTGGTTCGTCGTCTGCTTGAAAATGGCGCAAACAGCTCGTTTGTACATCGATTGGTTGATGCGCGTTGTCCGATTTACGAGTTGACTCATCACCCTGTTGATGTGTTGACGGGTTTTGACACGCTACACAACGACAAGATCCCATTACCTGCCGACATCTTCCCTGAGCGTAAGAACTCATACGGCGTCAACATTGATATCGACAGTGAGGCGAAGCCATTTGAAGCGCAAGTAGAAAGCTTCATGGACAATCAGTGGGTTGCAGGCCCGATGATCAATGGTGAGCGTTTTGCCGAAAGCATGATCAAGGAAAATGCGGCTGAGATCATCACCGCACCGTACGATCGCCGAATTGAAGTCGGCAAGGTGGCATTTGCAACACTTGATCATGTTTCCGCTGCAATTGATGCGGCGCAAACTGCTTTCTCTGATTGGAAAGGCGTTCCTGTTGAGCAAAAAGCGGCTTGTTTAGAAAAGCTTGCTGACTTAATGGAAGAAAATCTGGCTGAGCTGGTGGCGATTTGTCACAAAGAAGCGGGCAAGACGATTCACGATAGTATTGATGAAGTTCGTGAAGCAGTGGATTTCTGTCGTTATTACGCGAAACAAGCGCAAAACCTACAGCCATTTGAGCTAGAAGGTTTTGACGGTGTGAAACGCATTTCTAGCCGTGAAGGTCTTGGTGTGTTTGTGTGTATTAGCCCTTGGAACTTCCCGCTGGCTATCTTCCTTGGTCAGGTAACGGCAGCACTGATTGCAGGTAACACTGTGGTTGCCAAACCTGCTGAGCAAACAAGCCTAATTGCCGCTCGCGCTATTGAATTAATGCTTGATGCGGGTTTCCCAGCTGGTGTGATTCAGTTACTTACTGGTCGCGGCGCTGAGATCGGTCATGCACTGACTTCTCATGATGCCATTGCTGGTGTGGCATTCACTGGTTCAACGGCAACTGCGCAACGCATTAACGTCACGCTCGCGGAGCGTACTGCGAAACCGGTTCCGTTTATTGCGGAAACAGGTGGTCAAAACGCGATGATCGTGGACAGTACGGCATTGCCAGAGCAGGTGGTGCGTGATGTGATTCGTTCGGCGTTTGCATCTGCCGGTCAGCGTTGTTCTGCCCTTCGTGTTCTATTTGTACAAGAAGATGTAGCAGACCGTATGATCAACCTGATTCAAGGTGCGATGAATGAGCTGCATGTTGGTTTACCTTACCTACACAAAACAGATGTTGGTCCGGTTATCGACAGCAACGCAAAACAAAAACTCCTTGCTCACCTTGAGCAAATGAGCAAAACACAGACTAAAGTCGCTCAGCTGCAACTTGACGAATCGTGCCAGCATGGTGATTTTGTCTCGCCAAGTGCGTTTGAAATCTCGGGCATCGATGTGCTGAAAGAAGAACAATTTGGTCCAATCTTGCACATTGTTCGCTTTAAAGCGTCTGAATTACCGAACGTGGTTGCGCAGATCAACAAGACGGGTTTTGGCTTGACGATGGGTATCCATAGCCGTAACGAAACCACGTACCGTTGGATTGAGAAACACGCTCGAGTGGGTAACTGCTACATCAACCGAGACCAAGTTGGTGCTGTGGTTGGCGTACAGCCGTTTGGTGGTCAAGGCTTGTCGGGTACTGGCCCGAAAGCTGGTGGTCCACACTACCTATTCCGCTTCACTCAACATCTTCTTGCTCAAGCAGAAAACGCATAAGGAGTCGCATTATGGTTCATCAGATCACCTATTTTAAAGATGCATTCTCTGCGTGGGAGCAGTGGAATCTGACTGATTTTGATTACAAATGCGAGCATGTTCTGGCATTTAAATCTGCATTAGAAGGGCAGCAGTCTACCGTTGCCAAAGTGGTTTCTTACCACTTGCAACAAGCATCAACTCTTCTTGCAGAAACTCACCAGTTAGTTGGCCCTACAGGGGAAACTAACGAACTGTATGCCGCAGGACGCGGTGTGGCTTTGGTGATTTGTGAAAACAACATCGAGCCTGCTGATAATGCGTTATACAGTGCTTTTGCGATGATCACCTGTGCCTTAATTGCAGGCAACAGCGTGGTCGTTTGCAGTGACAATGCAGAGCTAAACCAACTGGTTAAGCAAGCTGTAGCGTTGGCAAACTTCCCATCTAACTTAGTCCAGGTTGTTGCGTACGATGCGTCTGCCCCGTTGCTTGAGAGCGATGTACGTAGTGTGGGTTATGTTGGGCGTTCACAGGTTGAGTATGCGCTCAATCTTCAACTAGCTAAGCGTGACGGTGCAATCGTCGGCTTAGTTTCTGAAACGGATTTAGAGTCACCGAAATTGGCTCATGATCCTCATCTCTCGTTGCGCTTCATTACCGAGCGCACTCGAACGATAAATATTACCGCGGTGGGTGGTAACGCGACTCTACTCGAGTTGGGGAACGAAACTCACTAACCTGACTTGTGATACCAATCTGGAGTAACTGGACTGAGAGCCGGTCCAGATTGGTTTCTTATACTCTGATGTATTGCTGAGACGGTAAAATATCAGGGCAGGCAAGGAAGGAAATAATTATAACGAGGACTATCTAATGATAGAAAATAGCTTTGCTATCACGTCCACTTTTGTGGCGTATTTACTGATTATGGTTGCTATTGGCGTTTACGCGTATAAGAGGACTTCCAATTCATCTGATTACTTCCTAGGTGGCCGTAGCCTAGGTCCGTGGCCTGCTGCATTATCTGCAGGTGCTTCAGATATGAGTGGCTGGTTGCTGCTAGGCTTGCCTGGCTATGCGTACGCTGCGGGTATCGAGGCCTTCTGGTTAGCCGGCGGTCTACTTCTTGGTACATGGGCAAACTGGCTCATCAGTGCAAAACGCCTACGTACCTACAGTATCCAAACTGACGCGTTAACGTTGCCAGAGTTCCTGTCACGTCGCTTCAACGATAAGTCGAAACTGATCCAGACAATCTCTGCGTTTTTCATTCTTCTATTTTTCCTTTTCTACACCAGCTCAGGTTTGGTCGCAGGGGGCAAACTGTTTGAGACGGTATTCGGTCTAGATTACACCTACGCTGTTATTATCGGTACGGTGTGTGTCGTTTCTTACACACTATTCGGTGGTTTCCTTGCGGTATCTTGGACTGACTTAGTGCAAGGTCTGCTAATGGCCGCTGCGCTAATGATTGTTCCTGTTGCAGTAATGGACGGTGGTCTAGGTCAGCTAACTTCTGATCTGCATGACATCAACCCAGAACTTGCAACGCTATGGAATGACGCCAAAGGCGAACCACTGTCTGCGATTGCTATCATCTCTTTAGCGGCATGGGGTCTTGGTTACTTTGGTCAGCCACACATCCTAGCGCGTTTTAAAGCGTCTCGTTCAAACAAAGATCTAACGACTGCACGTCGTATCGCTGTGATTTGGACTGCACTATCTATGGTTGGTGCAATGCTTGTTGGTCTTGTCGGTCTGGTTTGGGTTACGGGTCATCCGGGTACTCAACTAGAAGACGGCGAGAAGATCTTCATGCTATTGGTTAACGCAGTATTCCACCCTGTCGTTGCGGGTATGTTGTTAGCAGCAATCCTAGCGGCGGTAATGAGTACAGCAGACTCACAGCTTCTTGTTTCATCTTCAGCGCTTGCAGAAGATTTCTACAAGCAAGTATTCAAGCCAGAAGCGTCTTCTGAAGAAATCGTAATGATTGGCCGTATCGGCGTTATCGTTATTTCGCTTGTTGCGCTATTCCTAGCAATGACACCAGATAGTTCAGTACTTGGTCTTGTTTCTTACGCTTGGGCTGGCTTCGGTGCTGCATTTGGTCCTGCGGTTGTACTTAGCCTTTACTGGAGCGGTATGAACCGTAACGGCGCACTAGCAGGTATCCTTGTTGGTGGTATCACTATCGTAGTTTGGAAGCAGCTAACTGGCGGTTGGTTTGATGTGTATGAAATCGTACCGGGCATCATCTTCTCTACGCTTGCTATCGTTGTTATCAGCAAAGCGACAGGCGGTGCAGCGCAAGACGTATTAGACCAACATCAATCGTACGAGAAGAAACTAGTTGAACTAGACTAATTACTTCCTTTTACGAACACAAAGCCCGCTTATACAGCGGGCTTTGTTTTATCTGAACTTAATAAACGTTAATGGTGATTGCTTGAGGCCAGATTTTCACGTCGCTTTATTCTTTGTGAGTGTGTTAGTCACGACGAACTTTGGCGTAAATGACGGTGTTACTCAGCTCGCCAGAAGACGCACGCCGAGCATTGCGTAGCTCACCTTCAAACTCATACCCACAGCGCTCAGCAACCGCACGACTTTTGCGGTTATTCGCATCGGCTAAAATCGCGATTCTTTTCGCGTCCAACGCTTCGAATGCATAGTTTTCAATCGCCGCTACCGCCTCAGAGATATAACCGTAGCCTACCGCGCGATCATCAAGCCAATAGCCAATCTCAAATGCCGGTATCTCTTGATCATGGATCATTAACCCAATGGCGCCGAGTAAACGATCGCTTTCCTTGTCGATTAGGTAGTAGCGCAACTCTTCTTCGAAGTTTTCAAAGTTTGCGATGGCTTTCTCTGTCCCTGCAATCATCGCTTCTAAAGTGAGCACGTGAGGTACCCATGGCAGGTAAACTTCAAGCGTTCTTTGGCTACGAACAACGGCCTGATGTGCTTCTTCTGCACGTTCCAAGCAAGCTGGGATGAGCTTTAAACGTTTGGTTTCCATGTCGAATCTCCTAGGCTTTTATACTCCAATCGTCTCGTAATGCAGGATTCAGAGCGTTATCACTAAAAATCATTTAAACAGAAACACTTAGAGACATCTAGCCTTCGCAAGAACATTATTCACTTGGTTTGTAAGGGAGAAGCTGAGAGAATTGAGGCGTTATAAACATAAAATGGTTTAATATGAAACTTCTAGTAAGAAACTTAGCTCGTGAGACGACAGAGCAAGACATCCGTACTCTGTTCTCAAACTACGGCAAAGTTGAGCTTTGCACCGTCGTGCTTGATCAAGAAACGGGTTTATCAAAAGGGTTTGGTTTTGTGATCATGCCGGATGAAGCCGAAGCCGTTGCGGCGTTGGAGGCACTAAACCTGTCTTCAGTACACAAGAGCAAGATTCGTGTGAAAGTCGCACAAGACTAGTATTTTTGCCTTTCAAGGTGAAAGATAAAACCAGCTGAGAGGCTGGTTTTTTAGTGCCTTAATTTTGAGAGGTTGCTACGGTTACTTGAGGCGAAAATATTTGCTGGTATACGCAGACTTCTCGTTCTTTTCCCTGCATTTTGATGATGTGATTGTCGATATACGTCATGCCCAACTTTTGAATGACTGATTGGGATTGTCTGTTTTCGACCAAGTGCATCGCTTTTAGGCCCGATAACTCAAAATGTGGTCTGGCAAATTGAATTAAAGCCATTGACGCTTCTTGAGCAAACCCATTCCCCCAATAATCGACGCCAAGCCAATACCCTAATGTGCCGACTCCCTCGGAGATGTTTAGCAGACTAACAGCACCAATTAACGCTTCGTCTTGACGTTGAGTAATGGCATATATGACCCCACTACGTTGGTGATATACGCCAACATGGCTCTTAATCCAAACTTGTGCCATCGGCTCTTCATAGGGATGAGGAATATTTGCCGTCATATCTGCAATGCTCTTGTCTCCTGCGAGTCGTGCGACTGTTGCGCTGTCTGTCGGATGAAATGGGCGAAGAATAAGCCTTTGTGTCGTGAGCGTTGGTTGAAGCGTCATCGTGCGTCCTTGAGATGAGTCAGTATTGTGGAAATGGCAGATTCACACTGTAAATCAGGCGTGTTTAAACAACCAAGTAATGCCCGAATAGGAAATGTGAGTGAAAGCCATATTTAAAACGCCATAGAACTGTTCATTGCAGATTGAAATAGCGAGTAGCAACAATTGCTTATGTGTGACGTGTCGTATTATTACACACATAAGCGCGTTCGTTCATAATAATGGTACAAAAGTTGAGGTCTGACCAATGTCTCAATTTTTTGATACTTTCGTCCAATTTTTTGAAGATAGGACACAAAAAAATAAAGGGGCTTTTTTATTGTGGAATTATTTTGAACAAAATATGTCAATTGTCAGTAGTACTGAAAAACAGGGAGAAGAGAAATGCCGGATATATATTGCGCAGCTTGTAGAAAATCAACGCAACATAAAGTGATCATGAAGCGTTGCGAGCCACAGCCCGTTGATTCGTTGACAGGTAAAGTGGTGAGTTTTACACAGCTGATGGCGAAATTTGTATCAGGTGAACACTACTACGAGATGGAACCACAATACTACTGCCGATGCTGTAATCATCGTGCAATTGGAGAAGTGATTCCTCATCCTACCAGGCATACGTCGGCAGCTCTCTAATTCAGAGCGATAGCTATGATTAATAGCTAAACAGGGCGGCTTGTCCCGCACGCCAGATCTATAAAGGCGTATCACACGCTTTCAAATTTGCGACTCTAAGGGAGCCGCTAGATTACTTTTGTTCTTCATACTCGGTTATGGAGAGAGCGGTAGTAATCGCAGCCCTTTCCTTCCTTAGTTATTTTCTAATTATTCTCTGCTGAATTTCACATGCTGTGCATTTGATGGTTTGCAATTGTTTGAGCAACGATTAATGTGATGCTTTCTAAGTGGTTACAAGGAAGTGGGTTAATGAGTTATCAATTGGACCGGATTGATTTACACATTTTGAGAGTGCTTCATTCAAGAGGCAGAATTCCAGTTGTTGAACTCGCAAAGCAGATCAACTTAACGACCTCGCCGTGTTCTGACCGCGTGAAGCGGCTAGAAAAAGAGGGGTATATCAATGGCTATCATGCGGAGCTGAATGCGGAAAAATTAGGGTTGGATGTGCAAGTATTCATCCATATTCGCTTAGACCAAACCAGTTTTTCCATTTTTGAAAAGTTTGCGAAAGCCGTCGAATTGATGCCGGAAATTGAAGAGTGTTATTCGCTCTCTGGGGACTTCGATACCATGATAAAGGTTCGTGTTAAGAGCATGAAAGCGTATCAGGAGTTTATGTCGAGTAAGTTAGGCACGCTTCCGGGCGTAATCCAGACTCGCAGTGAAGTGGTAATTGAAGAACATAAAACAGGATTTGGCGTAAACCCGGAGCTCCTTGGTTAGGCGAGGCTGATGTCTATGACCGCAGCGCTTATGCGTTGAGAATATTATTTAACGTGACTTGGCGTATTACTTTTTCAAGATCAAAAAAGGAGCCGAAGCTCCTTTTTGATAAATCGGTGAGCGACTATGCGCCGATAAAGGTGCTGATAACACCAATTAAACCGCCAAAAACACCGCCCCAAACGACTAGCCAGCCAAGGTGTTCTTTAATCATTTTTTGCACCATTTCTTTGACCAGTGCTGGTGTTAATTCGCTCAAGCGCTGATCAATGATGCCTTCAATGTTCTGCTTTATCTCATCCATCATAGCAGGAGATTCGAACTGCTCTTTCAGTGCTTCTTTGATGTTATCGCTCTTGCTCAACTCAATAATGGATTCTTGCATCTTTTCGACGAAAGGCTGCCGCATAGGTTGTAATGCCTCCGCACCGCCAAACATCGCTAGCATGCCGCCAAATTGAGAGCCTTCGATCACTTCTACCAAAGAGTCAAACGCTGGGTTTAAATCCACTTTCTCAATCACAGGTTGAAGATCTATGTTTACACCGCCCGCCATTTCTTTGTTCAAGAATCGATCGATGTTCGCTTCGGTAAAGAACTGCTCCATCATCAAGTTTTTGATAGCCAGTTTAAACTCTTCAAATCGCGCGGGGATCACGCCAGAACCGTATAATCCAGGCACTTTTTCAAACAGCATGTGGATGGCAAGCCAGTTAGTGATGGCGCCTGAGAACGCAAACAGCCCCGCATACCAAAGGTAGTCGTTTTGTAATTGATGACCTCCAGCCATCAAAGCGATAGCGAGGACATTCGTTAGCAAACTTTTGTTCATAGTGACCAGTTATATGTGAATATCGGAATAAATAAGTGGGCCTGATTCTATACCTAAGTCACATTGAGATGCTAGGTTTTGCCGTGATGAGTGACCGTGTTGCGAAGGGATAAAAATGGATGTGCAGAAAAACAAAACCCGACAGTTACTGTCGGGCCACTGCTTTTTCTTAGAAAAACTAAGATTCTATTTTTAATTTTAGATGCGGTAGATCTTACAACAAAGTTGGCATTTCCATCTTTCTGAGTAGCCGAATAGCTTGTCAGCCCAACTTGGTTTGAGTTGTACGATCTGCATTGAACCACATTTACACATAAGCTAATTACCTTATTGTTAATCTAATAACTAAGCCATCTATTGAGTATAGCTGTTTCTCAAAAAGTGAAATGACAAATGAAGACGGCTCAAAACTCTGTATTGTGTTCATTGCAATGGATACGCAACGAGGCGGTATATTAGCAGAAAAAATGTGAGCTTTATCATGGAGGATGTTTCATATATGAGAAACTATAATGGCTATATGAGTATAGGGTTATCAATAAAAATGAAAAACGGCGCTTCATGCGCCGTTTTTATTGGGTTTCTCGCTAATTAAGAAACGTGTTGATTTTCTAACTCTTCAGCGATAAATCCGCCAGTTTGATGGGCCCAAAGCTGGGCATAAATACCGTTGTTCGCGATGAGCTCTTGGTGAGAACCTTGTTCAACAATACTGCCTTTATCTAGCACGATGAGGCGATCCATTTGTGCGATGGTCGACAATCGGTGCGCTATCGCAATAACGGTTTTTCCTTGCATTAATTCATTCAAGCTTTCCTGAATCGCTGCTTCGACTTCTGAATCCAGAGCCGATGTAGCTTCATCCAGTACCAGCAATGGTGCATCTTTTAGTAGCACACGAGATATTGCGATACGCTGACGTTGGCCGCCAGACAGTTTCACACCACGTTCACCAACTTGCGCATCGTATCCGACGTTGCCAAATGGGTCGGTCAGAGTTTCAATAAACTCATAGGCATGCGCTTGCTTAGTGGCTTTCAACAAATCTTCTTCTGTCGCATCTGGGTTGCCATACAAAATATTGTCGCGAATCGAGCGGTGCAGCAGAGAAGTATCTTGGGTCACCATACCGATCTTTGAACGCAAAGAGTCTTGTGTGACTTCTGAGATGTTCTGTCCATCGATCTTAATGCTGCCGTCTTCGACATCGTGGAAACGAAGTAACAAATTCACCAGAGTTGATTTTCCGGCGCCGGAGCGCCCAACCAATCCTACTTTCTCTCCTGGTTTGATGTTGAGGTCGAGATGGCTAATCACGCCTTTGTTCTCACCGTAATGGAAGCTGACGTTATCAAAGTGAATGCCTCCTTCAGTGACTACTAAGTCTTTTGCGCCTGGTTTATCTTTAATATCAATAGGCTTAGAGAGCGTTTTCATTCCATCGACTACAGTTCCCATATTTTCAAAGAGGGCGCCAACCTCCCACATGATCCACATCGACATACCATTTACGCGTAATGCAAGGCTAACAGCAATCGCAATCGCGCCAACGCTGATGGCACTATCCAACCACAGGTAAATCGATAAAGCAGCAACGGAAAAGACCAAAATATAGTTTGAGATCTCTACAGCAACGTCGAAGCCGGTCACTAGGCGCATTTGACGATAGACCGTATTCAAAAATCCCTTCATGCCTTGCTCAGCATATTGGGTTTCGCGCTGGCTATGGGAAAACAGTTTGACCGTTTGAATATTGGTATAGCTGTCGACGATGCGTCCGGTCATTGTCGAACGTGCATCGGCTTGCGCTGAAGCGACATCTTTGAGCTTAGGGACAAAATAGATTTGGATAGCGATGTAAGCGAGCAGCCAGACGATCATTGGGATCATCAAACGCCAGTCTGCCGTCGCTAACATAATTATCATGCTTGTGAAGTAAACCGTAACATAAACAAACACATCCATAGCTTTCATGACGGTTTCGCGCACAGCTAGTGACGTTTGCATGACTTTAGTTGCAACTCGGCCTGCAAAATCATCTTGATAGAAGTTTAAGCTTTGATTGAGCAAATACCGGTGTGCAAGCCAGCGGATAGACATTGGATAGTTGCCCAATAATGTTTGGTGAACGAGCAACGAATACACGATCACCAAAATGGGCATGACAACCAACAATAAGGTTCCGTAGAAAATTAAATCTGCTTTATTGTCTTGCAAGAACGTTTCTGGATTGCTGGTAGACAACCAATCAACCAATTGTCCCATCGCGCCAAACAACATAACTTCAACGACAGCAACAATCGTGGCCATCAAAGACATGATGATCAAAGGCTTTTCGTAGCCGCGGGTGTAATAACGTAAAAAAGCGAGCACCCCTGAAGGAGGCTGATCTGGTGTGGATTTGGGGAACGGCTCTGTAAAGCCTTCAAATCGTTTAAACATAACTCATCCTAAAGTTAAAACAGTGCCATTTGGGGTGGCTAAATCCATCGATTCACGCAGCTTTGGACGAAGCCGCGTGTATAAGGGTTTTTGGCTGCTCCTCGAGAAAGCAGACGGATTGACGAGAGGGGCGAAAAAATAGTCTAACCGATTGTGTTTTAAATGTAACTAGTTGGTTATGGGTGTGGTTGTCTATGGTTCTGATTCTTATGATGAATTCTTAGCATGTTCATCGCGATGCCATAAAACCTTAAACCTGCATAGTGACAATAAAATTTCGGGAGAAATAAGCTAAGTTCAGTGAAAATTACTTCTAGATAATTAAATTAATTGTGAAAACAGCAAAACTGAAGTTAACAATAAATTTACAATCTCCTCATTCTAGTGATAAGGAATGTATTGGATGCTATTACACGAATCAGTGACCCAATTTGCTAATGGGAAAGAAGAAAGCACGCAAAGTGCTCAGCGCCAAACCGCAAACTGCGTAGTGATGGTGCCACCGAAAGAGTTTCGTTTTAATGAAGAAACCGCACAAGATAATGAGTTCCAACATAAAGTGTCACTCAGCCAAGAAGACGTTTCGCGTAGAGTGATGGCCGAGTTCGCGAGTATGGTAGCAACGCTGCGTCAAGAGGGCGTTCAAGTTGTTGAGTTTGATTATCCGGCTTCAGATGTTGCGACGCCAGACGCGGTATTTCCAAACAACTGGTTTAGCACTACGCTAGATGGCACGTTGTACACCTTTCCAATGGCCTGTGAAAACCGTCAAAAAGAAGTGCGTCCCGATGCGCTTGTGGCGGCACTAGCGCAAGCTGGGCGAGAAGTTCATCGACGTAGCAGCCTAACTGAATATCTTGATGAGCAAGCGTATTTAGAAAGCACGGGTGTGATGGTCTTTGACCACTTAAATAAAACGGTCTATGCCGCACTCTCACAACGTTGTGATCGTCTGGTTTTAGAAGATTACGCCGATCGTATTGGCTATGAACGAGTGATCTCTTTCCAAACTCGTTTGCCATCTGGTGCGCCTATTTACCATACCAACGTGATGATGGCTGTGGGTGAGCAGTTCTGCGTGATTTGTGACGAAGTGATCCCAGAATTTGAGCGTCGTTTTGTAATGAAGTCACTCGCCAAAGACAAGCAAGTCATCTCAATTTCGCTTGATCAGATGAACCAGTTCTGCGGTAACATTCTGCAACTGGAAACGATCAACGGCGACAAGGTGATTGCGATGTCGCAATCGGCGTACGATGCATTCTCACCAGCACAAAGAAACCAATTGGCAACGCACGGTAAATTGCTGCCATTCGACGTTTCTACCATAGAATCTATTGGTGGTGGCTCGGTTCGTTGTATGTTGGGTGAAGTGTTCTTACCGAATCGTAAAGCTGTGCTTTAATAAACTGCACATTTCTTTTCAGCCGCAGTGAAAGGCTGACGAAGCGTTCTCTTCAAGGGTTTTTAGCCGTTAGCTCTGTGGCAGTACAGACTAACGGCTTTTTTGCGCTTTTTAGTTTTCTGACGATTTGCGTAGGCGACGCTTGGTTTAAGCGCCTAAAATAGGATGGTTCACCTAGCAGATTGTGGTAAAGTCCGCGCCTGCGTTTTACCGCATCTTCATTATTTTTATTGCTTCTTCAACCCAAAGCACAAGGTTTTCGTTAATGCCATTTTCTACTCTCTCATTGAGTTCTGAGCTGATTCACGCACTGCCAAAAGATTTCAAGAAACCGACCGATATTCAAGCGTTGGCCATTCCTGAGCTGTTGGCTGGTCAAGATCTATTGGCTTTGGCAAATACAGGCAGCGGCAAAACCCTTGCTTATGGTTTGCCTTTGTTAGAAAAGCTGAGTGTCAATCCAGAGCAAAAAGCGCTGATTCTTGTGCCAACTCGTGAGCTGGCAATGCAAGTGAGTGAAGCAATTAACCAAGTTGGTCAAGTTCTTGAACTCAACGCAGTGTGTTTGTGTGGCGGCGTTGATAAAGAGCAACAACAGCAGGCGCTAGCGACAAATCCTCATATCCTTGTCGCGACGACTGGTCGTTTGGTTGACCTAGCAAATAATGGCTTGGATTTGAGCAATGTTCATTATCTAGTATTGGATGAAGCGGATCGTCTGTTGGATATGGGCTTTTGGCCTGACGTACAAAAGATTTCGATGCAAACCTTCAATCAGCGTCAAACCGCGATGTTCTCGGCAACGTTTTCAGATGAGTTGAAGGGTAAAGCGAAGCTGCTTATGCAGGCACCAAAGCAAGTTGCAGCGCATCAAGAAAACAGCACCAACCAAGATATTGCTGAAACGCTGTACCTCGTCAACAAAGGCAGTAAAACCAAGGCATTGATTGAACTGATTCAAAAAAACGCGTGGACTCAGGCATTAGTCTTTATTGGTGCGAAAGAGAACGCCGATGGCTTAGTGAAGAAGCTGAATAAAGCGGGCATCTCAACCAATGCGCTGCATGGCAATAAGAGTCAAGATGAGCGAGAAGAAGCACTGGCGCAGTTTAAATCTGGGCAAATTCAGGTGTTGATTGCCACCGATCTACTAGCGCGTGGCATTCACATTGAGCAATTACCTGTAGTGATCAACTTTGAACTGCCAATGTATGCAGAAACCTATGTTCACCGAGTAGGACGTACCGCTCGCGCAGGCGAACAAGGTGTGGCGATGTCATTGGTTTGTCATGGTGAAATGGACGCACTAAGCGCGATTCGTCACCTGACTCAACGTGCATTACCAGTGCAAGATCTGGCAGGTTTTCCAGTAACGGATAAGCCATCAACTGGCGAGAGCAAACGCGCGCCACGCGATAAAAAAGCCAACCGTCGAACTCATGCTAAGAAGAGCATTAAGCAGTTTCAAGGTAAGTCGAAACGCCCAGCCCCGAGTGCGAAGTAAAACAAAAAACACGCTCTTGACGGCATAGTCGGTTCAGAGCGTGGCTTACAAATTTTACTTTTGAGTATTAACGGCAGTTGGGCCAATCAAGCGCATTTCCCAATCCTCGACTTCGCCAGTTTCTAGGCGGCGCTCGACCAACTTGCCCCAAGACTCGACTAACGGCAGTTCAGACAACTTAGTGAGTTCTTCTCTATCTAAACAGCCAGTGAAAACCGCGCCCATGATGCGAGCCAATGGCCATTCTGGATAAGGTCTTTCACACAGAATAATCTCGTCACCTGCACCGATATCGCCTTCTTCCAATACTCGGAAATACCAGCCTGTTCGAAGCGTATCTTGCAGTCTTCTCGCCATGTCGTGTTGGTCAAATCGTACGTTAAGTTTCCAACAAGGCATGCGACCTTGCGACACTTCAAGTAGTGTTGAGCCGATACGGATTTTATCTTTCAAGCAAATCGTGGATTCGGTGACGCCCTCGGAGCTGATGTTTTCGCCAAAGCCGCCAGCGGATTGGAAAATAGTTCTTTCGCCTAATTCTTGTTGCCAGATTGGGTAGTGCTCGCTTGGGTAAATATGAAGCGCTTTTTGAATTCCACCATGAAAGCGTGGATCGCCTTGCTCATCACTGATAAAACCAAGCTCTGTTGCGTGCTGGCGCTCGGGCAACACTTGTTTGTTGATTGCGCTTTGCGCTCCATGAGCATAAGGGACAGTTTTCCCTGCTAGCAAAGCTTTTACGACGCCGATTTTCTTCATGTAACCTCCTTATTATTTGAATGAGAGATAAAGTGTTTACCTTCATTCGCGATGCGGAGCATGATAGCCTAGTGAACTTGTGTCGGAATAGGGGTGAAAAGACAATCAACAATGCTAACTCGCCAAATTGATTCGAAGTCAGGCGTCATGACCTCCAATGAGATGATGGTCGCTAATCCCCATTCTCCTGTTTTGGTGAAAACCATCGACATGCCAAAAGGTTACATTGATGCGCTGCACCAACACACTTGGCATCAAATCATCTTTCCTATCAAAGGGTTATTGCAAACACAAACGGAGCATTATCAGCATTTGGTTCCGCACACTTCTGCGTTATTTGTTCCTGCGGGTGTTCAACACGAGTCGATTGCTCTAAGCAACACGATATTTGTTGGCATTTACCTCAACCCTGAGTTTGGCGCAACGTACGAGCAACAAGTGAGAACCATTGCTTTAACGCCGTTTTTAAATGAGCTTTTACAAGAGATCCGCAGACAGTGTGAAGGTGAGACAAGCCACGAAGAAGTGCTGCATTTGCTGGTGGTGTTGCATGATCAAATTTTGAAAAGCAACGTGCAGACATTTCAGTTATTACTGCCACAAGATCGCCGACTCAAACTGATTTTCGAGCAACTGACTGACGAGCCCGCGTTGAGCTGTTCGCTAAAAGAGTGGGGGGAGAAAATTGGGGCGTCTGAGCGCACTTTATCACGGTTGTTTGCCAAGGAATTCAACACTTCATTTCTGCTTTGGCGGCAACAAATTCGGCTGATTTACTCGCTTTCTTTGTTAGATGAAACGTTGCCAATCCAAGCCATTGCAGACCGAGTGGGTTATCAAAACGACTCATCCTACATCAAAGCATTTAAAGCCTATTTTGATATGACGCCACAACAGTTTAGAGTGAACGGCGCATCGCGCAGGTAGAAATACAGAGCTTCGACTTCACTTAATGCTTTTGAGTAGAAGTCGCGAAACTTCCTTTTTGAATTTCAATTACATGGTATGAATAACAATGGCACCAACGATAAATACTCGAGTGAACCAATTCTGCTTTGGTCAGCCAAAAACGTCGCTGTCGTTGGAAAAAGTGCCCCTCAAACCGCTTGCTCAGGGCAAGGTTCGGGTGCGACTGGAAGCCACCAATATTAACCCAAGTGACTTGCTTTCCATTTATGGTGTTGGGCAATACCGCCGCGTTCACGTACCACCTCGCGTGCCGGGATTTGAAGCGGTTGGGCGTGTGGTGGAAGTCAGTGCAGTCGATCACACTGACCTTCAAGTTGGGCAAAAAGTGTTGGTGGCGATGAGTGGTACTTGGCAATACTACATAGATGCTTCGCCTGAGAATCTTTTTCCGCTACTTGAAAGTTTGGATAACGGCTATGCCTGCCAGTTGTATATCAACGCGCTAACCGCGTGGGTTATCACCACGAAAGTGGCTAAGTTGAACAAAGACGATGTGGTGATCATCAATGCGGCGGGTTCGGCGATCGGTAAGATATTTGCCCAGCTCGCCCATTCACTGGGTTTTACACTGATTGCTGTCACTTCAAAGCCAGACGAGTATCCGTACGATACGATTCCAGTGTTGGACGCGAAGCAAGACTTACACGCGCAACTGCAAACGCGCAAACTGCCACAACCAACGGCCGCTTTGGATGCGATAGGTGGTGAGGCTGGCACGTATCTCATTCGTACCTTGAAAGAAAATGGCCAATACATCAACTACGGAACGTTGTCGTTAGCGCCTTATACGCCTGCGTTTTTTGAATCGATGAAGACCAACAACATCGACTTTAGCACCTTCTTTTTGCGGTATTGGGAAGAATCGGTAGGTAAAAGCGTGAGAAAGGCGGTATTCGCTGAAATGTTAGACCACTTTATTGCCAACGATATAAAGTTAAATGTAGCGTCTGAGCTGCCTCTAGAGGATTTTCAAACTGCGATTGAAATGGTTGAGCAACGCTCATCGGCGGTGTCAGGAAAAATCATTTTGACGCTATGAATTACAGTGAGTCTGTTGAGAAAAGGGAGGATAAATCCTCCCTTTTTTGATGGGTTATTTGTAATGATGGGACTATTTTAAATGGAAAATTTGTTCTGTTTCGAGCGATGTCATCGTACGTACTTGACGCCAAATGTAATAAAAAATACCGAACATCATTAACATGCTTGGAATTGCAATCATCGGGTAGCTGTAAAGCGTCATCTTACCCAACTCTTCATTAAAGGCAGCCGTGCCCGAAGGACTGGTCACGATCCAAGTCGCAAGGAAGTAGTTCATCGCGGATGAGAACGCAAAAGTACTCGCAAACAGATAGTTTGATGACATTAGACAACGTTCAAATGCCTCTGATTGACCGTTCTCTTTCAAGCGTTCGTTAATCAGCGATAAATTCAATACCGTGTCATTCAATACTAACTTCTGCATCAGTGGGTAGCGGGTAAACGTTGAGCCCAAAACCGCTAAACCGATCAGGCCAGGGATCAGGGCTTCTTTCAAGGCTAACCAACGTGTATCGAGCTCTAACAAGCCAATGCCGCCAGTTAATAAAACACTGATAAAGCCAAGTGCAGAAATAAAGTTAAATTTCTTGTTCCGGACAAGGTCCATACCGCCGTAAATGATAGGAAATAGCAAAGCGACAACCAGCGCCATTGCTGTTCCTAGGTGTTCATCGCCGCTAAACTTCATCAAGATAAAGGAAGGGATGAATACGTTAAAAAGAATCTCGAATAGGGGATTCGGCTTTTTCGCCGTTGTGTTACTCATAATGTTTTACTGACTCTACTCTATGTCGGCTGTTATTGTACTTTGACGAGAAGTGTTCATCTAGTCGCGCTTGATGTAAAGCGTTAAAGCGCCGAGTTGTGTAACGACTTATGAAATAGACCGGAGCATAGCCAGTTAGTTGACATGATTGACTACTTTTTTTGTGTCTTAATCGCGCTCCCTCTGCGCAATGATCTGATTGCGTGCTCTGAATAATCGAGTCGCCACGGTGTTGTGATTAAGCTCTAATACTTGAGCAATTTCATTATGATTAAACCCGACTACGAGTTTTAAGACCAATGGTTCACGGTATTTGGGTTCGAGAATCATCATTTGTTTTTGAAGCCAATCTTGTGCCATGTCGTGGTCACTGCCAGGGTAGTTTTTTGCCTGTATTACACACTCATCAATATCGACAAAATCGTACTGCTTTTTATCAAAGCGCCGAGCATTCTCACGACGCAAAATGGTGATGAGCCAAGGCTTCGCGGCATTGGGATCATTTAAGTTATCAAAGAATCGCCACGCTTTCAGGAAGGTGTCTTGCGCCAAATCTTCAGCAAGGTGATGATCTTTGCATAGCCAATATGCGAGACGATAGATATCTTGGTATTGCTCCTTCGTCAGTGCTTCGTATCGTTTGTGTTTTTCCATAGCATTAAGATCAGAAGTGTAGAGCTGAGCAGCAAGGTAACCTCTGAAGCTTCAAAGGTTACCTGCGGTTTCGTCCTTGCCCGCTTAAAATGGCTGGGTAGAAAAACGTGAGTATTGAAGGGCGTCTGCGACTTCTTGAGCTTTAGATTCTGAAGTCATGAGATGCAGCAATTTAAGGGCGGCCTGATAGCTGACTAGGCTGCCGTTTGAGGTGATGACGCCCTCATCAACAACAAAATTCTGGTCGACCTGTACATCAACTGCTGGATAGTCTTTTTGTAATCCGTTTTCACCTCCTGCCCATGTCGTCGCTTTCTTACCGTTTAAAAGGCCAGCCTCGGCCAATAGATACGCACCAGAGCAATTACTTGCCATCCAATCTGCCGCCTTTGATGTGGTTTGAATAAAGTGAATGAGATCCTTGTTTTCGATTAGCGCATCCATGTCGTAGCTGGATGTTAAAACCAGCACGTCGAGTTCCGGCTGATCGCCAATCCAAGCATCCACACCAATTTTTAATCCCTCTTCAGTGGTGATGGTTTTCTGTTCAGAGACGGAAATAGTGACTACTTCATAATCGCTAAACCAAGTCAGACGACTTGCGACGCCAAAGACCTCTAAAGGCGCAGTAACATCAGAGGTCAGTACGCCTTCGTAAACCAGAATGCCAATGCGTTTATCCGCCGCATGTGCCGTTTGAAGCATCCCAAAGAATAGGACTAAGGTCGCTATCAATAGTTGTAGTGCATTCTTTAATCCATTTTTACCCATTGTTTTTTCCTCGCTAACAGAGCATCAAGTTATTGAGATTCATTATATTTGGGCTGATTGGTGATTGAAGAGCCACTTTGTCTTTACTAAAGTGAATAAAGTTCACGAATGGAGTGCACGAGTTTTATGGATAAGATACGGTCCCTACGATTTTTTATTGCCACTTTAGAAGGTGGCAGTTTTGCTGCGGCCGCCAAAGCGTATGGCACAGACCCTTCTACGGTGAGTAAGGCCATCCATCGTCTTGAAAGCGACTTGGGAATACAGCTTTTCCAACGTTCTACGCGACAGATCCGTCTGACAGAAGCCGGTCGTCGATACGCAAATACCGCTAGGTTTGTACTGGACGAACTGACGGCGTGTGAGGATTCATTGAAAAGCCACAATGATGCGCTTTCAGGACTGCTTAAGATTAATGTGCCGGTCTCTTACGGTCGCCTTTACATTCGCCCTTTATTAAAAGAGTTTTGTCGCCGCTACCCCAGCATCACGATCGATATTCATTACGATGATGCCTACGTTGATATTATTGAACAAGGGATTGATGTGTCGATTCGTTCTGGTGTTGTTCAGGACAGTCAGTTGATTGTGCGCCAGCTGAGTCCTATCGATTTTATTATCTGTGGCAGTCAGGATTACTTAGCGCGGCATGGTATTCCGAGTGGCCCAGACGCATTCAATGACCATTCTTGGGTTCGCTTTCGCTTTAAACAAACGGGGAAACTGTTGCCGATTCAGATGCCTGAATCAGACGGTGCAAGTGAGTATAACCCCGAGAGAAATTTTATTGTAAACGACGGCGAATCCATGGCAGAGCTTTGCGCAGAAGGCTTAGGGTTAACTCAGATTCCTCACTTTATCGCGAGAGATTGGCTCAAAGCGGGGCGTTTAGTGCCGATATTTCCGAGTATGCGCCAAGCAGGAAATGGCGTGTATCTTCTCTATGCCAACCGGGAATATGTGCCTGCTCGAGTGAGGGTGTTCATCGATTTTATCACCCAAGCGATACAGGATATGGATGAAACGCCATTCCATACGTGGGCTGAAACGTTGCCGATTTACCAACCGAACCAAGGAGATTGAAAACTTCATGTGAGTCTTTGGTTAAAACACTCCAAGCCATATGGTGCTTTTATGGGTTTTTGTTAGGTTATTGGGCGTTATTATCGACAAGCGCAGTTTGCTCTTCGTCACTCATAAAGGAAAGACAATGCCAACTAAGATCTTAGTGCCTGCTTTGGCCCTACTTCTCAGCGCATGTGGCGGCGATGGGGAGTCGTCAGCTCCTGTAGAAAACGGCTCACAAAACACAGGTTCCACATCGTCACAAGGCACATTTGCCGAGCAGATGCTCGCAGCGGTGAACAGCGCTCGCTCTACTACACAGCAGTGTGGGGCAACCACCATGCCACCTGTCGGGGCATTAACTTGGAGCTACGATTTGGAAAGCGCCGCTTATCGACACTCAAGCGACATGGCGAACAGCGATTTCATGACTCACACAGGCTCTGACGGCAGCAATATGTCAGATCGAGTCAACGCTACGGGCTATGCTTGGAGCGCTATTGGTGAGAATGTCGCCGTAGGGCAAAGTTCCATTAACGCCGTCGTTAATGCTTGGTTATCGAGCGAAGGTCACTGCCTCAATATCATGAGTGCGGATTTTGATCAGATGGGCGCGTCGCTTGTCGAAAATCACTCGGCAAGCTACGGGTATTACTGGACTCAGGTTTTTGCCAAACAGCGCTAATGCGATAAAGAAACCTGATAGATAAACTAAAACGCCAGCAGTAACCATCTGCTGGCGTTTTATTATTTACGTCTCTTTTAGCTTGTCAGGTTACGAAGTTTTGGATCATCCGTCAGGTATTCAACGAATTCGATCTCAAAACCTGCAGGGTCAACAAAATACACATTCTTTCGATATGGCTCATCAGCCCCAGGTTGGGCAATCGGATAACCTGCATCGGTTAGTCTTTTGATGATAGCATCGACGTTGTTGGTCACATAAGCAAAATGCGCTAGCCCTACTTGGTGGCCGCCCAACTCGCGGTTCTCTCCTTCACCGTGGTCACTCATGGCAATGTATTGATACTCGTCGCCAAAATGTAGCCAGTTTCTTGGCTTACCACTCCATTCGCCTTTCCCCTCATCACGCACGTACCAATGTGGAAATGCAGTTTGATAAAACTTCAGCATTTCAGGGATGTTTTTCACGACTAAATTAATATGTTCTAGTTGGATCATGATGTGCTCCTTTTTGTCATTTCCTAGCCAACGATGAACATGCTAAAACCTCAAGTTAAGTCGAGGTAAAGAGCTATTTTGGAATTTTTTATGCGCGCTCCTCGAAGCTTGATACAAGGGGAGGTTAGGTGGGTTTGGTGCTTTGAATCTGATAGTTGGGTTGTGTGCTTGCAACCCTCATTCATCTTTTGTTTGTTCGTGCTAATCATTTTCGAGCGAGTTTGTGGTGAGTAGATTCCCAGTCTCACCTAGGTTCGCGGGAATGACGTGAAGAGAGCGCTAAACGAACAGTGTCATTCTGAATGAGCCTAAGCGAGTATTCAGAATCTATTTGCAGCGCGTTTCGATGCTGGTGGTGTGAATTGAATTATCCGCGATTGTAGAACTTGCCACCTTGAGCCCGGAGTGTTGAGATCTTTAGAGTTTGATACAAGCGAAGGTTAGGTGGGGTTGGTGGTTTGAGGTTGAGAGGAGGATTATGTTCAGAACCCTCTAACCGTTGATGCGTTACGTGTATGTGTGTGAATTTCTTTCGTTCAAGCTTGCGATGGATAGATTCCCACTCTCACCTAGGTTCGCGGGAATGACGTGAAGAGAGCGCTTAACGAACAGTGTCATTCTGAAGGAGCCTAAGCGAGTATTCAGAATCTATTTGCAGCGCTTTGTGATGCTAGCGGTGTGAACTGAATCATCAGCGATTGTAGAGCCAATCTCTCCAGTTTGAACTCGGAGTGCTGGAGGATGTGCTTACACCCCTCCCCAAAACCAAAAAAGCCAGCAGTTAGTACCTGCTGGCAAAGTCTTTGGGCTTCTAGGTTTTTTGCTTTTATTTCTTGTTACTCATCGCTGTCACGGTGCCCCGATTGGTTTTCCGGGGAAGAAAACACAGCATCGTGCGCTTTGTGCTCAAGAAATTGGAGATTAACCTTGCTTACGGATTAGGTAGTCAAACGCGCCTAAGCTTGCTTTTGCACCTTCACCCATCGCAATGATGATCTGTTTGTAAGGAACCGTCGTTGCGTCACCCGCTGCGAAGACACCTTCTAGGCTGGTTTCACCACGGCTACCAACTTCAATTTCGCCGCGCTCAGAAAGCGCTACTTCTGAATCTTTTAGCCATTCTGTGTTTGGTACTAGACCGATTTGGACAAAGATACCTGACAGTTCAATTTCTTTGATTTCATCTGTGTTGCGGTCTTTGTACTTCAAGCTTGTTACGCGAGTACCGTCACCCACAACTTCAGTAGTTTGCGCCATCGTGATGATGTCTACGTTTGGTAGTGAGTTC
This sequence comes from Vibrio sp. HS-50-1, assembly GCF_024747315.1. Taxonomy (NCBI): domain Bacteria; kingdom Pseudomonadati; phylum Pseudomonadota; class Gammaproteobacteria; order Vibrionales; family Vibrionaceae; genus Vibrio; species Vibrio sp. HS-50-1. Next base: position 270,622 of record NZ_JAMPZF010000004.1, on the reverse strand, counting down.
GCTTTGTCGATAAGCACTTGGTCTGCGCGAAGTACGTCTGCGAATTCAAGAACCGTTACGTGTTCTACGATACCAGCAAGGTCGATAGCTGCTTCGATGCCTGAGTTACCACCACCGATAACCGCAGTTTTCTTACCTTTGAACAGTGGACCGTCACAGTGAGGGCAGTACGCGACACCTTTGTTGCGGTACTCTTGCTCGCCCGGAACGTTCATTTCACGCCAGCGTGCACCAGGGCTAAGGATGACACTCTTACTTTTCAGCGTTGCACCGCTTTCAAGTTGGATATGAATCAAGCCATCTTCTGTGTGTGCTGCGCCCATCAGTTTTTGCGCTTGTTGCTCAGTCACGACGTCTACGTCATATTCTTTTAGGTGCTCTGCTAGGTCAGTCGCCAGTTTTGGACCTTCAGTACGCTTTACCGAGATAAAGTTCTCGATTGCCATGGTGTCCATCACCTGACCACCGAAGCGTTTAGCGACAACGCCAGTGCGAATACCTTTACGCGCTGCGTATAGTGCTGCTGCACTACCACCAGGGCCACCGCCGACAACTAGCACGTCGTATGGGTCTTTTTCGCTCAGTGCTTTTGCGGCTTTCTCGCTCGCTTCGTCATCCACTTTGTTTAGGATTTCAGTTAGAGACATACGGCCTTGACCGAATAGCTCACCGTTCACGAATACGCTTGGTACGGCCATGATGTCGCGTTGTTTCACTTCATCTTGGAAGAGTGCACCGTCGATCATGGTTGCTTTCACTTTCGGGTTGATTGCCGCCATCATGTTGAACGCTTGAACAACGTCTGGACAGTTTTGGCACGACAGTGAAATGAACACTTCAACTTCCAACTCTTTATCTAGCGCTGCGATTTGTTCAATCACTTCCGGCTCTAGTTTGATTGGATGACCACCAGAGTGCAGTAATGCCAATACCAGAGAGGTAAATTCGTGACCCATTGGTAGGCCAGCAAAACGAAGTGCTGTGCCTTTTACTGGGTTCGTCACCGTCATCACTGGTTTACGTGCGCTTGCGTTGTCGTCACGTTCAACGGTGATAAAGTCGCTCATCTCTGCGATTTGGTTCGCTAGAGACAGAATGTCATTCGATGCTTTGCTTTCATCTAGACTAACCACTAGACGAACGTCTTCTTTTACATTAGCCAGATATTGTTTGAGTTGTTGTTGGATCGCTTGGTCTAACATAGTTGTTGTTACCTTAAATAAACAAAAGAGTGGTTACTCTGGATAAAATCAGTAGGGAGAGAGCAAACCAGGCAGAAGGTCGTCAAGGTATCTAACCTGGAATGCTCTCTAAGTTAAGCGTCAATTAGCATGTCAAATTGAGCTTAAATTCAGTGGCTTAGATTTTGCCTACTAGGTCTAGAGAAGGAGCTAGCGTCTCTTCGCCTTCTTTCCATTTTGCTGGGCAAACTTCGCCTGGGTGCGCTGCTACGTACTGAGCTGCTTTCACTTTGCGTAGTAGGTCTTCTGCGTCACGACCGATACCTTCAGCAGTGATTTCCATTGCTTGGATCGTACCTTCTGGGTCGATTAGGAACGTTGCACGGTCTGCAAGACCTTGACCTTCACGCATCACACCGAAGTTGTTTGTGATGTTGCCTGTTTGGTCGCCAAGCATGTAGTACTGGATCTTGCCGATTGTTTCTGAGCTATCGTGCCAAGCTTTGTGAGTGAAGTGTGTGTCTGTTGATACTGAGTACACTTCAACGCCGCGTTTTTGTAGCTCTTCGTAGTGGTCTGCTAGGTCACCTAGTTCTGTCGGACATACGAATGTGAAGTCTGCTGGGTAGAAGAAGAATACAGCCCATTTGCCTAGAACATCTTGTTCTGTTACTTCAACGAATTCGCCGTTTTTGTATGCTGTAGCTGCAAATGGTTTGATCTTTGTATTAATCATTTTTACTTTCCTCAGAATGTTTTAGGGTGAGCAGTTCTTGCTTTCGGAAAGTATATTCGCATTGGATTGTGTTTAAGAAAAATCGCTTGTAACTATCCTATTGATAGTCATTTCCTATCTTTATTAATAGGGAAGCCCGATGTAAGTGAGTTTGCTTTGATAGGTTTTATTGAAGAGGAAGGCCAAGTGGTAATAGAGAATACTGATGATGACCTTTAAGATATCGTCTGGCTAAGATCGAAAGAACCTGCATCTCGGCAGGCTCTTTCTAATAGGAAGTGGGGAAGCTGATGCTTTTATTTTTTAGTTCAGATTGTCGAGCACCTTGCCGCACAACTTCTTCAGCATGATCATTTCATCCAGCTCTAACGTGATTTTACACATCATGGCGTTTGGCACTGACTTGGCTTGCTCTTTGAGGTCACGACCTTGCTCTGTAAGGTTGAGTACGCGAACGCGCTCATCGGTTTCACTACGACCACGCTCTACATAGCCTTTTGCTTCTAGGCGTTTAAGCAGCGGCGTGAGCGTGCCTGAATCCAAATGCAGTTGTGAGCCCAATTCTTTAACGCTGGCACCGTCTTTCTCCCACAACACCATCATCACTAAGTATTGCGAATAAGTCAGATCAAGTTCGTCCAGCAAAGGGCGGTAAGCTCGGATCACCGCATTTGCTGCACTATAGAGCGGGAAGCAAACTTGGTTTTCGAGTAAGAGTTTATCGTCGTTGGTCATGGTGTTGTCGGTGTAACACTGGCTCATTGGCGTTGCCTACCTGCTCACAGAGAAAGAGAGTAATAAAATAAATTGTGCACAATATAGTTGCAAACGATCTTTACTTCGATATAAGATTGCAGGCAATTAAATTGTGTGCAACTTAAATGAAGAGGACACTCGCATGACTACTCTATACAAAACTCAAGCTACTGCTTTGGCTGGTCGTAATGGTCAAGTAAAAACAGATGACGGTCTTCTCGATCTAGAGCTGTCATACCCGAAGGAAATGGGCGGCACAGGTGCAGCAACTAACCCTGAGCAGCTTTTCGCAGCGGGCTATTCAGCATGTTTTTCTAACGCGATTTTGCACGTTGCGCGTGAAGCAAAAGTAGCGCTAAAGAGCGCACCTGTGACAGCTGAAGTGGGCATTGGTCCGAACGATAACGGCGGCTTTGCACTAACAGTGAGCTTAGCGGTAGAGCTAGATATGCCACAAGAACAAGCATTAGAGCTAACGCGCATTGCACACCAAGTTTGCCCATACTCAAACGCCGTTCGTGGCAATATTGATGTTGCTGTTACAGTAAATGGCGAAGCGATCTAACGATTTAGACATTATTTCTAATAGAAGGAAAGCCTGCGAACGTGCAGGCTTTTTTCGATTATTTGATAGCAGTGCAGAAGCTGACGTCTGCATGGTGCGTTTGTGGATCGTAGCTATGATAAAGTTCGAAGCAAGGTCGACAGTCGTTTTCAATACCAGATTCAACCACTTTGCTCATCAAATCATCCCATGCTTTAGGGTATTGGCTGAATTCGGTAATTTGCTGGCGCATCACCGCATATTGACCGCCGGGGAAGTCTTGCAGCTCAATGCCTTTTGGTACTTCGGTATCTTCTGGCACCATTAGACAGATGTCAGTTCGACACTTCTCGTCTGGCGTGATTTCTGGGTTATCGTGATAAATGAAGATACAGGTATTGCCCGCCAAACCTTTCATTCCTGCCCATTGATACAAGCGACCTGATGGTTCTTCATAACCTTGGCCATAAGGGCCGTTAACGCGAATGTAAGCCAATTTTGCTTTATCAAAGTTTTGCGTTTCCATATTGTTGCTCCATGTTGTGAGTTCAGAGTCAGTATATGAATCGCTTAGGGTTCGTTCGTTTCCATTCTTGCGCAGTGCGTGTCCAATCTTGCTGTTTCGCGCGAGTTCAGAAAATTGCTGGTAGTTTTTACAGTCGCGAAAGGCGGTTGGTGTTACGCCATAATGCTGCTTAAACGCTTTAGCTAGGCTTTGCGAACTAGAAAAACCGTACTCTAACGCGATGTTCAGCACTGGTTGCTTTGATTTGAAAAGATCGTCTGCTGCCGCCTCTAGCCGTAAACGTCGAATGAAGTCGGCTAATGTTTCGCCTTGTACCGCCTTGAAGGTACGGTGAAAATGATAGGGAGAGAGGTTGGCTAGCGCTGCCACTTCGAGCAAATTGAGAGGATCGTTAAAGTGCTGTTCCAGATAGCGAATAACAGGAACGAGTCGTTGGTGATAATCGACACGCATGAGAGGGGCCACCCTTGTTTGATTTGCTCAAAGCGTACCGCAACGAAGCAAGGATTCAAGGCTAGTATCGAATAAATGCGTCGTAGTCATTTATTTCTGATTATGATGCATTCTGTTGCGGGTAGGAGATGGTTCTTAAGATGGCTTCTCAACGGTAATTGAAATCCGTTCAGAGCGCTTAATATCCCGTCAGCTCCATATAACCAGTCCCAGAATGAGAGCCATCAATACGCACTGGACCTTCCCAATAAGGCACCGAAAGGGGCATTTTCGCGTTCGGGTTGAGTGCAGAAACGGTAAGCTCGATTTGCTGGTTAGGAATCGACACTTGCCACTGGGTTGGATACTTTCGCCCTTGGATTTCTGTTTGCTTAGTTGCCTTTAACTGAATGTCTTTTTGAGAAATGGCGATGCCAGAGCCATCTTGCTGCATCAGTCTTGCGTTGGAGTAACTGGCTGCTCCGGTTTTGGAATCCCGCAATTGGAACACCACCAAGCTGGTGTCGTCACTCAACCTTAGGGCAAACCAGTCCCAGCCTTGTTGTGAGTCGAGTAAGAATTGCGAGCTCCACTCTCGGTCTATCCAACCTTTGCCGGATACTTGATGGGTTTCGCCGTTGATCGTGACCTCACCGGACACATCAATAAACGGTTGGCTGTAGTAATACGAAGCCACCTGACCATCGGCGCTTTTGGTGCTGTACCCTTGCTCGCCTTGCTTTTGATAAGGTGCGCTGCTGGTAAGCGTCAGCGAATAGCCAAACTGTTCGGAGTTCGCCTTCAATGTGGCAGGGAAGAGGTCGTTGGTTGAAGAGGTCCACTGCCAATCATCGAGATAAACTCGAAATGGTGAGGTATCAACACCGGCTAAGGACGCTTGATCGCGCGACCATTTTTCATCGGCGTAGTGTTTGTCCGTTGTTGTGACCGCGCTGTGCGCCATGTAGATTTGCTGAGTTTGCCACTCGGTTTTCTTCACGTCATCTTCGCCTTTTGGTGGCGCAGCAGCAAAGCGAAATTGTGTCCATTGAACGCCAAGTGGGTTGCCGTCTTCATCAATTAAGTTAGCGGTTAAGTACCACCATTCATGACGAAAATCCGGGTGCGCTTGATGGTCTGCTGGGAAGGTGAGTTCAATCCCTTTTTCTACGGGTGTGAATGGGTTGCTCTCGCTTTGTGTATCTCCACTGCCCAATAGCATACCCATATTTTGCGTGCCCTTATCTCGTTGCTGTGTATCTTCACAACCGAACAAGAATAAGCTGCTTATGAGTAGAGTAAGTTTGCTTGCCAATCGAACCATCACAACACCTCGCTTTGCAAACTGGACACGACAGGCTTACTGACCAATCGCCACAGCGGAATCAAGGTTGCAATCACCGCCACCAAGATGGTGATCGCCGCAATGCTGAGGGCATCACTCCAATTCCACAGATAATTTAAGCTCCAACCAAAAGCGCGCAAGGTGACGATGTCTGTCAGTACATAACCCACCATCGCACCGAGGGGCAGGGCGATAACCAGAGTAAAGCTGACCAGAGCGACGATCTGTCCGACCACCATGGTCATTAATTTACGACGACTAACACCAAGTGCATACAGCCTTGCAATGGCGGCTTTGCGCGCGTCGAGCAACATAAAACAAGCACTGAACAAACCAATCACGGCGACCATCAAAGTCACGCCATTGAGCGCTCGCGTAATGGCGAAGGTCTGCGAGAAAATATCCAACGCGATGGATTTGATTTGCGCCTGATCGTAGAGCTGACTTGGATGCAGATTCAATTGCTCGCGCAGTTGCTCGTAGACGATTTGTGGGTCCCCCGAGACTTTAATGCCAAGGCTTGTCGGCAGGTCGGTAAATCCGCTCTCTTGCCATAATTTTGGTGCCAATAACACTTCACCATTGGGTGAGCCGTAATCATGGAATATCGCGCCCACAAGCAGGTTCTTATTTGGAATGGCATCAAGTGTGAGTTCGCTACCCAGTGATAAACCCAGTTTGACCGCAGTAGGTTCACTGATGGCGACCAGTTCACCTCGGTAAAAGCGTTGCCAGAAGTTCTCCAAGTGCGATTTGAACACCATGGTTTGTTCTAAGGTGTCTTTGTCTTTTGTGCCAAGCAAAATCGGTAACCCTTGCAGGTTATCGTCGACGTAGTATTGCTTGTAGACGGTCTCAACCTTGTCGAACTGTCCTAATGCGCGCTCTACATCTGCGATTTCTCCTTGCGCAGGGCTGACGTAAATATCGGCGTGTAGCCTTTGTTCTAACCACTGTTTTAGGGTGGACTCGAAGCTACCAACTAGCGTGTTCATGCCCATATTGGCTGTAACGGCGAGTAGCAGTGCCATCATGGCGAGAGAAAGCGGAGAAATCAGCTCGCGCAGCTCAGCAAACAGATACTGCATCAAACCAGAACTGGTGCGCTTTTCACACCAATTGGCTAACACGCTGAGTGTTTTAGGTAGATACAAAGGAATCGACACCACAAGTATGCCGAGCCACGCCATGGTGAAGCGGTGATGCTCACTCAGCCATAACCCTGCGAGTGCGAGAGCCGTCAACGCAGCTCCTATCACGAACAATTGGTTTTCGTTAGAGGTTTCAGGTGCTTGATAAAAGCCGCCATGAGAGGAAAGCGGCTGGCGCACTCGCTGTTTAAAGTGCTGCCAACATGCCAGTAGAGTGGCGGCTAACGTGAGCAGCAGTGCTTGTGCCCACCATTGCCACTGCCAAGTGCCGGGCAGCAGTGTCGCGCCATAAAGTTGTTCTAAAGTCAGTGCCACGGTCGGATGTAACCAGTGGCTAAGCTGCATGCCCAATACAAAACCGAGTGAAGCACCGATGGTAACGAGAATAGTGAGTTCAACTAACAGCGCAGAGAACACAATGCTCGACGCAACACCTGCCTGTTGAATTTGTACTAACAGCCGATTGCGTTTAAGCAAGCTGTACTTTACGCCGTTGTAAGCAATGAACAACCCGACTAAAAAGGCAAGTAAGCTCATCGCGGTGAGATTGAGGTGAAAGCTGTCGGTCAGCGAGCCAAGGTCTGTACTTTGGTTATTGGAAATCCATTGTCCTTGCTCACCAATGATGCTTTGCCAATTTGCTTGTGTGCCTTTATTCCCTTTATCACCCGAATGGAAAACCGCAATGTAACTGAGCTGCCCTTGTTTATTGAGCAGTTGCTGGGCAAAGCCAATGTCCATCAACATTCGGCTACCTAACTGCCATTCGTCTGGTAGCACCACTACTTGGGTTGGGATGTCGTCCAGAGTTAGGGTTTCTACCTCTCCTAAGTTTTGATGTTGAGATTGGCTCGTCATCACGATTGGCTTGCCAGCTAAAAGCTCAGGTAAAGGCAAAGCACTGTCGAACAAAGACACGTTCTGCTCATTACCTGATAAGTAGCGCGAACGTGAGGAAATTGCGGCAATCAACTCACTACCTTGCACCGACCAACGTCGCCCTTGTTCATCTCTCACTCGCCCCTCGATCACAGGTAGCGCTGCACTGAGCCCGTTTTGTCTAAGGGTGAAATAAAGAGATTCGGGCAGATAGTTTTGCCCTGCTGGTGGAATAATTAAGTTCTGAGCTTGTGCGCTAAGCTGCTCGGTAGACTCCGCATAACTGCGCTTGGCATTGAGGTTGATGGCTTGCACCGCAACAAACAAGGTCACAGCAAGTACGATACCGATCAGAATCGCAGCGGCTTGCAGCGGCGCTTGTCGATAATGTGCCGCAAATAGATTCAGGGCGAGTCGAGTATGCGTGAATCTGGTGTTTGGGAGTTTAGCTTGCTTCATGATGTTGCTCATTTACATAGCGCTAATTTTGCGTCAGTCCGCTTTGCAAACGACCATCCTTCAAACGCCCATCCTTTAAACGTAATTGGGTTTGCATAAACTCGGCACACTCAGGGCTGTGGGTCACCAAGAGCACGGCGGTATTGCCTTGGGTGGTGATTTCATTCAATAGTTTCATCACTTCCAAGCCCGCTTTTTGGTCAAGGTTACCTGTGGGCTCATCGGCGAGTAGAAGCTTAGGTTTGTGTGCTAATGCGCGCGCAATCGCGACGCGTTGTTGTTGACCGCCAGAAAGGGCAGAAACATGTCTATCGAGAAGTTGGCTGATGCCCAGAGTCTCGACCAAATAATCGCACCAGTCGTTCCATTTCTGTTGATTCAAATGCAGAGGGAAGGCGATGTTCTGCTGCACGTTGAGCGGCGTTAATAGGTTGAATTGCTGGAAGATAACACCGAGTTTTTGGTGTCGAAATTGGCTCCATTGTGGGTCTTTCCAAGCCGCTGTGTTATCGCCATCTAACCACAACTCACCTTCGGAAAGCGGCTCAAAGCCAGCGATGACATTGAGTAAGGTACTTTTGCCGCTGCCACTTGCGCCCGTCAGCGCAACACTCGCTCCTGTGTTCAACGTAAAGTCGACGCCTTCCAACACGCGATGTGTCTCTTTGCCATCGACAAAGCTTTTGTTGGCGTGTTTGAGTGTGACAAGTGGGCTTTCCATTTCCTCTCCCTACAATCAAAAGGTGTCGTTTCTTTTGGCAATGGCTATTGCAGTTCCTTCTTTAGAAACTTTAGACAACAATCAGATAAAAACAGCGATTTACATCGATTTCTTAATAACTTGTACTGAAAATAAGAGGGAATAGATTAAACGAGGAGGGTATATGACAAGCATTAAAAAAGCCCGAGTCAAACTCGAGCTTTCAAAGATATTCAGCGTGGTCAGCTTACACGTAGTACGCTTCAACTTCGCCTTTAAGTTTGATTAGCATTGGGTTACCGAAACGGTCTTTTGCTTTAGGAGAAGCAATTTTCACCCAACCTTCGCTCACGCAGTATTCTTCTACGTCTGTGCGCTCTTTGCCGTTAAAACGGATACCGATTTGGTGATCGAAACATTCTTTGATGAAGAATGGGCTACGTGGGTTACCCGCTAGGCGATCTGGTAGAGCTGGTTTAGCTGTATCTGTCATTTTGTGTGACCTTGAAGTCATTAAAAAAAGTGCGTCATTGTAGTCAGTGCAAGGCGAGTGTTCAAGGATTGTGACTGGTTTTAATGGACCGAACTGCAATAAAGCCCTGATTTTTATCTATCTCCTTTTGCTCTTTCGGTGAGCCCTTTTAAAACTAATTCAATCATTATCTTTTTATCATTTTGATTCTCTTACTAGTAAACAGTTTCTCAGGTTCTCGTTGTTTATACTATGGTTATTAGGTGCGATAAGTATTAGGAAAACAAATGGAACTTGTGATCTTAGCTATCGCTAGATTTCGAAGTGATCAAAAAGAAGCAATGAGTAAAAACTTCGTCAATTTAGCGCAGTGCTTAACTGAGAATGGACATCATGTTGTCACTGTTTCTCCAACTGAGTTTCGTTCTCATATTAAGGTTGAACAACATACCTTTCGTAATGAGAGTCGATATGAATCTCTGTTTGAGGGGCTGATGAATCTAATTTACTTATGTAGAGAGCTCAACAGGCTGCTCGAGAAAACCAACAGTGCGAAGGTTAACCTACACATTGCTACGCCTGTAGAACTATTGGTGGTTTTTTTCTTTTTAAAATCTCGATATCAAAAGCAGACGACTTTATCCATTTGGCAGTCATATTTGACCTTAGACGAGGTCCGTAATAACAAGCATTATTTTTTTCGGAATTGGTTTAAGTATTTACATTTACTTCTATTTAATTCGTTTATCAGTGCGCCTTTATACAAGAGTTTGTTAGACAATTTTTGTCAAGCGATTGTGCACAGTAACTACCAGAAATTTCAGTTATCTTCTCTGTCTCATTTGCCAGTATATTTCATTCAAAATGGGGTTTTTTCTGAGCACTTTTCGCGACCTAACCCTGCAAAGAAGACACAAAGAATGTCTTTACTTTATATCGGGCATTCTAAGCCATCAAAAGGCGTTGACGCTTTAATTGAATTGGCTGCAATACTAAAGAAGCGAGAATGTATCGATTTTGATCTAACGCTCTGTCTCAGTGGCTTCGGCGACCAAGCAAATATAGAGAAACTTGTTTCTAAACATGAGCTACATCACCAAATAGAATTTAAAGAGAGCATTGATATTTCAGTTGAGATGGCGAGTGCAGATTTGTTGGTTTTACCACTAAGGACATGTGTCGGAACGAGCCTAACACCTAACCTAATCGTGGAGGCGGTATCTTGCGGATTACCGATTGCGATTCCTGATTTCGAGCAATTATCGGATGTTATTCAATTTGGTTCTAATGCCATTGAAATTGATCTGGATGATTTAGAAGCGAGTGCAAGTGCGATAGAGAACGGTTTTAAGTTAGGTCAACTTGACCAGATGTCTAGAAATCAAATAGAGCAGTTTAAAGTTCGTTATACGTTAGAAAGTTTTGTGTCTGGCTATACGCGAACACTCGGCCTTGGGTAGGAGGGAGTATGGATAAAATTAGCTTTATCGCTCCGTGTTTTAATGAAGAGTCTGTCATCGAGGAGTATTACTCGCGTTTGTGCGAAATTGCTAAGCAATACGATCAGTATTTGTTTGAGTTTGTTGTAGTTAATGATGCTAGTGTTGATAAAAGTGCAGTAATTTTAGACAAGCTGGCTATGGCGGATGAACGATTAGTGATCGTGCATCTTGCTGCGAATGTAGGGCAGCAAACCGCTTTGTTTGCTGGAATCGAAGCTGCAACTGGAGATATTAATATTACCATTGATATTGATCTTCAAGATCCCCCAGAAGTTATTACACAGTTCTTGGAAGAGATTGATAAAGGCTTTGATATCGTCCATGCCCAACGCTTGTCGAGAAGAAATGAAACCGCTTTTAAGCTAATTAGTGCAAAATTGTTTTACCGCTTTTTATCCCTCACTTCTCCCGCTAATTTAATTGAAGATTGCGGTGATTTTCGGGCATTTACTAAGCCAGTTAGAGAGGCCATTTCATGTTACCGAGAGAAGCACAAATACTTGAGGGGTATTTTTGCCATTATCGGATTTAATCAAACCATTATTCAATATGAACGTGATGGTAGACATGCAGGAGAAACGAAGTATTCACTTACTAAGATGTTTGCTTTAGCGTCAGACGCGGTACTTAATTTTTCCCGCTTTCCTATTCAACTGATGTTTGTTATCTCAACATTGATGTGGTCACTTGGCTTGTTATATCTCACCAAAGCACTAGTAAGTAAGTTCGTTTTTGGCACAACTGTCGATGGTTGGACATCAATCATCTTTTTCCAAGTCTTTTTCTCAGGGATTTTATTGTTCTTTATTGCCTTAATCGGCTCTTACGTCGGGCGAATTTTCGAGCAAGGTCAAGACCGACCCGATTACATTATTCGTTACACAAGGAATATAAAGAGTAGCGATGAAGATAGTTAAGTTTGGTTCAGTGGGTATCATGAATACTCTGGTCAGTTACCTCGTTTTTTGTGTGCTTATTTATTTTGATGTCTATTATTTGACATCTTCTGTTTTGTCTTTTTTAGTGGGTTCTGCCTTTAGTTACATCATGAACTCAAGATATACGTTTTCTGTTTGTGCAAATGTAAGAAGCTTTTTTAAATTCATCACCATAACGGCAGGATCATTGTTCTTGAGTGTTTTACTGCTTTATATCTTTAAAAGTATTGTAGGCATTCATGTTCTCATTTCGCAGATTTTGGTCGTGTTGATTCGTTTCCCAATTGTATATCTATTAATGAAACGCATTGTCTTTAATCAAGCTCATTTGTTTCAGCGCTGAAAAGAGGTGACTTATGAAAACGAATCGGCAAGAAAAACAAGATTTCTACAGTGATTCTGAAACGGTGAAAAAGTATGAAGATCTACGTTTTTCAAATGTTGGTGGACAATTTGTACATCAGTCTGAAGTGTCTTTGTTTTCACAGTTTCTTAATATCTGCTCCTTGCAAGAGTCAATTCTAGATATACCCTGTGGCACGGGAAGAATGCTTCCAACTATTACGGCGTCTGGCTTTCAACAGGTTTATGCGGCAGATTACTCTGATGAGATGCTTGCAGTTTGTTACGAGAACCCTTTGTTCCAAAAAACACATTTTTCTAAACAAGACATCTATTCAACGACATATCCAGAGCAGCAGTTTTCAGTAGTATTATCTAGTCGTTTTCTGTTTCATTGCGATGATCAAGATCGGTTGTTTGCAGAGTTTGAACGGTTAATTGCACCAGAAGGATATCTTATTTTTGATAGCCTAAGGTGGTCTCCGCGAACTTGGACCCGACTTTTTTCGGAACAGCTAGGAGGAGATGTTTACACCAATAGCACATCTAGTATTTACAAGCTGGCAGATGCACACGGTTTCGAGGTTATAGACTCTCAAGTGATCCTGCTCTTTCCTAGCTTTGTTTATAACTTTATTCCAGGCATTTTAATGCGCCCGTTGATATGGCTTGAGTCAATTTGGCCGAGTTTACTCAAAACGAAACAAGTTTGGATACTTAAGAAGCGATGAGTGAAGAAAGAGTTAGATGGCTACTTGGGATTAACTTAAGTCTGTTATTCGGTTTTTATGTTTACATCATATTCAATCTCGCGCTCGTTAATGATGATTACATGGCGCTTTATACCACATGGTTAATGAGCGTTGGGAAACGGCCGAATCTTGACTTCAATGTTGATAGCTATACTTTGCTTTTTGATTGGATGACGCCAGTTTACTTTTTCTTTGGTGATCGATTCGAGCTTATTTACGTTTTTCGTTCGTTTTTTGTTTTGTTTTTGTTGGCGATAGGTTGGCAAGTCTATGTGCTTCTTCGCCAAATATTTACAGTCAATATTGCACTCACTACATTGTTATTGCTCTTTGCCTCTTCTGCGATGGTGATGCGTGGCATTGACCTTCGTCCTGACCTCGTTATTCTTTTTCTTTGGTTACAAATAATCATTGTGTTGTATGTGTGCCCAGGAAGTGATGCTCATAAATTGTTTTGGGTGGGGTTATTATTCGGGCTTGCGATACTCTTCAAATTTAAGGCGATTTTGATTGGCGTAGTGATTGGTCTCTTCGGGCTTATTCGGCTAATTCAAAAGCGCTCCGTACGTGACTTTGTCTTGGATGTCAGTGCGCTGTTGTTAGGCATTATCTCTTGCACGGCTTTGTTTGTTGCGACCGTTGGAATTTCTTCACTTGAACTGTTTTTGTACACGACGTTTGATTTATTTTTGTATTCGACATCGCATGTTAGTGACGCAAACTCTCTGAAGGTTGATGTACTGATACAGTACTTTTTACATGATATTGTTTATTGGCTGTTTGCTCTCATAGGCGTAGGAATATGTGTCGGTAAGTGGAAAGTACTGTCGTTTAAGCAAGCTCAGTTTTTGATAGCTCTGGTTATATTAGCTGTGTTGTCGGTTTTGGCTAACCCCCACTATCATGCATATAACTTGGTCACACTTTACCCTTTGCTTGCGGTATTTGTTGCGTTCTCAATCCAGTACGTTGTTTCATCTACTCGGGAGTGGTCGAAAGGAACGGTTACCACTTGTATCGTACTATTCTTGATTGTGATTGCTCGTATCATCCACTATCCGGTACAACATAATAATCAGCACCAAATCGCCCTACACACATTCATAGAAAGGCACACGCAAGTTGACGATGCGGTCTTTGCCTATGAAGGAATAGGTCTTTTTCGTCCATCGACTTATCATTGGCGAACATCTGCCATCAAGATAGACAACTACTATCGGGGTCAGTATGACGTTTGGCAGGAAATTCGTGCAGTAAAGCCGATACTCATCATCGAAAGTTATCGAATTCCTGATTGGTTATTAGAGGAGGACCGTGATGCTCTTCGGCAACACTATGTATCTATTGCTCCGTTTATTCTGACTCTTGGGTTAAAAACACAATCTAGTGTTCGAGGCGATTTACTGCGCTCGGGTTGGTACGTGCTTGAGAGTGATCGCTTGAACCGTTGCTTTATTGATGGTGTTGGTGTGTCTGTCGGAGAGAAGATATGGCTCAACTCCGGAGCGTATACACTGATGTCCCAAGATGGTACTTGTACTCTTCATTGGTATTTTTCTCATCTTGGCATTGAGGCGCTCAGGCAAAGCAATCCTGAGAGTTCCCCCTATTTGTTTGGCCCTTAGCAAAAGTTGTAGAACCTAGATATATCCCTCTACAACCCCTTTAAATACTGCGCGTTGGCTGTCGGTTGAATCATGGCATTCAACGTTTGGACGGTTTGTTCGCTGTACTCTTCAAGTAGAGTTAAGAACGCGTCAATCAACTCAGGTTTGCTTGCTGAGACTTTCGTTTCGGTCTGGATATCACGCAGATCGATCAACACATCGGTAAACAATTGCGGCAGATCGTGCAGTACTTGCAGGTTTAAGACGTTGTGCTCGCTGTAGATTGAATTGTGGCTGCCTTTCTGTTTTTGCACCACGTAAGGATTGTCTTTTAAGTTGATGATAGACGTGCGTTTATTACAGCGTTTCAAACAACCTTTGTTGACCTTCACCTTACGGCATCCTTCGGTTTGTTGGAACAAACATTGGCGGCTCGTGAGTAGGGTATTTGGATGATAAATGCTGTAGAAGCTGCGCATGTTTTTCGGACGCTTGATATGGCGCATCTGCTTCATATTCAGCTCGTTAGAAACAAACGCGCCACTTGCCGCGAACTCGTCTTGAAGGCATTTAAACGCGTATGAGTTCACCGTGTTCATTTGTGGGCCTGCCACCCAGCCTAAGCCGAGCTCTTTTGCGATCATGCCGACGCCTGAGTTGTTGGTGATCGACAACTCAGGTTGGATGGTTTCCAAAAATACGCGCGCGGCGTGGTAGTCTTCGCCAATCAAAATGGCAGGGAACCAAGGTTTGAGCATTGGGTTGGCTTGGAACAATTCAATCATCGCGCTCAGTTCACCAGACAATCCCATTGGCAACTGATAGTAAACATCAATGTCGCGGTATTCGCACAGCATGGCTTCTTGTGCTGACGAGATCAGAACCGATAATTTTGGCGCACCTTGGCGAGGGTCTGGTTGAGGTAACGCTGGCAGAGTTGGCACATCAATCGACCCTTTCAAGCTGCTGCCGGATACTTGTGTTGAAGTGACATCGAACGACTTAGTTTGCTCTGCCACTTTCTCAATGATCGCGGTTTTGTCGTCGTAGAGTTTCTTTTTCACCGCTTGCACATCATCAGCAGACTGGCATTGATAAACCTTCGAAAAATGCTTTACAGCGTGGTCGCGCGGGTTGTCGATGTACATCGCCTTGCCGAAATCACCTTGCAAAAATGCGTTGGAGAAATCGCGGTTGAACACCGTGTATAACTCGGTGGTGTCTTCAGAGAGTTCCAAACCCTCGCACAAGCGATCGATTTGCTGACGCCAATTATCGACCACGGTATAGACGTAGTGCGATTTCTTGATTCGTCCTTCCACTTTTAATGAATACACGCCAGCATCGGCAAGCGCTTTCACGTCCCCAAAGGCGGAGTTGTCTTTCATATTGAGTGGGTAGTTGTTGCCCGTTTTGGTCGTTTCGTACTGTTCGCGACAAGGTTGGCTGCAGCGTCCACGGTTACCTGATGCGCCATTGCGAGCGGAACTGATGTAGCAAATTCCGGAGAATCCAATGCAGTATGAGCCGTGGACAAACACTTCCATCATTACGTTGTGCTCGCGACCAAATTGCGCCAGATGTTTTATTTCATCGATGTTAAGTTCGCGAGATAAGTTTACTCGGCTTGCGGTGAGCTGGTTGAGAAAGAGGGTCTGACCTTCGTTATGCGTGTTTAGTTGCGTTGAAGCGTGCACATCCAAATCGGGAAAGTGATGTTTGAGAATGTAGGCCAGACCGAGATCTTGCACGATCACGCCATCGATTTTGGTGGTGTTCAGTTGGCTGAGTAAGCGAACAATCGCTGGAATTTCACTTTCTAAAATCAGCACATTCAACGTTAGGAAAATCTTACAGCTGTGCTGATGGGCCAACGTTAACACGCCATTTAAGTTATCTAAGGTGAGGTTGGTCGCTCGGTTACGAGCATTGAAGCGGTCGAGCCCACAGTAAATTGCATCGGCGCCAGCGGCAATGGCGGCTTTGATGGAATCTAAATCACCACCGGGTGCTAATAACTCAAATTGATCGCGTGTCACTACTTTTCTCTTTCTTACTAAAATAGGCTGCAAATGTTACGTATTTCACGCTTTTGATGCTCGGCTAGTTAATACTTTATTAATCTGAATCAATTAATCCGTGTTACACGGTCGACTCTTGAGTGGGTAGAGTGCAATTCGCGATAGCGGAATCTGACTTCTATAGTTTTCCTACACTTGGTTTTTCTATATTTAGTTTTCGACTCAGAAAGAGGAAGGGACGACAAATGAAAAAAGTAATCATCGGGTTGGTCGTGGCGTTGACGTCATTGAGTGCGTTGGCTGGTGAGGGTGTGGTAACCGTTGCGAGCACGCATTCAGCAAAAGATACGGCGGATAAATTTGTCGCTATCGCGCAAGAAAAAGGGTTGAACGTCTTTGCGCGCATTAACCATCAAGAGAACGCCGTGAAAGTCGATATGACGTTGCGACCAACCGAAGTTATCGTGTTTGGAAACCCTAAAGTGGGCACGCCACTGATGATCTGTGCGCAGGAAGTGGCGCTCGATTTACCCCAAAAAGTGTTGGTGTATGAAGATGCTGAAGGCAAAACGTGGTTAGCTTACAACGATCCGATGTATTTAAAACAGCGCCATCATATTGAAGGCTGCGACGAGGTATTGAACAAAATCAGCGGCGTGCTGGGCAATTTAACCAACGCGGCGGCGAAGTAGGGCTGGTTATTGGCTTCGCTTTTTTTACTCCGAAAACGAAAAAGCCAACCTCGCTGGGAGGTTGGCAAATCTTACCTAGATTGGGGGAGGTAAGATCAGGAGGTGGCGAGTACACTGTGCACTTCTGACTTAATTGAGTCAGACTGCGTACCAAAAATCGCTTGTAAACTATCGCCAATCACCAATACATCTCGCGCGCCAAGTGCTTTTAGCCTAGCAACATCAACGTGAGCAATGTCTTTCACCGAGACGCGCAGACGGGTGATACACGCATCGACTGACTTAATATTGGCTTTACCGCCCAATGCAGCCACTACATCTACCGCGATTTCATCAGGTTGTCCGGCAATCTTCACTTCCCCAATATCCGTTTCGCGACCCGGCGTTTTCAGATCTAATTTCACGATGAGGAAACGGAACAAGCCGTAGTACAGCGTCGCCCAAATTGGACCGATGATGATGAACAGCCATGCGTTGCTCGACATCGGGTAGTACAGGAAGAACTGGATCGCGCCATGAGCGAAGTCAGTACTGTGTTTGATTTCCAAAAATGCGGTGATCGCAAACGCAATACCGGTGAGGAAAATATGAATCACGTACAGCACTGGCGCGACGAATAGGAAGGTAAATTCGATTGGCTCAGTGATACCGGTTAACCACGAGGTCAACGCCGCAGACATCATCAAACCGCCGACGATTTTCTTGCGCTCAGGAGACGCACAGTGGTAAATCGCCAATGCCGCTGCTGGTAGAGCCCACATTGAGTACATAAAGCCACCAGACAGATAACCCGCGGTTTTATCGCCTGCGAAGAAGCGAGTGAGCTCACCGGTAAACTCTTTGCCTGTTTCTGGGTCTATATAGCTGCCGACTTCAAAGAAGAACGGCGCATTCCAGATGTGGTGCAAACCAACCGGGAGTAAAGAACGTTCGCCCGCGCCGTAAACCGCCCAAGCGAGTACAGGGTTTTGGTATGCTGCCCAATGAGAGAATGCATCAAGAAGTTGTCCGACAGGTGGCCAAGCAAACGCGAGAATCGCGCCAACGACGATCGCCGATAAACCAGTGACAATTGGCACAAATCGTTTACCCGCGAAGAAGCCCAAATATTCCGGCAGTTTGATGTTGTAGAAGCGGTTGTACATGATTGCAGCGACCGCACCGATAAAGATGCCGCCAAACACCCCGGTTTGCAGCGTCTCAACGCCCATGATGGTGGCGTCAGTTTCTAAGCCACGCAAGCCAGTCACGATACCGAGCGATGCGTTCATAATGATTAGACCAACTAAGCCTGCGAGCGCAGCCGCACCGTCATTGCCTTTTGATAATCCGAGCGCCACACCGACCGCAAACATCAACTGCATGTTGCCGAACACGCCTTCACCGGCGGCGAGCATCACTTTGTTGACCGCGTCTGGAATAAACGCAAAACCCGCGTTACCAATACCCAGCATCAAGCCGGCCACCGGTAACACCGCCACAGGCAGCATCAACGACCGCCCTATTTTTTGTAGTTGTCCAAATATACTTGCAAACATGGTTTCCTCCTGACGAATGCCAGTGTTGTAGGACCTGATTCCTTCAGGTCATGGTGTTTCACGTAAGGTCAGGATGATCATAGCGAGCGAGGCGGGTCCTAAGGTTACAAAAGGCAATCAGTTTGTAAGTGGCCGCTTACAAATCTCTAACACCGAGAAGTGAAAATTGTAATCGGCTCGATTGTGCATGGACGTTTAAGAATGCATCATATTGGTCGGCGCCAAACTCAGGGACGGGCACAGGGAAAGTAGGATGGAAAACAAGCAGATACTGGTCGTCGATGACAACCTAGACCTTCGCGAAGCATTGTCAGATTACCTTGGTCGCGCTGGATTTGAGGTGCTTTGCGCGGAAAACGGCGGCGTGATGTGGCAACTGCTCAGCGATCACCATCCTGATTTAATCATCCTCGATATTATGATGCCCGGTGAAGACGGCTTTACCCTGTGCCAAAAACTGCGCAAAAACTCCGATATTCCGATCATCATGCTGACCGCCGTCACTGAAGAGGCCGACCGAGTCGCAGGGCTAGAAATGGGCGCTGATGACTACATCACCAAATCATTCAGTCCGCGTGAACTGCTCGCGCGCATCAAAACCATTCTGAGACGTAGCCAATCGACCGCCAATAGCAAACTGACGCGTAAAGTGCGTTTTGACGATTGGTTGCTAGATACCGTGACTCGCCAACTGACCCACGTTGCTAGCCGCGAGGTTAAGCAACTTAGTGGCGCGGATTTGTCGCTGCTCGGTTTGTTCGTCAACCACGCGCAATCGATATTGTCGCGCGATGATATTGCGCGCGAGATCTGGGGACGCGATGCCGACCCGTTTGAACGCGGCATTGACGTGCAGATCAGCCGCTTGCGTCATCACCTTGAAGATAAAGACCGCTCGCTGATCTTAACGGTGCGCAATAAAGGCTACATGCTGACCACGGACGTGCATTATGAGAATTAAACGCTGGACGGGCTCACTGGTCGTTCGCACCAGTGTGTTCTTGTTGCTGGTGATCATTCTGGCACAGGTATTATCTGGGGTTATCTGGTATCAACACGCCAGCGAGCGCGATAAAGAAGGCCTGACCACCACGGTCAAAAGCTTAGCGTTGAGCGCTTCTTCCACCATCGCTTTCTTTCAAACTCTCCCTTCGGAATATCGCCACTTGGTGCTCAATCAACTACGCAACATGGGTGGTACGCGCTTTTTCGTCTCACTCAACAACCACCAGATTGATGTCGACCCGCTGCCAGAAAGCGAACGCAAAACGTTGGTCATCAACCAAGTTCGCGAGGTGTTGGAAAGCGAGCTGAGCGGTATTCCTAATATCGAGGTGGAGTTCACTCAGCGCGACAAACTCAAAGTATTCAACAACGAGCTACCTATCGACGAACTGCCGCTATTGTGGGCGCATTATTCGCTTTCGTTTGGTGATCTCAATCCGCCTATTCTGGTGATGCAGGTCGAAGTGGCGCAGAACGAATGGTTTTATCTCGCGGCGGTGCTGCCCGCGCCTTACATCAACCTAGAGACTAACTATTTTGAGCTGCGCCAATGGCTGACGTTATTGTTGTCCGCGCTAATGCTGTTGCTGTGTACCTGGTTTATCGTCCGCAAAGAAATTCAACCAATTCGCGAGCTGGCAAAAGCCGCAACCCTGATGTCGAGCCGATTAGACGTGCCCGAAGTATCCGAGCGAGGCAGTAACGAACTGAAAGCGGCAGTACGTGCGTTTAACAAAATGAATCGACGCATCGACAGCCATATTAAAGACCGCGAAATGTTGTTCAGCGCCATCTCCCACGATCTGAAAACGCCGATTGCCTGCCTAAAACTGCGGGCGGAAATGCTGGATGACGACGCCGACCGAGAACGCTTTATCCGCCTGAGTAACGACCTAGATTTGATGGTCAAAGGCGCATTGCAATGCATTAAAGAGACCGATATCCACGAGGAAATCGAGCCGATCAATTTCACCCAACTGATTCAGCACATTTCCTCTAATATCGCCGATGCACCGGACACGATTCGCATCCACGGCGAAATCCGCACCCACTTTGCTGGTAAACCGTTAGCGATTAAGCGCTGCATTCAGAATCTGGTCGATAACGCGCTCAAATACGGCCATCAAGCGGACATTACGCTGAGTGAAAGCCCAGAGTCGATCCAGATTGAAATTGAAGATCACGGTGACGGTGTTGACGATTTATTACTTGAAAAGCTCTGCCAGCCATACTTCCGCGCTAGCAACGATAAAGAAGGCAGTGGGCTGGGGTTAACCATTTCACAGAGCATTGCAAAGGCTCACGGCGGCAGTTTGTCGCTGAGCCATTCTCAGTTTGGCGGCCTCTGCGCCACACTGACTTTCCCGAGAGACTGACTATGAACAAACTGGCATTCTTGTTCCTACTGTTACTCGCCCCTTGCGTCGCTCACGCTGAGTCGCCACAAGGGGTAGAGTTTTTACATTGGTGGACTTCTGACGGCGAGCAGCAAGCGCTGCAAACACTTAAAGCTCAGCTAAAACAGCATGATATTGAGCTGCTGCAAAGCCCGGTGTTAGGCGGTGGTGGTGACAGCGCGATGACGGTACTGCAAGCTCGCGCGCTGGCGGGCAATCCACCGAGCTTCGCGCAAATCGAAGGGCCAAGTATTAAGGCGTGGGATGCCATCGGTATTTTGCACAACGTCAACGCCGTTGCCGATGAGCAGCGCTGGGACGAGGTGCTCTACCCACTGTCTATCGAAATCAACAAAACACACAACGGTTATATCGCCCTGCCACTCACGCTGCACCGCTTGAACTGGTTGTGGGTCAACCACAAGCTGCTTAAACAACTGAATCTGTCCGCGCCGAAAAACTGGCAAGAGATGTTCGCTGCCATGGAGCTTGCGAAGCAAAATGGCATCGTGCCGATCGCGGTCGGTGAGCAGCCGTGGCAAGTCGCCCAACTTTTCGAGAACTTAGTAATCTCCACTGGTGGTGTTGAATTCTACACCAATGCAATGGTTAGACTTGAGCGAGACAGCATCGACAGCGATACACTACGCCAAGCGTTGACGCAATTCCGCCACCTGAGCTTGTTGATCGACAACCAATTACCGAACAGTAAGTGGGACACGGCGACCCAAGCGTTAGCCGACGGTCAAGCGCTGTTTCAAATCGGCGGAGATTGGATTTTGGGTGAGCTACTCGCCAATCAAGTCTCAGTTCCGCAAGACATCGGCTGTTACCCAACGCCGGACAGCGATGGCGTGTTCCTCTACAACATGGACAGCTTGGTGTTTATGTCGAGTAAATCGTTTTCTGCCGAGGCGGCTGAGCAAACTGCAAGCGCGCTGGCAGACGTCGAGTTTCAAGCTAAGTTCAATAAGGTAAAAGGCTCGATTCCGGTACGCACCGATATCGACATCAGCGATTTTAATCCGTGTCAGGTCCAGTCATATCAAGACTTTCACTACGGCGTTAAACACAACCTCGCTGTGCCGAGTATGATTGATTCGATGGCGGTCAATCCGGTTGCTCAGCAAGCGATAAACTCGGAAATCTTCCGTTTTTACCGCAATCCCAAGATGGAACCCGACGAGCTGATTAAACGCGTTATTGCTATTTCGCAAAGCGGTTAATGGCAATGAATTTGTGCCGAGTGGAATAAAAAAGCCCCAATGATTGGGGCTTGAATGAAGCGAAGTATGCCGTTTAAAAATAGTGGAAGATCGGCGGTTCATGCATCAAGAAGTTTTGATGGGAGATGTTCCACGCATACGCGCCCGCTAAGGTAAACACAACGTAATCACCAATATCGACGTGGGCGACGTGTTGATTGCGTGCCAGCACATCTTTGGGCGTACAAAGCTGGCCGACAAAAGTTGCTTGTGCATGCTGAATTGGATGAGAAATTTCATGGTGTTGCTCGCTTTTCAGGATGACGAATGGATGATCATGACTCTGCGCTGCTGGCGTGCGGAAGTGGTGAGTTCCCCCGCGTGCGATGACAAAGTTTTCGCCAAGATTTTTCTTAATATCGAGCACTTCCATCACGTAATAACCGCATGCCGCCGTGATGAAACGTCCGCATTCAAAACGCAGTGTCCAGTCTTGCACTTGCTCTTTAGCGATCAGGAATTCCAACTTGTCGCAAAACTCCATCCACGGAAAGTGTTGCTCAGGGTTTTGGTAGTTAATCCCCATGCCGCCGCCCAAGTTGATCATCAGCTCACCGAGTTCAAACTCTTGTTGCCACGTTTTCACGACTTGGAAATAGCGCTGCATTAACGCTAAGTGACGTTCAACATCAAGCTGATGCGACATCAAGTGAAAATGGAAACCTTTCAGTGACACTTGCGGGAAATCGCGCAGCAACATTAAAGCATTACTCAGTTCGGACTCGTCCAAACCAAAAGGAGTCGGCTTGCCGCCCATCGCCAACTTGCTGAGCGTTATGTCGCCAATATCAATGTTCATACGCAAAAAGATCGAAGCAGGGCGGTTGAGGCGCTCGGTTATTGCTCCAATGCGTTGCAGCTCGGTGAGGCTTTCGACATGAATTGCATCAACATCAAGCTCAATCGCTTGTTGCAATTCACTTGGCATTTTTCCTGGGCCACCGAAGATCAATGGCTTATCGAGTTGCTGCTGGTGGAGGTGTGTCAACTCCCCGCCAGATGCCGCTTCAAAACCATCGACATACGGCGCGAGCGTTTTGAGAATCGGGCCCGATGGATTGGCTTTGGCTGCGTAAAATAGCTCGACATTTTTCGGCAAAACGTGACGCAGTTGTTTGATGTGTTCTTCTAAGGCGTTTAGGTCATACAAGTACGCGCACAAGGGTTGATTTTGCTGCTGTGCGAGCGTGTGAACTTGCTGGCTAACGCGTGTCGGTAGGGAGAGTGAATTAGACATGTTGCGCTCCTTTTTCGTATTGCTGCCAAGGTGTGGCAACTTGGGTATAGCCCGACTCCTTATCGGCTTTTTGCATCAAACGTGTGGTGAAATTATTTTTGCTTGGGAAGTGACCGCCATTCAGCAACACTTCTAGTTCCGGCTGTTTTCCATTCACTGATTGCCAACGCACAATGGCACTTTGCACCGCATTCCACAGCGTTTGCTCTAGTGGCTCATCACCTTCTGCGATGAAGAAAATCGCTTCGCTGATGTTGTTGATAAAGGTGCAGTATCCGATGCGATTCCAGCCTTGTTCGCGACTGTAGTAAACCGATTGTCGCGCGCGTTCAGACAAATCAGTTAATGTTTCTGCTGGCCAGAACTCTGGCAGTAATTTAGTGCCTTCCAAATCACGAATCCAAACACAACACGGCATCTCTTGCTCAAAGCCAATCAAGGTGTTTTGCAGATGCGGCTCAAACGCCACCCCGTGTTTGAAGTAGTAATTAAACACGCCCGGAATTAGGCAATGCAAATAGCGATCAAACCACAGTGTCGCGATGTCGGAATAGCGGCCTTGCGTTGTACGCGCTTTGTTTTTAAGGCGTTGAGCAATGCAACTGTTGCCGTTTTTGTCGTAAGCAAATAGAGCGCCGGCGAGGGTTGGTTTTAAGATGTCGACTTCGCTCAGCGAGAAATTTTCGCGATACAAAATACCAAACGATTCGCGCGCTTTGGTGTTGTCGTCCCAATTACGATCAGCGACGCTTTCTAGATTCAACGTGGTGGCGTAAGGCTCTGTCATCACTTTAAATACGGGGTTGTGCAGCTGTTCGTTTTCTCTAATTGGTTTAAGAATCGACGTGAGCTGCACGGCGCTGTCGAGTTCGTACCACGCGTTTTTGCGCACGCAATTGGTTAATCGTACGTTGATGGAGAATTTCGCAAACCAGTCCATGTCTGGGTGGTAGAGGGTACGAACCGAAGAGGTCGGCTGCATCTTTTCACCACCTAAACCCAGTGGCGTGATCTTGCCTTGTTCAATGGCACGCTTCACGCTTGGGTTGCTCAAAATGGTGTAGCTTTCCCAAGGATGACAAGGGTAGAGGGTCTTCCCATCGCTGGTGGCGTGTTGTGGCGCGAGCTGTTGTAGCATGCGTTGCGCAGGGTTAGCGTCTCCGTCGGAACTCAGCACATCAAGTAAGGACGTATCCACTTCAAACCAGTACAGCGGGACTTGCGCGCCGACTTCTGGAGAAAACGCCAAGAGATCATCCATGGTGACGCCCGAACGACTTTTTGGGGTCGGATGGAAAGTGTGCCCCCAAATCAGAGACTGTTCCGAAGCGATAAATTCGTTGTGATGCGATTTGGGCGCGACGTTGAGAAACTGCTCGGTAACCAGCACGCTATTTTCCAGTTGTTCGATCAGCTCATGGTTAAATGGGGTCGCCAACACCTGCTTGAGATAGTTAAGCAAAAGCGTAAGAGTTTGCGTGGCATCCAATTTCGCCCAACCAGAGCCCGGCATTTTCGCCCACGGCAGTTCTGCCAATTTGATTTTGCCCAGTTTGCTCGCGTAGTGAATCGGCAAAACCAACACGCCATTTTGTTGAGACAGATGAACGGCTACCCGTTGCTTAGCGGAATAGTTGCGTTTTAACGTTTGGGGTAGCGATGTCGATTGGTAGTGCCATTCCACTTGTTGATTCGGTAGCGCAAATTCACGTAAGTAACAATTAAGAACACCCATTATCGTGTTGAGTTGGGCCTTCTCACGATTGAGCTGCACATCATGCGCGCGCAACTCGCTAGTCTGAGAGGATTGAGTTTGTAACATGTTGATTTCCAAATTTTGAATGGAGAACCAGCGCGATCAAGGTGATTACGCTGACTATCGCAGAAAGTAGGAAAGGAACCTCAAGTAGCCCCAAGCTAGAAATGAAAGAAGCGCAAAATCCCGCTGCCACGCCACCCCATTTGGACATGGCATCAAAGCGAGAAAATACTTTGCCACTGAGTTTGCGATCCAGATTGCTCGCAAGATGCTGATGCAATCCGTGATAACAACACACCATCGCGATGCCGAAGATAATTCTCGCAGCAATGAGTGCGGTTTCGGACGCAATCAAATGCAAGGCAGAGCTCACGGCAAGCAATGCAAATCCGAGCCACAACGTGCGCAGCGGTTGATGGCGATTCAGCCCATCTGACCACACGTGGATTTTGCCTGCCAGCAACAGATAGACGCCATGCGGCAGTGCGTACAAAAAACCGATCCATGCGTGGTTAGTGATGCCATATTGCTGCACAAACGGCGAGAAATAAGGAAAGGTCACCACCATGGAAAACGCAAACCCGAACTGAGCAAAGAAGATCCAGCGAATGGCATGCATTGCGTTTTTCTGTGCAATGGGTTGTTCTTGCTGAAATTCTGAGTTTGGCTTTTCGAGGTTTTGTTCGGCGGGTTTATCCACTGGCAGTGTTAGCGTGATGCCCATAGCAATTAAAGGCAAAACGCATAACCACAGGTACGCGTTGAGCGGGTTGGTCTCTGACAAGTTCCAGCCGAGCCCAATGGGCGCAACGATCAGCGCCAAGCGAGCAGATAGTTGGGTTTTATTGAGTGACTTGCCGAGTGTTTTGGCTTCTTTAATTTGACTAGATAAGTAGCTGTTCGAGGCGGCCATGGTGCCGCCAAAGGTTCCTTGAACTATAAGACCAAACACAAACATGGCGAGGTTGTCTGCCAAGCCGCACAGCGCAAACCCTGCTGCAAGGCCAAGTTGTGCACGCAAGAGTGAGCGGCGGCGACCGTAGCGATCGGCAAAGTTGCCCCAAAATCGTGCCGCCAACGCAGTACAAAACGTAGGTAGGATAAACAATACCCCTGCCCAGTCCGCATCAATGCTTGCGCCTAACGTTGGCAACACGACGGGTAGAAATAGCGGCATACCTAACGCGGCAAACGAAGCGATAAAGTGGCACAACAACACACTGTAGATGAGTTTGGTCATAATCGTTTAACGTACGCTTTTTTTGATGGCTTCTAAGTAGGCGCGTTGCGCTTCTTCGCTAGAAAGCAGCAAGAAGTTCGGAGCCGACAAACCATAGAACTTATTGATGTCACTCGCGCCGGAGGCTTCTTTCGAGAGCAAACTGCCAGAGCTCAACAAGTACTTGGCGTACAAATCAGGCGCCTCTTGCAGTAACTCGCGTGCCAGTTTTGTCTCTAACCCTTCGCCTTCCAATCGGTTGAGTTGCTCTGCAATGCTTTTGGCCACGATGGCGTAAAGCGATGCTGAAGAGGCAATGCCCTTCGTAGCCATGGCTTCTACAATCGCTGCGATATCCAGTTGTAATGTGATGGTGGTAAACATCTGACCGAGCGCCAATTCATTGTCGACTTTGATGCGTTGGTCGAGCAGTTCATCACAATCCACGGGAGTTGTTCCTGCGCCGTGTTTTTGGGCAGCAGGCTCTGTTGTAAAGTGGAAGCGCTCAGGCCAAATTCGCGCCGCGTCGTTGTCTTTCATCGCAAGCGTCATTTTGCCCTGTTGATCAAATGCAACGATGGCGTTTTGCTGGTTGGACTCCAATGCAATGCCATAACGAAGCCACAAGGTGAGGTGTACTTGGCATAATAGGTCGACATAATCTTTGAACCACGCCAGCGTATCTTGTTGATAGTAATGCTCTGCCAAATGTTCTAAGAACAAGCGGTCGTCAGGCATTGGGCTTGCCAGTGCTGCAACCGGAACTAACGCTTTGTCTTCGCAATGAGTAAGTGGGTACTCACGTACGATGTACGCAAAGGTTTTATCCTCGCCGACGTGTCCACCGTGTTTTTCGTTGCAATGGAACAAGCGAGTGTTTAAGTCGGCGTCCGTTTGTTCAAGGTGGCTGAGTAGGCGTTCAAACCAGTGGCCGTCATACAGTGTTGAAGGTTTGATTAAGCGAATGTTTTTCGTGCCTAGCGATCGCATGATCAGCGGAACTTTGATGTGAATATGCGGCGCGTCGTTGACTACCACTGTACGAACGGAAAGCGTTGGCGTCACGTCTAGGTACGTAAACGGCGCTTCTATCATGCCTTCGGGTAAGGCTTCTAAAGAGCGAAGGGTGAGCGGATGCGCAGGGAACAGTACGTGGCTCAGTGCAAAATCAGCAGGAAGCCCCACTTGCTCCATCGTCGGCCAGCAATCAGGTTGTTCGCTGGTTAATGTCACCAGTGATTTTTCAATCGCAATCCAATGCAGAGCAAAGCTTGGTGCAAACTCGGGCGCGTACTTAGCAAGGTCTTCATCGCTCAGACCAAACTTCGCCCGCGCAGTTGGATAGTACGGATGGTCAAGGTAAGAAGCGATCTGGTCGGCTAGCAGCAGTTTTTGATGCCAAGAACCAAGCTCAGATATTGGTTGAGAAATGTGGTCTGCGTGATGATGAAACGCTTGGTCACACAGCGCTTTGTGTTTCTCTGCACATTCCAGTTCTTGAAGATACCCCGCCAACAATTCGTGAGAGCTCTCATGCGCCAGTGTCGTTAGGAGTGCAATCCACTCTTTGTAATGTTGTTGATGCTCGACTTGGCCATTTTTCTCCACCCACCAACCTTGTAGTGTTTCGTCATTGGCATGACCGTAGCGCCAGTGCTGCATGTAATACGTTGGCGCAACAGGTAAATACAACGTGAAATCAGAGTTGGCAAATATCAGCCAGACATGCTCGCCTTGAGGAACAATTACTCCTTTTGGCGCGTCGCTACTGAACTTGGCCTTCGACAAAATGCCAAACATGTCTTCGCGTAAGCAAGTGTCGATCAATCGTTGCGTTAGATACAAAGCGTTGTCATTCATGCTGCCACCTCACGATTCGGAGCGAGATCGAAATTGCTAAGCGCGTTCTGCAGCGCTTGGTCGAGGTTTCGTCCTGATGGTGAGACAATCGAAATTCGGGCGAGATAATCCTTGTTGGAATAACTCTGTTGGAAGAGTTCTCCCGCGGTTTTTAGTACCTGTTGCTGGGTGATGACATCGCCATCGTGTTGGATGAAGGAGGTCGAATCTCCATCAATCACACCACTGTGTTCCGCAACCACATAGTGCACGTGTGCTGAGCCATGAATTTGGTAATCGCCGTCCAATCTTCGGCCTAAATGCAGACCTAAAATTGTGCTAAACCAACCGAAGTGAGCGAGATTGTTGAGTAAGAATTCGCGACCATCTCCAATGCTGCGGTAGTTGATTTCCACCAGAACTGGGCCGTTTTCCGTGATGATAAATTCGCTGTGGCAAACTCCAAAACCAACGCCGAACGCTTTCAGTTGGGCCAAGCACGCTTCTCGGTGAGCAATGCCGTTTGGTCCGTTCCAGTCTGCGGCTGTTTCGATAAAGTAAGGCGGCTCAGAGAGCGACACATCAAAACCGCCGACGGCGATAAGGCGCTCACCATCTCCCAGAGTTTCGAGCGTAACCAAAGGCCCTTGAAGGAAAT
Source organism: Vibrio sp. HS-50-1 (assembly GCF_024747315.1). Taxonomy (NCBI): domain Bacteria; kingdom Pseudomonadati; phylum Pseudomonadota; class Gammaproteobacteria; order Vibrionales; family Vibrionaceae; genus Vibrio; species Vibrio sp. HS-50-1. The sequence continues at coordinate 241,670 of NZ_JAMPZF010000004.1, read as the reverse complement.
GCTCCACCAGAATGGCGGCGTTTGGGTGTTTTTGCCAAAACGCATCGCAGTATGCGTCGAGCTCTCTTTGGGAGTCACAGCGCTGCACATCTAAACTTGCCACGCCTTCTTTGGGTTTTGCTACGACAGGGAAGGCCATGCCTAATGCCACATTCGAATGGCGGTGCAACAAACAGCTTTGTGTGTTGGGTAGGGCTTTTTCATTCAACACTTGTCGAGTTAAGTGTTTGTTTTTGGCCTTTAACGTGACAGACCAATCTTTGGCCGGTAGACCAAAAAATTGTGCGCAGATGGCGGTGGAAGTTTGTAAGTGATCACTATTGCTGAAAATAGCGTCTGGCTTTAATTCATGCTCCGTGATGGTTTCGATGAGTTCTAATGGGTTGAAGACATCACATTCTAGAATGGTATCCGGATTAAAGTGACTATCACGACTCGCCAGCTCTAAATGGCTGAGCTTATGGTCGGTGATAAGAACGACGTGAAGGTCCATCGCTTTAGCTGCAGGCACGAAGCCGTGAGTGACTGCATCGTTAACGACATGACTTACGATAATCATCGTAGATTTCATGAGCTTTCCTAATTTTCTAACATTTTCTTCTAACGTTAATAAAGTCGCTCACGGTCGTCTTCCAATGTGCCTCTCGCGAGACGGGGGGCAGAATTTTTAGTGTTTATTGTTATTATGTTTGGTTTTTTTTGTTGTTAGTTGTGTTTTTAGGGTAAATAAATATAGAGCATAAAATTAATATTGCAAATAGAAATAATATTTGTTCTTATTTCCATCCGTTGGCTTTATAACAACTAAACGGAATTATGGAATGAATAAATTATTGACCCTGACCCCCTTGGCGGTCGCGATTGGTTCTTCATTAGTAGCACCAAGCGCAGTGGCTTCAGAAGAGACGAACTCAACCTCATCAGCAACTGAAACGATTCAAGTCTTCGGTCATCAGTACGAAGGTTATGCTGAACACATGCCTCAATCAGGCACCAAAACCGATGTGGAATGGCTTGATGTGCCACAAGCGGTATCTGTAGTAACGAAAACAGAAATGCAAGACCGAGGCGCGGTGCGCTTAGTGGATGCGCTAGATGGGGTAGCCGGGGTCAATAACACCTTGGGCGAAGGCAGCCGTGACCAGTTCATGATTCGCGGTTTTGATTCACTCAACGATATGTACCGTGATGGCTTGCGAGATGACGGTACGTTGCAGTCTTACCGCAGCTTAGCGAACGTTGAACGCGTTGAAATTGTGAAAGGCCCAGCGGGTGCTTTGTATGGCCGTGGTTCGGCTGGGGGCATCATCAACTTGGTGACGAAACGCGCTAACGGTGAGAATTTTACTCACGTAAACGGTAGTGTTGGCAGCAACAACCAGTATGTCGGTCAGGTCGACAGCTCAATGGCGTTTTCAGATAAGGTCAACGGGCGTATTAACTTGGAATACCGTCAAGCCGACTCGTACGTTGATCATGTTGATTCAAACGATTTCTTCATTGCACCGACCATTCGTGTGTTACCAGCGGATGGTCACACCATTGATATTGACGTGGAATACGCCCATCAAGAACTAGTGCCATATCGTGGTGTGCCATCAAAAAATGGCAAGCCAGTTGATTTGCCAGTAAGCACTTACTTTGGCGGTACAAACGACTATCAGGAGTCAGACAGTCTCCGTATTGCGGTGGATTACGAATGGCGTCTGAATGATCAATGGGTATGGAACAACCGAGCGGCGTTCAACCATATCGAACTTGAGCAAAAAGGCACGCGTCAGGGCAAAGTGACGGGTAATGAAGTGTCTCAAACCGTTAACAACTTTGGTTACGATCCACGTACTACGACCACTTTGCAATCTGAGTTGGTTTGGGAAACCAGGGACAATCAATTGATGGTGGGTGCAGATTTCAACCAGATCGATATCGACCTAACGTTGGCAAGTGATAAAACGCTTCCTCCGCAAAATATCTACGACCCAGTCGTTGGTCCAACGACTGATCCGGGCTTTAAGCCATTTCGTGACAATACCACCACCACGATAGGTTTGTATGTGCAAGACGTCTATACGTGGGGCGACCTTTCTTTGATCGGTAACGTGCGTTACGACTCGATGGAGCTCGAACAACAAAAAGCGGGCTCAGATAAGGAAAAGTTGGATGATGACAAAGTCAGCTACCGTGCTGGTTTGGTATACCGTATCAATTCCGACACATCCGTATACGCCAGTTTAGCGCGCTCTTGGCAGTTACCGTACGCTGGTATCTACATCAATCCAAAATTGGCGGAATTCTTCCACACCGACTTAAAAGAGGTGGGTGCAAAAGCGTACCTTTTGGATAACGCATTAATGTTGAATGCGGCACTGTTCCAGATTGATCAAGAGCAACCACAAACCAACGTGGACGGCGATGTGATCGATAAAATTGAAGTGCGTCACCAAGGCATTGAATTAGAGGCTCGCGGTCAAATCACCAAACAGTGGGACATCTCTGTGGGTTACAGCTACTTGGATGCGGAAGACAAAGCCACAGGCAAAAAGCCTAACGATGTATCAGACCACTTGTTCTCTCTTTGGAGCACTTACCAATTGGATGACAACTGGCGTTTAGGCGGTGGTGTGAAGTACGTGGGCAACCGTTACGCAGGTAACGACGAAGCTGTCGCACTTGGCGATTACACCACGGTGGATTTGATGGCGGCGTACACCGCTGGTCGTCACAAAATCCAAGCGAACGCTTACAACATTTTGGATGAGAAATACATTCTTGGCGCAACAAACGGCACGTCTGGCTTAAACCAGATTGGCTACGGCGCACCAGCCGAGTTCATGCTCAGCTACGGATATCAGTTCTAGGCTTTTGTGCGTAGTTAGCGCCTGTTAGCCAATTTTTACCTCATATTGAGGATGTTTATCCCCGAGAGCCTACGGGATGTATTCTGCCCGAGGCTCAATTTCTCGCAAAGGAGATCTTAATGTCTTACCAGAATTTGGATGGTAAAGTGCGTGTACGTGCTGGTTTGTCTACCACTTACAGTGTGCTTGCGATTGCTATCGCTTCTGCCACATCCATGAGCGCGGTTGCCGCTCCTGCCGCAAAAAACGAAACCACCGTGATGGAAACGGTGGTTGTCACTGGCAGCGTGATTGGCAACTCTGACATTGAAGACGTCAAAGAGTACCCTGGTGCTCGTACCGTCATTACCCGTGATCAAATTGAGAAAACTGCAGCGGGTTCGATCGATAATGCGCTACAGCGTGTTCCGGGTATTAAAGTTCAGGATGAAAGCGGAACGGGCGTATTGCCTAACATTTCCGTACGTGGTTTGAAAGCAAGCCGCAGTGGTCATGCGCAGTTCTTGATGGATGGTGTGCCGCTAACGCTCGCGCCATACGGCCATACTGGTCAGTCTATCTTCCCAGCAACACTGTCGATGCTTGATCGTATTGACATTGTACGCGGTGGTGCCGCAGTACAGTACGGCCCAAACAACGTCGGTGGTGTGATCAACTTAGTGACCAAACCGATTCCACACACGTGGCAAACTGAAATCAGTAACCGCCTTACCGTGTTTGATGGCGGTGATGCGCCGCTGAATGATTTTTACCTACGCACGGGCGGCTGGTTAAGCGACACATTTGCACTGCAGTTGGAAGGTAACTTCCTAAAAGGTGAAAGCTTCCGTGAACATTCTGATACGGACGTGAAGAACTTTCAAGCTAAAGCTCAGTGGCTACTGAGTGACACTCAAGAGATTCAAGCATTCCTGCAACGTTACGATGCTGAAACGCAAATGCCGGGCGCACTTTCGCCACAAGATTACGAGCAAGATCGTCATCAATCGAAACGTCCTTACGATGATTATGAAGGTAAGTCGACGCGCTGGAGTGTTAAGTACATCCACGATTTGCCATTTGCCGACAGTGCCGAGCTAGAAGTGCTAACGTTTGGTCACAAGTCAGAGCGTCTTTTTAAGTGGGGCTTTAACAGCGCGGGTGGCCATTGGGCGGATCCGGCTCTGCCTTCTACGAAAGTAAGTACTTCACCACGAGAGTTCCGTGTTTATGGTATCGAACCTAAGCTTGCTGTTTTTGTTGATGGAGGTGCCATTACGCAAAACTGGATTATAGGGACTCGTTACATTAATGAAGACATTCAATATAAAGTGACACAAACACCAGTGTCAGGCGGAGCCACAAATGTACCGCGAAACTGGCACCTTGATACCGATGCGTACGCAGGCTATGTGAGCAACGAAGTCGGGTTGTTTAATGGTGCGTTAAAAGTCACGCCCGGACTTCGTTATGAATTTGTTGATATGTCCTATAAAGATTTGGGCAGCGGGCAAGAATCTGGAAATAAGGTGACTGAATTATTGCCTGGTGTGACGATCGCATATAACTGGAATGAACAATGGCTGAGCTATGCCAATGCCCAGAAATCTCTTCGTGTTCCTCAGCTTGTTAATGTTCGAGGGGTCGGTGAGGAAAGCAGTGAGTTGGCTTGGAACTACGAACTTGGTGTTCGGTATGTTCAAGATTCAACAAGCTTCAATGCAGCTTTGTATCGCATTGACTTTAAGGATCAGTTGCAGTGGCGGAGTGCGACAAATACGTCTGAAAATATAGGTAGAACTCTTCACCAAGGTTTAGAACTTTCTGCTCGTTATGTGCCTGAAGCGCTACCTGCACTGAGTTTAGGCGCAAGCTATAACTATCTAGACGCTACGCTTGAAGAAGAAGGTGAGAATAAAGGTAATCAACTGCCTTACACCTCTAAGCATCAGCTTGGTTGGGATGCAACCTACGCATTTTACGGCATGGACACCACGCTATCGGGCTTCTACTTCAGTGATTCGTATACCGATAACGCTAACACCAGTGCCGAAGACGCAATAGGTGAAACGGGCAAAGTGCCGTCTTACATGGTGTGGAACTTCAACTTAGGTACGGATTTATACAAAGACGACAAAGGCAAGTTACGCATGAATGTTGCAGTAAACAACTTGTTTGACGAGGAGTATTACTTCCGTGGGATTGATACCAGCCCAGTTGGTCGATACCCAGCTCCGGGACGCTCTTACACACTGGATCTGAACTATCAGTTTTAAGCGTTTCGTTCGCCGAGTTTGAAAAGAAAAGTCGCCAATTTACCTTGGCGACTTTGCCGATCTTAGGTAATGGAAAACTCTTAGCACTGGAAAAAGCAAGATGAAAAATAAAAAACAATTTACGATCAAACACTTTTCAACCGTTTTGCTGATGCTGTTGAGCTCAGTTTTTATGTCATTTTCCGCAAGTGCTCAGGCGCGCAGCGTGCAAGATGAGCAAGGCACTTTTGAGCTAGAAGCGATACCACAACGTATTGTGGTTTTAGAATTTTCGTTTGTCGATGCATTAGCGGCAGTCGATGTTTCACCGGTAGGCGTCGCCGATGACAACGATGCCACACGAGTTATCCCTGCTGTTCGTGCCAAGATCGAAACTTGGCAATCGGTCGGCATGCGCTCACAACCGAGTTTAGAGGCGATTGCGGTGCTCAAGCCGGATTTGATTATCGCCGATGCAGAACGTCATCGCGCGATTTATCAAGATTTGCAGCGAATTGCGCCAACCTTGCTGTTAAAAAGCCGTGGAGAGACATATCAAGAAAATCTCGAATCCGCACAGAAAATCGGGGTGGCGATTGGCAAGCAAGCGCAAATGACGCAACGAATCGACCAGCACAAACAGACCATGGCAGAGTTCAAACAGCATTTTGCGACACAAGAAACCATTCAGTTTGGTGTGGTTTCCGACAAAGGGATGTGGATGCATAGTCCGGTTTCTTACGCTGGTGGCGTTTTGAGTACACTAGGCATCCAAAGCCCGCTGGCTCCATCTGAGCAAAAAGCGTATATCCCAACCAGCTTCGAACTTTTACTAAAAACCAACCCTGATTGGTTGTTAGTTGGACTTTACTCTCAACCAAATATTGTGGATGAATGGCGCAAAAATCCATTATTTAGGCTGCTAACTGCTGCGAAAAAACAGCAACTGGTCGAAGTCTCTCCGGAACTGTGGTCATTGAATCGCGGCATGTTGGCGGCGGAAGAAATTGCTCGCAACCTTGAAGCGTTATTGGAGCGCTCATGAGTGCGGCGATAAGCTCAGAAAGCGCGTCTTCGGTTAGCAAACCGCATTGGAAAGCGAGCGTGTTTGTCTGTGCTATGGCGTTGTGTACGCTGTCTGGTTATGCTGCCTCAATGATTGGCTGGTCCAACTTTTCTTTGAGTGTTAATGATCTGACAAGCTATTGGTTTGCGTTTGATGAGGGCAATATGCTGCATCAAATCCTAGCGACGCTGCGTGCGCCTCGTGCCTATGCTGGGTTATTAATTGGCGCTTCGCTTGCGGTATCCGGAGTGCTGATGCAAGGATTAACTCGTAACCCTTTGGCGTCGCCATCCATTCTCGGCATTAATGCAGGTGCGGCGTGTTTTATGGCCTTGGCCTCCATCGGCGTACCATTCTTTAGTCAATTGAACCCCATCATCAACGCAGTATTCGGCGCGCTACTAAGTGGTGGTGCGGTCATGTTGTTGGGCGGTTTTTTCTCCGCGCGTTCGCACCCATTGCGTTTAGTGCTAGCGGGCATTGCCATCAGTGCACTGCTGATAGGGTTAACTCGTGCGTCGGTAATTTTGGCGGATGACATGGCTTACAGCGTGTTGCATTGGTTAACGGGTTCACTCTCTGCGGTAGATTCTCAGCAGTGGCAGCAACTGTGGCCTTTTGCGACTTTAGGTTTGGTGCTCGCTATGGGCTTAGCGCGAAACTTAAATTTACTCGCGTTGGGGGACGAAGTTGCTGTCGGGTTGGGTGGTAACATTCGTCTTACTCGATTAATCAGTGGTTTAGCGGTTGTGCTGTTGGCGGGTACTAGCGTGGCGATTGCTGGGCCAATTGGCTTTGTCGGGTTGTTAGTGCCGCACTTGGTACGCCCGATTGTTGGTCACAACTATCACATCCTCATTCCGGTTTCCGCTTTGTGTGGCGCGGCATTGGTGACGTGGTCAGATGCTTTATCACGCGCGATTGCCTTTCCGGCCGAAACGCCGGTGGGCGTGATTACCGCACTGTTGGGCACTCCTTGCTTTATCGCGATTGCAATGAGGAAATCATCATGATGAATCAAACCAAACTGATGGCACTGCTTGGGCTTTTGCTGATTGCGTCGTCTCTCACACTGTTTGTTGGCGCGGCGAATCTGTCGGCTCAACAGGTTTTTGCATTGTTGTTTTCTTTCTCTGATTCGGACTTTGTGATTCACCAATATCGACTGCCGAGAATGTTGCTCGCCATTGGCGTGGGCGCTGGGTTGGGGCTGTCAGGCGTCTTAGTGCAAGGCGTCATCCGTAATCCACTTGCCTCCCCAGATTTAATGGGGATAAGCGCAGGGGCAGGGCTTGCGGCTACCGTTTGCTTGGTGTTGTATCCGAGCGCGCCGGTGGCAATGTTGCCGATGGTCGCTATGGCGGGAGGTTTGCTTGCTGCTGGCTTTATTGCTGTGCTGGCTTACTGGTCGAAACCAACACCAGCACGTCTGGCGCTGATTGGTGTTGCTGTCAGCGCATTTTTAGCCAGCGGTATCGACTTTCTTCTGATTGTGCACCCTATTGAAATCAACACGGCGATGGTCTGGCTAACCGGCAGTTTGTGGGGACGAAACTGGCAACAAGTACCGTTTATTTGGAGTGCTCTAATGCTGCTACTGCCATTGGCGTTTTGGCTGGCTTGGCGGCTAGATGTGATGGGGCTGGGAGAAGAAAGTGCCACTACACTTGGCACGAAACCAAGACAGATCCAAATTCTTGCGTTGATTGCTGCCGTGCTATTGGCGAGCATCAGTGTGTCTGTGGCAGGCACGATCAGCTTTGTTGGCCTGCTTGCGCCGCATCTTGCGCGTTTGCTGTTTGGTCACAACCACAAGTTGTTGATTCCTGCTTCTACAACCCTTGGCGCGCTGTTGGTGATTTGCGCCGATGGTCTAGCGAGAGGCTTACAGCCACCAATTGAGCTGCCAGCGGGTGTGCTGACTTCTGTTATTGGCGCGCCATATTTCATTTTTCTTTTGTATCGTTATCGAGGTTGGTAAGCATGTTACGAACGCAGAACTTATCCGTCGCGTACGGCAAACAGACCATCATTCCAGATCTCTCTTTGTCGATTCCTCAAGGTAAAATTACCGCACTAGTTGGCCCAAATGGTTGCGGTAAATCGACATTATTAAAAACCTTGGTACGCATTAACAAGCCAGCTTCCGGCCAAGTGTTGTATGACGAAAAACCACTAAGCAACTACGGCGATAAACGCTTGGCGCGTTCGTTGTCTTTGCTGCCGCAAATTCTTGTCAGCCCTGAAGGTATTACCGTCAGAAAACTGGTCGAATATGGCCGCTCGCCTTACCTCTCTCATTGGGGCAGGTTAAGTCAACAAGACAAAGCCTTAGTCGAGCAAGCAATGCAAGATACTGGCGTGATAGAGTTTGCTGACAAGCCAGTTGAATCGTTGTCTGGTGGTCAAAGACAAAGGGCGTGGATTGCGATGGTAATGGCGCAAGATACTGACGTAGTGATGCTTGATGAACCAACCACTTACTTGGATCTCTCTCACCAAGTTGAGCTGATGAAACTTATGAGGCAGATGAACGACAAAGGCAAAACTGTAGTGGTAGTGCTGCACGATCTAAACCAAGCTTGCCGTTACTGTGATCATTTGGTGGTGTTGGAAAAAGGTCAGTTAGTCACTCAGGGAACGCCGCAAGAGGTACTAACAGAGGGCATGTTGGCATCGGTGTTTGATTTACAAGCGAGAGTATTTAACGACCCAATCTCAGGTACGCCGATGTGTGTGGCGGTGTAGGTTTACGTCTTTCGAAAGCTATCTGCAATAAAAACGTCGAGCCATAAAAATAAACCCCGCTAGTTATACATTTGCTAGCGGGGTTTGTTGTTTTTAAGTGCGTTCCTAACGTGGCGTTTAAGCCAGTTTAAACGTCGCTACTTTCGAGTTGAGATCCTCGGCTTGTGATTTCAGCTCAGCAGATTGATTCATCGATTCTTCGGCACCAACCACCAAGTGATCAGTCACATCTTTAATTGACGTGACGTTTTGTGTGATTTCATTTGTTACGTGCGTTTGCTCTTCGGCTGCGGTCGCGATTTGCGTTGCCATATCGCTGATCAACGCAACGGCCGCGTTGATTTCATCCAGAGCCAGTGCTGCGCGATCGGCATCTTCCACTGATCCTTGGGCAAGTTGAGAGCTTGTATCCATGATGGTCACAGCGCGTTGTGTGGTCTGTTGCAAAGTTTCGATCGTCGAGCGAATCTCTTCGGTTGAGGTGTGTGTGCGTTGTGATAGCACGCGCACCTCGTCTGCAACAACGGCAAAACCGCGACCTTGCTCACCTGCACGCGCCGCTTCAATCGCCGCATTCAGAGCCAGTAAGTTGGTTTGCTCTGCGATGTCTCGAATCGTTGATAGTACTGTAGAGATGTCTTGCGCGTGCTGGTTGAGCTCGCCGATGACAACGCTCGCTTGGTTGACTTCAGAAGACAAATTGTTGATGGACGATTTGGAGTTGATCACCAGTTCATGACCATTTTGTGTGCTCGCTGAAGAGTCTTGTGCGGCTTTGGCCGTCTGCTCTGCATGCGCTGCAATCTCTTGCGTTGCCGATGCCATTTCGGTCACAGCGGTCGCCACCATAGTAATTTCTTGTTGCTGATGGTTCAGATCAGAAACCGACTGATTCGCGCGAGTCGTGCTCAGCTCCGATTGTTGGCTCAGTTCTTCCGCTTGGTGACGAATGTGACCAATAAGTTGCTGCAAACTTTCAACGAACTGGTTAAAGTTTTCAGCCAGTTCACCAACTTCGTCACGGTTTTCTACTTTGATGCGTTGAGTCAGGTCGCCGCTACCGTTGGCGATTTGCGCGAGCGCATTCGAAACATTGTAGAGCGGACGGAACAAGATGTTACATAACAGGTTAAACAAAGCCACACAGATAACGACGACGATAGTGGTTGCGATGATTTGATCCCAAACAGCATCGTAAAGTGGGGCAACCAACGAGTTTTGATCTAACACTGTGACCGTTGTGAGTTTGGTGCCCTCAATATGGCGCGCGTAAACCACATATTCGGTGTTGTTAATCGAGACACGACGCTCTGTGCCGGAACGTGCGGCAGAGGTAATATCGCTGTTGTTTAGGCCCAGCTTGCTAACAGGTTGATTCAGCAGCTTACCGTCGTTATGGGTGAAAATATTGCCCTGTTCATTGGCAATAAACATATAGCCTTCACCCGGCAGGATCACTTGGTTGAGGCTGTTTAAAATATCTCCAATTTCGACATCTGCACCCAGAACGACGGTTTGACCATGTAGTTGCAGGGCTTTACCGAGCGACACGACGTTGGCCCCCGTGGCCGCTGCGACGGTTGGGTTATCCATAAAGACTTTCGATGGATTGGCAATGGCGTTGGTGTACCAACCCCATTTGCGTGGGTCGTTATTACCTGGTGGCAAAACCACCCCATTGGCGTTGTCTTGTGAGCCGTCTGGGTAAGCGAGAAAGACGTTATCAAACGCGCCAGAGTCTCGGACTTGTTTCAAGTGCGTAACCAGAGAACGCTTCTCTGAATCGGAAGAGAGTGACGTCAATGCTCGCTCTTTTGAGAGTAACCAGTCCTTTACGTATTGATTGTAAGATGCGCTGGTGCTTTCTAGTCGTTGCGCGACTTCTACATCCAGTCTGTTTAATGAATCTCGAAAAGACAGCCCTTCTACCAGCACTCCCCCGAGAATGATGGCAGCACTGGCAGAGATTGCCAGTTTATTTTTTAATGATAGATTTTTGAACATAAAGCGAATAATAGATCTTTGAATAATAGCTGTTGTGTTTTTATTCTCATCAGGACTCACCGAGTCGTTGAATATGCAGCAGAAAGTCAGATTCGAATCTGTTCAATAATTATATTTTATTGCTCAAAATAAATACTGACTCCATGTCGCGATTTTGAGTTTTACATCAAATAAGAAAAAGGCTTTTAAGCTGTGTTATTTATCTATTTGTAAAGTAAGGATTTGTCTATTTTTGTAAATGATAATTGATTTCATTAAAAGGTGATTTACGTCACGTTTGAGTAGTAAATAATCCATTAAAAATGTGAAGGTCATCGAACGAGGATTATATTGATCGGCTTAATCATTGTTATGGACAATAGTTATGCGCAGTATATTGTTAGTCCCCGCGTTATTACTGTCAGGGTGTGCTCTGACACAACAATCGACGCCGATTCAGCCTGACGCCAATTGGCATGTCGACCAGTTATCGAACGGTATGAAATACCATCTTTACCCAACAAAAGACCAAGAAGTATCGGTCCGTTTGGTTCTGAATGTCGGCTCATTCCAAGAAGAAACCAATCAAAAAGGTTACGCTCACTTTGTTGAGCACATGGCGTTTAATGGCAGCACGCATTTTACCGGCAACGACGTTGTTAAACTTTTCGAGCAATCTGGTGGTAGCTTTGGTGCCGATATCAACGCCTTTACCACTTATCAGCAAACTTCTTACCAACTTGATCTTGCCAATAATACAAAGCTGGAAGATGCCCTGAAGTGGATGAGAGATATCGGAAACGGACTTCAGTTTGCTCCTGAACAAGTAGAGAAAGAAAAAGGGGTGATTCTTGGTGAATGGCGACGTGCTAACCCGGATGATAAGTCCTTTTCTATGCATGCTTATCAAGCGTCGATTGAAGGCACTATGTATGGTGAACACGACCCAATTGGTACTCGCGAAGCGATTCAAAATGCCTCATCAAGCAAGCTAAAAGCGTTTTACGACAAGTGGTACCAACCACAAAATGCCGAGTTGGTTGTGACCGGTAATATCGACGTGGATTCACTGTCCAATATTATCAAAAACAAATTCTCGAACTGGGAAAGCACCTCGGATACCGTAATAGAGAAGCGCCGCGATATTCGAGTGAACAACCAAAACCGAATCTTGCCAAGTAACACGATGGAATCACCAAGCCTTCATTTAGTGATTGAGCGTGGTCTAAGTGGCAGCACTACGATTGAACAACAGCATCAAGTGTGGCGTGATGAAGTCGCAACACAGCTAATTCAACAACGTCTGATTCGTGTACTTAATGATGCCGCTGAACCTTTTCAGTATGCTTATGCCCAGCCTTACTATTCCAACTACCAGCGCATGATGTCGGCAGGTATTTCGTTTGGGCCTGAGCGTCGTGAACAAATGCATCAAACTTTCATCAGCACGTTGGCGTCACTGAGAGATTATGGTGCGACTCAATCTGAGTTAGAGAGCATCATGTCAAATTGGCAAGGTGAGCTCGCAAATATTGATTCAGACTGGGACCAACGTAAGCCAAACAGTTATGCAGAAGCGCGCGTTTTCCAAATTGACCAAGGCAGTGTGAGTCAATCAAAAGAGAGTTACGCCCAGAGTTTGTCTGAATTCATCAACAACGAGAACCTAGAGAGCATTAACACGCAATTGAATGCCTTGTTGTCTGAGCAACCAATCTTTGTGATTGGGTTAGGGAAAAGTGAAACGTCAGCTCAGTTCAATGATGTATTTACCGATCTATACAGTGCCTACCTCCAAACTGGCGAAAAACCGTTAGAGATGTATGACAAAGTGGATGGATTCTTACAGCCTACTCAAGAAGGTACCATCACCAGCATGCGTCAGGAAGCGGGTGGCTTTCAAGTTTATACGTTATCAAACGGTGTCGAAGTGTGGTTCCAAAAAGATGCCAAAGCGGGTGGTCGAGCTTATATTTACTATGCGAGCCAAGGTGGTAAAGCCGCCGTTGATCCAGCGTTATATGCTGCGTATGAAATCGCTGCAACGACGGCGATACGCAGTGGGTTAGGGGCATTTTCTGGTTCAGAGTTAGACAGTTACTTACGCAAAAATAACATTGCGCTTAGCGCGATTCTCGATGCGACCAGTCACGGTTCACAAATTACCGCGCCAACAACGCATTTAACTTACGCGTTGAATGGGTTGTACAACCTAGCGACGGAGATCAAAGTTGACGAGCGCCAGATGGCGGCAGCAAAGCAAGAGTTTAAACAGCAGAGTGGCGCTTTTTTTGAATCGCCGATGGGAAAACTGATTCAGAAAGCAAACGGTAATTCTTATTTGCCGGGTAGTCGTCATCGTATAGTGTCCAGTGACGATGTGGAGCAAGTGACTTCTGAGCAAATATTGGCGGTGCATGAGCAACTTTTCAAAACCAATGATGGTTTTAAGATGGTCATTGTGGCAAATGTCGAGCCGGAAGAAATTACGCCACTCTTGCGTAAGTATGTGGCCTCTATCGAGATGAAACCGGGTCGTTCGATTGATTACCATGTTGCGTTCAACACCGACGTGCCGGCGCGAACAGTCGTTGCGGATGGTCATGAACCTTCATCGTTGTACGTAATGCGTTTGACTAACACGAACGATTACCAACGTACGGCAAGGGATACGGTTATCGAAGATATTTTGCAACGTATCAGTAATGCGCGTGTCTTGGATATTGTGCGAGAAGAGTCTAGTCTCGATTACAGCCCAAATATTTACACCGTGACGCAAGATCGCGAACCAATCTCTGATTGGCTCTTGGAATCTCAAGTTGAGCCCGAAGACGTGGCAGTTTTAGATAGCAAGTTAGGCAAAATGTTTGATGACTTGGCTTCGAACATCACGCAAAAAGAGGTGGATACGGCAGCGAAGCAATTGGCGGTAGCGATGCAAGGATTAGATGATAACCCTGCTCAGCGCGCATGGTCGTATACTCGCTACTTGGTGCATGATTACGGCGTCGATGTGTTACTTGACGTTGAAAACGCGGCTAAGAGTGTGACATTAGAAGAAGTGAAAGCGCATGCGAGAGCGGCTTTTGGTCCACAAGCAAAGCGCTCGGTGATGATTTTAAACCCGGCCGAATAATCACTGTAGCTTCTGACGAAGCTCGTGTCTCTAGTAATAAAAAAGACGGCGTGAAAGCCGTCTTTTTTATGCACTTTAACCAAAGAGTTTACGCTGATTTACGCGCAGGTCGCTTTTCATTGTTGGTATTGTTTTCTTTCGTGCTGGCGTTCTCTTGAGTCTTCCCTTTCAGTGTCACCACTTCTTTTTCAGGTAATTCGGCCGCTTCACCAAAGAATTTACCACCAGGTTCGATGCTGAGGTTATTACTCCAGATCCTCCCACTTACACGTCCCTTGGCAAGTACTTGAATGTGTTCTGCGTGACAGTTACCATCCATCATGCCATTGATGATCAGTTGCTTAGCGTAGATCTCACCGTTTACTCGGCCGCTTTCTGCAACGACGAGAGTGCCTTCTACATTAATTTGACCATCGACGATGCCATCAATCTGGACATCGTTTTCTACTTTGAGTTCTCCGCTAACAGCACAGCCTTTGGCGATGAGAGTTGAAGCTGCTGAGCTACTCGTTGTTCCACGGTTTTGATTAAAGATTCCCATCGTATTCTTCGCTCCTTAGTAAAAATGTCTTCGAAATCATTGAGGCTCCAATCGACAAATGGCTTCGGATTCAGTGCTCGCCCAACAAAACGCACCTCGTAGTGAAGGTGAGGGCCAGAAGAGAGCCCACTGTTGCCGGAAATTGCAATCAGTTGCCCTTTTTTGACGAACTGACCGCTTTTTACTTTGAACTTTTTCAAGTGCGAATAAGAACTCGAAAAACCGAAAGAATGTTGCAGCCTGAGGAAGTTACCAGAGCCTTTATTGCTGCGGCGGGTGACTTCCACAACCCCATCTGCTGGGGCATAAACCTTAGTACCGGTATTCACGGCAAAATCGAGCCCGCGATGCATCTTAGCGACTTTTGTCACCGGATGAATGCGCTTACCGAAGCGAGAAGAGAGCCGCGCTTTACCGACCGGAGACCCGCTTGGTATTTGGTTTAACAACACCATGCGAACGTTCGACGTAATCGCCGCCGCATCAAGTCGGGCATCCAAATTATCCGTGGTAGTATGTTCTCCAACTCCAAGGACTTTCTCTAACTCTCCCAAACGCTCCGAAACAAGTTGTACTCGTTCTTCTCGCTCTGAGAGATCACTTTCCAGCTCGGATTTTAATGCTTTCAGTGTGCTGAGCTCTTCACCCATAGTGCGCGAATGTTCTGTCAATTCAGCTTGTTTTAACGCGGCATTATCGACGCGAGTGTACAAGTGATGAATTAAGATCGCGGTTGCGGCCAGAGCAATGACAAAAAAGCATAAAAACGTTTTTAGATTGCGTTGCATCCTTTTACTGAAGTACCAATGTCTGGAGCCATTGATGGTTGATATAGAGATCGTCAACTGGTCTTTCATCGTCTTCTACTGCTCGTATCTGGTATACGTCTCGTCACTGAGTTAATGGGAATGTAAGGAAAACGAACGGGGACCGCTAGAGGCAAATTGGAAAGAAGTGTCAGGCCGTGAGGCGTTTTCAGATATTAGATAAAAGACTCAATAAAGATTTAATATCCTAGCGCTTTTGGTCGTAGTTACTCCAAATCGCTTTATTGAACTGAAGATTTTGATTTGTAAGGTGGTTATCCGAGAAATTAGATTGTGAATATTGCCAATAGCATCCTCACGCAATTCAACTTACTTCACGGTTTACCTTATAAATGTTGGATAATTTATCAAACCGACATTCATTATATCGATAACTTGTTTATGATAGCGGTCGATATAAAAGTGCTATTCAAAGGCTTTAAACCTAAGCGTGATATTTCGCTTAGGAACACATAACTATGACAACGGAGTTGGTCGTGAAAAAACTACTATTGGCTACAGCAGTGGTCGCAGCTGCAGGGGGCGCTGGCTACCTGTACCAAAACAATACTACCCCGAGTGATTCAGTATCACTACTTTCGCAAGTTCCTGCGGATTCGCTTATGGTGACGTATCAGACGGAACCTTTTAATCATTATAAATACATGAATGCATTTGGCACGGCTAACCAAGGCTCGATTGCTGAACTTTTTGCCGATGAACCACTTTCTCCACAGCAACAGTTTGCCGTTAACTTGTTTGATGGATATCTGGAGAGCGCTGCATCGTCAGAAACGTTAAAAGCCTACTTAGGTACCGGAGAAAACATTAACCCTGTGTTGTACACAATCGGTATGGTACCAGTGTACAAATTGAAGATTGAAGACCCTGCCGCGTTATGGAAAACATTGGATCACGAAGAGCAGATGAGCGGTGCTAAGCACGAGCTGGTTAAACTTGGTGAAGTGGAGTTTCGTCGTTACGAGATGACAGATTCGGTTGACCCGCAAGATGGCATTGGCTTGGTTGTTGCCGTGGTTGACAACGTACTTACGTTAACGGTTGATATTCCGCAACTGGGTGTTCAAAACCCGCTTAAAATGGCATTGGGACTTGAGTCACCAAGTCAAAACATTGCGGAGAGTGGACGCCTAGCGGCGTTGCAGGCTAAATACGGCGAAAACAATAACTCTTTCGGTTACTTTGATCACCGTGAATTGGTTAAAGGTTTGACGACGAAAGATGGCAATATCTTTGCGCGTCAAGTCAGCATGCTGGATGCCATTGATCCTGAGCCGACTATTCAGGAGATGCGCTCACCAGCTTGTCATACTGAACTTACTCAAGTTGCAGAAAACTGGCCTCAATCCGTCGCATTTGCGGAATACAAGCTGAAAGGCGAGCAGGCATTCATTAAAGGTGCTTTTGTTGTTGAATCGAAAAATAAAGTGATTCTAGATGCGCTTAAGTCGATTCGTGGCGTTTTGGCAGAATCGAACAATGATAAGAGCTTCTTTAGCATGGCGCTTGGTTTAGACATTAATACGCTAGCGCCATCGATTGGTCAGATTTGGAGCGACTTGACTCAGCCTCAGTACCAATGTTCTTTATTGACACAAATGCAGCAAGAGATGGGTGGCCAAAACCCAGCCGCAGCTGTGAGCATGGGCTCCGGCATGGTTAACGGCCTGAAAGGATTAAGCCTGCAAATGTTTGATATCCACGTTGACACTAATGCTCAGCACGGTGAAGTATTTAGCCAGCTAGATGGTATGTTGTCTCTATCTGCCAATGATCCAATGATGCTGATTCAAACCGCGCAAATGTTTGTCCCTGAACTTGCTCAATTACAAATTCAGCCGGATAACCAGCCTGTTAATGTCAGTGACCTGCTAGAAATGCATACAGGCTTGAAGATGGATGTGTTTGCTCGCTTAAACGAAAACCATTTTACGCTCTACAGTGGTGAGAATGCCGAAGACGCGAGCAAAGAAGTGATGGCACAACCACTTTCTCCAAATGGCTTGTTCAGTTTTGACTTCGATTCAGAACGCATTTTGGAAGTGTTGGAAAGTGCGTCAGCCGTGACTGGTGAGCCGTTACCTGATGATGTTATGAAAAGCTTACAAGGTGAGCTTGTTGGTGGTATGACGATGGATGTAACAGATCAAGGTATTGGTTTTGAGTTTGATTACCGTGGTGCGACCAACCCCGTGACGGTTGCACAGCAGTAAAACATCGAGTAGAAAAAGGCGGCGCAGTGCCGCCTTTATTTCATCGTCGAACTCAGGTTTGTTTACCATCGAGTCGGACGTTTATCAAGACTATGACTGCAACCAAACAGGGTTACTCCAGGCCGTGCTGCCGTCTTTATCTTCGACTTCTAAACTTATCCATCCCTCTGCGTCGCTAGGTATAGGTAGCGACAGCTCTATGCGTTGAGTATCAACTTTCGGGTTAATCGTCAGGGTATTCAGCACTTTGCCGCCTTTACCGATCAATCGAATTTCTTTTAGACCATCGGCTGCAACGACGTGGATATTCCACGTATCGCCAGCTGTTGCTGTTTCACCAAACATAATGTTTTGCGGATAAAGAATAGGGCCTTGTGTTGCGTAGCCATGGCCGGCTTTAAGTGCTTGCGCAAACTTCGACGGCGTTAGCTCGCCATCGACTCTCGCAATCATTCGAATCTGCCCCGTGAGTTGGTTCCACGCATCGTGGGTGTCGGTTCCCGCCGTAAAGTACATTGCTTCACCCAGGTCCCAGAGTTTATGTGCTTTCTTCAACGTTGGTTCATTGTCTACGCGCGCATTAAGCTCCATAAGGTCGAAACGATCCGTTTTACCACCAGGAACTGCATTTTTAGCGATGTTCGTAAAGTAGCCATAATCGTTGTATGGATGGTTCATCGGTACGACTTCAGCCCCCATCTCATGCACGGCGTTAAGTAACGTGTGAACGTCAGCAGTGCCAGGATCGACCTTTAGCTCGGCGCCATTATCGATAGGAAATGGGTTCATATGTCCCCATGATGGCGAAACTTCGATCGACGGGATGAAAGGCACGCCACGTTTCGCAGATAGTTCTGCAAACTTCTGGTGGTTAATGGTTGAGTCATGATCGCTAATGAAAGTCAGGTCAAGATCCGTTGCCAATTGAGCACGCACAACAATTTCTGGCGGGGTAACGCCTTCCAACACGTTGCCATGATGGTGTAAATCTGCGCCATACCAATGCTGACGGTTAGGAAACGTCACTTGAGGCACTTCTACTCGTTGCTTCGTCGTTTTACCGGATGTTAGGGTTACGTCTAATGTTTGGGTTTTAGCTGTAAAGCCTCCACCAGAGTTGATACCTAATTTGTATTGACCGGGTGCCAGTTTTAGCTCCGCATGACCTGCAGGCAGCAGATCGGTAAAGAAGGTGCGTTTACCCAAAAATTCAACCGGTGGCGCTTGACCTTCAAGGATGGTGATTCTCGCATCTTTGGCCAGACCTGATGTGGCCTCTTCAACTTGAAGTGAGAGAGTTGCAGGGCGTTTTAGAGACGTAAAATCGAGTGTTTGCTCGCTATTTCTCGCCACTTGAATCGATTGCAGCTTGCTGTTTGCGTGACCAGTCGCTGTGCCGTAGATTTGGTACTTACCCTCAGGCAGCGCCATGCTGTACTGGCCATCTTTGGCCAATGTCCAGGCATAGGGTTGTCCTTCTTTTTCGATCATCACGATAGCATCTTCAGGAACACGACCATTATCTGCGCGTAATTGGCCGTTGATGGTGCCTGTCGCTTGTCCTAGTCGGTCAGCTTCTGCCTTGACAATGGGGGCCATGTCTCCATTTGGAACCACTTGTAATCGGGATTGGAAAGTGCGGCTTTCACCTGCTTTCAAGGTATGCCCTAGGTACATGTCACGACCATTGTATTTGACGCGATCAAAATAAGGAGCATGAAGTGCAAAGGCCCAGTCTCGATCATAAGCGACCATGCGATCGGCGAGAGCATGGTCGGCCATGGATTCTTCTTTCCCTTCCAACCCCGGCACGGCAAATTGGTAGCCAGTGTCTGGCCAAATGGTGTGCCCTGATTCTAACGCGAGATCTTTTTTACCTTGGTTGGTCATGACCGTTTTAAGCGCAATTGAGTCAGATCCAGAAGCGAGCGTATACCACGTTGTGATATCAACGTTATCGAAGTTGCGGCTCACTTTGATGACCGCTTTATTGTCGCTGTCTTCGATAATTTCAATGGACTTGCGATCATTCGGCCACGCGGACCAGCTGTTAGGAATGAAGTCAGCAAAGGCAACCCGGTCAAGGTCTACTTTGCCATTCTTTACTGCTGCCAAATCGACCAATGTTCCTCGCGGTACGCCCCATGGTGGTGCGGATTCAACAGCGAGAGCGAAGGCGACATGTTCGTTTTGAACGGTAATGTCTTGAGCGTGTGTTGCTTCGCCATCGGGGATCGTGGTCTTTCCCTGTGTGATACTCACTCCCGCATGCGCTGAAGTTCCAAGCAAAAGGCCAGAGATTAAAGTTGCCACTGCACTTTTTGAAAAATTATGCATGAAGACACTTCCTTTTTTTCATGATTTATTATGTGAGTTGTCGATGGCATTGTGCGTTAACTTGATTAGACGTTCAATTAAAAAAGCGAAAGAGATGAAGAGGTTAACTCGTTGCTATTATTGTTTTACAATTGACTTTTAAGTATTAAGTTTTGATTTTAAAAGTTTTTTTGTTGTTTGGTTTGTTTTTTCGTAGAGTAATAAAAATATTTAGAACACTAATTATTTTGGGAGAGGTGTGAACGATTTTTGGCAGCATTGAGCAAACAAAATGATAACAATTACACTGTATATGTGAGAAAAAAGGTCAAGATAGTTCTGAGAACGCATATAATATTTTGAGTTAAATTTGACTTTTTATTCTTTATGTTTGGGTTTTTATCTTGTCTCTGGCTAAAAGACCTCTAATAAAGATTGGAGCAAACATAGAGACAATATATTTTTTGAGTGAACTATATACGGTGGCAATATGTCGAAGACATATCAATTGATTGCTTGAGGTTTAGATGGGGTTTATTCGTAAATATAAACTGAGCATAGTTTTGTTTTTGAGTGGTGTGGCATGTTTAATTGCGTACCACGCTCAGGGCTCATACGTAGATGAAAATGGCTTATTAGTAGAGTCATTTGGGTTTATCCCTTTGTTTTGGCTTTTTTTGGGGTTAGCCTTCGCCTCTTTTGTGGGCACTTTTTTCAAACACCGTAATCGTAATTAAAGAGCAAACGTGAAGTTTACTCCTTTATCTGAGGATGGGAGTATTGCTGATATTTTGGTAACTCTTTTCTTAGATTACTAAATGTTGCTCGTGCACTTTGTTTTGATAGTTTGTTGATTAGCCAGATTGGCAAAAGGCCTCCGGGGTCAGCAAACGCTTTGTAATCAATGAGTGTCGTGCCATTAGTGAGCTTCTGTAATTCCCAAGTTGCAGCAACCGAACGAATGCGAACATAGCCCTTTTGTTCAGCAAGATATGAGTCTGGTGCGCTTTTGATTTTTATCGTGAACCCGAGTTCATCGACCCAATATTTAGAGTAGGTGAGCATATCACGATTTTTTGCAGGCCATGGCGCCGTAAATTGGGTATAAACGATGTTTTCGGTGGCTGATATTTGATTTAAAACTCTGCTATGACTGGCATTGTCAATCCAGTTCGGGATATTGTCACTATCTTCCAATAGCGTTAAAAATGCGCCATAGCTGGTGGGTGTGAACATCCGAGCACGAATCTCAACTAAACCGTCGGTATGCTCTCGAGAGTAGATAGTGATTCCGTTATCGTCACTATCAAATTGCCAGTACTCGTTGGCTTTTGCGGCGGTGCCAGCGGATATAAAAGTGGCGAGTAGTAGCGCGCCAATTCGTAAATGCAACATCATGTTAGTACCCGCCAACTTATCCTTAGTTAAAGCTTATACGATGTGTTCTTAATTATAAGGACAATAGTAAGTCTTTTCGTTACTGTTCTGAAGGTTGCTCTGCTCCAAAACCTCGTTGAATATTGGTGAGCGTTATTGCTGCAAACACCACAATAACGATTGATAGATGCCAGGCTTGGCTTAAACCAAGCTGTACCAATGTTAAGCTGACCAATGAGGATACGATCATTTGTCCACCTCCAGACATGGCTGCTGCAGCACCAGCCTGCTTTTTGTAGGGTTGCATTACCATGGCTTGCGCGCAGGGTAGGGCAATGCCGTTACCTAAGATCATTAATAGTTGCCCCAACATTAAATACAGCGGTTCTACCGGGCAGAAGAACAACCATATTGCAGCACTGAGATGCAGGAATGGACTACAAAGTAGCATTCTTTTGTTGCCGATAATTGGCCTTACTCGGTTACAAATCGTGGTGCCGCCTAACATACCTAAAGCGGGAATGAGTGCCCACATTGCGTATTGATCGGATGTCATGCCAATTTGGTCTTGCATGATAAATGGCATCACGGACACGGTCGTTATCATCAGGCTGAAGTTTAACCAACTGATGCTGGCAAAACTCATAAAGTAACGTGACGTCACCAAGTCTCGATACTGGAAAAGCATGTTGCGTGGTGACGGAATAACAGATCGTTTTGCTATGGTTTCTGTAAACTTAAAGGCGATGATTACCCAAGCGAGTGAGACATAACCTAGCAGTGAAATGAACACCATACTCCAACCAAAATGGAAGTTGATAAAACCGCCAATCACAGGTGCAATGAGTGGCGTGATCGAAGCTGCCATAGCGATGTAAGACATGGCGACAGGGAGCTCATCACCGCTAAATCTATCTCGAGTCGATGCTCTCGCGAGTACCGCGCAGCACCCAGTTCCCAAGCCTTGTAGAAAGCGCCCCATCACCATGCCTGTGAAGGTGTCACTGAGGTAAATGATCATTAATAGACCAGACATCGCGATGAGCAAACCCGTCAATAGTACTTTTTTTCGACCCAAAGCATCCGATACCGGACCGTAAATGAACTGAGAGGGACCAAAACCTAGTAAGTAAATACTCACGAGCAGTTGGGCTTGATCAAGGGAGATAGAAAAGTCTTTTGCGATCCATGGCAAAGAGGGCATAACAAGCCCCATGCTCAATTGGCCAACACTGATAATAAGACAGGCGAGTAAGATAGTGCGAAAGTTGATTGGGCGACTCATGATGGATCACCATCAGAATAACCTCTTTGCTTTCGTGTTCTGAGGCAGCCTTCATCATCCACTTCATTTAACTTAGATTTGACGCGTTTTACGGTAGATAGGCTGACATCACACTGCTCCGAAACACTCTTCAACGTATAGCCTTCTAACAGCAACGTTGCGATCTGTTGATGTTTAGTTTTGTCTGCTGGGCGTCCGCGAAATTTCTGTTTCCACAAATCTGGTTGATCTTTAATGGCTTGCCGTCCTTGCTCTGCGGCAAACAGGCGATGTTCAGTCTGCACTTTTCCATATCCAGATAACACGGTGAGTAGCGTTTGAGTTTGAACAGAATCCGGTTCAAATGTGAGTGGCTCACAAACGGTTTTCAGTGTGACCCCTTTTGCTAGTAACACTTTGATTGTATTTAACGCCTGACTAAAATCTTGACCAAATGCCGTTAGCCACCAGAGCACAATCGTATCACCTGCTTTGACGATATTGAGTAGTTGTTGGAAAGCTTCTCGTTCTGCTGGAGGCATGCAACCGCGAACCTTATCCTCAAAATGTTGGGCGTCAGGCACGAACGTTTTTAGGACACCGAGGTGCTCTTGATAAGCTCGACTCTTTGGCGAGTAACGTGTGTAAAGATAAGTAGCCATATGGACTATACGCCTTTTTAATTTGGTTCATATACTGTAATGGCTCATAAATATACAGAGGTTCATTAATGCTTACAACACTAAATGGACCATTGAGGTTGAGCAAAAGCAAATAAAAAAGCCAACCGAATGGTTGGCTTTAGTCATTCAAGCTTTCGTTGTCTGCCGCTCGATTAGTTTCACTGGTACCATCATTTTGACCAAGCTACCGTTTTTAGTATTGATTTGATCAACAATGATCTTCACGCATTCGCGAGCGAGACGACGAAAATCTTGGCGGAATGTGGTTAACTGATAACTCAACCACTCTGTCTGCGGAATATTATCGAAACCAATGACTTGTAAGTCTTGCGGGATACTCAATCCGCATTCGATACGCGCAATATCCATAACAGCCATTGCAAGGTTGTCGGTCGCACAGAACACGGCTTCTGGTCGGTTTTTATCAGCGAGTATTTCGCGGATTTTGTCGAGTGAGCTAGCGTAATCATAAGTGGCTTCAACGATGCGTGGCGTATTACTAGTTAGGTCTTCAAATTCAGAGCAGAAGCCGCTTTGGCGCTCGTCGTTGGTAAAGGTTGGCACTTCACCTGTCAGGTAAACCGCGTTCTTCACGCCACTTTTGTGCAGAAGTTGCGCGGCTTGTTGGCCGGCTTCGTAGTTGTCACTGATAACGTAACTGCTCTTAGTGCCTTCTACGACGCGTGCATACTGAACAATAGGGATATTGAACTCTTCACACTCTTCATACAGTGATTTGTTGAAGGTAGCGGAAGCGGCAATGACACCATCTACGCGGTATTGGAAGATGTTCGGGATCGAGTGGTTGTCTTCATCATCCACTTGCCATGGAATCAACACTGCTGAGTAGCCTTGCTTCTGCAATTCACTTGAAATCAATTGGAGTGTTTTCATGTGGATAGGGTAATCCGCATCGGGGAATACCAAACCGATCAACTTAGATTCGTTGGTGGTCAAGCTACGTGCAAAAGCATTTGGACGGTAGTTTAGGGCTTTCGCAGCTTCAAAGACCTTTTGCTTGGTCTTCTCTGACACTGAGCTGCCCGGAACAAACACACGCGATACAGTAGATTGAGAAACGCCAGCCAGTTTGGCAACGTCCTTCGATGTTACGGTTTGTTTTGCAGGATTCATGTGAGTTGATTCATAAGTCAGTTTAACTGTGACTAGGTTAACACAAACAGGTACGTACTCATAAAGAGAAATAAGCAAGATTTAAGTAAATAAAGGGTTAGATTGCCTTTGGTGGCGCAATTTGGGTAGTACCCAAGTCACATTTCATGTTTTGCATACGAAAAAAGCCTTACCCAAAAAAGGTAAGGCTTGCTCTTATTTCCCATTTCCACTAAATCGAATAAGTTACGTAACCGGAATAACTTATCTCGTGGTTATCAGAAGTAGTAGCGAATACCTGCCGCGAATTGATCATCACGGTTTTCGAATTTGTTGCCATCGTACTGATCTTTACTTAGGTCGAACTGGTATTCAGTCCAAACTAGGAATTTGTTCTTCTGGAAGTGGTATTCAAGACCAGGAATCAGCAAGTTACGCTCGTAACCTTGTGTCTCGTCACCACGATCTTCCATGTAGTTGTAGTTCAACGTTGGGCGTAGGCCGTTGTCGAAGTGGTAGTAAGTGTAGATTTCGCCACCTAGGGTATCGAACATTACGTCCGTACCGCCTTGGCTCACTGCTTCCCAGTTTTCGCCAACGTGGAAAGTCGCACCCGCGTAGAAGCCGCCGTTGCTGTAGTTCGCGCCCAATAGCATGATGCGCATGTTGTCGCCGTTTTCTACGCCAACCACGCTTGCGTCTAGATCAGCAACTTCATTTTGATGGTAAGCCGCACCAAGTGTTACGCCATCTACGGGTTTGTAAGTAATAGATGCACCCATGCCGTTTTTCAGTGAGGCTGTCGCATTGCTTGCTAGAGCAACATCTTCACGCGTGGTTTGGTAAGTAAAGCCGTAGCTCACTTTTTCATTGATTGAATTACGGTACGTAATTGAGTTTTCTGCACGACCAGCACCGGATGCGATACCCCAGTCAGCTAGGTTGTAAACACCTGAGCCACGAGTACCGAATACACGACCTAAATCGGTGTACCATGCTACGTCGTAGAAGGTAGACCACTGCTTAGTACCCGCAGCAATCTTGCCGTATTTTTCGTGATCGACACCTGCGTATAGCAAGCGGTCGTAAATGTTGTCGCCGTTCGCGCCAGAGTTGTAGCCCCATTCCGCGTGACCGAAACCAGTCCAGCCGTTATCCAGACCCATTTGGCCTTTCAAACCGAAACGTGAGCTGCCGCTGTTCCATTCGCCGTTGTCATCACCGCCACGGTCTTGGTAGCGAAGATCGAAACGGCCATCGATGCTTAGGCTGTCGCCAGCGTCATTAACAAAAGTGTGTGCAGCAAAGGCTGAGCTAGAAGTAAGCGCTGCTAAAATCACTGCAGAAAGGGTCGACTTTTTCATCATCAATCTCGTTATTCAGGGCGCAGAAAGCCACCGTGCGTTCATGCCCGTTTTGAATAAGGGTTCTATCTTGAGGTTGTGCCCCATCCTTGAGGCACGAGTTGGGAGCATGTCACCTGAACCGAGAGGGGATTCAGGCAACATAAAGGCGGGTTGACAATCCGCCCCTAGGACTTCTTATAGAGAAGGGTTTAGGATCTGTTGAGTACGCTCGAACACGTCTAAACCTTGCTGTTTTAGCCAGTAAGGAAGGTCGATCAGTACCCAGTTCTCAGATAGCTTGTCGCCGTCACGGTAGTAAACGTCAACTACTTGCATGTCTGCACGTACTTCACCACCTGTCATACCTAGGAAACCACCGATTGGTGTGTTAGATAGGTTTGGCCAACCGAAGAAACAAGAGAAGTTACCTTCTGCGAAACGACATACGTGGCCGTTAAACTTCTTGTCTTTCAGGTTGTTACGGAACGGCAATTGGTGCTGTTGTTGGTAACGAGGAATTGTGTAAGACGCACCGATACCACATGGACCGTACCAGATCATGTCTTTAGACCAGCTCTTCTCAAGAACTTCTGGTGGGCAACCCATAGCGCCGCTGTCGTTTAGTGCAGATAGGTCATCAACCATCTTGTTCACTAGTGCTAGTGTTGCTACGCCTTCTTCTGGTGCTGCGTCTTCGAACAGTAGACCATCGTGGTTACGAGGACCAGGGTATACGAAGTGCTTACCTGTTGATGGTGGTAGTGGGTAACAACCCGCTTGGTCCATCGCACCTAGAAGGTCTAGGAATAGGCCAGTCTTAGTGATCTTGCCGTTTTCAACACAGTTAAATTCTGCGTAACGGATGTTCATGATTTTGCCAGTTGGGCGCATGCCTAGGTATTCAGCGTCGAAGAGACCCATGAAGTGACCCATGCTCATTACCCAGATCTCACCTGATGTTACTTCGTTCTCACCACCGATGAAGATGTCTTGACGACGCTGCATGCGAGTCATTGATTTCATCAAAGGAGCCCAGAAAACGTCAGCCGCTGCTTGAGCGCCTTGTTGCTCACGGAATGGGTAAACACCACGCCATAGGTAATCTTCTGAAGTGTGTGCTTTTAGTACTTCTGCCACGTTCTCGTGAGTTGCGTTTTCCATTGCGCTGAAGTATTCACGTACAACGCGTTTCGCTTCTTGATATTTAGACATAATAAACTCTCTTATTTGCTGTCGAGTCGGCTTTGGGAACAGGACTCGAAATTAAGTTTTTTCATCCGGCCGGGGAGCCAGCCGGAGTTTTTGAAATTCAGTTATGCTTTTGCTGCTTCGGCTTTTTTGCTCTTATCGAGCACGCCGCCTTTTAGTGTCTCTGGCAGTGATAGCCATAGAAGACCAGCAAGGATCCATACGATTGGTGAACCCCACATTGCGGTTTGTAGGTCGGTACGCTCTTGGATGAAGATAAGTACCATTGGTGCCCACATACCGAGGATACGACCGCCGTGGAATAGCGCCGCGCCGTAGCTACGTAGGTGTGCTGGGAACAGTTCTGAGAAGTAACCACCCCATACCGCTGAAGAAGACAGACCGAAGTTGTAAATCAGACCAAGTAGAGCCAGCATGTTTAGGCCGCCAATCACCATGTCGCCAGGTGCAACAAAGAAGATTGAAACCATGATGCCCGCTAGGATGAAGCCGAATGCGTTCACCTTACGACCGAATTTGTCAGCTACCCAACCCCAGAACCACGCACCAAACAGTGAACCAAACGCTGAGATAGAGAAGATGAGGCCGATGGTTGCACCGTCGAACATACGTACATCACGTAGGTAAGTGGTTACGAAGCCACCAAAGAACTGGAAACCGTAGAAGTTAAGGCCAGCTAGCAATAGACACGTTAGTGTGATCTTACGGTAAGGCTTGCTTAGCATTTCGCCCCAAGAGCCAGTTTTCGCTGGTGCGTCTGATTCTTCAGCTTTTGCTTGTTCTTCTTCACCGTAAGCGATCACTTTGCTGTCGCTAGGTAGTACAAAGATCATGACCACAGCGGCTGCCAATGGTGGGATACCACCAACAAGCATTAGGCTTTCCCATGGTGCATCGATGCTTGCAATAAATGCTGCATACGCACCCATTACCATCAGTGCTACAGAGAACATAGAAGACGCGAATGCCGTCAACTTACCACGTACCGTTGGCGTAAATAGGCCGATCATCAGGCTCACTGCCACGGTGAAGTAACCACCCAGTGACAAACCAATGATGAAACGCATTGCTGCCCATGTTGTGTAGTCGGTGAACATCATATTGATGATCGTTGCGCCACCGTTTAGGGCTGTGATGGTAATAAGAGTGGATTTCTTACCAAATTTTGTTGCGAACCAAGCACAGCTCAATGCACCGATAAGTGCACCAACCGACTGCCATGTATAGAACTGGGCAGTGTCTGACAGGCTAATACCATCATACGCTTCAACGATGTATGGGCGTACGTAGTCAATAATTACAAAGTTATAACAATAAAAAAAGTAACCAACCAGTATCGCTAGATAGGCAGCTACCCTTTGAATCATAGGAACTTCGCTCATGTGTCTTTTGGCATTCATGACCGATAAACCTCTATTTCACTTAGGATTTGTTGCTATTCAAACTTAAAGAACACGATCTTATTGGGATCATCTTCGATTTCGTGTCGTGGTGAATCATAGTTTTTTTAAGGCCATTAGATCCGTGATCAATATCAATTTTAAAATGAATGCGTACCCAATTAATGGTTTTTAGTGATGGGAGTCTCATTAAATCGGTCTTTTTGGCATTTTTGAATATATAACCGTCTATATTGGTGATTATAGTCACAGTTATGGCGGGATTATCGTTTAGATATGCTTTTTTAAAGTAATATCCAAGCACAAATAATTAGCACCCAGAATTATGGAAACCCTGAAATGGTTACGTACTCAAGTTTTGTGGTGATTGCGTTATACGTGTTAATCACCATACTAATCAGCTATTTAGTGAATAAGCGCTACAGCAATGGTGGCGACTTTTCCACGGGTGGAAAGCAATTTGGCTGGTTTACGGCGGGTGTTTCGATACTTGCGACTTACATTAGTGCGATGACGTTTGTAGGGATGCCTGGTTGGGTTTATAGCTCTGGCATGGAAGCGATGAGTATTCACCTTAACTATCCCATCGTTATCTTTTTCACTGTCATTTTCTTTGTACCTGTCTTTTATAAGCTGGGTCTGACTTCGATTTATGAGTACCTTGAGCACCGCTTTGGGGTGTATGCAAGAACCATCAACTCGATTGTGTTCATTGTGGTTCAATGTATCTCTGCGGGTGTGATTTTGTATGCCGTGGCGCTGATCTTAGTGCAAGTTCTGCCTATCAGTATTTCTGAAGCCATCATCTACATCAGTATTTTCACCGCTTGCTATACCTATGCGGGCGGGATTTCCACGGTTATCTGGACCGATATGTTGCAATCTGCAGTATTGGTGGCAGGCAGCATCGCTATCTTTGCCATTTTAATGACAGAGATTAATGCGGCAGATTACCTTTCTCGTGATCACCTGAATATCATCAACTTAGACTTTGATTTAGGCGTGGATACCACACTCTGGGCTGGCGTGGTTGCCGTGAGCTTTTTGCATTTGAGTGTGTACGGCACCAACCAATTGATCATCCAACGCACGTTAGCGACGAGATGTGAAAAGACGGCGCAGAAGTCGATGCTGTTGTGTGGTTACGGTGCGTTTTTCGTGTACTTGTTCTTCGCGGTACTCGGTGTTCTTTTGAGTGTTTTCTATCAAGATCAATCATTTGAAAACAGCAACGAAGTGATTTTGGATTTCGTCTTCAACCACACTAACCCAATCGTCGTTGGTTTGATCATTTCCGCATTGGCGGCGGCCGCAATGTCGACGTTGGATTCGACCTACAACTCAATGGCGACCGTCGCGACGTTCGATATCTACAAGCGTTTCGTTCGCAAGAGTGCCGATGATGAGCACTACGAAAAAGTCGCAAGAAAGATGAGTTTGCTTGCGGCGGCCATGGTGGTAGTGCCAGCTCTTCTAGCGGTATCGAATGAATCGGTACTCAAAACCATCGCTAGTCTGACTTCTATCTTTGTTGGTATCCGTTTGGGTTCATTCGTGCTTGGTTTATTCTGGGCGAAAGCCAATGAGAAAGGTGTGATCGTCGGCAGTATCATGAGTGTGATTGCGGTGTTTACTGCAATGTATCTCGACGTGGCTTGGCCGTGGTTCGCGCCAATTGGTACGTTCGTCTTCCTTTTGTTTGGTGTGTTAGTGAGCCGTCGTTGGGGCGCTGTGACTGCCGAGCAACAAGTCTTTATCAATAATCAAAAACATCTTTTTGCAAAGCCAACCGTAAGCCATTACGGGCTATTGGTGTTCGCTGTGGCGACCATCGCTGCTTGTATGGTTCTCCCAGATTGGCTTTATGCTGCATTGTCGTAATAGGTAAGTTTATGCTGTCCATCTTTGATATTTACAAGATTGGTGTGGGCCCTTCTAGCTCTCACACCAATGGTCCAATGATCGCGGGTTACCACTTCACTCGTTTGATTGAATCGAACTTGGCAAAAGTGGTTCGTATTCAAGTCGATTTATACGGTTCACTCTCGTTAACGGGGATTGGCCACCATACTGACCGTGCAACCATTTTGGGTCTGTTGGGTCACAAACCAGATACCATCAAAATCGCTTCTGCGAACAAAGCGATGCGCAAGGCGATTGAAGAGGGCATGATGTCTGTCGATGGCCGTCATGAAATCGAATTCAACTACAAAACGGACATGTTGTTCCACGAAGAGAACCTTCCTCTGCATGAGAATGGCATGACGATTACTGCGTTAGATGCGCATGGCAATCAGGTTGGGTTTGAAACTTACTACTCTATCGGTGGTGGTTTCATCGCAACGGCGGATGAATTGCAAAATGGCAGAGCGACTGCACCCGTAGAAGTTGAGTTTCCATTCTCCAGCGCGGACGAAATGTTGGCACAGGCTGAGAAGAACGGCATGAGCCTCGGCGGCATGATTCTGAAAAACGAACAAGCGTTTCAGGATATGGAAGCCATTAATCAACGCGCAGAACAAATCTGGCGTGTGATGACGCGTTGCATGGAGCGCGGTTTCGAGACAGAAGGTATCTTGGATGGTGGCTTGAACGTGACCCGCCGTGCGCCAAACTTGTTGAAGAAGCTTGAAGCAAATGCAGCAATCGAAAACGATCCAATGGAAATTTTGGATTGGATTAACCTGTTTGCTTTTGCTGTGAGTGAAGAAAACGCGGCTGGTGGACAAGTCGTAACGTCACCAACCAATGGCGCGGCGGGTGTAATTCCGGCGGTATTGATGTACTACCATCGCTTCATCAAAGAGCTCGATACCAAACAGCTTAAAGACTTTCTTGCTGTATCCGGTGCGATTGGCATTTTGTACAAAACTAATGCGTCTATCTCGGGTGCCGAAGTGGGTTGTCAGGGCGAAGTTGGCGTGTCTTCTTCCATGGCGGCAGCTGGCTTGACGGCGCTGCGTGGTGGTAGCAATGAACAAATTTGTATTGCGGCCGAGATTGCCATGGAGCACTCACTAGGCATGACTTGTGACCCAATTGGGGGCTTAGTGCAAGTTCCGTGTATTGAGCGTAATGCGATGGGTGCAATGAAAGCGATCAATGCTTCTCGCATGGCATTAAAGCGTAATAGTAAATGTTTGATCTCGTTGGATAAGGTGATTGAAACCATGTATCAAACGGGCAAAGACATGAACAAGAAATACCGCGAGACGTCACTGGGTGGATTGGCTTTGATTCACCTAGCGCCACCTTGCGAATAATGAGTTAGGCAAATCTAACCAACAAAAAAGCCGAAGCACTGAGATGCATCGGCTTTGCTTTTTTGGAACGTTTATAACTTAGCTATGCGTTTGCTCACCTTTTGGTGTGCGTTGGTTTGGTTGATAGTGCAAAATCACCATCGAGGTGGGTGACAGCAAGACTTCGCCTTCAGCATGTCCTGGGTTGAGGTTACGTACGTTTGTATCACAGATCGTCACCCATTCTTGCTTTCGCTCATTGGGGAGCTTAAAGCGCGCTGTGGCGTTAGTTTGGTTGATGAGGTAGACCAGCTCTTGTCCTTCTTTACCGATACCAAGGTGAAGTGCGACAGAGCTTAAACGGTTCCAATCATCGTGCTCCATTAAGCGACCGTCTGTACGGCGCCAGAAAATACGGTTGTTATTGCGATTCTCGCCACTGAAAGCTCGGATAAATGGCACCATGTATTGATTTCGGTTGGCGACCATTTGTGACATCCATGCTTTGAAATGTTGCTTACGTTCTGTCTCTTCCCAGTTCAGCCAACTGGTTTCGTTATCTTGGCAATAGGCATTATTGTTACCGCCTTGGGTGTGAGACAGCACGTCAGCAGTGAGGATGTGTGGGATTCCAAAAGCAAACAGCAAGCTGGCAATAAGGTTGCGTTTTTGCTTCTCACGCGTGGAGATGATCATCAGATTTTCGGTCTCGCCTTCAACACCGTAGTTTTCTGAACGATTGTCGCCGTGACCGTCGCGATTTTCTTCGCCATTGGCTTCGTTATGTTTGTGCTTGTAAGACACTAAATCTTGCAGTGTGAAGCCATCGTGATACGTGATGTAATTCACCGTGAGTTTGTATGGCCAGTTCGCTGCACTGTAAATGTCACGAGAGCCCATTAATCGAGTGGCAAACTCTTTTAAATAGCCTTGATCACCGCGCCAAAAACTGCGGGAAATATCACGCAGTTTGTCATTACATTCGTTCCAACCAAATGGAAAGTTACCCACTTGGTAGCCATTTGGACCAATATCCCAAGGTTCGGCAATCAATTTGGTTTCACGCAAAATTGGGTCTTGCGCAACGGCTTTAAAGAAAGCTGCTTCTGGGTTGTAATCATCGCCCTGTCGACCTAACGTTGCAGCCAAGTCAAAACGGAAGCCATCGACTT
This sequence comes from Vibrio sp. HS-50-1, assembly GCF_024747315.1. Classification (NCBI taxonomy): domain Bacteria; kingdom Pseudomonadati; phylum Pseudomonadota; class Gammaproteobacteria; order Vibrionales; family Vibrionaceae; genus Vibrio; species Vibrio sp. HS-50-1. The sequence goes on along the minus strand of NZ_JAMPZF010000004.1, from coordinate 208,942 downwards.
TAAATTCGCTAACCCAGTAGCGCAATGTATCCATCACAAGGTTTAAGGCTGGTTGGTAGGTGAGATCCACTGTATTTCCGCAGCCAGTGTAATTGGCGAAGTGGTTGCCATGTTTGATGTAAAAACAGGAGTCGAGGGCTTTCAGGTTGAAAATTGTAGGCCCTTCACCACCTTCAGCAGTGTGGTTGTAAACCACGTCGAGAATCACTTCGATGCCGTTTTTATGCAATTCGCGAATCGTTGTTTTTAATTCCGTAACGGCGTCTTGTTCTGCGTAGCGCGGATCGGGCACCATAAAGAGATAAGGGTTGTATCCCCAATAATTGACCTTTTCCATCTCTAGTAGGTGAGGCTCATGCATGCATGCTGCGACAGGTAGCAATTGCAGCGTGTTGATGTTTTGCTGTTTGTAAAAGGCCAGCATTTCAGGTGATGCAAGACCTAAATAGCGCCCCTTCAGCTTGTCCTCAACCTCAGGGTGGCGTTGGGTAAGCCCTTTGACGTGCGTCTCAAACAACACCATCTCTTCTCTGGGTATACGCGGGTGATCCGTGTTTTGCCAGTCAAAATCATCTTCGATAACGACGCACTTCGGCATATCGAAACTTTTGGCTGGAGAGTAGGGAGGATGATAGTGGAGGGCTTTATCTATTGATTTTGCGTACGGATCAGAAATTAACAGTGGCTCGTCCTTGTGGGAGACAAGGTAACCGTATTTTTGCCCCGGCTTAATATCTGGAATAAAAGTATGACGTATGCCAGCGTATTCATTCGGTAAACCGTGAAGCTCGTAGCTGCCATCGTCTGCAAACAATGCCAGTTGAATGTCTTTTACGCCCGGAGCATGAATAGAGAAGTTGCAGCCTTCTTTATTCAATGTTGCGCCCAGCGGGTAGGGGCGAGAGAGAAGTCGTGTCATCGGAGATACTTTATTTAATATTTATTGCTACCTTTAGGAAACTATAAGTTAAAAACTTTGTCTTACTAAGGTCAACCACCCTAAATATAAAAATATTCATGTAATTTAATTACTTTATGTGACGGCTTAGAGTCAAAAATATGAAATGGCTATCACTTTGTAGCGGCTCAAAACCGAATAAACTTACTAATTCCTCCCTAGATTGGTGATCTGACTCGAAAAAACACCATTCGGTAAATTTTCTACTCCCTTCTCATCCCCCCTAAATTAGTTTGGGGCGGAGGAAGTCATCCTTGTACGCCTCGGGTAATCTCATAACTGTTGAAACAAACGGGGATTCGTTCCCATCTTACCTCTCTTTCTTTAGGTGTGTTTTTACTGCCTATATTCACCTAAAAGAGTGAGCAGGGAAGACAGAATTATAAATACCCTTAATGGAGTTAAGAATGAAAAAAGTAAGTGCAATTGCTGCTGCTGTGGCTGCAACTTTAGCTGCTGGTTCTGCGTTCGCAGTGGATTTCCACGGTTACATGCGTGCTGGCGTTGGCGTGAACGCTGACGGTGGTCAACAATTAACATTCGAAAAGAACAAGATCGGTCGTCTAGGTAATGAAAGCGATATCTACGGCGAGATTCAACTAGGTAAAGAAGTTTACAACAACAACGGCAAAACGTTCTACGTAGACTCTATGGTTGCAATGACTTCTAATGGTTCAAACGACTGGGAAAGCACTTCTGCTAACTGTGGTTTGGATAACGGCGAAGTGAAATGTGTTGACGATGCACAATTCGCACTACGTCAATTCAACGTTCAAGCTAAAGGCCTACTAAACTTTGCTCCAGAAGCAACACTTTGGGCTGGTAAGCGCTACTACCAACGTCACGACATTCATATCTCTGACTTCTACTACTGGAACATCTCTGGCGCGGGCGCTGGTGTTGAAGGTATCGAAGCTGGTCCAGGTAAAGTTTCTTTCGCTTGGGTTCGTAACGACCGTGGCGATATCGCAGATCCAGGTAACGATGGCGGCGATACAAACGTTAACACTCTAGACGTACGTTATGCAGGTCTTCCTCTATGGGACAACGGTTCTCTAGAAATGGGCTTGAACTACGCAATCCTTAACGAAACTGACGCTGCGCCAAACGGCACTAAAGATGCGAAAAACGGCGTAATGTTCACAGCAGAATTGACTCAAGGTCTAGACGCTGGTTTCAACAAAACAGTGCTTCAGTACGGTACTGAAGGCTACTCAAAAACAATGGCATTCTACGGCGACGGTAGCTGGTACGGCGCAGAAGCTGATAACGGTGCATCTGGTTACCGCCTAATCAACTGGGGTGTAATCGGCATGGGTGACAGCTGGGAAATGGGTCACCAGTTAGTTTACGGTGTTGGTGAAGACATGTGGGCTGGCCAAGACAAGTGGGAAACAATGTCTGTTGTAGTTCGTCCAATGTACAAATGGGATGACAACCACAAAACTATCTTCGAAGCTGGTTACGCTATCGACGATAACGACGGCGACGAAAACAAATACGGTAAGCTAACTGTTGCTCAAGCATGGTCTGCTGGTTCTAGCTTCTGGGCTCGTCCTGAAATCCGTGTTTACGCTTCTTACCTAACGGCTGACAAAGAAGACAACTCTAACACATTTGACAACGGTCGTTCAGACGATACGTTCCAATTCGGTGTACAAGCTGAAGCTTGGTGGTAATCATCTAACCACTAAGTCCTAAATTGTCCTAGAATGATACAGCCAGAACTTATCTGGCTGTATTTATTTAAAAAACAATAAAGAGTCGAGGTAGACAGTAATGAAAAAATGGCTTGCTCCCGTACTGCTGGGCATGTTGGCTACTGGTTGTGCGTCCGTAGAACAAGTAGAGATGAGTCCAAAAGGTCAGCAACAAGTGATCACTCAATCGGGTGATATTCAATGGGTAACGGTTGATGTACCTGTGGTTACTGAATTCGCTTTGACTGATAAAAGCCAAATGCTGTTGGATGGTAACAGTGCTGGCGCTATTGCAGCGTTTGCTCTTCCGGGCAACCGTGGCAGTCTCGATATCAAATTAGAGACATTCGTAAGTAAAGAACTTCAATTTTATGCTCCTAATGTCGCAGTGATGAACTCGGCAGGAGAAACCATTTACCAAGCAGATTTCTCAAAGTTTAAGTACGAACCAGCAAAACTGTTGGACAATGATAAATTCGTACTTGATCTCAATGTGATTCCAGACATGACAGGTAACGATCTGCATGTATTGGTGTACACGACTTCCGCTGATCTAAAAGGCAGTACGCAAGTTCTGCATCCTGCAAAAGCCTTCGCCATGGCGCGCCACACTCAGCCGCCAGATATTGCAGACCCTTTAGCGAAACACAGCCCACTGGGTCAGTTCCGTTTGTCGGTATCCGCAAATGATATCGTGAATACCAAGATTGTTGCGAAAAACGACAACATTCCGCAAGGTACGGATCTCACTAGCTACTACCACAGCTCAATTGAAGCGGCAGTTGCAGCGAACGATATTCCGAAAGCACTCACCTTGCTCGATGAAGCAAAAGAGCTGGGTATTGAAGGTGCGCAACAAGTGTTTGTGAAAGCCGTAAATAAAAAATAATCGAATATAAAAGGCCAGCAAAATGCTGGCCTTTTTTCATAGAAAATAAACCAATAAAAATACCCCTACATAGAGTTATCTTATTCACATTATTATTTTTATTGTTTTGTTTTTTATATTGGTTAGATCAATAATTATTGACAGTTCCTAACTTATTTTTGTACTTAGGGAATAGATAAACTTCTCGAAGTGATTTAAATTCGCAAGCCGGCGATATTTATTTAGTATTTGATATTTCCATTTTAATAACGATTAATATTTCTTTTAAACGTTGAGTTTATTTTGCTTTGGATATACTAAAAAGGAATTACGTAAAATGAACATGATGAAGACCTCTCTTGCTGCTGCTCTACTTGTTGCCTTAGTGGGTTGTCAATCGACTGCAGAACCAGAAGCGGCCGCAGAGCCTGTTGTTAATATGTCTCAAGACGAAGTGGTTGCTTTCATGAAAGCGTGTGACAACCCAGATAGCACGGCGAAAGGACCAATTTCTAAACCACTGTTTGTGGTGGGTACGTTTGCGGATTCCGACTGGAAACACGTGCCTCAACGTCAATACACCTACAAAGGAAATAACTTCTACCAAGCTGTGGTTCAGGAAAAAGTAGGCTCCTACAAAATGCAGTATGCGACCGAGTTGTGGTTCCCACAATTTACCGCTAAAGGGAATCGAATGAACGTTGGTGAATTAACACCATTAACATTTGGTGGTTACGGTACAGATACTTCAGTTGATATTAAAGAAGACGGGAAATATGTCTGGAGCCTTCAATTTGAAGGAAAAGGCAAACCGCTTCATGTTATGGTAAATAAGTGCCAATAATATTCCATTTAGTTATTTAAAATCTATTTTTATTTATTAACCCCTGCATGGGAAGCATGTTGGGGTTAATTTTATTACTCAAATGTTTTTACTTAATTTGAGTAAGTTAGGGAGAGTAAAATGCGTAACGTCCGACGTAACCATCGCTTGTATCGATCGCTGCTTGCGTTAAGTGTGATTGGTGCTTTATCTGCGTGTAATTCTTCTGGTGGTGGCGATACTAATAGCAGCACTCCGCTACCGGATACCAGTTATGCTTGCCAAGCCAATGTCATGGCGCAAAGTAACCAACTTCGTACTTATCAAATCATGGTCGAGAGTTTTGTGGATGGTGATGCAAGCATTGGTCACGGTACGGGCTATGGCACCAGTCACCATAATGGCGATTTGCAAGGGGTGATTGATTCACTTGATTACATCCAAGATTTAGGGATGAACGCGATTTGGTTGACGCCTATTTTTGAGTCTGAAGCGATCGCAGGACAAGATCACTGGGCCGATCGTTTGGATGCCACGGGCTATTTTGCGACAGATTACTTTAAGATCGATCCAAAATTTGGTGATTTAGCGACCGCGAAAACTCTAGTCGAAGAAGCACACAAACGCGGCTTATACGTATTTTTTGATGGCGTATTTGGTCATCACAAAGATGGCTTGATCAAACCCTCACCTTCCGGTTTGCTGCCATCTGGATCAAGCAACCCGGTTGATTATCCGGCCAGTATCGATTTCTACAAAGAAGTGGCGACGTATTGGATCAAAGAGCTCAAGATTGACGGCTGGCGTTTAGATCAAGCCTATCAAGTTCCGACAGACGCTTGGACACAACTTCGTAAAGCCGTCGATGAAGCCTCGCAAGGTGTCACGTACACCAATAGCAAAGGCGAACAAGTGAATCCGTTGGGTTACATGGTGGCAGAGATTTGGAAAGGGGAGTCTGAGATCGCGAATGAGGCGTATGGTTCGAACAGCGATCCAGCATTGTGCTCTGCATTTGACTTCCCGATGCGCTATCGCATCGTAGAAACTTTGGCCGTGAATGAGAGCGGCGTGGGTGGTCGCGGTGTGGATTGGCTAGACAACGGCTACAGCACACACAACCAATATCCAACGCATGCGCAGCCGAACTTGATGATCGGCAACCATGATTTAGTACGCTTTGGTGACTTGTTGCAACGCGGAAACTTAGCGGATGTAAATGATGCAGAATATTGGTTACGCCATAAAGCCGCGTTTGCTTTCCAAGCTGCGTACACCGGACCAATCACGCTGTACTACGGCGATGAAATCGGGGATCAAGTGGATGGTTTTGCCGCAAAAGAAGACAACAACACCTGCGCCATTCAAGGTTTGTGCGATGATCACGTTGCGCGCAGCAGTGCAAAAATTGAAGGTGTGACGGCGACGCTTGATGCAAACCAAGCCGATCTCAAAGCTTATGTGACATCGCTGATGACAATGCGCGATGCGCATCCTGCACTTTATCAGGGGTCACGCACGAATTTAGTTGCGAGTAACGGCAGTTATGTGGACTTGAAACAATCTGGTACAGACAAAGTCTTGTTTGCGCTAAATACCTTAGAGAGCGCTAGAAGCGTCACTCTTACTCAGGAGAGTGTTGGTACTGGTGAGTTGGTGGATTTGCTCACGAATGAAAAAATTACTCCGAGCAATGGTCAATATCAGATTCTGATGTCGCCACTACAAGGACGATTCTTTGCGGTAAAACCTTAAGGAATTATCCAGAATTGATGCTCACCAGTTGAGCTGACCACAAGCTTTCTTATAAACAAGCCAAGTGTTGTTGCTGACCCCCATAGGCGCACACTTGGCTTTTTTCTGTCTGTTTTACTTTTCCCTTAATGGTTTTACGACGATGTAGCCAACAAGTTGCTTCGCTTTTTGTATTGGCATTTGTTTTCAGCAGATGGATATTTGTGAGATAAGCTGCACATTAAAAAGTAAATTAACACTTGTGCAACGTAAAAATGTGACTGAAGGATTACTTATGCCTTACTAATATGTTTATCGTGTTTGGGATTTACATAACTAATGGAAAAGTATAATGAAATCCATAACGAAACCCCTCTGTCTTCTTGCTGTTATTAGCTCTCCGCTTGCATATAGCCAAATTCTCAATGGTGACTTTGAACAGTGGAATGGCAGTGCGCCTACGCAGTGGTCAGTGATTGACGCTGGCATCGCGGTGTCGCCAAGCAGCGAACAAATCAAATCGGGCGGCCTGGCTGCTCAAGTCGTCGTGAATACAGGTACCCAAAGCAACACTGACCTTTTGCAAACCATTAATGTGGAGCAAGGGAAAACCTATCCGTTTTCTGTCTCGGTTTATCACACCGAAGGAAATGTAAAAGCACGTCTGGTGGTTGATGGTTATCACAATTACTCAGATCCGCAGCAGGTAAACCAGTGGCAAGAGCTGGCGCATAACTATACTGCGAGTTCGAACAAGACCATCAATGTCGGGTTGCGTTTTTATGATGAGGCCGGTTTTGATGGCTCAGAAGTTGTCTACGTCGATAATTTTCAACCGACTGAGACAAGTACACAACCTCCTGTAGAAAGCTGTAGTGATCATGAAGTGCTTCTTACACTCACGACGGACAACTATGGCTCAGAAACTAGCTGGGAGTTGAAAAATAGCCAAGCACAAGTGCTTTTCTCTGGTCAGGGGTATGAGTCGTCAACCACTGTTGAAAAGACCATGTGTTTAGCCGATGGTAACTACCAATTTACGATTCAAGACAGCTATGGCGACGGCATTTGCTGTGGCAATGGTTCGGGGTCTTACTCGTTGAAGGTGGGGGATAATACGCTTGCTTCTGGCGCTGAATTCTCGAAAAGCGAAACCACCGACTTTACGTTAGGTGACTCAACCACGACCCCACCAGTGGTTGATGGTTACTACCAAGCGGCGTCTGGCAAGACGGGCTACGCTCTAAAAACGGCGCTGTTTAACATCATCAACAACCACACTAGCCGAGGTTATTCTGCGGTGTGGACCTTGGTAAAAGATGCTGATATTGATCGCTATTACGAAAATGATGGCTCTATTCTCGATATGTATTCAGAGAAACCTGCGGGCAGTGATGCTATCAGCTTCACGAAAGTGACAGACCAATGTGGTCAATATAGCCAAGAAGGGGATTGCTACAACCGTGAACACTCGTTCCCGAAAAGCTGGTTTGGCGGTAAAGTTGAACCGATGAACTCAGATGGTCACCATTTGTTTGCGACCGATGGCTATGTGAATGCGAAGCGCAGTAACTGGCCATTTGGTGAAGTTGCCACCGCGACGTACGTGTCTAGTAATGGTTCTAAACTTGGTCAAGCAAGTACTAGCCTAGGTTATTCCGGTACGGTGTTTGAGCCGATCGATGAGTTCAAAGGCGACTTTGCTCGTGCCTATTTCTACATAGCAACCCGCTATGAAAATGTTGTAGGTAACTGGGAAGGCAATTCAAGCAATGCGGATGCTGTCCTTGATGGTTCAAGTTCAACAGTTTTTGAACCTTGGATGTTAAACATGCTGAAGCGTTGGCACAAAAATGATCCCGTTAGTGAAAAAGAACAAAACCGCAATCAACAAGTGTTTGAGTTTCAGGGCAATCGCAATCCATTCGTTGATCACCCAGAGTTTGTTGAACAGATTTGGGGAAACTAACACCTTCTTGATTTTGGTATCCACCATTTAGTGATAGTGACACCAACAAAACAAAGGGGAAGCGCGATGCTTCCCCTTTTTCATTACGGATGTTTTTAAATGAAACTAGTTTTTCGTTACCGTCACGATTGGCGCCGACTTGTCAGCCGCGTTGAAGTGGAAGTTGTAATTTCCCGCTTCTGCAATCGCAATTTTGAGGTTTGCACTACCGCCACCGACTTCCATCGTTAGCGCTTTACCAAGCTCAACACTGCCTTCGCCACCGAAGTTGGTGTCTGCTGCCCAGTCTGCGCTCGCAACTTTCATCTCGTAGTTGCCCGCCGCTAGGTCAATGTCTAGCGAGTAAACGTCATTTGCTACATAGCTGAACTTCGCAGTTGAGTCTTGCGCTGGAGTATCCCATGTGGTGATAGTGCCACGTAGGTAAAGTGCTGTTTCACCGAACGTTGGTGCATCTGCTGACTTCGTCACTGAAACGACAGGTTTTTCTACGCTTTCATCTTGAACATGTAACGCGTTCAGAGTGAAGTTGTACTTACCAGTTTCAGCGACAGACAACGTACAGTTTCCCGCAGAGCCTAAGTCTAGTGAGCCAGAAGCCAAATCCGCAGCATCACAACCGATGTTTGGATTTGCCCATCCTGAATCCGCAAATTTGAACTCGTGTTCACCAGCTTCAAGAACGCCAGTTACAGAGTACATGCCATTGCCAATAAAGGTCATCGCCCAGTCACTGCTATCTGACCACTCGTTCATGGTGCCTTTGACGTAAACCACAGTTTCGCCGTAAGGAGGAATGCTCGATACGTCTTTATTGTCCGTGTTTACTGGTAGGCCTGCACCTTGCGCGCCGTCTTGTGGCTGTACGAATACCGCTGTTGTCAGTGCTGGTACTGTGAACGTTTCATTGGCGAAGCTTGCACCTTTCACGATGTCATCCGCAGAGTTTTGTTGAACTTCATGCAGCTCGAAACCAGTTGCGCCAGCAACTTTGAAAGATTTCTCAGTTGATGTTGAGTTCACAACGGCCACGATCGCATCGTAGTTCGAATCCAAATCGGCACCTGCTGATGTGCCATCGTCGATAGACATCACAATCAAGCCTTCTACTTGGTCTTGGCCCACGTTGCGGAAATCAACGCGATTCATCACTTCTTGCGCGGTGTCTAAGCGGAACAGTTCGCTTGTACTGCGGATTTTTAGTAGCTCTAGGAATTGTTGCTTCGTCAGCTCGATGTCCGTTGAGTCTGGTTTCGCCGTGCTGTCACCGACGATGGTTTTGATCAACTCCCAGTTTGCGCCGTCTTTGTCTTCACGTGGTAGACCAACGTTCCAGTTATTGTCGCTTCCATCGAAGAATACACGGTTGAACCAGTCACCAGAATCGTACGAGTCACGCTGCATTGACTTAGAGCGCAATAGCTCAGAACCCATGTGAATGAACGGAATACCTTGACCTAACATCACCGTTGATAGTGATACAGACTGCATACGTGCACGCTCGGCAGATGAAGTGCCTGTCGCAATCTTGTAGGCGTTGTTATCCCACAATGTTTGGTTGTCGTGCTTAGACACGTAAGAGATGTTCTCTGATGGCACTTTTGTGTAGCCTGCAGGCGCACCATTGTAATCAACGTTCTTACCCAGTTTGGTTTCGCCTTTGTAATCAAGAAGGATGTAGTCAGCTAAGTTACCAGCCATACCTAGACGAACCAGATCTTGGTTGTGTAAACGACCATTCACCGATTCTGCGTCAGTTTCGGTTTCTTCGTTAGGATAAGCGGCGTTACCAAAGCCTTGGTTGAAGCGAAGTGGGTGCTTACCTTCAGAATCTACACCGCCATCAAACGGGCTTCCGCCACGAACTGCGTCACGCAGACGATCAGAGAAAGTACCGATTTCTGTCCCCGCCATGTTGGCTTGTGTCGCTTGATCGAAGCGAGCGTTTTGCGCAACTTCACCGAAGTCCCAGCCTTCGCCGTAGAACAAAGTATTCGGATCAATTTCACGGACTTTTTCAAGTGCGTAGACCATGACATCTTTCGGCTGGTGGCCCATAAGGTCAAAACGGAAACCATCGACTTTATAGTCATCCGCCCACACCATCAATGAGTCAACCATCAGTTTACCCATCATTAGGTTCTCGGTTGCGGTGTTATCACAACAGGTTGAGTTTTCTACGCCGCCAGTGTTGACGTTTAGGCGGTGGTAGTACCCAGGGACAATTTTATCCAGTACTGATTTTTCGTTCACACCAGATGCATTTGTGTGGTTGTACACGACGTCCATGACCAGTTTTAGATCCATTTTATGCGTTGCTTGAACCATTTCGCGGAACTCAAGAATACGCTTAGACCCGTTAGGATCGGTCGCATAACTGCCTTCTGGCACGGTGTAGTGGTACGGGTCGTAACCCCAGTTGAAGCTGTCTAGCATGCGAAGATCGTTCATCAACGTTTGTGCTTTGCCCGTTGTTGGGTCGTAGCTGTTTAATACCTCTTCAATCACTTTGCCGTCGTCTTCGGTCTCACAGATGGACGCTTCTGGCTTGATGCCACAAAGTTTACCCACGGTGTCGGTGATATCGACTCGTTTGTCAGCGTCTTCATCCACTGTTGCAATATCAAATGCTGGCAGGATATGTAGCGTTGTTAGGCCAGCATCTTTTAAAGTTTGTAAGTGAGATACAGACTCACGCTCAGGTTCTGTAAGCGCCAGATATTTGCCATCAAGACTTGGTGTGCCTTTGCTGTCGTTAAAGCTGAAATCACGAATGTGTGACTCGTAAAGGACGTGGTCTTCGTCTTTTTTAACCGTTGGGCGTGCGTAGTTTTTCCAATCTTGAGGCATTAAGCTTGGATCATCTAAATCAACCACTTGCGAGTATCGTGAGTTCTTAGACAAGCTCATTGAATATGGGTCTGTTACCAAACGCGTTTCAACGACGCCAGTTGTTGGGTGGTATACCTTAACTTGGTAGCGATAGTATTTGTTGACAACGTTGCTTTGTGCCTCAGAAACCCAGATACCTGTTGCTGGGTCTTCCGTCATGGCAACGGTCGCTTCTTCTGCTAAGTTTTCATCGTAGATTATCAGATCAACATCTTGGGCAGTTGGTGCCCATAGTTTGAAGGTTGCAGCACCGCCTTCCACAATTGCGCCGAGTTCTTGACCAATCGCGTTACCTGCCTTGGAATCGGCAAATACTGCATCGAGAACGCCCGGCTTTTGCACTTCAGTTGCAGAAATGACGTCACCATTTGCGTTGTAAGCTACCATAACGATTTGTGATTTCAGGATCGTGCGTAGAGTCGCGTCATCGACATCAATGCCTGCAGCTTGGAGGCTAGCAAGGTGACGGAAGCGTGATTTCAGACCATCAGATAAATCACCTGCTTTCGTCAACTCAACCGCCGTGCCACCGGAGATTTGCTTGTCTTCATCCATTTTAATGTCGTTGCTGAGGCTGTAGAACAGCTTCATGGAATCCGCATTGGCCGCCGCTTCCCACGCGATGGTGTTGGCATCTAGCCAATGCGCTTTTTGACCATCAATATCAACAGGGCGTTCTTCGATTGGCTCGTAGTAAAGCTCACTGCTGCCGTGGAAGCCAAACAACCCTTTAGATTCGCCGATTTTCGTCAGCTCCACTTTTGAGTTTGCACTGCCGAATGCTTTCTCATCACCTTTGTGCAGAATGAAGTTCATGCATTCGTGTGGGTCAGAGGCATCTGGGTTCACTTTCAGTACGTAATAAGCACCGTAGGTGTCGTTGATGCCATCGAATGGATGCGGTGCCGACCAATCCGTTCCTGTGCCAGGAATGCCCATTGCGTCTAAATCTGTGCTGGTACAGCCTTCACCGTTCCACAGGTGCAAGCCCCAACCTTCGTAGTCGCTGGCCGTTGAAGCGGACGCCACGTCGCGTTTGTAATAAATGACGACCTCGTTCTCTCCCGCAGGGTACAAGCCTGAGCCTGGGTTCGTCGTATCTTCGTTCGTGCTATCACTACCACAACCGCTGATTACCGCGACGGAAATCAAAGGCAGTACGGTTTTGGCAATTGTTGATAATTTAAATGTCTTATTGTCCACGTTTACAAATCCATTGTTATTGAATTGATATTGAGCTGCGCGCTGCCTTCGCTGACTCAGTCATCAAGAAGGTTTCGCACACGCTAGAAAGGCAGATGCCGAAAAAGGAAATGTTCAACTAGATGCTAATACACTGAATCATCAGCAAAATGTGAGAGCAGGCAGTTAAGTTTTTTACAAGTGAAAATTTTCTGTCACAGTCGATTTTGTTCACAAATTAAATAATAAAACAGACGCATAGTGAGAGCTTCTGCACATCATTAAAATGTAAATTTTTATAGGAGGAGTAAGGGGGGATGATAGGGGAGGAGAATATCTCAGCCCCAAAACCGTGACTAAGTTCTATAAAAATCACAGTGATATTTTTCAATTAAAAATAAGTTGCAGTGATATTGCATAAAATACCGCCATTAAGTCTTGGCAAGCTTCAGATTTTCGCTAAGTGGTCGTTATATAATGAAGGTAGTCGGCGTTATGTCGGCGCGTAATCTTAAGATTTCCCTGAGAGGGAGATGAATTGGGCCCTGAAACCAAAAGAGGCTATTTATGAGTAGTATGGGCATTGCCATTGCGGCAACTGGCCTTTCACTCGTCCTGATATTTGTGTGGATGATCTCGTTGTCGATGCGGAAACAGAGACTCGAGGCAGAGAGGAAAGCTCGCGAAGCCGCTTATCGAAAGGCGATGCAAAAAGCGCGAGAGCAAGAGCGTAAAGAGCGTGAGTTCAAAGCAGAAACCGGACATATCCCCACCATTTTATTTCTAGCGAAAGAAGCTGAGAAGGACAACATTCGTCAAGCGCTGTATTGGTATGATAAAGCCGCTAAGTTGGACAATGTGACGGGAATGTACGGTATTGTTCGCTTGAGTGAGCGCATGCGTGAAGATGTGATTTTAAAAGAGCAGGCAAACTTTTGGCGTACCGCCATTGCCGGAATGGAAGGGGATACCGAAGCGAAATTTGCGACAGGCAAAGCGTTGGTTTTTGGTCGCGGAACGGAAAAAAATATTCCCAAAGGTAACCAACTGATTGAAACCGCAGCCGAGGAAGGCTGCATTGATGCCATGCTTTATATGGGTGAGTGGCAACTTTCACCAGACAATAGTGCAGGACGCAGTGCAGATGCGCTTTATTGGTTTATGAAAGCGGCTGAAAAAGACAGTGCGGACGGAAAGATCCAAGTTGGCTTATGTTACCTAAATGGTGTTGGTACAGAAAAAAGCATGGTCAAAGGCTGCTATTGGCTTGAAAGGGCCGCAGAAGGTGGCAGCGCCGAGGCGATGTATCATGCTGGCGAAGCGTGGAAGGACAAAGGTAAAACAGGCAATGCGATTGCTTATGTTTGGCTGTTTCTTGCTGCCAATATGGGGTACCAGCCAGCGCGCACGTTGCGTGACGAAGTGGCAACCAATATTGGTGTTGACGTCGTCGTTGGATTGCAATCTATAGCGAAACCGTTGCAAAGAAAGCTGGCGTCAGGGATGGTAAGAAAGCATTCCATTATTCGGGCGCTGAACAAGGTGTACAAACGCGAAGCGTACTTTCCTGCAGAGGAGGAGCTTAACGCGGTGCTGAGTGACGAAAATAAAGACGATGCTAACGCATGGGATGAAGCATCGGCGCCGAACTTCCAGCCAGACATGACCACAGCAACGACGGAAGGACAGACAACCACATCGTCTACCGAAAAAAAGCTCTCTAAAGAGGCGCTCGATTTCACGCAGAATTTCCTTCAACCATAATTTATCTTATCCATAAGCCTCATAATTGAGGCTTTTCTTTTGCCTTTCTGTCTCAGTATCTCTGTCGATCACAATTACAGACTGTAAACTTATCTAAGCGATTTATTTACTTGATTGCATACTATTTATTCGATTTTTCAACACATTTTTAGTACTTCGCTAAGGCGGGATATGTTTATCTTCAAATAGAGGGATTTCCCTCTTTATCTACTTCTCCTGTTGGGCTCACATCAAGTCTCTTCAATTGATAGTAATAATGATTGAAGAGCAATACTTGATGCCCAGAGTAATAGGTGAATAGTATTCATTACTTTATCTAATAATGTAAATTAAAAATTGTATTATAAATCTTAAATTGTGTTTTTATATTTAGGCATGGATTATTGATTTTATAATTAATTAGGCGCAAGATGACGTACAAAATAAAATAGCATAGATAATATGCAGAATTACACTAGGAAGTAACTTTTTCATTACATGTTTCAGCAGAAATGGAGCGAATTAGTTTGCTCTGTTTTTATTTCTATTAGAGATTTGTGTATGTTGAGAATCATTAGTGCAGATAAATTCATCTCTTCAAGATTTATCTTAGAGTACAGTAAGGCTGAGTTCGCTTCTTTATTAGGCGTTTCCGTTGCTAAGATAAGTAATATTGAAAGTGGAAAATCTTCAATCCCCCCGGTGTACGATTACGCCATTAATTATTTACTTAGTGAGCATCCTTTTAAAGATAGTGCTGTTGACGCTTTATGCTCTCACGAAACGTTAAACTTTGCTCGGCGTATTGACGTCAACACCAAAGTAAAGCGCCTGTCCTGCAAGCGCTGCGATAGCCGAAGGCTGCACGTTATGGCAGGAATGAGTGGGTTGTATTTTGTTGAGTGTATGGATTGTAAACATACCATGTACTCGTCAGGCATGTCTGTAAAGCGTTATCAGCAATGGTCGAATGGTGGAGTCAAGCTAGATAGTCATTTATTCAATTAAGTTGTTTTTTCTTTATATCCAAAGTAAAGAGCCATCAATACATGTGTTGATGGCTCTTTTATTATGTGTTTAAATTTGGTTAAAAGTGGAGTGTTTTAAACTGCAATAATATAATTTAACTTATTATATAGTGATGGAAATCTCAAAACTTTATTTTCTTATAATAACCTTCTTTTTAATAATGGGCGTTGTCACATAATTATTGAAGGTTCTTTCCTTTTAGGTGCGTTTCAATATCATTGAGATAGAAGTTGGAAAGTGATGAAAGTCTCTAAATTTTAATTCGATAAAATAAGTCTTTTAAATATGAAAATTTAATCACGAAATTTGTAATTTGAATTTTAAATAAATATTTCGTTTGTAATATCTGTCCTTGTCATTTTTAAAGAACAAAAAGAGATATTTCAAATGAAACGTTTAATTATAGGTGTTAGTAATTACATGCCTGAAGACTTTAGCTTATTAGCTGAATCTTTAGATGAACAATTTAATCGTCACTTACTGCCTTTAGAACAAGTTGAATTAACCGACGTTGGTGCGGCTATTATTACGTCAGCAGACATTAAAGCGGGTCTGCACAGAATGATTTCGGAAACAGGGTACGGAATTCCTGTTTTCTTAGTGACCGATGAAACTCCAGTTTCGGCAGAAGATTACGTTTGGTTAACGGGGGTTATTGATTTAGAAAGACAATCTATCGATTACTACTGCCGTCAAATTAATGAAGCTGTGACTAAATATGAGTGTCGTCTGCTCCCTCCTTTCTTCAAGCAATTAACGCACTACGTTGAGATGGGTAACTCGGCGTTTGACTGTCCAGGGCACCAAGGTGGTCAGTTCTTCAAAAAACACCCTGCTGGTAAACAATTCTACGATTTCTTTGGCGAAAACCTATTCCGTAGCGACTTGTGTAACGCGGACGTGGACTTAGGTGACTTACTGATCCACGAAGGTTCTGCACACCAAGCGCAAGCACACGCTGCAAAAGTATTTAACGCTGACAAAACTTACTTCGTACTTAACGGTACTTCTGCTTCAAATAAAGTGGTGTGTAATGCGCTAGTAACTGAAGGTGATTTGGTATTGTTCGACCGCAATAACCACAAGTCGAATCACCACGGCGCGTTAATCCAAGCGGGTGGTATGCCAGTTTATCTAGAAACGGCGCGTAACCCTTGGGGCTTCATTGGTGGTATGGATGAGCACTGTTTCGATGAAGAGTATATTCGTGCTCAAATCGCGAAAGTATCTCCAGAGCGTGCACGAGATGAACGTCCGTTCCGCCTGGCCATCATCCAGTTGGGGACTTACGACGGTACAATTTATAATGCTCGTTACGTCATGGATAAGATTGGCCACCTTTGTGACTACATCTTGTTTGACTCGGCATGGGTAGGCTACGAGCAGTTCATCCCTATGATGAAAGATTGTTCGCCACTGCTACTGGATCTGAAACCAGAAGATGCGGGTGTGATCGTGACTCAGTCAGTTCACAAGCAACAAGCTGGCTTCTCTCAAACGTCGCAAATCCACAAAAAAGACCGCCATATCAAAGGCCAAGCTCGTTACTGCAATCACAAACGCTTTAACAACGCGTTTATGATGCACGCATCGACATCTCCTTTCTATGCGTTGTTTGCTGCATTGGATGTGAACGCGAAGATCCACGATGGTGAAGCAGGCTTACGTTTATGGAGCGACGCAGTTAAGACAGGTATCGAAGCGCGTAAAGAAATTCTCAAAAGTTGTGAGTTAATTCGTCCGTTCATTCCAAATGAAATTGAAGGTCAACCTTGGGGCAGTTACGACACTGATGTGATCGCGACCAACAAGAAGTTCTTCATGTTCGAGCCAGATGCAAACTGGCACAAGTTTGAAGGTTATGGCGAAGGTCAATACTTTGTTGACCCATGTAAATTGTTGCTAACCACGGCAGGTATTGCCGAAGACGGCAGCTACGCAGATTTCGGTATTCCGGCAACGCTATTGGCGAACTTCCTTCGCGAAAACGGCATCATCCCTGAGAAGTGTGACTTGAATTCCATCTTGTTCCTACTCACTCCAGCGGAAGATATGGGTAAGATCCGTCACCTTGTCGCGCAAATCAACCGATTTGAAAAATTCATTCGTGATGATGCACCTCTCAGTATCGTGCTACCAGGCGTCTACGAAGCGAACAAAGAGCGCTACCGTGGTTACACCATCCGTCAGCTATGTCAGGAAATGCATGACATGTACAAAGAGCTGAACGTGAAACAGCTACAAAAAGCGATGTTCCGCAGTGAATACTTCCCACAAATGGTTCACAAACCAGACGTGGCAACACGTAAATACTTCCGCGGTGAATGCGATTACCTACAACTTAAAGAGGCCGTCGGCCGCGTAGCCGCCGAAGGTGCACTGCCTTACCCTCCAGGCATTATCTGTGTGATCACTGGTGAAATCTGGACTCAACAGGTGGTGGATTACTTCTTATCTCTAGAAGAAGGCATCAACCGATTCCCAGGCTTCGCGCCAGAAATTCAAGGTGTGTACCTTGAAGATGTCGACGGTCGCACTACCGCACATTGCTATGTCCTAAAAGATTAATCTACCCGTTCGCACCACGCTCCGGCGTCGGTGCGAACCGCTTATTCGTGGAGAATAATTTATGAGTACTGAAACTAAAAAAATGTCGGTGGTGCAGTTAACCATTCTGACGTTCATCAATATGGCTGGCTCCGGTATTATCATGCTGCCAAGTAAACTGGCGCAAGTGGGCACCATTTCTGTGTTGTCTTGGCTGATCACGGCAGCGGGCTCTTTGGCGTTGGCTTATGTGTTTGCAAAATGTGGTCGCTTTAGTAAACGTGACGGCGGTATGAACGGTTACGCGTCTTACGCATTCGGTAAATCGGGTGCGTTTATGGCGGGCTGGACTTACGGTTTGTCGCTCCTTATTGCGAATATTGCGATCGCGATTACCTGTGTGGGTTACGGCTCCGCATTTTTTGAAGTGACCCTATCTCCGGTCGAAACCTGTTTGTACACCATCGCCATTCTTTGGATTTGTACTTTCGCTAACTTCGGTGGTGCGAAAATCACAGGTCAAATCGGTACCTTCACGGTATGGGGTGTGATCCTACCGGTATGTTCGCTAGGTATTGTTGGTTGGTTCTGGTTTAACCCAACCATGTACATAGAAGCTTGGAACCCACACCACCTACCATTTGGTGAAGCTGTGAGTGCTTCTATTGCCATGACACTATGGGCGTTTCTTGGTCTTGAATCGGCATGTGCGAACTCAGAAGCGGTAGAAAACCCAGAGAAGAACGTACCAATCGCAGTATTGGGCGGTACGTTGATTGCTGCGGTGGTTTACATTGTATCGACAAACATCTGTTCTGGTATCGTTGCAAACTCTGAGCTTGCCGCTTCTACCGCACCATTCTCAACCGTATGGTCTGTGATGCTTGGCTCAGCAGCAGGTAAAGCGGTTGCTGGTATGGCGGTATTGGCTTGTGCGGGTTCTCTATTAGGTTGGCAGTTCACTATCGCGTCAGTGTTCAAATCATCTTCTGATGCGGGCTTCTTCCCTAAATTGTTCTCTCAAGTGGACAAACGTGGTACGCCAATCAAAGGTATGGTGGCCATCACGGTTATCCAATCGGTGCTGTCTTTAATGACTATTTCTCCAACGCTGAACGAGCAGTTCGAAGCGCTGGTTAACCTAGCGGTAGTAACGAACGTTATTCCTTACATCCTATGTATGGGCGCAATTTTCATCATGCAGCAAGTGGCGCACGTGCCAGAGCGCGAGATGAAAACCACCAACATTATCGCTCTGATTGGTTCCCTATACAGCTTCTACGCGCTATATGGTTCTGGCTACGAAGCGATGATGTGGGGCTCAATCGTCACTTTCCTAGGCTGGAGTGCTTACGGTCTGATTGCTGCCAAGCATGAGCCTTTAGCAAATTAAAAAATAATAATGAAAGAGCCTTCCCAAACGCGGTGTGGAAGGCTCTTTGTTTTTAGGCGCTTATGCCAAGCCCAAGTCAGAACAAGGCTCTTGGGAATAAATATCCAATGATGTGAAAACTCATTTTCGACATTTGGAGGACGAAAGATGATAAGTCAACCTGTTAAAATCGGTGACGATACCGCCGTAGTCATTCCAAGCGTAATCCTGACTCAACTCGGGATAAGGGAAGGAGATACCCTAGAAATCGCACTGAATAAAGACAAAATGGAAATCAAGAAGATGGTGTTGAAAACCAGCGCTCCAACTTACTCTGAAGAAGTTAACGAGAATTGAGTTAGAGAATCTTGGTTTGTCGGATACACTACTGGTTTCGCAAAACTGGCGCTTGCCGCTGTCTTTGAACTATCGATAACAACAATAAGAGGTAAGGTACTATGCAAGGTATCCTCTCTATACAATCTCATGTTTCTTTTGGTCATGCTGGTAACAGCAGTGCCGTTTTCCCAATGCAACGCATGGGCTTCGAAGTGTGGCCGATTCATACCGTTCAATTTTCTAACCACACGCAGTATCAAGAAGGCTGGACTGGGCGAGCGTTTGCGGCTGAAGACATCAGCGAGTTAGTTCGTGGTCTTGGAAACATCGGTGCATTGGAAAAATGCCAAGCGGTGTTGACGGGCTACCAAGGCAGCGCAGAGCAGTGCCTTGCTGTTGAAGAAACCGTGACGAAGGTGAAGCAAGCGAACCCGAACGCACTTTATGTTTGCGACCCTGTGATGGGCGCGCCAGACAAAGGCTGTATTGTGGCGCCGGGTATTGCAGAAAACTTGTTAAACCGTCTGATGCCAATGGCAGATGTGATCGTTCCTAACCAGTTCGAGCTAAGCCAATTTGCAGAGATGGAAATCCACTCGTTAGACGATGCGATCACGGCATGCCAACGTGCACTAGCGAAAGGTCCAAAAATAGTGCTAGTGAAGCACCTTTACTGCCTAGAGAATGGCAGCTTCAACATGTTACTGGCAACGCAAGAAGGCATTTACTTAGCGAAGCGCCCTCAGTTTGAGTTTGTCAAACAACCTGTGGGTGTAGGCGATCTTATTTCGGCTATCTTCACCGCTGGATTATTGAAGGGTTGGTCTCCTAAACAAGCTTTCCAACACTGCCATGACGCGTGTTACGGGGTATTAAGCGCCACTTACCATGCAGGGGAGTGGGAGCTGCAAACTATCGCGGCACAGCAAGAGTTTGTTGAGCCAAGTAAGCATTTCTCAATTGAAGAGGTGGCTCTGGTCACCGCGTAATTGAGCGCAAATAATTAGTATATAAAAAAGGGGAGCCATCATCGGCTCCCCTTTCTATTTGTTCTGTCAGTCTTACTGAGCTTTTTGCTGTTCTGATTTACAAACTGCTGCTGTGAAGACAACGTCTGTTGAACTGTTTAGTGCAGTTTCAGCAGAGTCTTGAATCACGCCGATGATGAAGCCAACCGCTACAACCTGCATTGCTACGTCGTTTGAGATACCAAACAGACCACACGCAAGTGGGATAAGTAGTAGCGAGCCACCTGCAACACCTGATGCGCCACATGCAGAAACCGCAGCCACAATACTGAGCAGTAGCGCAGTCAGTAGATCAACTTCGATACCCATAGTGTGCACAGCTGCAAGCGTTAGCGTTGTGATAGTGATTGCAGCACCAGCCATGTTAATGGTCGCACCTAGTGGGATAGATACTGAGTACGTATCTTCGTCCAGTTTTAGCTTCTCACATAGTGCCATGTTTACTGGGATATTCGCCGCACTTGAACGAGTGAAGAACGCGGTTACACCACTTTCACGTAGGCAACGGAATACAAGTGGGTAAGGGTTTTGCTTAGTTTTAACGAACACGATCGCCGGGTTTACAACGAGTGCGATGATCATCATAGCGCCAAGAAGAACCGCCAGAAGGTGTGCGTAGCTTGCTAGTGCGCTAAAGCCTGTTGTTGCGAACGTTGAAGCAACTAGGCCAAAGATACCAAATGGTGCAAGACGAATGATAAAGCGAACAATGTGAGACACGCTGTGGCTGAGATCTTCAAACACGGCTTTCGTTGTTGCAGATGCGTGGTGTAGCGCAAGACCCAGACCCACACCCCAAGCAAGAATGCCGATGTAGTTTGCTTCTACTAGTGCATTTACTGGGTTGTCGACCAGTTTAAACAACAGTGTGCGTAGAATTTCAGCAATACCTTGAGGCGGCGTTGCACCTTCAGCGCCGGTGACAAGCGTTAAATTGGTCGGGAAAAGGAAGCTTAGAACCACTGCTGATAGCGCCGCGAAGAACGTACCCATCAGGTACAGTACAACGATTGGACGCATGTACGTGTGCTGGTTTTTCTTTTGGTTCGCAATTGAAGCGGCAACCAAAATAAACACAAGGATTGGCGCGATCGCTTTAAGAGCACCAACAAAAAGGCTACCAATTAATCCTGCACTTTCGGCATGGCTTGGGGAAATTGTGGCGAGCAAAATACCAAAGACAATACCGACAAGGATCTGGACGACGAGGTTACCACGAGCAAATCGGGCAACGAGGCTGTTGTGTTGCATACATCATTCCTGCAATTTTATGCCAGAGCGAGCAGGGCAATAGTCCATCATTACACGGCGATAATGCCCTTGTATTGCAAGGGGTGAGCATTGCTTCTGGTCACTAAGACACATGATTATCAATTATCCTGTTTTTATAAATTCAGCCATTTTCTTGCTGAATATCACATATCTTAGCTTGGTAATATTTTGTGTCTAGTTTTAGTTTGTTTTTGGATTAAATGTTTGCTCAATGTTATTTAAATAGGATTTTTATGTTGAAAATTATCATTAGTTATGAGTAATGGTTTTTAATAAAGTTGTTAAAAAGGAGACTTTCGTCTCCTTTGATTTTATTGACAACTCAAACGTAACAAATCAATAACTTTGTTGGCGCCTGCGCTTATCACTCATGGCATTTCGAGTGAGTTTCCCGAACTGTCGACTTTGAGCTCGTTGTTCTGCCAAAGTCGCGCCGTTAAAGGCTTGTTCTCGCAATAGTTTTTGATAGTTATTGAAACGACGAACCTCCAGTTTGCCATTTTCAATCGCAGCTTGAACTGCGCAACCCGGCTCAGTTTGATGCTGGCAATCACCAAAGCGACAACGCTGAGCGAGAACCTCAATGTCAGAAAATGCCTCACTGACGCCCACTTCGCAGTCTGCTAGTTGAAGCTCGCGCATTCCCGGAGTATCAATCAAGATGCCGCCATCAGGTAATAGATGGATAGAGCGCGATGTGGTTGTATGTCGCCCTTTGCTATCGTCTTCACGAATATGCCCAGTCGCCTGTTCTTGCTGCCCGAGTAATGCATTCACAAGAGTTGATTTGCCAACGCCTGAAGAACCGATAAAAGCGACGGTTTGCCCCTCATTACACCAACTCATGAGCTTAGAAGTACTTTCTGCATCTAAGCCGTTGACCGTCTCAATGACTAGCAGAGGGTCTAGCTTCTGTACTTGGCTTTTGAGTTCATTGACGTCGTCACACAAATCGGCTTTGGAAAGGACGATGACGGGTTCGACTTCGGCTTCATGAGCCAAGGCGAGATAGCGTTCAATACGACTTAAATTGAAGTCGTCGTTAAGGGAACAGACGATAAAAACGGTATCCACATTTGCGGCGATGAGTTGCTCTGCCACTTTGCTGCCCGCTGCTTTGCGGCTAAAGAGGCTCAAGCGATCCAGTAAGCGAACAAATTGCTGATCGTCATTTAAGATAACCCAGTCTCCGACGGTCATATTGGGTAGAGAGTGGTGGGCATTGAGGTGGACTTGCCCCGTTTCTGTCGCCAATAGGTAACCACTTCGGTGATGCGCAATCACACGTGCAAAGATAGTGTCGTCGTAATCGTCTAGTGTCAGTTGTTGCTGAAAAAATGGTTTCCAACCCAATCGTTTTAGTGGGTTTGAAGTTGAAATTAATGTGTCACAAAAAGTATGTGTTTGATTCATTGTTGAATTATCCCAGACGCAAAAAAGCGCCTTAATACAAATCGCATTAGGGTCTAATTCGGATAGAGTTGACCCCGGTGAAGACCGGGCAGAGAAGGGGAATTGTGGCTATGCCACGTAATTGGTGCGGTTAGGGTTACCCTTGCGATGCCCAGTTAGTGTTATTCAATACAATCATCATGTGTCCTCTTCGTTGGTTAATAAATAAGTGAATTAATTAAGCCAAGAGAGTATAGCCGCCCTTTTTCTTAGAGGGTAGCTATACTGCGAAAATATTAGCTTTGTTTGTTGATGCGCTCTTCCATTATCTGCGAATACGTGTTGGCTTTTAAGCCGTATATGATTTGGACATGACGCTCATCCAGTATCACGACGCCATGTGCGCCATGATTTTTGAGTGCATTTTTATCTATGATGGACGTCGTTCTGAGGGTAAGACGCAGCCGAGTCGCGCATGCTCCGGTTTCTAGCAGGTTTTCTATCCCCCCAATGGCGTCAATGATCGTATCGACGTCTTGTTCGACATTGGGGTTGGTTTGAGTTAGGAAACTGAAAAACTGTTTCAGCACTGACTTAACTGTCATTTGAGGAGCCTTCAGTCGTCAGTTTTGAAATGGCTTCAACAATCGGTGCCGGCGAGAGTGTATGCGGTACCTTGGTGATTAACGTGCCATCCGGCTTCAAGAAGTAAAAGTAAGAGCTGTGATCAAGCGTGTATTTGAGCTCCGAGCCTTCCAATTCGGTTTTGCGGAAAATAACACCATAGTTGTGTGCCAAAGGTGTGGTTACATCAAGCGGTGCCGATAGGCCTTCAATCATTGGATGGAAGTAATGGGCATATTTCGCCGAGGCATCGGCCTCATCACGCTCTGGATCTAAAGAAATGAACATTGGGCGCAGTTGCGCTTTTTGCGCTTCATCGATCTGATTTAGGGCTCCTGCTAGCATAGCAAGCGAAGTTGGGCAAACATCCGGGCAGCGAGTAAAACCAAAATAGACGACTCGAATGCGAGGGTCATTCACATCGAAGATATTGACGGCTTGGTTATTTTCCCCAAACAATACCGTTTGTTGAGACGTGGAACTATCCACTTGCTCTGGCTTCGTTTTCTGATTATCTAAATAGCTTTTTACGCCAAACCCGAGGGCGAAAGCAACTACGAGAAATAGGGACCAATTGCGGCTCATAACGATTCCTTATCTTTGCATTTTTATAGCAGGGTAAACGGTACTCTCTCCATCACTGAGTTCACCAACCCAGGTCATGGCGTCTTGAGTGCAAACCGGCAGAATGATGTCACCTTGATATTGACCGGGAGTGACTTGCTTCAGTAAAAACTTGGGTTCTCCCATCTCCATTTCTCTTCCTGAAAGGCTTAGGACGAGTTGCTCAGCATCGCTTGTGTGCCACTCAACATTCAGAGTAGTAGGGACCAAGGGTTGAGCAGTATCTGCGTTGAGCGTCATCGTAACATTCTCTTGAACGCAAGAGGCAGTAGAGAGAAAGCAATACTCATCTATCGGTTTGATCGGAGTGGATGAAGAAAAGCTTTTTAGTAAAGTTGGGGCATAAAATCCCGCAACCAGTGCGACTGAAACAGCGGCGATTTGTAACACTTTCATTAAGGTTCAGCATTTATCACTTAACATTACCTGCATCGTAGCACAGAAGCGTCATTCGCCAACTCGTGGCCTAGATAAATTGTGCGTTGTGCCTCGATGACAGAGTTCAAAATAACCGCGCGGTGTAGGGGCTGTTGAATCAAGCCCATAAAGATTTTCAATTGCGATGATTTTCTCTTAGCCAACAAACAAAAACGAAGCCAATTGGCTCCGTTCTTGTTTGTTGATTCCGTATTGATTTGATACCGCAGTTACTTGTCTGAATCTGCGAATTTTTCGAGACTCAAAACCAGCGCAATGGCAGCAAGCATCATCACAACGGCAAGCACTAACTGAGAAGGTTGTGATGTCACGTGTTCAAATTCAAACGGTGATAGGTTGTGCTGTAGCAAGGGCACTTGCTCACCCTTTGAATTGGTGCGCCAAGTGATGGTTTCTTTCCAAGGCCAAATCTTTGGTAACGTACCGATCATTAAGCCTGTCAAAAACATCAGAGTGAAATCGCGGAACTTGCGTAGTAACCACGACAATAGATGCGAAAAGGACAGCAAACCAATCACACAACCTGACAAAAACAGCGCCAATGTATCGACTTGGAAACCTTTCACGGCGGCTAATACTGGCGCATACATCCCAATCAATAACAAGATAAAGCTGCCAGAGATGCCCGGTAAGATCATCGCGCAAATCGCGATAGCACCAGCGAACAATGTGTTAATAGCCGTTGGTTCCATGTGCAGAGGTTTAAGCACGGTGATGCTGTAAGCAAACCCGACACCAACAAGTAAAGTCACGAAGCGGATAAGATCACGTTGTTCAACCTGACGAATAATGTGATAGACCGATACCAAAATCAGACCAAAGAAAAATGACCAAAGTGGGATCGGGTGTGTGTCAAGAAGCCAAGTGATCAACTTTGCTAGCGTAGCAATGCTGGTGAAAATACCGGCAAACAGAGCGATAAGGAAGAAACCGTTGATGTGATTAAAGGCGGCTTTAACCCCTTTTTTTCGCCAAATAGAGAAAAGTGATGGGTTAATGCGTCGAATGCTCTCAAGCAGCGTATCGTAAATGCCGGTGATAAACGCGATGGTGCCGCCTGATACGCCAGGAACAACATCTGCTGCGCCCATGGCGATTCCTTTGAAGAAAGTAATTAAGTAGTTCATTGCTCTAATGCTAAGTCGTTTCGATGGCACAGAGTATACAAACATTGCGACGAAAAAAGTATGAAATAGTGCTGTAGCTACTGGGTTTTATATCCAAGTAATTGCTTATTTTTGTTACAGGTTATGAGGTGATTCAAATACAACGATATCTTAATATTTGGTTTACATTATTGAGATGATTAACTGTACTATCAATGGCTACGTTTATTGCATTATGCAAATGCAATTTGATAATTTAATTTGCGTTTTGCTATATTTTATATAGACAAATTCACTTTATATGAGATCCTGTGCCCAAAAATAAGTCTTTGCATTTTGGCATGATTAATGCATAATACTGCTCGACCCTTCTTAAGCCGAGGGTCACCTAGCCAACTGACGTTGTTAGTGAATACAATTTGTTCACACTAAATATAAGCCAATCGCGATTATTGCGGTTGGCTATTTTTTTATATGAACAACGTTACTTACGTGCTTTGCAAATTGCACTTCCCTCGTTCTAGACTCATAAAAAAGGGCTGACGCATCACGCCAACCCCTTGTATTTCACTTTAGGTTTTAATCTGTTTTCTTGAGCTGATCAGTACCCCATCAACTGGAGTAAATTTTCAGCTGTCACAATGGCCTCTTTACGATTGGCGATATTGAGCTTTTGGTACAAGTTACGAATGTGGGTTTTAATCGTGGTACCTGCCACATCAAGCTCTTGCGCGATTTGCTCATTACTGAAACCAGAATAAATCAAACCAAGCACCTGCCACTCACGTTGAGTCAGTGGGCTTGTGCGAACCAGTTCCGGTACGTTAGGGTGGTTTACCAGCTTCTCAATGAAGTCTTCATCAAAGTGAATAGAGCGGCTGCGCTGATTGGACGAAATATCCTTCATCAATTGTTGAGCGCGGTGACGTTCTAGATCGCCTAGCTCATGGCGGAGGCTTAACTTCTCCAGTAGCCCGCCAATGGTGGCGCCATCAATGAGGAAATTACCTACCATCCCCGTCTGGTTTGTCATCACTAACGCTTCTTTTAGCAAAGCTTTTGCTTGCTCTTCGTCTTTTTGGCGAGCAGCAAACACCGCTTCGACCACTAAGTTGCGATTAGTATCTGTGATTAGGTTGGTTCGACGAGCTTCACTTTGGAGGAAATCCAATGCTGCGCGAGCTTCGGTATATTGACCTAAGTTGATGTGTGCGCGTGCAATGTTACGCCATTGCAATTGTGAAAAGTGGTTGCATGCCGATTCAGGACGAACCGCAGTGTTGAGCCATTCTTGCATTGCATCGGTGTTACCGCGCGCTTGCCAAAATAGGATCAACGATAGTGAAGCGTTTGCTGTCCAATCTACGTGGTAAGTCGACTGCTTCATCAAATGTTGAATGTGCTCAATGAATTTACCGGCTTTGTCTAGCTCGCCACGGCCAACCGCAATACGCGCCAGCATCGAGTAGCTGTGTAAGTGCTTACTTGGCGAATGGTTTTCGAGAATTTGTAGACCTCGGTAGGCACATTCTTCTGCTTCATCAAGTCGGTTCCAGCACCAAAGCACTTGCGCTCGAATACGCAGCAAAAACTCGTGCAGAGGAACATGTTGAAGTTGCTGATCTTCAATCAAACGGAATGCGGAATCTTGCAGCTCAAAGGCGGCTTGTACGTAACCTTGCGCAATCAAAATCTCGCTTTGTTGTAAAATCGCCCATAACGCTTGGTGGTAAACTTGGTACTGACGAGCCAGCTTCTCGGTTTGTTGCATCATCGGTAACGCGCGGTCGAGTTTACCTAGCACGTGGTTAACTTCGCCAACAACCGAAGTTGCCACAATGCGGCTACGGTAAATCGTGTTATCAAGTTGGCTAAGTGCTAGCTCCGCTAATTCGAGTGCTTTCTCTGGCTGGTTGCTGTTGATAGCCACTTGAGCAAGCAGCGCGTTTGCTTGACCTTGATAATGAATATCTAACTCAATGTTACGCTTTTTATGCTCTTCTTCCGCTTCTTCAAGCAGGTGGCCTACTTGGTTATAACGGTGCTGACTTTGAGCCAACCAAGCTCGGAGCATCGTAAGTTTTGGGTGGCTGAACAGAAGCTCAGCATCCAACTTATTAATTGAGCTTTCCAGTGTGCTGAGCTCGCCTTGGTTAAACATCTTCCAGCCGAATTCGTTTAGAATTTCTACCACCAAGTCTTTATCGTTCGACTTTTGTGCATGGTGAATCGCTTGGTGCGGTGCTTTTTGTTGTAACCAGGCAACAGCTGCATTGCGGTGGAGATCTTTTTCTTGCTGAGGAATACGCGCTTGGCGCTCATGAGACAAAAACTCGCCAAATAAGTTATGGAATCGGAACCAGTTTTGCTCCCCTTCGAGTGGGTAGATGAATAAGCCGTAGCGGTTTAATGATTCGATCAAACCAAGCGCATCTTCGCGTTGGGTGAGGGCAAACACCAACTCATCATTGAAGTGGTCAAGCACGGAAACTTGCATCAAGAAATGACGAGTTTCGTGATCGAGTAGGTCAAATACTTCTTCGACCAGGTAATCCCACAAATGCGCGTGATTGAACTGTGATACTGACTCTACGGTTTGCGCCAATGTGCGGTTTTGATGCTGCGCTTGTAACGCGATCAACTGCATCGCCGATGGCCAACCTTCCACATAGGTTCTGAGGTTGTTTGCCATGTCTTCGTCGATGCCATCGGCAATACGCTGATTAAAGAAGCGAGTCGTTTCTTCGGTATCGAACGCCAACATCTCGTTGCCTATTTCGATCATTAAATCACGAACACGTAAGTTTGCAGTACCCAGAGGCGGCGCTGCACGACTTGTTACCACAACGGTGAGGTTGTCTGGCATGTGTTTTAAAAAGAAACGCATGGATTCATGAATTTCATCGTTGGTGATCAAGTGATAGTCATCTAGCACCACGTAGCACTCTTGATGAAAATCAGCCATTTCCGCGAACACTTCGCTGAATAAAGAACGTAGAGAAGAGATTTGGCGTTTTTCCGCCAGTTTTTGTGCGTTAGAGCAACTGAAGTTGGTGGCTTTGTTTAATGCTTGAAGCAGGTAGTTCACAAAACGAAAGCCGTCGTTATCGCTGTCATCAATGCTGTACCAACCGACGTTTGGTTTATCGGATAGCCACTGCGCTGCCATGGTGGTTTTTCCGTAACCTGCTGGGGAGCGGAATAAAACCAATTTGTAGTAAGGCGCTTGCTGTAGTAAGTCCAACACTCGTGGGCGCACGATGGCATTGTGCAGGCGTCCTGGTCGAGTAAGCTTAGATGGAATCCACATTAGTAATTATGTCCTTATTTATGTATACCCAAGTGATTGCGACGTGATCATTTCAGTAAGGCCCCCTCGAAAGCTTCGTCTTACTGAATGATTTCACCGGCATCAAAAACTGCTTGAATGCCGGTTGATGTCGCCTCTTGTTGGGGCTTGCATCCGTCTGAAAAACCATTCCATACGGTCACTTAGATATAAAAGCTAGCGAAAACTAGAAATAACTCACACCGCCTAATTCTAGTTTGTATAAAAAGCGTACAATCCTGTGAGCCGTGTGGGATGGTACGACATCAGAAATGTCCGTTACTTTGATCCACTTCCTAATTCTCAAGGGTTGATGGATTTACCATCAACTACGCCCTTTATTTGTGATTCTTGTCACTTAAATATCTTTTGTGTCGAACGTATTAAGATCTCGTTGCACATCGATTATGAAAAATCTTTCCATGTTAACCAAGTTAATGTGACCAATATTACAATTTTCACATCATCAGATGAGTGGGCTATAAAAAGCGTCATGAACGGGTTTTAACCTTTCTCATATTCCATTGTGATCAAAATCACTAAGAACTGGAGCAAAGCTCACTTTGTTGAGATTTGGATCACTAACCTAGCAATGGTACCCCCTCTACGCCCTCAGCCCTCCTCCTTCAAAGGAGGAGAATTAGGAGGATGTTTATTCACAGAGGTAAATGCACGATGTATGGCAGATGAATTACCAAAAGACGTGAGAATTTCGTAATGAAACCTACTCAACAAAAACAATTTGACAAGAAGTCGTTCCAAGAAAGCGTAAAGAAACACCTATCTGTAACTTACGCTCACACGATTGAAAACGCAGACAGCCGAGCTTGGTACCTAGCAATGGGTCATGCACTGGCTGAGTTCACTACTTTAGATTTGCTTGCTACTGAAGAAGATCCACGCATTAAAAGTGCGAAGAGCGTTAACTACCTTTCGCTAGAGTTCCTTATCGGTCGTTTGACGGGTAACAACCTAATCAGCATGGGTCTGTACGAACAAGTAACAGAAGCAATGGCTGAACTGGGTTACAACCTAACTGACCTGCTAGAAGAAGAACGTGACCCATCATTGGGTAATGGTGGTCTTGGTCGTCTAGCGGCATGTTTCATGGATTCATGTGCGGCACAAGAATTCCCAACCGTCGGTTACGGCTTGCACTACGAATACGGTTTGTTCAAACAGTCTTTCAAAGATGGTCGCCAGCAAGAAGCACCTGACGCATGGCGTGGTGTAGAAGGCTACCCTTGGGAAATTGCTCGTCCAGAACTTGCACAAGAGATCGGTTTCTACGGTCACGTTGAAGTGGTTAACGAGAACGGTAAAGAAGTTCGAAAATGGGTTCCTGGCATGTCTGTAAGAGCAATGCCTTGGGATCTGCCAATTGTGGGTTACGAATCAGACACGGTTTACCCGCTACGTCTTTGGGAATGTCAGGCAATTGCACCATTCTCGCTAGCAAGTTTTAACAACGGTGACTACTTCGAAGCGCAGCACGCACTGATCGACGCAGGCAACATCACTAAAGTGCTTTACCCGAATGACAACCACGAGAAAGGTAAAACACTGCGTCTAATGCAACAGTACTTCCACTCTGCTGCGTCTGTACGTGACATCCTACGTCGCCACGAAGCAGCTGGCTACTCGCTAGCGGATCTACCGAAGCAAGAGACTATTCAGCTTAACGATACGCACCCAACGATTGCGATTCCTGAGCTAATGCGCATCCTGATGGACGAAAAAGGTCTAACTTGGGAAGCGGCTTGGGAAATCAGCTCTCAAACATTCGCGTACACAAACCACACGCTACTTCCAGAAGCACTAGAGACATGGCCAGAGTCGCTAATTCAGCACCTACTACCACGTCACATGGAGATCATTTACGAGATCAACCACCGCTTCCTACAAGACGTACGTGCAATGTGGCCGGGTGATGTCGCGAAACAACAGAAGCTTTCTATCATCGAAGAAGGTTTCCACCGCATGGTTCGTATGGCAAACCTATGTGTAATTGGCTCTTACGCAGTAAACGGTGTAGCGGCACTTCACTCTGAATTGGTTAAGAAAGACCTATTCCCAGAGTTCCACGAAATGTACCCAACACGTCTACACAACGTAACGAACGGTATTACGCCACGTCGTTGGTTGAAGTTCTGTAACCCAGGTCTTTCTAAGCTAATCACAGAGAAAGTCGGCCCAGAATGGCCAGCAAAACTAGAGCAACTAGAAGGCATCGCTAAGTACGCCACTGACGAGAAATTCCAGAAAGAATTCATGGCAGTGAAGAAAGAGAATAAAGAACGCCTAGCTAACTGGGTGAAAGAGAACATGGGTATCGAACTCGATACTAATGCGATCTTCGATGTTCAAATCAAGCGTCTGCACGAGTACAAGCGCCAGCACTTAGACCTTCTACACGTACTGTCTCTGTACCATCGCATTATTAACGAACCAGGCTTCGAATGTGTGCCTCGCGTTGTGTTCTTCGCAGCGAAAGCGGCACCGGGGTACCACCTAGCGAAAGAAATCATTTTCGCTATTAACAAGATTGCTGAGAAAGTGAACAACGACCCTCGCATCGGCAACAAGCTGAAAGTGGTCTTCATTCCTGATTACCGTGTGAGCATGGCTGAAATTATTATTCCTGCGGCGGACGTATCACAACAAATTTCACTTGCGGGTAAAGAAGCATCAGGTACTGGTAACATGAAGATGGCGCTTAACGGTGCCCTAACCATCGGTACGATGGATGGTGCTAACGTTGAGATTCGTGAAGAAGTAGGCGATGAGAACATCTACATCTTCGGTCTAGACGTTGAAGGTGTGAAAGCGCTGAAAGCTCAAGGTTACAACCCATTTGATTACTACAATGCGGATCATCTACTCAAAGCGTCTATGGACCTACTACTGGGTGAAGAATTCACTCCAGGTCAACCAGGCTTACTGCGTGCAACGTACGACAGCCTACTAGATGGTGGTGACCCGTACTTATGTCTTGCGGACTTCGCATCTTACGTGAAAGCGCACGAAGACATGAGCGAACAATACAAAGACCAAGCTGGCTGGGCGAAGAAAGCCATTCTTAATACCGCCCTTGTCGGCAAGTTCACCTCAGATCGCTCAATTCGCGACTATGTGAACAACATCTGGAAACTAAAAGCGGTTCACCGTTAATAGAACAGAGTTAAGACCAAGGTAGCCAAGCGCTACCTTTGGTCATTTTCCAAAAGAAGTTATTGATAACAATAAAACCCTACATGGAAGGTGTTGGTATTACCTTCGGAGAAAGCGATGAAAGAACAAACAGCATTAAAGAAAGTCGCGGAAATGGCGAGATTGGCTGATAGCTATGTCAGTGCTTGGGGAGATGAGGCAAAAGTGTCTGAGGAGACGCTACGCCGCTTGCTCGCTTCGCTTGGCTACGATACTAGCAGCGATGAAAAACTATTGGCTTCTGCTGAAAAGAAACATAAAAAAGACGTACTAGCCCCTGTTCTTGTTTTACGCGACGGCGAACCAGTCGAAGTGGAACTAAACCTAGGTACGAGTGCTCGTGAGAGTGAATTCAGCTGGCGTTTAGAAACAGAACAAGGAGAGGTACTTGAAGGCTATCTTCAGTCCCAAATTGTTCGTGATGAGCGTGCTGAGGGTGGCCCTCTAGTGTTTGCATTGCCAAAGAACTTGGCTTGGGGTTATCACAAATTGATTGTCAGCCGTAAGCGTCGTAAAACGCCTTACGAGATGTCATTGATCATCACGCCGAAAGCGTGTTTCAAACAAGACGATCTAAACCAACATAAAAAGCTATGGGGTCCTAGTATCCAGCTTTACACACTGCGTACTCAGCACAACTGGGGTATCGGTGATTTTGGTGACCTAAAACAGTTGGTGAGCGATATCGCTTCTCGTGGCGGTGACTTCATTGGTTTGAACCCGATTCACTCACTGTTCCCAGCGAACCCAGAAGGCGCGAGCCCATACAGCCCGTCTTCTCGTCGTTGGTTGAATATCATGTACATCGACGTAAGTTCTGTACCTGAATTCGCACTGAGTGCTGAAGCTCAGCAACGTGTTGGCAGTGCAGAGTTTCAACAGCGTCTACAAAAAGCACGTGACTCTCATTGGGTGAACTACACAGAAGTTTCGCAACTGAAAATGAGCGTTCTTCCGCTGCTGTTTAGTGAGTTTAAAGCTCGCCATTTAGACAAAAACACCGACCGCGCTCGTGCATTCTTGGACTTTGTAGAAAAAGGTGGCGACAGCTTGTTACACCAAGCTGCATTCGATGCGCTTCATGCGGATTTACACGCAGAAGATTCAAACATGTGGGGTTGGCCTGTATTCCCTGAGAAGTACCGCACATTCGACGCTGCCGGTACTCAGAAATACATCAAAGACAACCAAGACCGCGTTCACTTGTACATGTACCTACAGTGGATCGCAGACGATCAAATCAAAGAAGCGCAGTCACTGGCAGAAGAAAAAGGCATGGCTGTGGGCTTGTACCGTGACCTTGCTGTCGGTGTTGCCGACTCAGGTAGTGAAACTTGGGCCGACGACGGTAACTTAGTGTTGGACGCCAGCATCGGTGCGCCGCCGGATGTACTTGGTCCACTAGGCCAAAACTGGGGTTTGCCTCCGCTTAACCCTCAGGTTCTAGAAGCGACGGGCTACGACGCTTACATCAAATTGCTACGTGCTAACATGAAGCATTGTGGTGCATTGCGTATCGACCACGTACTTGGCCTGCTTCGCCTTTGGTGGATTCCAAAAGGCGAGAAAGCGACAGAAGGCGCTTACTTGTACTACCCAGTGGAAGATATGCTCGCAATCCTAGCGCTTGAGTCACACCGTCATCAGTGTTCAGTGATTGGTGAAGACTTGGGTACTGTGCCAGATGAAATCGTCGATATCCTACGCGATGCAGGTGTGCACTCATACAAAGTATTCTTCTTCGAAACTTCGAAAGAAGACGGTGGGTTCATTTCTCCGAAGCACTACGCAGAGCAATCGATGGCGGCACTGTGTACGCATGACATGCCAACCCTGCGTGGTTTCTGGCACTGCGATGATTTGAAAATGGGTCGTGAGATTGGCCTGTACCCAGATGAAAAACAGTTGGAAGGCTTATTTGCTGATCGCTTGAAGTGCAAGCAAGGCATCTTAGACAGCGTTCGCTGGCACGGCTATTTGCCAGAAGGCATTGGTCATGATGCTCAGTACGTACCGATGGACTCGTACCTAAGCGAAGCGCTGCAACTGCACGTAGCAGCGGGTGACTCTGCACTGCTTAGCGTTCAGCTTGAAGACTGGCTAGAAATGGATCAACCGGTCAACATTCCTGGCACGGTGGATGAGTATCCAAACTGGCGTCGTAAATTGTCGATGAACCTAGATGAAATCTTCAGCCGTGAAGATGTGAATCGCATTTCTAAACGCCTCACTGAAGTTCGCGCACAGGCGAGCAAATAAGATGCTTAGAGTGACGTAGATGAATGAGCGGATTACCAATTTTGTTAGCTCAGAGGTACGAAAGTTCCGTCTAGGTCACTCATTCCGAAAACACAATCCGTTAGGATGAAGTACCGTTATTATGCCCGCGACAATAGCGGGCATTTTTTGTTTTTGACATCGCTTGATGCATACATGTTTTAAGCGAAGTCTTTTGTGAGTTCACAACGTTGGCTGTGGAGAAACCGATGTTTGATTCAGATTTCTGGTCTTGAAAAGGATATTGGCTCTAGGGAGAAAGATTTGAAAACCACCAAAACCAAGAAAATAAAGAAACAACACGAACGCGCATACGAACTGCTTGCTGAGGCGGCTTACTCAGACCCATTTTCGGCGTTGGGGCCATTCATTGATGATGGCGAAGGATCGCTGCGAGTGTGGATGCCGGGCGCAAACAAGGTTGAACTGCTTGTTAATGGCGAACCTCGCGTGGCGCTTGAGCGTGATGGCGACAGCGGTTTCATCTTAAAAGAGCAACGCGATTTACACCTGACCCACTACCGTTTGGCGGTCGATTGGAATGGTGTTGAACAAATTATTGATGACCCGTACCAGTACCACAATATTTACCAAGAGTACGAGCATCTGCATACGCCCAAAGACATGTATCACTATATGGGCGCACACTTTGTCACGCTAGAACGTGGCGGTGAAAACATCTCCGGTGTTCGCTTCCTTGTCTACGCACCGCATGCATCGGCTGTTAGCCTTGTGGGTTGCTTCAACCAATGGGACGGTCGTCGTCACCCAATGCAACGTTTAGATTATGGCATTTGGGGCTTGTTCATTCCTGGCTTAGAAGAAGGCGTTCAGTACAAATTTGAGCTCAAAGGGCCAAATGGGGAAGGGCTGCCACACAAACAAGACCCTTGGGGTTTTTACTCTGAGCAGTACCCATCGTTCGCATCCATTACTTACGATCACAAGCGTTACCAATGGCAAGATGCGAAATGGCAAAATCGCGCAGTGACACAAAAGCGTGATGAAGCGTTATCGTTTTATGAGCTGCATGCTGGGTCATGGAAGCGCAACGAGAAAGGTGATTTCCTCAACTACCGCGAACTCGCGGAGCAGTTGGTGCCATACCTTGTGGATATGGGCTACACCCACGTTGAGCTGATGCCTGTTTCTGAGCATCCATTCTACGGTTCATGGGGCTATCAACCCGTTGGCTTATTTGCGCCAACTAGCCGTTACGGCTCTCCTGATGATTTCAAATTCTTCGTGGATGCATGTCACCAAGCTGGTATCGGTGTGGTGCTGGATTGGGTTCCGGCGCATTTCCCATCGGATGACCACGGTTTAGCAAACTTTGACGGCACACCGCTGTTCCACGACCCGGACCCACGTCGCGGTTGGCACCAAGATTGGAACTCATACATCTACGATCTCGGTCGTGAACATGTGCGTCGCTTCCTTGTATCGAATGCGCTGTACTGGTTTGAACAATTCCATATTGATGGCATTCGCGTGGACGCAGTCGCGTCGATGCTCTATCTCGATTATTCACGTAGCCACGATCAGTGGGTACCGAACGTCGACGGTGGCAACGAAAACTACGACGCAATCGCAACCTTAAAATGGATGAACGAAGAAGTGTACAAGCACTTCCCGAATGCGATGACGATTGCGGAAGAGTCAACGGCGTTTCCGGGGGTGTCTGCGCCAACCTTTATGGGTGGTTTAGGTTTTGGCTTCAAGTGGAATATGGGGTGGATGCACGACAGTCTTTCATACATCAAAGAAGATCCTGTTCACCGCAAATACCACCACAATACCATCACATTCCCGTTGGTTTATGCGCACAGCGAAAACTACGTCTTGTCTCTCTCTCACGATGAGGTGGTGTACGGCAAAGGCTCTATCCATAACAAGATGCCGGGCGATGAATGGCAGCAAACCGCAAACCTACGTGCATACTACGGTTACATGTATGGTCAACCGGGCAAAAAGCTGAACTTCATGGGCGCGGAAATCGGCCAAACGGCGGAGTGGAACCACGATGATCAGTTGCAATGGTTCTTGCTGGAATATGAGCGTCATCAAGGCGTTCAAAAGCTGATGCGAGATTTGAACCACTTGTACCGAAATGAAGCGGCGATGCACGATCAAGATTGTGTTCCTGCTGGTTTTGAGTGGCGTCTACAAGACGAAGCGGATGCGAGTATCCTAGCGCACGAGCGTATCAGTAAAGAGGGGGAGCGTATTCTCATCATCACCAACTTTACGCCCGTACCACACGAGCGTTTCCGTTTAGGTGTTCCAAATGCAGGTCAATACGAACTACTGCTGAACACGGACGACAGCAAATACGGCGGCAGCGATTTTAAAGTGCAGACCAGTGTGAAAACGGAAAAAGTCGAAAGTGAATCACTGCCTCAATCACTTGAGCTTCGTTTACCACCTCTTTCAACCGTGTTCTACAAGCTGAACAAATAATTCAACCTAATCAAATTCTAAGCCCGTTTTACAATGTAAATCGGGCTTTTTTTGACCTATTTTTTACCTCGAAAACTTGTTGTTCCTGATTGAATCAGGCAAGCTCGCTGGTTTGTTTATCATCAATCGCTAATGCATTGGGGAGCCACACATGTTGAAAAGGCTTAAGTCATTTCTATTTAAAATGGTGTTGATATTACTGATCGCCCCAGTCGTTTTGGTTGGTGTGGTGAAATATGTCGATCCGCCAATATGGGGATGGAAGTTAAGCCGCATTGTTGCGCCACCAAAGAACTATCCAAATAGCAGCCAACACGAATGGGTACCCTTGTCGCGTATTTCAAAAAATATGCAGTTAGCGGTGATTGCGACCGAAGACCAAAAATTCCCTCATCACTATGGATTGGACTTCGAATCGCTATTCGACGTGATTGCCGAAGCAGGTGACAATGGCCCGTCGAGAGGCGCGAGCACGATTACCCAACAAGCCGCGAAAAATGTGTTTTTGTTTCCTT
The DNA here is from genome assembly GCF_024747315.1 of Vibrio sp. HS-50-1. Lineage (NCBI taxonomy): Bacteria > Pseudomonadati > Pseudomonadota > Gammaproteobacteria > Vibrionales > Vibrionaceae > Vibrio > Vibrio sp. HS-50-1. Next base: position 171,512 of record NZ_JAMPZF010000004.1, on the reverse strand, counting down.
CTCACTCCTACGCTCGCAAGGCTTACGAGCTTTACTTTGCTTTGCTGATGGAGCTGATATGGAGTAAAGAGCGCATTCTCGAAGTGTATCTAAATGTGGTTGAATTTGGTCCCGGTATTTACGGTGCTGAAGCGGCGGCGCAGAATTATTTTGGTGTCAGTGCAAAGCAACTCTCGAAGTGGCAAGCAGCGCGTTTAGCCGTGGTGTTGCCAAACCCATATCGAATCAAAGTCTATCCACAAAGTGATTACACTGCTCGCCGCACAAGATGGGCGATGAATCAAATGAGCAATCTTGGCAGCGTGCAACTTTAAGTCCCTCAATCCATTGCGCTTAAATAGAACTACGCCCCTATATCAATAAAATGTGAAGCGTCACGACCTTTGGGGCGTAGGCAGTTAGAATGATGTGTTCAGTTTCTTATCTAGGCACAATTAGTGTGAATAAAACTAATAAATGTGCATGGTTACCATGTGCTGCCAATGGACTGAATGATGAAACTGAACCTGATTACCACTACTTTACTGCTTGCGTCGGCAAGTGCCATCGCCGAGCCTAACATCACCATTTCTACCACGACCAACAGCCGTGACTTCCCGCTAAGTGTAGAGCAGCCTTTGGTTGTGCCTCTAACCAAAGACGGATACACGCTTAAAATCACGGGCGTTGAAGGCGACTGCATTGCCCCCGATGGTCAGAAAGTGAAGTTCAATAAACCTCTTGCGCTAAACTGCGGTAAGCCAACGGAGCTGCCATTAAAAATCCGCTTTACCGGCGATTACTCTTTTGCTTTTGATGCAGAAGCCAAAACACTGCGTTTTAAGCGTGAACCTAAGAAAGCCGCCAAAAGTGAGTTCAAACGCCCAATTCCACAAGTACAATGTGAGGTTTACCAAGGCGGAGAAGTCACCATTGCGTTAGGTGACAGTTTCCCGGATGGCACCAAGTTGCGAGATGCTTACTCGGGGCAAATGGTTGAAGTGCAAGATCAGCAAGTATCGCTGACGCCAAGCAAAGATTCCGGCGGTTTGGTGCTACTAGAGCCAGTAAAGAAAACCAAAGAAGCAGTGCCGTTTGATTATCGCAATGCCAACATTTACTTCGTGATGGTTGACCGTTTCAACAATGCTGATACGAGCAATGACAACAGCTATGGACGCAAGAAAGACGGCAAAGATGAAGTCGGCACGTTCCACGGCGGTGACCTTAAAGGTGTAATTGAGAAACTGGATTACATCAAGAGCCTAGGTACAGACGCGATTTGGTTGTCGCCAATCGTTGAACAAGTGCACGGTTTTGTCGGTGGTGGCGATAGTGGCTCATTCCCGTTTTATGCTTACCACGGCTACTGGACGCGCGATTTCACCAAGATTGATGAGAACTTCGGTAACGAAGAAGATTTAAAAACGCTGGTGGAAGAGGCGCACAAGCGTGGCCTCAAAGTCTTGATGGATGCGGTTATCAACCATTCTGGTTACTCAACATTGGCGGATCTACAGTTTGATGGTATCGATGTGTTAAAGCCTAATGCCGAACTGCCCAAGAAATGGGGCGACTGGCAACCAAAAGCAGGCGAAAATTGGCATAGCTACCACCAGAATATTGATTATCAGAGTCCGAACTGGGCGAAGTGGTGGGGCGGCGATTGGGTAAGAACCGGCTTGCCAGGTTACCCAGCTCCGGGCAGTAGCGACATCACCATGTCATTGGCGGGGCTGCCTGACTTTATCACCGAGTCAGGCAAAGCTGTAAAACCAGCTCAGTGGCTATTAGATAACCCTGGCACTCGCGTAGAAGCTCGTGACAACTACACCGTGGCGGATTACTTGATTGAGTGGCAAACCGATTGGGTGAAACGCTTCGGCATTGATGGCTATCGCGTCGATACGGTGAAACACGTCGAAGGTGAAGTTTGGAAGCGTATAAAAGAAGAAGCATCGAACAGCTTAGAACAGTGGCGTAAAGAAAATGGCAAATCAGGTCAGCCGTTCTGGATGATGGGCGAAGTCTGGGGACACACCGCGTATCGTAGCCCTTATTTCGATGATGGTTTTGACGCGTTGATCAACTTCGATATGCAGAAGAAGCTAGACAAAGGCGCGGCGTGCTTTAGCCAAATGGCAGACACTTACCAAAGCTATGCGGACACTATCGCGAACGAGAAAGACTTCAACCCAGTCAGTTACATGTCTTCTCACGATACGGAGTTGTTCTTCTCACGTTTTAAAGATTACGGCATGCAACGTAATGCCGCGAACGCATTGCTCCTTAGCCCAGGAGCGGTTCAGGTTTATTATGGCGATGAAGTAGGCCGTAACATTGGCCCTTACGCGGATGATTTCCACCAAGGCACACGTTCAGACATGGTTTGGAAGCTATCTGATGACAAACAAGCTTTGCTGAAACACTGGCAAACCCTTGGTCAGTTTCGTAAAGCGCACCCAGCGATTGGTGCGGGTCAGCACGAAGTGATTGAACAAGAAGGCGCGTATGTGTTCTCTCGTTCACTTGGCAATGACAAAGTCGTCGTGGCGTTTGTAGGACGTGATAAGTAACTAAACGCTCTTTATGTCGATAAATAAAAAGCCCTTCCTTGAGTTATCAAGGAAGGGCTTTGTTGTTTTAGTTCGCCAGTTCTTGGTCGATGACTTTTTCTAGCTCGTCAAACGGCACATAGCCAGGAATGACTTGATCATTAATGATCAACGCAGGCGTGCCGCGTAAACCAAGTTGCGTGAAATACTGATAGTTCTTATCAAGCAGCGCTTTGGTCTCTTTGTCGTCGACAAGCTGCGCTTCTGTCCCCGTTTTTTTCGCGATTTGTTTTAACGAACGTGCATCATGTGCGCCCGGCTTTTTCACCAGTAACTCATGCACTTGTTCGTACTTATCTCGCTGGTTTTGCCAAACATTTAATGCGTAACTTGCCGAGTTGTAGCCGTTTTTCTCGTATTGTTCTTTAAAAGAGACATTGAGGTTAAGCACTTTTATCTGCGGATATTCTTTGCCAACTTTGACCAGTTCTCCTTCTAAACGTTTACAAAAAGGGCAACTGTAGTCCGTTACGTTAATAATGGTTAACTCAGGGTTTTCAGCTCCAAAAGAGGAATGTTTGCCATCACTTAGATAGTGACGAACCTCCTTCAAGGTATCTCCAAATGACTGTTGATACGCAATGTACTCTTGAAGGTTTTGGTGTAATGAATCAAGAATTTGAGGATTCTCTTTTAGTATCTGAGTAACTTCCTCTAGCTTTTGTTCTGCGGTCTTTTCTGATGCGAAAGATACGGCAGGTACGATAGCCATCATTAACGTCAAAAGTGTACGAGTGAATGTCATAATATTTCCTAAAACTTTTAGATTTCGTTGTTTGTTATGTGAAGTGAATAAAATACGTACAAAAGTCAGGCGAGAAGGTCTCTCGCCTTGCTAGGTTTATTCTCTAAACACACAAAGTTTTAGGTGAACCCGACACTTTTCCGGTATCGGTTCTGTGTATTCCAGATAATGAATTGCTGTGGATGCCATCGGCAGCGCCACAATCAAAGCAAACAGAAAAAATGGAATAAGAATATGGTCCAACTGGTGTTGGTACGCTTGAACTAGCTTCTCTGAAAGGTCGCAAGATGGTGATAAATTCACGCTTTCATCTTGCTGACTCTGTATTTGGTGAGCCTTAGGGCAGCTTTTCGAGAAGCCGGAATTTTGGCTTAAACATACCATCACCACCCAAAACACGAGGGCGAGTGTCCACTTGGCTATTTTAGGTTGTGAGCGTAACAATGGGCTGCCTAGTCCTGTTGATTCTGGTTTATGCCGTTTGCATATGACCGGACAATCCTAACCTAAATTTCATTATGGAATGTTACTTTCGAGTTAATCGATATCGCCTCAATGCCAAAGTATGAAGTACGTCATGAATGTTGTAGAAAGCAATATTCGTTGGAATCATTGGTCTGATTGATGAAGAAGTCCAGAGGTATCGATATAGATTAATATACCTAATTGTTAGCACAAATTTTTATTATCTTTCAAATGTGATTAAAATCATAAAACAAAACTTCATAACTGAGTCGCTAGAATGTTCGGCAGGCGGATTGATTTTGATCATCTCTCTAGCACATTATTCGAGTGAACATATGTGTCCTGTCCCACATGTGTAGGTAATGTTATGAAAAATCCTGTTCAAACCGAGCGCAAGGTTACGCTGGGGTGCTACGTTGCACTGGCGTTTGCGGTCGTCTTCTTTTCTGGTCTCATGCAATCGAACGAATGGTATGGCGTATTTGATTTCACCACGTTGAATGGCTCTTTCGGCAAGGTGGCTTATGGTGTCACCGAAACGGCTGACGGTGTGCAAGTTGCAACAACGTCGCTTCGTGGTACTGGTGGTAGCGGTGCACGTGACGGTTTCATTTTTGCACTTACTTTGATTCCTACCGTTATGTTCGCACTGGGTATGATCAATGTACTTGAGCACTATGGCGCACTAGAAGCAGCACGCAAACTGTTAACGCCGCTTCTTCGTCCAACTATGGGTATTCCGGGTAATTCTGGTTTGGCTCTTATCGCTTCGCTGCAAAGTACCGACGCAGGTGCGGCGATGACTCGTCAGCTTAAAGATGAAGGCCATCTTACCAAACGCGAAACCGATGTGTTCACTATGTTCCAGTTCACCGCTGGTGCCACCATTGTTAACTTTTTTTCCTCAGGGGCGGTGCTGTTTACGCTGACGATGGCGGATGGTTCGCTTGCCGTAACGTCTTCTATTGGTTTGGCGGTTGTGGTGATGTTCTTATTTAAAATTGTGGGCGCGAACTTATTCCGTATCTACCTAAACATCACAGAAGGTAAAGAAGACAAGCAAGATCAAAACAAATCTGAGAACTTAAAAGAGGAGACGGCGTAATGAGTGACGTAAAAGCAAGTAAGCCGATGGTGACGGATATTTTCGTTGAAGGCGCTAAAAAAGGCTGGGTTATTGCGACAACATCAACCGTGCCTAACGTTCTTATGGCGTTTGTCATCATTAAAGCGTTACAGATTACTGGCGCGTTGGATTTGATGGGCTCGGTATTTTCTCCAGTAATGGCGGTTTTTGGTTTGCCAGGTGAAGCTGCTGCGGTGCTGATTGGTGCTTGGATGTCGATGGGCGGCGCAGTTGGCGTGGTTATCACATTGTTTGACCAAGGCATCTTGAATGGTACGCACATCGCGATTCTTGCACCTGCAATTTACCTAATGGGCTCACAGGTTCAGTACATGGGTCGAATTATGGGACCTATCGGTACTGAAGGTCGTTATATCCCAATTATGATTGCGATTTCCGTATTGAACGCATTTGGCGCAATGCTAGTCATGAACTTATTTGTTTAGGGGGCAATCATGCAGTTTTCTCTCAATGAATATCTCGAAGAACTTCGTCCTCTCATCAATGTCGATTGTGGCACGTACACGACTGATGGCATTGAGTTCATCGCTTCTCAATTTGAAGAGAAGTACCAAGCGATGTCAGGTTGGAGCGTAAAACGCATCGACTGTGGCAGAGCGGGCATCGGTCTTGAAGTTCGAAACAAGCCTGAGGCTGAGCAAGTTGACGTGATGCTGATTGGTCACATGGATACCGTGTTCCCTGTCGGCACCGCTGAATTACGCCCTATGTCTCAAGACGCTGACAAAGCGTACGGTCCGGGTGTCTCGGACATGAAAACTGGCTTGCTGAATATTGTGTACGCGATGCGTAACCTCGACCAGGCGGTGTTGGATAAACTGTCGATTTGTATCTGCATGAACCCAGACGAAGAAACCGGATCGTTAGATTCGGTCGACTGGATTCAATCTGTTGCAAAAAATGCGAAAAACGTATTGGTGGCAGAAGCAGCACGCGCAGACGGAGGTTTAGTCAAAGCGCGCAAAGGCATGGCGCGTTACAAAATCACGTTTAATGGCATTGCAGCCCACGCTGGCAACGAGCCAGAAAATGGCCGCAGTGCAATCACCGAGATGGCGAACTGGATTCTCGTAATCAATGCCATGACGAACTTCGAATCTGGCACCACATTAAACGTGGGTATTGTGTCTGGCGGTAACGGCGCAAACATCGTCCCTGAGCACGCTGAAGCGATCGTGGATGTGCGTTTCTGGAGTAATGAAGAATACGATGATGTCGATAGCAAGCTAAACGGCATGCTGGAAACACCATTCGTTGATGGCGTTAGCATCGAGTTGGTTCGTGAAGCTTACAAACCTTCTATGGTGCCAAGCGCGCAAACCGAAAGCCTGATGGCATTAGTTGAAGACGCAGCAAGTGAACTGGCTATCGACATCAACTGGAAAGAAGTGGGTGGCGGCTCTGATGCAAACAATACGGCAATTCTTGGCGTTCCAACTTTGGATGGTCTAGGACCTATCGGTGCAGGTTTCCACAGTGACCAAGAGTACTTGTTGCTTGAGTCTATCGAACCACGTATCAAAATGCTGATGCGTGTACTGGAGAAGATTGCTCAATAAGGCATTCTGCTTCTAAAGCTTGGTTCCCAAGACAATAATCCCCGGACTTCGGTTTTGGGGATTTTTCTATCTGTGTTTTTGTTTCACTTTACTATCATTTCTTGTTATTAATCTTGCGTTCAGGTTCGATTTATTAATATGTTGGCCACAGTCATAAATTTCGGAGGCAACGATGAGCACAACAATGTCTGTAAAATCGGCGCCGAAAGACGCCAAAGATAAAACGATGCAAGCGCCAGATGAGAAAACATTCTGGCGCAAAATGAAAGGGTCGGTTAAGAAAGCGGGTGAAGAAATTGCCGTTATGGGCATCAAATCATGGCTCGCGATGACAGATTCCAACACCGCCGTTCGCCATAAGGCGATTTTAGGTGGCGCATTGGCTTACTTCGTATTACCCACCGATATGGTGCCAGATGTGTTAGCAGGCGTCGGCTTTACCGATGACATGGCAGCGCTTACGTTAGCCGCTAACTCTGTCGGCAATGCCATCACTAAAGAACACGAAGAACGAGCCAGAGAAAAATTGAATTCGATGGCGGATTAGAAAGAGCGTTTCTAGACGCGGAGAAAACAAAAGCCCCGATGTTTCCATCGGGGCTTTTGTTTTAGACAGGACTATATAATTTCAGAATGGTAATCGTAAAACGATTTAGGCGTCAGCACGTTTAAGGTGCACTTCTTCTTCGGCTACGCCTGCCATTGGGTCGTTGAAGCGAGCTTCATCCAATGCACCTTCTGATTTTGCGACAATGACGGTAACTGCACTGTCACCAGTAATGTTTACCGCAGTACGAATCATATCAAGTAGACGGTCAACACCCATGATGAGCGCGATACCTTCAAGCGGCAGACCAACTTGGTTCAATACCATGGCTAGCATTACAAGGCCAACACCAGGGACACCCGCAGTACCGATAGATGCCAATGTAGCTGTCATGATTACCATGAGGTAATCGCCCATAGTTAAATCAATATTGAAGGCTTGAGCAATAAAGGCGGTTGCTACACCTTGCATGATCGCCGTACCGTCCATGTTCACGGTTGCACCAAGTGGTACTGTGAACGATGATACGCGGTTCTCAACCCCCATACGGTGCTTAGCCGTTTCCATTGTCACTGGAATCGTCGCGTTTGATGATGCGGTCGAGAAAGCAAACATGATCGCGTCTTCCATCTTACGTAGGAACGTAATGGGATTTAGACCGGTGAAACCTTTTAACATTAAGCTGTAAGTGACTAGGCCGTGCAGGACAAGCGTACCCGCCAGTACTAAGAAGTACTCTGCCAGATTGACGATTGCGCCCAGACCAAGACCAGTAAATAGCTTCGCCATTAAGAAGAACACACCATAAGGCGCCAAGTTCATCAAAATCGCAACCAGTTTCATGATCACTTCATTCAGATCAGAGAAGAACGCTGCAATACGTTCACCAGGTTTGCCTGCTGCGCTGATCGCGATACCAAATAGCACTGCGAAAACAATGACTTGCAGGGTTTTACCTTCAGCCATTGCACTGATAGGGTTGGTTGGGAACATATCGATGATCACCTGACCCAAAGATGGTGCTTCTGCTGATTTGAATGAACTTGCTGCGGTTAGGTCAGCGCCAGCACCTGGCTGGAACAGAGTACCCATAGTTAGAGCAAGCGTAATCGCGATAGCCGTTGTTGTAACGTAGAAAGCGAGGGTTTTACCACCCATGCGACCCAGTGTAGAAAGGTCTTTGAGGGAGCTAGTACCACAAACTAGTGAAACAAACACTAGAGGGACTACGAGCATTTTTAAGCTGGCGACGAAGATCTGTCCACCAACTTCAAATAATCCATTAACAATGTATGCGTCGACAAATCCGTTGCCGGCAAAAAGTGTGCGAATTGCAAATCCTGTCAAGATACCCGCTACCATACCCAAAATTACGCGGCTGGTTAGCGACATCGGTTTCTTGGTATTCATGAGAACACTCCTTATAGTTATGCACCTTGAGTTCACTTCAAAGCGGCGAGCAGAGTAGCAGTGGAGTGAGAAAATACGAAAGAATAATCCTCTAAATGGTTAATAGATGTGAACTTTATCACTAATAAAAATAGAATTTTAACCAAATCTTAACTATTTGACTGGTCGAAAAGTTTGTATTTTAACACTTTTATCGAACATACAACCGATAGGAAGGAGTGTTTACATTTATTTTTAGTAGTAAATGAAGTGCATATTATCTTTAAGGAGTGTTGCTCTTGCATAACTATCTAGATTTTATTCAGGCTAGAAGCCGTCTCTTTTTGACTGTTTTTGTATTGGGCTGAACACAAGGGGTTAACGAGCCGTCTATGCCCCTGCTTATGTTACCTATCCGCTGAATCAATGATGGTTGGTCAATGTAGATAATTGGAGGTGATCCCAACTCCAATAATTCTGATTGGTATTGCTAATACCCCCAACCCAATAGCATTGCTTCGCTAGCATGAAGCCTTCCAAACAATGCTGACCAGCCTCAGTGATATGGACGCTCTGTTCCCACCAGTCCCTTTCACGTGACTCAATCGTGATTAAAGGCGTTTGACATTGTGCTAGAGGGAGGAGTAAGGCGTAAAACATCACATCGCCCAGGTAAGGTAGAGGTTCACGTTGTTGATATTGCTCAAACCAATCTTTGATGAGAATTGAACGATTTTGAGAACTTAGGACCTCTAATGCAATCTGTTGAGTCAAGCTTAATCCTGTTTGTGAATGAGGTAACTCTTGCATATGGCGTATGAGCACGTTGAGCATATTGGGTAAGCAATCTAGATCATGCTGTTCGATCAAATTAACCATAGAGGTGGGTGTCGGTGATGTGACAGCGTGCCAGGAATGTTTAGCCTGACAGAATAATTTGGCTGTCACGGGTTTACGGTATTGCCAACAAGCGCGAATAGCCTCTTTAGGCAACTGCCCCAAACCGATGAATCGCTCAGTGCCAGGGAACTGGTTCAACTCAATGATCTCTATCACCTTGTTTTCTACATTCTCTAACAAGGTTAGGGCACGAAGCAGCATTAATTGGTCATAGCTGTCATGTTCGACCCAAAAGACGATTCGTTCAAATGTATCACTGAGCAGCGTATCAATATTAGCTTGCTCAAATTTGACAATATCTTGCACTGAATCTTCACGCTTCATCACGGGCAGCAGAGTCTCTACGACATATTGGGCACGAATGGCAAGGAAGTTTTGTGGTGTTGCTGGTATGGGGCCAATACAAAGCGGATCTATTAGGGCTAAAAATGCTCCCTCGAATCCGCTGTCTTTAAGCCGTTGCTGAATATCATGCCCACAGCGGACATGGAGCGTTTTTAGCTCGCTATCAAGAGAAGGGAAGTGATTTTTGATGGCGTCTTTGTGAGCTTCTAACTCTTCGACATGCGCTTTTAATTTACTCCAACTTGGTAAACCTAATTCTCTGGCTAGCGAATGTTGAACGTCAGCTAATTGAATTGTATTGGGAGCTAATGATTCTGGTTTGGAGTGAAATCGCTTAACTCGAACCAACATCTCATCATCGTGTTGACGTATAGCTTTGAGCCTTTTTTTAGCAACGGATTTTTGTTGGTTAATGTTGATTAAGAAGCTATTTGTAGAGTTCATTTTTCACCTTTCTTATCTCTTCCACACTCGCCTAAATAGAAGCTAAAAGAAGGTAAAAACAGATTGTGCCTGCTACACAGAGCAGAAGAGTTGCCGTGAACCAAGTTCTTTCCGCGAGTGTTGGGGGCTTTAGGCGTGAGCAGACTGATAGTAGGGTTTCACAATCGATCATGCAACTATTCATGAGAGAACCGCATCACAAAATATCAGCCCCATTAAAGAAGTGCTGAATAGTTTGACAGCCAATGCCTATGTAGATGTGAACGACCATCCGTTTTCTAGTAGATATGCATTACAGGATCCAGTAATAAAAAAGCCCTGCTAGGTCTAGCAGGGCTTTGTAATACATGTAGATATTAATTACTCGCTCTTGTAAGCGTAGTTATAGTAACCGTAACCATATCCGTATGAGTTTGACGCTTTCTTCTCTACGGCGTTTAGAATCACGCCTTTTACTTCCACGCCGGATTGTTCAAAGCGGCCTTGTGCGACTTCAATTTCCTTCAAAGTCGTTTGATCAAAACGAGCTACCATCAATGTTGTTCCTGCGATTGCACCAACAATGCTTGGGTCGGTAACCGCGAGTACAGGCGGCGTATCGATGATCACAAGATCGTACTGCGCCGACATTTCGTCAACAAAGCTCTTAAAGCGAGGATGCATCAAAAGCTCTGACGGGTTTGGTGGTACTTGGCCACGAGTAACCACATCTAGATTGTCGATGGATGTTGATTTAATGATATTGCTATGGGATGTCTTGCCGCTCAAATAATCAGAAAGGCCGTTATCCCAACGTAAACCAAAACATTGCTGCAAATAACCTTTACGCATATCCGCATCGATAAGCAGTACTTTCTGACCTGTTTTCGCAGCGACGGCTGCAAAGTTTGTCGATACGAACGTTTTACCGATAGATGGTGCTGGACCTGAAATCATAAGAACATTGTTCTTCGCTTCCATCATCGCAAAGTGCAGGCTAGTACGAAGACTACGCAGGGCCTCGATGGAAAGATCGGCCGGGTTAGCTTCAGCAAGAAGGACTAGCTCATCGTTGCTGCCTTTGTTTCGTTTAAGCTTGTTTGCAAATTCCAGTTGTTGAATAGATTTTGGAACGCTAGCGTAAACAGGCATACCAATCTGCTCAATTTGATCTGGTGTTTCTACACCACGGTGGAATGCCGCACGAATTAATACGAAAGCCACGCCTGCCATGCCGCCAAGCAGTGTTGCTAGCACAACGATAAGCGCTTTTTTCGGCTTGATTGGCTTCGAGAACGATTGAGCGTTATCTAAGATTCGAACGTTGCCAACGGTTCCTGCTTTAATGATGTTGAGCTCTTGAACCTTGTTCAATAGCTGGATGTAGATTTGTTGGTTTACTTCTACATCGCGCGTCATGCGTAGAACTTCACGCTGTGTTTTCGGTAACTTTTGAACTTGTTTATTAAGACGCTCTTTCTCTTTGAGTAGCGTCTCACGTTTATCAAGCAGAGACTTATAAGCCGGGTGATCTTGTGTAAAGCGCTGGCTGATTTCACTCTCTTTGAATGTCAGCTCATTTAACTGCGCTTCTAGTTCAACCATCACTTTCAGCGTTGATTGAGCTTCAAGGCCTAAGTCGATAGATTCATTTTCTTGACGGAATCGATTTAAAACGTCTTCAGAAGCGGTCAGTTTTGTTTTGATGTCTGGAAGATGGCCTTTCAAGAACTCGAGACTTTGTTCTGCCTCTGCTGAGTTTCTTTGAACGTTTTGCAAGAAGTAGTTCTGGCTAATGTCGTTCAAGATAGCTTGAATCTTAGCGCGATCTTCACCAGAGAAGCTTAAAGAAATAATCCCGGTTTGCTTACCACGTTCGCTTATCGATAAGTTTTCTTGAAGTTTATTAATTGCATCTAATTTGCTGATTTTACTCACGGTAAACGATGCGCCGTCTTGCGCTATCATTTCTGTAGCTAAGAATTGATAGCCATTCTTTTCAATGAGCTCGCCAACCTTACCTTCTAAAATGACGTTATTGTCATCTTCTATAAGTCTGAACGTCTGTTTTTCAGAATCAATAACTTCGAGAGTTAGAGGAATTCCAACTGCGTAAGAAGGGGTATTAAATCGTGAAACGCTCAGACTGATTTGTTCGCCTTGCAGTCGAGCTAAGCCCTTACCGACGATAGGCATGTAATTCGGAGAGACGACCGTGGTTAAGTTGAATTTATCAACTGTGCCACCCAAAATCATACGAGATTTAATGATCTCAATTTCTGTTGTCGCTGATGACTCTGCTGAAAACAGCTCTCCCATATCACCAACCATCGCTGAAATACCACCGGAGCTCTTACTTTCAATTTGGATAAGAGCATCAGCTTTGTAGATAGGTGTTGATAGAATGGCAACGCCGACGCCTATAATTGAAAATAGGACTACGGTACATAGAATGAGCCATTTGGCATCAAGAATGATCCCAAATAACTTTCCCAAATCGATCTCATCGTCGGCTTGACGTGATTGCTTAATAGTTTGTGTTGTCATTACTTTAACTTCTTAAATACCTTGCCATTGGCGTTTATATATTTAGCCTTGCGGCTTATAGTTTTTGAGACCACGCTTTTGCTGCTTTTTCTATAAGCGTATAAGCATGTTCGAAGGCTTCTCTACTTTGTCTGTATGGATCAGGAATGTTTTTTTCACTTATCCATTGTCCAAACAGCATCGTTTTGCCTCGTGCCTCAGGAGCGACTTTGGTTAAGGCTTCTAAATGACCTTTTTCCATAACCAATATCAGATCGTATTGAGCGCAAAGCTCAGGTGTTAATTGTCGTGCTTCGTGTCCATCTAAGCTTACGCCATGTTCGTTCGCGATGGTGGTTGCCATATCATCAGCAGCTTTTCCTGTTAAATGACTTTTATCCACCGCGATTCCCGCTGACGCGACATGTTTGTTTGGTAATAAAGACTGCAAAAGCCGCTCTCCTGTTGGAGAGCGGCAAATATTACCTACACAGACGACAAGAATATTAGAAAACAAATGCTTACCCTATTTTAAATTGTATGCCTATGATCCCAACTGAATTGCTTGCTTCTTTATATTGCACAATTGAGCTACGTAACTATTGAATGCATGCCGCAAGAGATAACTTTCTTGCGGCATGTCGTTTTTACGGCCAAGTGCGTACTCGTAGTACACCTTCGGTTAATTCGTTAAAGCCGGAAATGGTTGGAACAAGTTGAGCAATAACGCGGTTCCAACGGCTAACAGGCGCAGCTGTTACATAGACTATGTCGTATGGGTTGAGATCAAACTCTGTTCCAATCACCAAAGCAGAAGCATCAGAAACATCTAACTGATAGATGTCCGCCATTTTAGCTTCTTCTTTTGAACGTCTGATGACGAAAACGCCAGTGGCATCGGCGGAGATTTCATTAATACCACCAACGCTACTTAGAGCCTCAGTAAGGCTCATACCGCTGCGATCAATTTTGAGTAGCTTCGGATCGTTAACTTCGCCCATAACAAATACTTTTTGTGCATCGTTACGGGGAATATGAACAATATCACCTGGCTTTAGAAGACGGTTTTGAGTTAAGTCGCCTTGTTGCATCAGAGCGTATAAAGAGACATTTTCAACCACACCGTTTCGCGTCAGTGTTGCATTACGCCAATCGGCTTCGGCTGCTAGTCCGCCTGCTCTATTTACGGCATCAAGAAGTGTAAGAGGAATGTTTGTGATTGGTTGTTGCCCTGGCTTGTTCACTTCGCCAGTCACATAAGTCTTTTTAGAACGAAAAGCTGCAACGCTTACATCGACTTGCGGGCTCTCAATGTATTTTGCAAGACGGTTGGCAATGTCTGCACGAATTTGGCGAACGTTTTTACCTTCAACGTGTACAACGCCAATGTAAGGGTAGAAGATCGTGCCATCTGAGTGCACCCAGTTACCTGCTTCGGCTGAACTACGATATGAGCCAGCTGGGATCGTGAGCTCTGGGTGGTCCCAAATAGTAATATTTAAGATATCGCCAGGTCCTACTTCGTATTCATACTTGGCGATTTCAATATCTAACTCTGGATTTGGCTTTGAAAAAGGATCTATTGAATTTAAAGAGGTCACTCGCTCCAAAGTTAAAGGATAAACCGTAACCTGCGATTCTATATCACTCGATTCAGTGCTCATTACTGTTTTGTCACTGACCGAAAGGTGGCTACCAGGCAGAGTACACCCTGTAAGAAGGATAGGAAGTACTGATATCCCCAAAAATTTATTAAATGTGTTCATTGGTTTATAACTACCGAAAGAAAGTTTGCCGACTGAAATTGGTTCATTCTAATTGAACTGCATTTCATCAATGTTGACGATTTACTGCAGTTTTAAGCCTTTAGAAAGCGAGTCCATTCAGAATTATTTGTGTAATAAACACTCCAAATGGCTGCTAGCGACTTAGAGCTCTTAGTTTCATTAATGAAGGTGTAAAAATCTGACCCACAAAAAATAGTCAACTATTATCCATCTGGTTGCAATAAAGGCAACAAGATACTTAAAAAAATACTGACGAATACATGACAAAATTGTGTCTATTTAACGTTATTGAGATGAATGCATGGTTTTGCACAAGTAAACAGGCGGGAATGTGAAAAAACTCATGCCAAAGTTGTATGTATACTATTTACACCATATGCAACTGCCGTTATGCTTCCTGTTGCGGTCGGATATAACAACAAATATTGGAGCTAATTTTGAAAATCAAACTTTTAACGGCAAGTGTGGCAGCAGTCCTACTAGCAGGTTGTGGTAGTGACAGCGACCCTGAGGTAAAAAGATACTCGGTTCAGGCTTATGACCCAGCTGTTATCGGCATGAAGGTTCAAGCTGTATGTGGTGGTGAAACATACGACGCGATTGAAAATACAACAAACTATGAAGGTATGGTTGGTGAAGCGCGTTTTGAAAATATCAATGTCGTAAATGCGCCAGGTGACTGTGCTTTCGTATTGACGCATACTGATGAGAGTAAAGACGCATCAAATGGCAAACCTATTACATCTGACTACAAAATCCCTCAAGGCTTAGCGCAGGCGGATTCATTAGTAACAGGCTCTCCATTTACGACTTTGGTTTCTAACTCTTTGAAAGAAGGTGAGATTTACTCTTCTGATATCGCCGAAAAAGTATTCGAGAACTTAGGTATTGATATCAATGCAAGTGGTAAAACGGTTGATGAAATCCTTCGTGATACAGAGTCAGTAGTTGAAGATCTTCAAGGTGAAGGCGGTAATAGTGCACTTGCTACGAAGTTAGTTGCTACAGCGAACGTTGTATCGGATATCATTAAAGCAAACCCAACAGCTGCACCTGAAGCTGTAGCAGTTGCTGCAAAATCGATTACCGAAGAAGTGATTGCGAAAAATCCACATTACCCTAAAGCTAGTGCGGGTTCTGATGAAGTGATTTACGTAGAGATTTCTGAAGAAGATACAAAGAACGTTGTTGAGCAGGTTGAAAAAGATATCGCTGAAGGTAAACCTGTAGATCAAATTAAACCAACTGTTCCTACAATTCCTGAAGCGAAACCTGGTAAGCCAATTAAACCAGAACCACAACCAGGCGATGGTACTGGCGCGACAGGCGGTAACTAAGCGAGTTTTTGCTGATAAATTCTAAAGGCCTCTTCAGAGGCCTTTTTTGATCCTATCATACTGCGTTCATCACCTTTTAGTGAGCCCTTTACTGTTTAAGTAAGGCAGGATGTGCGGACGTGATTCGCCAGCCAGTTTACTGGTGACTTCTTGTGACCAAGTGCTTTGTTTTTGATTGCTCGAACGGTTTGCATAGTAGTTTTGCATGGTTTGGTCATAAGCCTGAATATCATCCAAATTTAGGTCTTGATATTGATTCTCATGCACCACGACATGAGCAGGTAGACGTGGCTTCACTTCAGGGGCTTGATCTGGATGACCAAGACACATACCAAATAAAATGGCTGTATTTTTAGGTAAGCCTAGTAACTCGTCGACTTTTTGAACATTGTTTCGTAAGCCACCAATATACACGCCTCCTAGTCCCATAGACTCTGCCGCAAGTAAGCAGTTTTGGGCCATGATGCCAGAATCAACAGCACCGATAAGTGTTAACTCGGTGAAATCAGCTTGAACATCAGGATTGATAGTGGCGTGGCGCTGGTAATCAATGCAAAACACCAAAAACTCAGCAGCGCTTTCAACGTACCCTTGATTCCCCGCAAATTGTGCCAATAGCGTACGCTTTTCTTTATCAGTCACGCGGATAATTGAGACGACTTGCAACATACTTGATGAAGACGCCGCAAGGCCAGCTTGTAGAATCGTTTCTAATTGTTCGCTTTCAATAGGTTGTGAGGTGAACTTTCGAATTGAGCGGTGATTGAGAATTGTTTGTATCGTACTGTTCATGGTGACTTAACATCCCCTGTTACATGTAAAGGCTGAAGCCTCACCTTAGCGATATTTGATGAGTCGGTAAACTATCTCAAAAGAAAAACAATGCTTAGCGCATAAGTGTGAAGATGAATAGAGAATACATCACTCGTTCTGCTTGAGAGCGTATATACTGTTTTTAGAATCAACAATTTAACTGCAGTGGAAAATATGAAAGAACTCATCGTTCATACAGTCACGGTGTTTATGGGCTTCTTTGCGATCATGAACCCCATCGCCAATATTCCTATCTTTTTGAGTTTAACGGCTGATGAGGATAGGGAAACCGTACGTTCCATGGCGCTTCGTTCGGTTTTTATTGCATTTGTCATCATTGCGATATTTTCGATCGCCGGTAAATTAATTTTTGATTTGTTTGGTATCACGCTGTACGCCTTGCGAATAACGGGCGGTATCTTGGTGTTTTTGATCGGTTTTAATATGCTTCAAGGTGATTCGACGCATCAGAAAACTAAAGAGAAAGCGTATTCTCCAGCGCAGCAGCAGGCGGCGTTGAGCATTGCCGTTTCTCCACTTGCGATGCCGATATTAGCAGGGCCTGGAACGATTGCTACCGCGATGAACTTTGCTACGGCGGGTGGTTTTGATCAAACCATTATTACCATCGTTTCTTTTGCTGTGTTGTGTGTTATTACCTATATACTGTTTTTATTTGGAGACAAATTGGTCAAAGCAGTTGGACCGAGTGCTCTGAACGTCGTAACGAAAATGATGGGCTTAATCCTAGCGGTTATCGGTACTCAAATGTTTATTGATGGTGCGGGCGAAGCCTATAAAACTGTTTTCTCATAGGCGTCTCCATCTCGTCTAAATCCACACCTACATATCTAGCTGGTGTGGATTTTTTGAACTTTAGTTTTCACTTTCTAAGAAAGAAATAAATAGACTTCACCTATTTCAATAATAAGAATATTCAATTGTTTTGATTGCACGAATTTCATTACTCTTTTGGCAAGAACAATGGGGGAAATATGGCAACAAAAGCAATTGTAGTGGAAGGTGGCGCGATGCGAGGTGTCTTCGCAAGCGGAGTGCTAGATGCGTTTTTAGAGCAGAGTTATAAACCGTTTGATTTTGCCATTGGTGTATCTGCTGGCGCATCAAACTTGATTGGTTATTTGACCGACTATCCGCATCGCAGCATTAATGTCATTACTAAGCTGGCAACGAGTAAACGCTTTTTTGATCCGACTCGCTTCGTTAAAGGTGGGGATCTCATTGATGTGAAGTGGCTGTTTGAAGAGTCTAATCGTTTGTATCCCGTCGATGAAAATAAACTGTTTAATGGTATTCCTTTTCTGGCAGCGACGACGAATGTAGATACAGGACAGGCAGATTATTATCGCGTGACGCGTGATAATTTTCATCATGCGATTGAAGCGACAACAGCGTTACCCATTGCATACAAGCATACCCCTTGTTTTTCTGGAGGCTGCTATACCGATGGCGGGGTTGCAGATTCTATCCCAGTGCGTGAGGCTTATCGTCGCGGGGCTCGCGACATAACCGTTGTGCTTTCTCACCCGCTAAATTATGCCAAGAAGCCAGTAAAAACCACATGGCTGATGAAGAAGTTATTTGCCGAACATCCTAAAATGGCGGACGCGATGTTAAGACGTGCAGATAACTACAATCAATCGTTGGAATTTATTCGTAATCCTCCACCGGGAACCCATGTCAGAGTGATTGCACCACCAAATAATTTTCCTGTTCAGCGCTTATCAATGCGACAAACCGTTCTATTGGAAGGTTATGAAATGGGGCTGATTGAAGGGCGGGCTCATTTGGCTAATTTGTCAGGCGTTCATGGTTTAGATCGGGAAAACTGCCATTTTTGCGTTTGATAATGAAAGAGCCTCATAGCGAGGCTCTTTTTACTTAACGTTCAAAGGGCGATTTAGTTGACTTTATCCCAAGCGATTTCCCAGTGTGAACCTGTTCCTGGTTCGTATTGGTTTGCGCTTTCTTTCCACTGTACACAGTAACCAGAGTATGGGAAGGGTTTACATTGGTAAATGGCACCGTCGCTTGCAAGCACTTTTGTGCCCGCCGTGTAGCTAGATAGCCCTTCAGGGAAGACAAAATCGTACTCGCCAGATGGTGGTGGCGTTACTGACTCTTCTTTTAACTGAAAGTCGAGCGTTTGCTGATCCACCAAGTTGCCATCTTTGTCTTTAATACGAGTCACGAGCATATGGTGACCAGGCTCTGATTTGCTTAAAGCGAGCGATATAGCCTCCACCGAGCCGTCTTTCATTTCGTCTGCCCAGCTTGCAAGTGGCTCACGGTGGTGATTGTACACGGTGAGTTCTGCGTTTAAATCGCCTTCAGCAGTTAGTGTCAGCTCCAACGTTGTCGGTGTTGACTCAATAATATATTCGTCTGTTAAGCCATCTACTGTGAGTGAGTACTCTGGAACGGGAGTTTCTATCTTGTAGCCGACTTCTACACGCTCAAGGCCGCTATTAGCTTGCAGATACACCGGGTTAGTACCATAAACAGGAGTGAATTTATCCTCGGCATACTGTCCAGCTTGCAGTTTAGTTTGCTCTTGGTTGATCTTCGTTGCTAGAGCGTAAGACCAGTTTTTCGCTTTGCCCATGACTGCATCGGTAATTTCTAGCTCGGTTCGATAAGCTATGTTTTCACCCGCCGGATCAAATACGCGTGTATAAACTGAATCTCCAACATTTAAATCCATCGTCGGAATAATTTGACCGCCTTGCGTCCAATCTGGAATGACTGGACTGTCACCATCAAATTTCACATCGATCACGTTATAAAATGAAGCCGCTGTGTCGCCAACATCCCATACCGCCAGAATGACGTGATACCCCTCGCGAGTAGGCACATTACATTGGTGGCTCACCTGTTTTGGAGGTTGAACCATATTGCCGTCGACTACGCAGAAAGGAGTCAGATCAAACGAGTCGCGTGATAGTGAGGCATTTGGGTTCCAATCAGGTTTGGTGATGTAATATTTCCAGTCACGCGTCACATGGTTAGCTGTAAATGTCCATTCAAAAGTCTGTGTACCTGATTGAATAGGACGTTTAACCCAGCGGTCGGCAGTTTGTTCATCAAGAGCGGCAGCTAGAGCGGTTTCGGCACTTGCTATTTTTCCATCGCGAGGCCCTGTTTGTGGAAAACCATCAGGACCTTCAACACTTTGTGGCTCGTATTGAATGGCACCGCAGTTATTATTTTTTTCGTTGGTATCAGGTGTTGGATACTTACATAGTGCCGCGCGACTTGCAGCGACACCATCATTGGTTTCTGATACGTAGCCGTGAGCCGCAGCACTTGAGCTAATGCTTGCAAGTGCTAATGCAAGTACGGATTTGGTTGGGAAGGATTTCATCACATGTCCTCTGTTATGGCTGACAAATTAATGTCACACCTCGGCGCATGCTGAGCATGAAGCAACGCTGCATGAATCCATACTTTGGATAATGTAGTGTTACAACATGGCAACCCCGCTATCATGAGCATTACTTTTGATGATGGAATGCTGACAGACCGGAAGCTTTGTGTCCCACCCTTTCGAATGGTTTGCCGAAATGTGATTGAGCAGCCAAAATTTAGCTCAAGAATTTACATGTGGAAAAGTAAACGACACTGACATGGAATCATGTTCTCAAATTGAAAGGTAACGGTACGCCAACCTCATTGATATTGTGCTTTTTTGTTTCTAAGGTATTGGTTTTAATGTTGTTTTTGTCTTTTTAATAGTTGGAGTGAATGAGTAATTGGTTGTTGGGTCGAAGGTAGGGAAGGGGCAGTATTAAGGATAGAAGAAGCACCGTTTAAAGGGCGGAATATACCGCCCTCTGAATCATGTTATTTAGGCATAATGACGGTATCAATAACATGAATGACGCCGTTTTTAGCTTTCACATCGGTTGCCATTACATTTGCATCGTTGACCATGACTTTGTCGCCCATGGTTTTAATCATCACGTCTTGCCCCTGAACCGTAGTTGCTTTGTCTAGCTTAACAACATCGGCAGCCATTACTTTCCCTGGGACGACGTGATAAGTCAAAATGGATACTAACTTGTCTTTGTTTTCCGGCATTAAGAGCATATCGATTGTACCGTCAGGCAGTTTTGCAAAAGCGTCATCCGTTGGTGCAAAAACAGTAAATGGGCCTTCTCCTTTGAGTGTATCGACTAGATCAGCCGCTTTCACTGCAGCGACAAGTGTATTGAAAGAGCCGTTTTCAGTGGCAACGTCGACAATATCAGCCTTCATCATGCCATGCTCATGAGCCTTGACGGGAAGCATAAAAGATAAAGTCGCCATCAATGTAGCCGTGATAACCAAGATACGTTTAAACATAATGTGTTCCTTACGAGTTGGGGGTCCAACGGTTTCCCTAGAGAATGTCTTCGTTTGTACGCATCTAAATGAAAAGATGATCAACGAGCCCTGCTTTCTTTCGATGGCCTCACGTGTCGCGTTAAAATCCGTTTGCCTTCTTGTTTTACATCGGCCCGTTTCCGCCATGCCCATAGACGCTCCCTTGCATCTTTAGCTGCGCTATTTAGGTCGACAATAGGCACTAGGTAACGGCTATCCGGTTTCAAGTGGTACATGACGGTTTCCATCTGTGTCATTTTCCAGGGCTCGAACAATAGTGGGGTGGGGACCATTTGCAATTCAGGCACCCATTTATAGATGAACGCGCCATCAGGGTCATGTTCTTGGGCTTGCTTAACCGGGTTGTAAATCCGGATTGTATTGGTCCCAGTTACCCCGGCTTGCATTTGGAATTGTGTGTAATGAATACCAGGCTCAAAGTCGAGGAATAGTTGCGCTAAATGCGTCACGCCAGTTCGCCAATCCATGTTCATGTGATGAGTGAGAAAACTAACCAGCATGGCGCGCATGCGAAAGTTTATATAGCCAGTCTGATGCAAACAGCGCATACAGGCATCGATCAAAGGTATGCCAGTATATCCAGATTTCCATGCTGCTAACTTTTCTTCATCGAAAGTGCTACTTTGTTTAATCAACGATTCGTAAGCCCGGTTAACACAGTAAAACTCCATGTCGTATTCCGACTCGAATTTCTGTATGAAATGGCAGTGCCAATGCAGCCGTGAAGACAACGCAATTAAGCTGCGACGAAACCCAACAACTTGCCAGTGTTTCAATAGGTACTGATAAACTTCACGCAAGGATATATTACCCCAAGCGAGGTATGGAGAAAGGCGAGTACAGGCTGTACGTGAGGCTGTGGGACTAGAAATGCTTCGATAGTAATCACGACCTCGACGATTGAAAAAGTCCTCCAGTGTTTTCCAAGCGAGTTGGCTTCCTCCCGTTTGCATTCCTTTGCATTTTGATAGCCAGGATGAAGGTGGCGAAAACGCGCAGCCGAGTGATTCTGCATCCAATGAATGCAACAAGTTGGTTTGCAGCTCAAGAGGGCTTATGGAGGCTCTCATGACCAAATCCCAATGTTTGTCCCAACCCTGCCGGTCTTTTGCTCCTCTAATAACAGCACCGTGCTCGAACTCAAACCACGTGATGTTCTGCTCATGCAGCCAGTCGGCAATTTGCTTATCGCGCTCAAAGGTGCAGTTGAGCCCTATTTCCTGATGAGAAAACACAGCGTTGATTTGATATTGCATTTGAATTGATTGAAAACATGCTAAGGCATCGCCAAACAGAACCGTGATGCGGTGTCCGTAGGCTTTGAGCGTCTCATTCATGTCTTGCAATGATTGCCAAATAAATCGCCAGTGACGCTCAGAATAGTGAGGGTTGTTTAACAGCAACGGTTCAACAATATATAAAAGTACCGTTGGGTGCTTTGACGACAATGCTTGTGTTAAGGGCTGGTGGTCAGTCAGTCTTAAATCTCGTTTTAACCACACAACATTGATTGTTTGCATCGGAATCCTCTTTGTTTCCGATGTTGTACGCAAATGATCCGAAGAGATCTCACCTAATGATCGGTTTTGTTCATTAAAACGTAGAGGTTGCTCACAAGGAGGTGAGATATGTCGATACCACTGAGTAAGTTAGAAAAGTTCTTCTACGTAGATAAATTGATCATTCACTCGCTTGATCTCGCATTGTATCAAGCATCTGTCGTAGTTGATGGGAAAGCGCAATTCATCACTGATGACAACGGTATCTTTTTGAGGGCTCATTCCCTTATCGAGATGCAAAAGAAGTGCAAGAATATCAAAGCAAATAAGCAGGTTTTAGTACATAAAAGTGCTTATGACGAGATGGTGGGGCTACCCGAAGGCAAAAGAGACAATCAACTAGAGGTTTTGGTGAGGGATACAAAACTGTATTGAAAGAGTGTTGGTGCATAGTAAAAGCGAGCCACCTTACGGCAGCTCGCTTAAAATAGAATTAGAGTCGAGCTTAGTCTTGTTTACGCTGAGCTTCTTTTTGTGCGTACTTAGCGGCACGTCGAGCTTCTCTTTGCTTGGCACTTTCGCCACCAACATGCTGCTCGCCTCGCTGTTCTGCAAGAACAATTTGTTTTTCACGTTCGCGGAATCGAGCAATTTGTTCTTCTGAGTGCGTGCCGTGACATTTCGGGCAGCTCACGCCTTGCTCGAACAAATCAGACTGTTTATCTTCTTCAGTGATTGGTAGACGACAAGCGTTACATAAGTCGTAATCTGCTTTTTCTAGCTGGTGGTTTACTGCAACACGGCCATCAAAAACGTAGCAGTCACCTTCCCACATGCTCTCTTCTTGAGGAACTTCTTCAAGATATTTAAGAATGCCGCCTTCTAAGTGGTAGACCTCATCAAAGCCCTGTTCTTTCATGTAAGCAGTTGATTTCTCACAGCGGATGCCACCGGTACAGAACATCGCCACTTTCTTATGCTTTTCCGGGTCCATGTTTTCTTTTACATAGTCTGGGAATTCACGAAAGGTTTCAGTATTTGGGTTTACAGCGCCTTTGAATGTGCCGATCTCGATTTCGTAATCATTACGTGTATCGACAACAAACACTTCAGGATCAGCAATAAGATCGTTCCACTCTTGAGGTTTCACGTAAGTACCCACTACGTGGCGAGGGTCGATGCCTTCGACACCCAATGTTACGATCTCTTTTTTCAATTTTACTTTGGTGCGATTGAATGGCTGGGTCTCAGAATACGACTCTTTGTATACGGTGCCTGTCAAACGAGGCTCGTTGTTTAGCCACTCCAGTAGCGTATCAATACCTGCACGATCAGAGGCAACAGTGCCGTTGATGCCTTCACTTGCCAGCAGTAATGTCCCGCGAATATGGTGTTTTTCCATCAACGCAAGTAATGGCTCGCGTAGTTCTTGATAGTTATTCAGCTCAACAAACTTGTACAGCGCACAAACTACATACTGACTCATGAGGTTTCCTTTAAAAATACAGGTGGTCAACGACCTTAAAATTTTAGCGGCACGAAGTATACCTGACTAAATTAGTCGGAAATACGGACAAATTATGCGGATATTATGGCTAGGCAGGATGTAGCGGTGTTTTGATGCGGCAAAGCGTCACGCGGGTAAAATCGCTATGTGTTCAAATTATAAGCATAAATTGTAGAGAACAAGGTAAGTTGAACTCGACACTTTTGGTTTAAATTTGTACTGTGATTCCTTCTTCGGCTCTTCATTAAAGTTGTGCGCAAGAGCTACAAAATAATAATCGTATCAGTTGGCAAGGAAAGGACATGCAGCAGTTTTATATCAGGCGGCTGAGGGAAGAAGATGCTCCCTTGCTCAAACAATTACTCGTTGAACTCGATACATCGCACTATGAAGCTGAACCGAACTTCTATCGTCCACCCAAGGAATTGGCGCAACTAAGAGAATC
The DNA here is from genome assembly GCF_024747315.1 of Vibrio sp. HS-50-1. Classification (NCBI taxonomy): domain Bacteria; kingdom Pseudomonadati; phylum Pseudomonadota; class Gammaproteobacteria; order Vibrionales; family Vibrionaceae; genus Vibrio; species Vibrio sp. HS-50-1. The sequence goes on along the minus strand of NZ_JAMPZF010000004.1, from coordinate 147,077 downwards.
ATATAGCACCTTCGAAAAGTATTTTGACGGGAGCGTGAGCGCTTTTATTGCTTGCTCGCAAAGAAAGGTCGTCGGTTTTATCTCTGGTTCGGTTCGTAACGTTCAGTCGCTGATTTCACCAGAAAAACGCGTTGGCTTTATTAATGAGCTTATTGTTTCAGAGAACCATCGAAACTTAGGAATAGGTTTATCGCTGATGGATAAGATGGAAAGTGATTTGTGTGCTCAAGGAATAGAAGAAATCGGCTTAACCGTGGCGTCATTTAACCATGAAGGTGAGGATTTCTATCATAAAATGGGCTACCGGGTGATGACGAAACGTATGACCAAGCGCGTAAGAGATTCGTAAAAACAAGATGGTAGGAATGAAACGCCTCTTACCTCTAGAAGAGGCGTTTTTATAGTATTTATTTCAAATTAGCGGCGGTTTGATTCCCCATCGCAATTAACTTATCTAAAACGCGCTCACCGTCGGCACGTAAACCGTTGTGCTCGTACTCGTTAGTGATCCACGCTTTTGAGTTTGGGATTAACGCGAGCGTTTCTCGGCTGATATCCATTTCCACAAACATATCATCGGCGTAAACGGCGCAACTGACAGGCACTTTGTTTTGAGCCAGTTGTGTTTGATCGTACAGCGCAGTCCAATCTTCTTTCGCGGCCAATATTTCAGCGGCATCTTTTAGTGGCTTGAGGTTGACGTATTGATCGAACATCCATGGGAAGACCATTTCCCCCGTAAAGTAAAATGGCTTGCCAGGTTCATAATTAAACTCTGGTCGGGTTTGGCGAACACGGTGTGCACTCCAATTTGACGCAAAGCCTTGGCAATAAATCGATTCATGCAAAATGGCGTAAATCGGGTTGGCTTGGAAGTTTTGTTGCGCCAACATATCGTTCAAGAACTCATAACGAAGTTGTTGTTTGCCGTTCACTTCAATCAATGCACTTTCTAGCCAGTAATAAGTTGGCAAGAAGGTATCACTGACACCAAAGTTAATCCCAATTTGTTGGAACTGTTCGACAGTAAAACGCTGACCATTTGGCAGAAACTCTTCTTGCTCCAATAAGTGATTGGCAATGTTTTGGCAAAGTTGCTGTGCATTGGGAAATTGTTGGAAGAACGCTTGGTTTTTCTCCATGGTGCGTTTGAAGGTGGCTTCATACACATCGTCGGCATGACGCGAGACTGATGGCACGCCACCTGTGATGTAGCTTTGTAGCAAGCTGTCTGGGAACAAAGACAAATAGGTGAGGGAGCAAAATCCACCAAAGCTTTGACCTAAGATCGCCCATTTGTCGACGCCAAATTGCTCACGAATGTATTCCGCGTCGCGCACGATGTTATCCGCTCGGAAGTGGCTTAAGTACTCGGCCTGTTGTTGCGGCGTGAAATGAGCCAGAGTCTGATGATTAACCATCGAACTATTGCCCGTACCGCGCTGGTCGAGAAGCAAAACTCGGTACTCTTGCAGCGCGCGTTTTACCCAGCCGTTATTGCCGTTTTGACGCGGAGAGGGAAAGCCTGGCCCGCCCTGAAAGTAAACCAACCAAGGTTTGGTCGATTCTTCATCGCCAACTAGGCAAACCGCACGAGCGAAGACTTCAATGGTGCCTTTACTCACGTTTTGGTAATCCAGAGGAACGGTAAAACTGTGGGGAGTGTAATGCAATCCTGCGTCGATAAATGATTGAGCGTTCATTGTTATCTTTATTTCCTTATTGATGGGTAGCGCTACTTTACTGCGAATGGCGTGAAGAACCAATGCTATTTCCAAATCGCTTCGTCAGTTCTATACCTTGGTCAAATCAATGTAAGTTCAAGAAAATGAAACGATTAGCGACTGGTGCAACTGGTTGAGTGAGCTATGCTCAATAGAGTTGCGACAAAGTGAGAGCATGGAGGAAGTCGGATGAAAGTGTCACTGGCTCGATGGATTATTGTGACTTGTTTAATAAGCGTACCTACTTTTGCCGTTGTTACGCCCAACCCACCTCAATTAAAGGCGAAAGGTTACGTATTAATGGACTTTCAATCCGGTGCCATTATTGCCGAGCATAACGGGCGAGCAGGCCTTGCTCCAGCTAGTTTAACCAAGTTGATGACCGCTTATGTAGTTGGGCAAGAAATCAAAGCGGGGCGTTTGAAATGGGATGATGTTGTCACCGTGAGCGAAAACGCGTGGTCGGCCAAGTTTCCCGGATCTTCTAAAATGTTCATCAAACCGAAAGATGAAATTAGTGTTGCGAACTTAATGCGCGGTGTGATCATCCAATCGGGTAATGACGCGTGTGTTGCACTGGCTGAGCACGTTGCTGGCAGTGAACGCGGCTTTGTCGCCTTGATGAATGGTTGGGCGGAGAAGTTAGGGCTGCAAGACACTTATTTTGTAAACTCCCATGGTCTCGATAGTGAAGGCATCCAAACCTCACCTACCGATATGGCAAAACTCATGCAGTCGATCATCAATGATGTTCCCGCTGTGTATGCGCTATACAGTGAGAAAGTCTTCAAGTGGAACGACATTACGCAGTACAACCGCAATAAATTACTGTGGGACAATTCCATTGATGTCGACGGGGGCAAAACCGGTTACACCAGCAATGCGGGATACAGTTTGGTGAGCTCGGCCAAAGAAGGGAAAATGCGGTTGATTTCGGTAGTGATGGGCACGCCAAGTAAACAGGCTCGAACGAGCCAATCCAAGAATTTACTCAGTTATGGTTTTCGTTTTTATGACACCAAACAAGTTGCCAAACAAGGGCAGGTTGAGTCTACAGCTCGCGTTTGGAAGGGAAATGCCAATCAAGTTGAGGCGATCTTCGCCAAAGATACCTATCTCACTCTGCCTCGTTCTATGACGGCTGGGCTTGATAAGAGTGTGGTGTTAAATGAACCGTTGATTGCGCCGCTCGCGCAAGGAGATGAGATTGGTAAGGTCGTTTGGAAAAGCGATGACAGTACCGTGGCGAGTTATCCCTTGGTCAGCAGCCAAGCGGTAGAAGAGGGCTCGTGGTTTGGTCAGCTTTGGGACAGTTTGGTGCTGTGGGTGAAATCATTCTTTAACTAGAATAAAAACGAGCAGAAGTGTCTTTCTGCATTCTTTGGTTGATGACCCGCCCAGCTAAACGCTGGGCGGTGTCTTATTTAACGGTTTATTCCGACAAGGTGATGATTGGTAAATCGTCCCAAATCTTACTTTCATCCGATGCGCCACCGGAGAAGTTCCAAGGGCCTTTGTTTTGTTCTAGCGGACGGTAAGTTGCTGAAAGGCCGTCTAAGTCCCAAGTCGTGACATAGAAGCGGATACCATCGAGCGACTCTGGGCGGCCTAGTGCATCGCTAGCAAAGTCCATTGAAATGGTGTTGTTGGCTTTGTCTACTGTCACTGTTGGTGCTGGCGTTACGGCTTCTCCCCATGTCGTCGCATTTGCTCCTTTGGTGTTGTAAATCGAGCTTTGCCAGCCAAAAACAACCGCATTGCGACTCCAGGTTCCGTTTGGCATAGAAGCGTTGATCTTCGGTAGCTCAGACAAGTTAGTTGCGGCTTCTTCAGGTAAATCAATAAAGATGGTGAAACCCACGTGGTCGAAGCCGTTTGGTGGCAACCAAGTGTCGGTGATGTTGTCCATGGTGAAGGTCAAGCGTACGTTACTGCCAACGGTAAACACCTCTGCTTTGTTGATTGCGAGTTGGCTGTTGTCTTTGTCGAACGTTGGATCGGTTGGTAATGAGTAGTTACCGTTAGGACCGCCAGTGCCGTCTTGCGCATCACCTGCATCATCAATGGTGTCATCCGGCGTGTTTGACCAGTTTAGGTTCGAGACAAAACTCACGTCCTCGATGCCTGCTTTTTTCTCGGTGGAATAAATCGCGAAGCGGTGCTGTTGCTCGCCAATCGCAAAATGACGAGTCGACAGCGTGACGCTAAACTGACCATCAGCGCCTACAGTAATGGTTTGCGCTGTTTCCAAGTTACCATCGATGACGAGGTTCAACTTCTCGTTGGCGTTCGCACTACCCGCGATAGCAATATCACCAGTGATGGTTTGTCCTTCCCAATCCTGCGCTAGTTGGATGTTGAGGTCTGGGGTCTCTACAGATTGGTTGTTGCTTGTTTTTGAGTAAATCACTGCAGACTTGGCTGGTAGCTCCAACGTCACATGGCCATTTTCATCTGCGACTAACTGTTCTGGAGCTTCTGCCCAGTTCGACATGATTTGTTGTTTGAAGACGGTGCCGCCAACTTGTTCTACATCGAGTTGGTTCATCAACATTGGCGAGTTGGATGTGTTCATCACAACCAAGACTTCGTCGTTATCCAACGTTCGGGTAAAGGCGAAGACGCCCGCGCCCGCTTTATCGCTGCCAATCACTTTTATTTCGCCACGTGTCATGACTTTGTTTTCAGTGCGTAGCTTAGCAAGCTCTTGGATGAACAAGTACATCTCGCTGTTTTGGTCGAATGAGTCTACGTAGTTGCCATCTTCACGATACCCTCCGGCGAACATCGCATTACGCGCCGCTGACATTGCTTGCTCTGTACCTTGGTAAATCACAGGAATACCCGGTACGCTCATCATGGTGATCAGTGCTTGTTTCATGTCATTCACGCTACCTTGCGACAGAAAGCGCGGCATGTCGTGATTATCAATGAAGTTCGGCATGATGTATGGATTCGGGAACATCTCCATCATTTTCTCAAGACGGAAACGCAAATAGTCGGTCGGTTGCCCTGATGCAAATACGCGCGTCATGGTCGCTTGCAGTGGAAAGTTCAGTACCGAGGTTAGCTGTTTCGGTGAGCCACTTTCACCGATGTAAGTCAACATTTTCTCTTCGCCTTCGGTGTGGTAAGGCGTAGATGTTTCGAATACTTCACCAAAAGTGAGGAAGTTGTCACGACCGGTATCAACCGCTTGCGTCATCACACCATCGTTGGCGTGTAGGAAATCGTTCCAGAAATCGTGTTCAACAAACTTCACCGTATCGATACGGAATCCGTCGACGCCGACTTCGCGAATCCATTTTCGGTAGCTCTCTTTTAAGTAAGCGCGCACTTCGGGATCGGACGTATTAAGGTCATCCAAATCAGAGAGTTGCCAGGTTTTTTCTTGTACCGGATCGTTGTGGTCGGTGATGGTTGGCGTCCAGTGGTAACTACCTGTGCCGTCTGTTTTACACTCGTTCATGTTGAGTGGGTACGGCAGTTCTTGCCCGGCGGGTAGTGCATTTTTTATCAAACGGAAGCCTTGGCAAGGTAGGCTTGGATCATAACTGTAAGGATCATCGTAGGTGAAGAAGTTGCCTACATGGTTGGTCACGATGTCCTGAATTAAGAACATGTTACGCGCATGCACTTCGCGTGCTAACGCTTGGTAGCTTTCCATGTCACCAAAGTGTTCATCCACTTTTTGGAAATCGCGCGCCCAGTACCCGTGGTAGCCGCCGTAGTTTTGCTCTGCATCCCACCATTGGTTAGCAACTGGTGGAGTAATCCAGATAGATGTGGCTCCGAGATCTTCGATGTAGCTTAACTTATCACTCACGCCAACGAGGTCGCCGCCGCTGAATTTTTTATCCGAAGTCGGATCGAATTCGTTTTGCCCTTGATCATTAAGAGCGCTGTCGCCGTCGTTAAAACGGTCGATCATCAGGAAGTAGATGATTTGATCTTGCCAATCAGGAGATGCCACGTGGCTGCCTGTATCTACTGGTGTGGTTTCGTCGCTTCCACAGCCAGAAAGAGCAAGAGCGATCGCTAAAGGAAGTATTTTTATTTTATTCATTGGGTTAGGTAGAGTTTCAAACACAGTTTTTGCCTCCGTTATGCAGCAATGCAGAAACGATAAAGCAAAGGTTTGAAATTGAGAGTGTCATTTTACGCCAAAAAAGACGTGAAATGATGTCACGAAGCGGCGATTTTGATCTGACCGACAGTTTTAATTGAGCGGTTGCACAATAGGATATTGTATCGGGTAATGCTCTTTCGCGAGCTCGTTGTCGGATTCATCATAAAGGCGGAAACGGCACTGCTTTGCAGTTTGAGTGAGCGATAATTGTAGCACCCAACAAGCATAATGTAGCGAGTGTTGGGTCAAGCGCATTGCGTGAGGTGTGGGGCCATCATCGACGTAACCGTCAATCCTCACAACGTTTTCAAGTCGGCATGCCAGTTCGATAACGAGCGTGTATTGCGCCCCAATATTAATCAGCTGCCGAGTCGGGACAATATATTCCGTTGCGCCAATTAAAAGCCCCTTAGAAACCACATAATCACGCTGGTGGTTATTCTCAATGTAACGTTCCCCATCGACTTCATAACACAGGCGAAAGGTAAGGGGATGCGCCACCGGAAGTTCGGTCGTTGCCCAGAGTTCGGTGCCATGACTTAAAAAACGCTCGAAGAAGGCGGGGTAGCGCCGCCATGCGCCATCACGGTCACGGCATTCTACCGAGACCACTTTTTCAAACGCAATATTGTCCACTTCCATCCAGATTTTACCGACAGGTTGGTCGATGTGGTTATCGTCGAAGGTATTGGCTTTGGCGTAGTACAAGCGGATCGGTTGTTGATTTAGTTGAGTTCGGTTATCCAAACATTGTTGGCGATACTGCATTGGTGAAAACGGATACCAACGACGAAAAGTGCGGTGAAAGTTCGATGGTTCTTCATAACCAAGTTGATAGGCGATTTGCTGCGTCGTGAGTTGGGTGTCAGCAAGCAAAGTGAGTGCTTGCTTTCTTTTGGCGAAATCAACGCATTGAGAGTAGTTCATTTGCTTTTCTTGCAGTCGACGTTGCAAGGTGCGTTTGGAGACGCCCAGTTGCCTTGCCGCTTGCTCTAACTTGAGCGCGTAATTGCTGTTTTTGATGAACAAGGCGTTCAAAACACTCAGTAATTCTGGTTGCTCAATTGGCTGGTGAGAAAGCAGCAAATAAACATGTTTCACCAATTCAAACACGTTTGAACTCGTTTTAGAATCTTGCGTTTCCTCTAGAAAAATATCGGCCGCGAGTGGATTGCTGGCTTGAACTTGTACCTGTATTGATTCGCTTAGCTCAAGCATTTCCAATTGCATTTTGAGCAAGCCAAACACCGACTCCGCCCAATTTGGCATATCGGCCGTTCTGCATTCGACTTGCAGATGGATTTGGGCATCACCATGTTGAAATGTGACGTACAAACGGCGGTCGAATAATGAAACACTTTTACTCCACCAAAGCAGCCCTTCTTGGAGGTTAGGCGCTTCTTTCAACATCATGCATTGCAAGGCAACCAACTTCTCAATGTGCCAATATTCGCCGGCAATTCGCAGATGATTGTGACCGAGCTTTTTGCACAGAAAGGATGTAATAACGTTATCTTGAGGCAGCATTAGTTGAGTTCGGTTGCGATCAAACATGCATTATTGCTGAAAGGATGAAGAAGTTCAGTGAGAACGCTCAAAGCCTTTCTTATCGTTTTATTTTCAAATTTATTTTGAAAATGTTTTTAATCGAAATCGGTTTTTCCCTTTATCTCATGAGGTTATGCTGTTACTCAGCTTAAATTCATTAATTGGAGAACCTCATGGATATCGTACAAGCTGCAAAATCTCGTTACTCAACGAAAGTGTTTGACCCAACGCGCAAGCTACCTCAAGAAAAAATCGATGCAGTTAAAGAGCTGATTCGTTTTAGTCCATCGAGTGTGAACTCTCAACCTTGGCATTTCATTCTGGCAAGCACAGAAGAAGGCAAACAGCGCATCGCTAAAGCGGCGCAAGAGAACTACGCGTTTAACGCGGCGAAGATTCTCAACGCTTCTCACGTATTGGTGTTTTGTGCAAAAACAGGCATCGATAACGACTACATTGAAGCGCTAATGGTGCAAGAAGAAAAAGATGGCCGATTCCCAACTGAAGAAGCGAAAGCGGCTGTGCGCGGTGGTCGTAGCTACTTTGTGAACATGCACCGTTTTGATCTGAAAGATGCGAACCATTGGATGGAGAAACAAGTTTACCTCAACGTGGGTACGTTGCTGTTGGGTGCTTCGACGCTAGAAATCGATGCAGTGCCAATTGAAGGGTTTGATCCCAAAGTGCTGGATGAAGAATTTGGCTTGCGTGAAAAAGGTTACACCAGCGTTGTGATCGTGCCGCTTGGCTACCACGCGGAAGATGACTTCAACGCGAAAACGCCAAAGTCTCGCTGGGATGCAGAAACCGTATTCACCGAGATCTAATTCGAGCTTACTTGCAGGTTACGTAGAACCCTGTAATCAATATATAAATCGCAAAAGAGTGATAAAACGATGATCCACTTAGTTGCAGAAGTGAAAGCCTATCCAGATAGTAAGGATCAGGTGGCGAATTTGCTTGCTGGTTTACTAGAGCCAACCCGCAAAGAAGAAGGCTGTTGCCAATACGAGTTGTATCTCGACGAAAAAGTTGAAGGCCTATTTATGTTCCAAGAAATTTGGGCATCGCAAGAGGCCTTGGATAAGCATTTGCAAAGCCCGCACATGGCGACGTTTCTTGAAACATTGGAAGAGAACGATTGGGTTGAATATACCCAGATTCGTCCTCTTCGATTTATCGCCTAATGACAGAAGGTTGCCAGCACGTTGGCGCGTTGCTGGCAGCATTTTTGTTGGATAAAGTCGCGGAAAGTCCGAATCGTTGGCGTCAGTAAGCGACGATCGGCGCACACCATGTAGAGTGGCACTGGGCCGCAATCCCACTCTGGTAACACTCGCACCAATCTTCCCTCGATTAAGTCTCGGCTGATGTCCATCAACGACTTATTCGCAATGCCTTTGCCTTTGATCGCTAACCGATGTGGCAAGTCACTATCGTTGCTCATCAAGTTACCGCTGACCACGACTTGTTCTTTCTCGCCGCCACGCGTGAGCGTCCATTTGTTGTAGACCGAATCCGCGACCATATAGCACAAGCAGTTGTGTTGCATTAAATCGGCAGGAGAGGTGAGTTCTGGGTGTGTAGCTACGTACTCTGGCGATGCACATAAGATCCGTTCGTTTGACCCACACAAAGCCAACACGACCAGATTGGAGTCGGCAGGCTCGCCGTAGCGAATCGCAATATCGACAGGCTTGGTGTACATATCCGTCAAGCTATCGGACAGCTCTAGTTTTATGGAAACATTTGGGTAGAGATCGATGAACTCATCCACCCAATCGAGCAACATATTGCGACCAAAATCGGAGGGCGCAGTAATGTGCAGTTGACCAGATAACTCACCACGCGCACTTGAGATCTGATCCAACCCCTCTTGCAATGTTGCCAACGCTTGCGTGGTTTTGTCTAAAAATAGTTCGCCCTCTGAGGTTAAACGCAGGCTTCGGGTAGAACGCACAAACAGCGGGAAACCGATTTGCCCTTCAAGACGCTTAATCGATGCGCTAATGGCGGCAGGTGTCATGTCCATGCTGTTAGCGGCTTTTGAAAAGCTGCCTTGGCGCGCGGTTTCGACAAAAATATTGAGGTCGTTGAGGGCTTTCATCGTGAAAAGGATGTTTGTGAAGTTTGAGCTACTATAGGGGAGATGAGCAAAGTAATTCAAGCTAAACGCCTTTGAAGGTGAAAACATTAGGTTAAGTGGTCACTTTGAGTTAGATTAGCCCGCCACTTACATCGCTACTGGATCAACAACATGAGCAACGAACAGCCGAATAACCCTCTGCATGGGTTGAGTTTAGAAAAAATCGTCACCCGACTAGTTGAACACTTTGGTTGGAATGGCCTGTATGAGCGCGTTCGAGTGAACTGTTTTAAGAAAGATCCGTCGATCAAATCTTCGCTGAAGTTTTTGCGTAAAACGCAATGGGCAAGAGATAAGGTGGAAGCGCTATATATCGAGACGTTCTGCTGATCACTCTATGGTCTGCAGCAAGCGTTATGTAGATTCTTAGTCTCGCCTTGGCTCGCTAGAATGACGTCACTTTTCTTATCGTGTGGGCTTTAAGAGTGGCTCTGCTGTTACGTCTAAAGCGTGATTCAGAATCTACCCTCAGATTGTATTGAGTTTATTCATCGCTCTAGGGTCTGCAGCAAGCGGTAAGTAGATTCTTAGTCTCGCTTTGGCTCGCTAGAATGACGCAGCTTTTCTTATCGCGTAGGCTGGAAGAGTAGCTCTGCTGATACGTCTAAAGCGAGATTCTGGATGACTCGCTTGTGCTCGTCCGCGATGGTTTTCTTAGATAGTGTTGTAGAGTTCAGAACCTAAACAGGTTCGTCATTCTGAACAGCGAGGAACGAGCGTGATTCAGAATCTACTCTCAGAATATATTGAGTCCATTCATTGCTCTATGGTCTGCAGCAAGCGGTATGTAGATTCTTCGTCGCGCTTTGGCTTGCTAGAATGACGCAGCTTTTCTTATCGCGTAGGCAGGAAGAGTAGCTCTGCTGTTACATTTAAGGCGAGATTCCGGATGGTCACTTAGGCTTGTCTGGAATAGCTTTTTAGATGGTTTTATAGAGGTCAGAGCTAAACTCGAACCGTCATTCTGAACAGCGAGGAACGAGCGTGATTCAGAATCTACTCTCAGATTGTATTGAGTTTATTCATCGCTCTAGGGTCTGCAGCAAGCGGTAAGTAGATTCTTAGTCTCGCTATGGCTCGCTAGAATGACGCAGCTTTTCTTATCGTGTAGGCTGGAATAGTACCTCAGCATTATTCCCGATAGCGATGAAGAAGCGCTGTCGGGAACCTCGCCTTTAATCTCTCGTTTCTTGCTACTCTAAATGATGCGTGCTACCCACAGTTCCTTCCAAGTCTAAAATCGACTGGCGAACGTGGTCTGGAATCGCCGCTTTTACGTTGTTCTTAAAATCAAACATCACACCAGTAGCGGTGGCGATGGTCGCAATCTTACCCCACTTCTTACTCAGCACTTGGTATTCCATCGTGATGCGATCTTCTTGCATGTCGATCACGCGCGAGCCGACTAATAACGTGTCTGGGTAAGTGACAGGAAGCTTGTAGCGGCATTGCGTCTCGCTCAGTACTGGCCCAATTTGCGAGGTTTGCAGGTCGACTAGCAGATTAATTTTGTTGAAGTAATCTAAACGCGCCGTCTCAAAGTAGCGAAAATAGACAACGTTATTGACGTGTTGCAGAGCATCCATTTCACCCCATGCGACTTTGATCTCTGTGATAACGGGAAAGTCCTTTAACAGTGTGTCCATTTTTAGTGCTCCTTTTTCATCTGCATTGCCACAAATTGCGACGCGACTTATCACTTTGAGCATTTATTCTAGATGTAATCATTTAATATGTAATAAAATTGTTTTTAAAATGTGAAATGAAATGGCAATCTTATTATGTAAACTAGAAACTTTACATAATCGAGTTGAAGGCGTAAGTTTAACTAAGAGTAACCAAATAGGAGGTGTCTCATGACTGAGCTGAAAGGTTTCAATCTAGCCAAGGTGGAAAAACGCATTGACTGGACTGGCGAGCTGTTCAGTTTAAGGGTCTCAGGCGCGCCTCTTACCTTTAAAGCCGGCCAGTTCACCAAGCTTGCTTTGCTAGATGATGAGGGCAAGCCGATCAGCCGTGCTTACTCTGTGGTTAATGCACCAAGCGAACAGTTCGATTGGTTGGAGTTCCTAATAGTAGCGGACCCTCAAGGACAACTTTCCCCAAGGCTCCAAAAGCTTAAATCTGGTGATAGTATTTATGTTGGTGAGACCGCACATGGTGACTTAATCCACGACTCTATTCCTAAACAGGCTCATGATCTGTGGCTGCTATCTACAGGTACAGGTATTGGACCGTTTTTATCGCTACTGGATGATATAAACTTACCACCCCATAATGAGCGAATTGTGCTTGTTCATGCGGTTCGCTACGAAAAAGATCTGGTCTACAAATATCTGATTGAGCAACTACAGCAACGATATGAAGGCAGATTAAAGTACATCCCGATAGTCAGTAGGGAAGTGGTGGATGGCCAGTTACAAGGTCGAATTCCCGAACTCATCGAATCGGGTAGACTGTCCAACGCTGCTGATGTGCCATTCTCTGCTCAAAGTAGTTTTGTCATGATGTGTGGGAACCCGCAGATGATCAAAGATACCTTGCCAGTCTTACAAGATCTTGGGTTGGAAAAGTATCGTCCTAAAACAGGAGGCAATATCATCTATGAGCGTTACTGGTAGCGTTTGGTTAAATTGATATAACCATATTGAACACATGATGATCACCAATACCAAAGTCGTTCAAACGTCCTAGCTTGTTCGATCAAAAAAGCCACATGAAGTGGCTTTTTAATATCGATAGAGTCAATCAGACTTATTGTTGATTAACGTACGCTTTAAAGCGAGCTTTGGTTTCTGCGTCTGCTTTTTGGTACCAGAAGTGCAGCATCTCTTCTGCTGTCGAATCTGATTTAACCGCAGTCGCTCTTGCTTGTTGCATATCTTCAGGAATCTTTGCTGGTAGTGTGACTGGTTGAGCAACGGCTGCACCAGCAACAGCGATAGCAGCAACGCCGCCTGTTTTGTTGTAGCTTTCCACTTCACGCACGTAATCACGACCGATTTGCATACCCGGTTTGATCAATTTGTCTTGCTCAACGGCGACGGTGTTGCCTGAATCATCAACGAGTTTCCAATCTAAGTCCTTGATCTTTTCTTCCGCATCGCGAAGGTTGCGGTATTCTGGCATTTGTAGCGTCAGCTCGGCATTGGCAGCGTCAAATCGTGTAACGATAACATCGCTTTCAACACTTAAACGGTCATTGCCTTGGTTAAAGTAAGGGGCGAAGCGAAATACGACTTGGTTAACGCCATCAGGTAACGTTAGTGTTCTTTCCGAGGCGAAAAAACCACCCGAAAGGTCTGCTTTTTCACCGTTAGCCGCTAATACTGAAACGTTGTCAGGAACACTCACGGTTACATCTGCGAATGCCATGCCACTCATTGCGAGAGCAAGCGCACAAGTTAAAGGCTTGATCAATTTCATTGTTTTTATCCTAAGCAAATTAGTGGTCATCGAGAGTGCATCGTTCATTGCCCGATTGCAACTCCCAAGTGTAAGAAGTATGAAAATTTAACAAGAACGTCATTTTTATCGCATTTATTACGGGGAAACTGTGATCCAAATAGAATCAAACCGCTGCAATAGAGCGGTTTGATATCATAAGTTATAGATTAAATTTCTTTCTAACTTATTGATTTATTATATGCCAGCACCGTGTCCAGGCTCTGATTGGTCATCAGAAGCGTCTTGTTGTTCTGCCATTTCTTCTTGCTGTTGTGCTTTCTCAATGCTCAACCACCAAACAAATAACTCATACCAAATCGCCAGGATAACAGCACCTAAGAACAGACCAACGATGCCGTAGAAAAGCATACCACCGATGGCACCGAGCAGAATCACAGGCATTGGTACGTCGACACCACGTCCCATTAACATTGGTTTGAACAGGTTTTCAGAAAGAGCTGCAACTACTACCCAGACAGTAAACATGGTGGCTGTCGTTGTATCTTGAGTCATGTACATAAAGCCGATCACTGGTAGTACGGCAAGCAGCGCTGGTAGCTGAGCGATACACAAGATCATCAGAATCAGAGTGAGCAAACCAGCTGCTGGAACGCCAAATACAAAGAAACCAGCACCGATCAATAGGGCTTGAATCGCCGCCACACCGACTACGCCAAGCAGTACGCTTTTAATGGTTGCTGCGATAAGCGTGGTCCAGCTTTTAGCGTTTTCACCAGCGGTACGAATAGCGATGGTTCTTAGCCCTGATGCTGCAGATTCAGAGTACGTCATAAAACCTGCTGCAATCGCAAGTGACAAGATTGAAAGCAGTAAACTGCCCAATACACCGCCAAGTGTGCCTAGCAAAGAAGTGAGCGCGGACTTTATCTGCGGCATAAAGGTTTGAATCGCTTGTTCAAGGTTAGTCGCGAATAGGGTCCACACCTCATAGAGCTTATCACCTACGACAGGCCAATCCGCAACGGAAGGTTTTGGACCTGGGATCTTCACTTGTCCGTTTTGCAATACTTCAAGCGCATGCGTTGCACCATCCACAATAGAACCTGACACCATAACAAGTGGTGTGACTAAGAGTGCAATACCAAGTAAAGCAATCGTCGTGGCTGCCAGCCCTCTGCGACCGCCATATGCACGCTCCAGCTTTTTTGTAAGTGGCATTAAAGCGACGGCTATAATTGCACCCCAAATAACGGGAAGAATGAAGGGTTTGATGATGTCGTACGTAAACATCAGCAAGACGAAGATCAAGCCAATGCGTATTGCTGATTCCACCATATTACTGATGAAAAGCTTACTGTCGATTTTTACCGATTGTTTATCCATTTTTGTTTACCTGATGATCAATGTTAGAACTGACGAGACTTGAAACAACAATCGCCATATAGAACACACCTGTAATGGCCTCTAAATACACCACGACTTGAGCCAATGGCGTTAGAGGGCTGATATCGCCATAACCAAGCGTGGTTAAGGTGACGAAACTAAAATACGCCGCATTAGAGAAATTCTGCCCCCAAGAAATGGCTTCCATACCAGTGAATGAGGTTGGCGAGAACTCTAGAAGAATGAGATAGGCAATTGCCCACATCAGACCAAGCAGCAAGAAAAGCGCGACTGAGCCAATGACTTTGTTGCTATTGACGTGGCCAGTGAAAAGAATCTGCCTTGCGATGGATTTAAAAGTGCCGAAAAAGAACGCGAAGGTGAGGGCAAGCATCACTACATTCATCTCTCGGATGTTGAAAACGGTCTTGATCACAATCACAAGAACCCAAACGCCAAACAGGGTATAGAGGAAACGAGACCACATTTTGTCGAAGCGAAGGCTGGCAAAACAGACAATGAACGTGAGAACCGTGAACGCCTGCAGTATGTGTTCAATCGTCCCTTCACCCACCACTTGTGCCATCGCACTCCCTAGCAACAAAATCACCAGCGCTAAAGTTAGATAGAAGAAGTTGTTTTCTTCATTAATGTTTTTGAGTTTTTTACCAATGACCATGGTTCTTCTCACTTAGTTACTGTTCATTTTCTGCCGATGAATCTTTCATCACCATGATGGACGCAGAAAGCCCGAATCGAAGATCAACATCTTCTGGAAGTTCTTGGATTGAGATTCGCACCGGAATACGTTGTGCTAAGCGAATCCACTGAAATACAGGGTTCACGTTTGGAAGAAGGTTGTAGCCGACCGTGCCGTCTTTCGGCGCAATACCCCAACCGATAGAGTCAACCGTTGCGTCAATTGGCGTGTCTGGGTGAGACATCAAAGTGACGCGTGCTTGGCTGCCAGGTTCGATTTGCGCGAGTTGGTTTTCACGGAAGAAACCAAACACCCAGAAACTGTTCTTGTCGAGCAGCGCCAGCAGTGGCTGGTTTGCGACCGCTTGCGTACCGTTTCGAATATCGAGGTTAGACACAAAACCATCGACGGTCGCATAAACTTTGGTAAAGCTGAGGTTAAGGCGCGCTGATTTTAATTGCTCTTCTGCAGATTTGATTTGCAGTAGCGATTCTTCGTAAGCGATTTCACGACGAATCAGATCCTTATGAGAAACCGCGCCGCGGTCTTTGGCGCGAATATCTTTAAGGCGGTCGTATTCGATTTTTTTACCGCGAGAGCTAACAATGGCGCGTTCTAGTGCCACTTCGGCTTGAGACAAAGCAACTTCGTAAGTCGCAGGGTCGATTTCAAACAGTAAATCGCCTGTTTTCACTTCTTGGTTGTCTTGCACCGCGACATTTACAATTGGGCCTGATACACGAGGAGCTACTTTGATGACGTTCGCGCGCACTTGGCCGTCGCGTGTCCAAGGGTTATTAAAATACTCTTCAAATTTTTGATAGCCGAGCCAAGCTGCGCCACCAAGAATGACAAGATTGAGTGCGATTACGAATAGTTTTTTCATCTTGTTTGGCACCTAAAATTGAATATAAAAGCTGTCGATGGCCACCACATAACCGACCATGATGGCAATAAACGTCAGAGACGGAAAAGCAATGAAGCGAGACAGACGTGTCTTGTTCAATATCATCACCGTTATCCACGTTGCCGTGACGGCGAGAAAGAGCACCAGTAACGTAGGAGAAAAGTAAATGTCTCCCCAAGAGAGTTCATGAGGCATTAGAGATCCTCCGTTTTGTTCTCATCACTGGTCTCATCCGGAGTTTCGAGGCGCAAAGGCGGCAATACACGGTTTTCTTCATTTAAATAACCATCCCAGTCAGTTCGTTCTGTCATTTGCTTGGCAATAGATTCACTGAGGAAGGGTTTGCCTGTTTGGGTTTGCCAGCCTCCACCTAGGGCTTTGTAGAGCGCTACAACTTGGTTCGCGACGTTCCCTTTGATCGTTGCGTAGCTGTCTTCCGCACGGGTCATTTTCTCTACCGAGTTGAGCAGACGTTCAAAAGAAATTTGGCCGTTTTCGTACTGCGTCATGGAGATGTTGAACGCACGAATGGAAGAGTTGACAGATTGCAAACGTAAATCTTTTTGCTGCAAATACAGGTCATACGCTTCGATCGCATTGGTCACTTCGTTCACGGCTTGCAGCACTTTTTTGTTGTAGTTGGTCAGCGTTTCTTGGAAGCGAGCATCTTCGAAACGAATGTTATTTTTCACGCGTCCGTATTGGAAAATGTTCCAACTGAACGTTGGGCCAACCACCATGGTGAGCGAATCGCTAAAACTGAAACTGCTGCCATCGGGAACCGTACTGTCGATACCGATGGAACCGAACAGCGAAAAGCTTGGGTACAGAGCCGTTTCCGCCACGCCAATCTGCGCACTTTGCGCGCGAGCTTGCATCTCGGAGACTTGCAAATCAGGGCGGCGCATCACTAAGTTCGCGTCCACTTGGGTATCCAACAGCGGTGGGCGCGGCACAATGGAGCGCTCGTCGGTGCCCGATAGCGCCGATTTTCTGCCCGTCGATTTGAACTGTTTTTCGTAGTCAGCAATTTGCTTATGCATTCCATCTGATTGCAGCAGCTCGTCTACTTCTTCCGGTAATGCACCTAGTAATAACGCCAACGCGGTACGTGATTGTTTCATCGCGACTTCGAGACTCGGTAATGCCGCTTTGGTAGTATAGAGTTGGTTTTTCGCCTGCTGAACGTCCAATTCTGTAACGTTGCCAGAGTCGAACTGCACCTGCGTAATGCGGACGACACGCTCTTGAATTTCGATGTTGCGACGAGACAGCAAAATGCGCTCTTGGAACGTGCGATAGTTAATGTAGTTACGCGCCACTTCTGCGGTGATGGTGACCATGATGTCGTGATACGACGCGATGGATGCGTAATAACCCGCTTCTGCCGACTCAATACCGCGAGCATACTTGCCCCAAACATCCATTTCCCAAGCAGCATCAAACGACAAAGTGGCGTTATTCACGCCCTGATCATTCACGTAGGCACGCGTTAGATTTCCTGACACGGTTTGAACTTGCGGGTATTGCAAGCCAGTCGAAATGCCAAGTAATGAACGAGCTTGGACAATGCGCAGTCCCGCGGCTTCTAAATCGAGGTTTTGTTTGCTCGCCAACTCAACCAGCTGATTGAGAGTTGAGTCATTAAATTGCTGCCACCATTGTTGTAGCTGTTGCTCTGATTGCTGCGTATCTTTGGCTGCTTTTTGCACCGACCAGTCACTTGGCATTGGCGCCTGCTTTGGATGAACATAGTCTGGCCCCACAGTGGTACACGCACTGAGTCCGAGCAAAGAAAGTATGGCGAGGCTTGGTTTGGTTAGTTTTGGAAGCATCATATCCCCACCTTTAAAAACGCTTCTGTTGTAAGTTCACCCAATCGATATCCTCGTAGGTTTGCTTGCAATGCTTGATTGCTTCGAACACGTTCCGTTTTAAATTCAGCAAGATATAAAAACCGGCTATCTCAGAATAAGCGTAGTCAGATAAATCTAACTCACTAAAAAAATCTTCCAGTTTATCTTCGAATGATTGGTAATCCTGACTGTATTGGTCGAATACGGAATCGAGTTCTTGTGTTGCTTGATGGCTGGCTAAAGCGCCCGCCATCAAAGGAATGATGGAATCGCGGTGTTGTTGGCGAAGTTGAGTAATCAGCGGATTGGTCAGCAACTTTTTCTCGGCGGCCATTAAGATGTTGATGTGACTACTGAGTACATCACACGCTTTGCTAAACGCGCCGATCGCTTCTGGCGTGGTTTTGTCAAAGTGTTTGTGGTTGATTTTTGAACCCCACACCTTGAGCTTTTTCGATGAAACGTTGAGCGTCACCAAATGCAAGGCCCGTTTGAGCGGCGTAATAATCGAGCTGGACTGCTTCTGATAGGAGTCAAACAGATCCCGAGTGTGCCTAAAATAGCGCTCTTTTATAGTCAAAAAGAGGTGTTCTGGTCGTGAGCTAAACGGGAAGTAGTGCGCGAAAATGATCATGAATACCACCATGTAGAACAGCAGCATGATCGTCATGAGGATCCCGAAGTGATAGAACATGTTGTTATCTAAACCGAGAACAAACAAGCCCACCATGTAGAAAATCGTCACTGGCCCGTTGAACAGATAAAAGCCGATAAAGGTGTAGATAAAGATGAATAGGCCAAGCTCTAACCCTAGATCCAATTGGGGAAGAATGAAGACGTAAGAAGGCACCGCGAACAAGAAGCCGAAAGTGAAAAGCACTAGCAACAAAATCGGGTGCACAGGCACGAACGACAGCAAAGACATAAACATGGTCGAGAAGACCACGAACGAGTAGCCGCCTGGTGGATTGAAATAAATCCAAATCAGTCCTGCAACCCAATAAGTGACAAAGGTTTTGACCGCGGTTTTAAAATTTTCTGCGTCCCACCATAGAAACTTGCCTTTCGGTTTCGGCAGCGGTACGTCAAAGGAGACATTGTTCGTCACAGAGTCAATACAACTAATGCTTTCCGCCAAACGCGACAAGTTTTGATGCATGAGCCCCAAGAGGTGCCCCAGCATAAGCGCAGAGCCTTTCTCTAGGTGCGCTGCGTCTTCAAGCAACGCTTGGTTGTATTCGACTTTGAATTCTTGAGCACGAAAAGCGGGCTCTTTTTCGTCCCACACTTGTTGGCAGGTATCAAATAGCGCGTCAATTTCCGCAACGGCTTGATCAAAGTTGCTGATGCTTTCACGGTCTTGCTGGTGGCTAAAGTGGCTGTGTGCCGCGACGGTCAATTGTTGCGTTATTTGCTTGTTCAAATGAACCGCTAAGCGCCACTCTTTCATGTAGGCCGACACGTCGCTGCATTCCACACTGACTGTGGCAAAACGCTGTTCGAGCGCATTTTGGGCGGCAAACATCTGTTCGATGAGAGTGTCTACGCTAGGTTGTGGCTCTTCCGCTTCTGGATTTTCGTCTCCGCTTTCTTGAGGAGAGATTTGCCCTGCCGATTTTTGCTCGAAATTTTGCAAGATAGCGGAGAACAACGCGCGTTGTGCTTGGTTGAGTTGTTCGATGAGCTGTCTTAGGTTTTGTTCTGTTTTGGTTGGGAATAAGAAAGTCCCCACGAGTGTGTAAACCACCACCCCAAACACCGTCATATAGGCGCGGTCAACGCCATAAAGAAACGCACCTTCTGCGTCACCGCCATTGGACATCATCAACGTCATCACACCGGTCAGCATGAGTAGCGTAGGATCTTTTTGATAGGCATTACGGAAGTAAAAAATGAATGAGACCACAACCGACACGCTCAGCATGTACAGCAAGCGATCTTGAGCAAACAACCCCACCAGTAACAAGCCAACCACGGCACCAACCAATGTACCTAACACGCGTAAGGTACCTTTGGCGAGTGATTCACGACGACTGCCTGTCGATGCAATCAGCATTACAGTGGTTGCGGCCGTCGATGCTTGCGGCCAACCCATGGCAAACGGGATCAGATAAGCCAGAGTTAGGCTAAGCGATACTTTAATAGCGAATTTTATTTTGTCGTTCATAGTGTCAAAGTTTGCTCAGGCTTATCGTTATAAGTTGATGAATTTCTTATGTGAATAATCAGAATATTGTTCTGAATAAATTCGGGGGGCGGAATATAGCGGGTGAAAAAGTGTGCTTTGTAAACCCTTTGTCAAAACACAAAGTGCGTATTTGGCTCGATCTCGCGCTAGCCCTTGGCGTTATTGACGAAACGGCTAAAACGAGCAAAATCTCGATCTGTGACGATTCTCACTTTTGAAACAAAATCGTTGTGTTGTGTGAGCCAATTCTCGCCTTATATCCTTCGCCTGATACTAAAGCAGGCCACTCGTACCATCTGCAATGAGCTTTGCTGCTTTAAAAAGCATAGATGATGAATGGGTATTTGAGAGGGAAAGTTATTATTTTTTATCGGCTTGCCGATTGTTCGCTTGCTTTTTTGGATCGAGATAAAAAACCAAAGCGATGCCACCAAGAATGATGCCACTGGTTAAAAGTGTGTGTAGTGAAAGAGGTTCGTGGAGTACGACGGTACCTAACAGCAAAGCAATGGCTGGCACGGAAAGTTGGCTGACGGCGGCTTGAAGCAAAGAGAGCTTACGTACGACTTGGTACCAAAGTGTATAACCAAGGCCAGAGGCAATGGCGCCAGACGTGATAGCGAGCAAGATTCCACTCAGAGAGAGATGGATTGAGGACAGCATCAACGGCGATAGCAGTATGCCAATCATAGATGCAGCGATAAATCCCCACGTGATGCCACTACTTGGAGAAGGCGCTTGTTTACCGAGCGCAGTAAACGCAGCCCAACAAACGCCAGAAATCAACATGAGAAGTGCAGAACTGATATCGGGGCGAGTGGCTGATGGCAACATTAACCAAACAAAGCCAACAATCGAAAGGCCGATACCGATGATTTCGAGAAACTGAAAGCGCTCACCTTGCCACCAATAGATTGCCAGTAATGTAAGTTGCACGGCACCAAACAAAAGCAAAGCACCAGTTCCTGTCGCCAGTTGTAAGTACGCGAAAGAAAAAAGGGCAGCATAACCAAATAACGCCACGCCAGCAAAAAAGCGAAAGCGAGAAGTTGGCCGATCGGCTTTCCACTGACCTCTCACGACAAGCAATGCGATTAAGGTAATCGCGCCAGATATCAATCGGACGAGAGTGAAGCTTCCTGCATCAATTAACCCTTCGGCCAATGCAAGTCGGCACAATAATGAATTGGCGGCGAACGCCAGCATCGTAATAGCAGTGAGTAAAAAGGTCGACATCCTTGGCCCTTAACGCAGAAATATGGATTGAGTGTAGCGTCAAACGACCTTTTTCATTAGTTGATAAAGTGATTAGTTATAGCTGTCAGAGCGAGAAAATCAGCAAAAATCACCAGAGAAAACCTGACCTTAGCCTGAGTGTTACTGTGGTAGGGATGGTTGTTCGTACAATGACTTGATGGTGTTTTTCAACCATAGCAATTTGGGATTGTACGCATTGCGTTTATGCCAAATCATGGTAAATGGAATCAGTAACTTGTCTTGTTGAGTTTGGTCTAACGGAATTGGCAAGCACACCAAATCGAGATGCAGCTTTTCTGTGTAGCTTTTGCAATAGTGCGGCGCGGTGGTGATCATGCCATGCGTCGGCTGCGCTGCCATAAAAAGGGATTGCTCAAAGTTGGACATCGTCAGCCCGATAGAGCGCTGTAGCCCTAGTTCCGTTAACACTTCATCCAACGCCCAAGTTTCACTTTTTTCCCAAACAATATTGATGTGTTGGTAGTTCAGAAAGGTCTCGAGATTCCACTCTTGCTGTAATGCCGGATGATCTTTATGCAAATACACCATCGGTAGGTCATAAAATAGAATCTCAAAATCCAAGAAATACGGCAGAAGATCCAACGACTCTTTCGATCTAGGGTGACTTTCTCGGCCGGTAAAACCGATATCCGCCTCGCCTCGAATGATGGCGTCGAGTGAATCGTAATCCCAGTTACTGGTTTTTACTTTCGCTTCAGGGTATCGCTGGTGGATAGCGACGATGAGTCTGTCTAGCACCGTGAGTACTAATGGCGACTCAATCGTGATATCAAAACGCACTCCTTTAGGCGTAATATCGCTGCGTTTTTCTGCAATCTGGCTGCCAATTTGCAGCCATTCTGCAAGATCTTGCTCCATGCTTTGCGCCAAAGGTGTTGGCGCAAGACCTTTAGGTGTTTTGACAAACAAAGGATCATCGAACCAATGACGAAGTTTGTTGAGCGACTTACTTACGGTAGAGGGCGTAACGTTCAGCTTTTTCGAGGCTTTCGAGACGCTTTGTTCTTGCAGCAATAATTGCAGAGTGAACAATAAGTTTAAATCAAGTCGCGCTAGGGATTTCTTCATAATGGGTATCGTGAACAGGCTTTGGAATCAATAGTATTAGAGCAAGGCTGATTACGCTACCTAACACTAAGATAAACACCAACATATTCAGAGCACTAACGCCGATGAAACCCATAAACCAAATATAGAACGCTGAACTACAAACTTGAGCAATGCCCAGTAACGAGCTTGCCACGCCAGCTTGTTGAGAGAATGGGCTGAGCGCTTGGCTCATGGCCACGCCAAAGCCACAAGCGAAGCCAGCGCAAATCAGCCCAAGTCCGAATACATAGTAAAGAGATTGTCCATCATGGAAATGGGCAGCACTGAGTACTATGGCTGCACAAGCGAGCAATACTTGAGAGGTCATCATTAAGGTTCGCTGCTTAAAAATCCCCAATGCCAATGGCGCCGAGAACGAAATCAACATACTGATCGTCGCAGTCCCTGCCATGATGGAAGAATAGCCACCGCGATCAAAACCAAGCATGCTCATCACGACAATTGGTGAAGCGTTAACAAAGGTCAGAATGGTGGTCACTCCAAGCGCAGTAATGATCAGCCTACTGATAAAAAATCGCTCGAAGAAAGTCTCTTGATGGCTCTCTGGCGCTGTCTGTTCTTCCCCTTGTTGGTTGGGTAGTGATTCCTTGAGAACAAAAATGGCCAATACACTGACGAGAATGCCCATTCCTGCCATCGTGGTAAACAAACTCGGCCAAGGAAATTTCAGCATAATCAAGTGACCAATCACGGGTGCGATCACTGGAATGATACAGGTGATGCCATTGAGCATCGACAATACTTTCGCGCGGCGTTCATCGTCTAACGTGTCGCGTAAAATCGCGAACGCGACGACATAGCAAGATCCAGCCCCGATGCCTTGGCAAAAGCGAGCAATCAAGAAAGCGTTTGGTTGCTCAGCCATCCCGCCGAGAAAAGACGCTAGCACGAAGATCATCGCGCCGACGACGGCAACAGGTTTTCGTCCCACAGAGTCTGCAATTTTCCCCGCGAATAACATGGTGGTAGCCATGCCAGCTAAATAGATCGAAAACGCAATATGCAACTGAGATTCACTGGCGTTGAGATCTGACGCAATTTGAGGCAAACCAACAAGATACAAATCAATGGCAGTAGGGTAGAGTAAAACGAGTGCAAAACTACAAAGTAAAAAACGGGACATGGAAACCTCTCTATCGAATGGCGAGGATAATAGAGTGCTAAACGTTTGCCTGCGAGTGGGAAATACGACACTAGGTATTTCTATTTACGACATACCCTGTATGAATTGAGCATAAAAACAACAAGGAAGATTATGATTACTATTGAAAAGTATTCGCCTGAGCGACATGAACAAACTTGCGAACTTAGCGTGCTAGAAGATCAATCGCAGTTTACGGTCGCGGATGTGGGTGAAATGCTTACACGTCTTGAACCTACAGAACTTCCGCATCTGATTTTGGCAGACGATGACGTGGTTGGCTTTTTTCTATTTGATGCAGCTTACAGCGAGAAATACGATTTTTGCCCGAAAAACAGTTTAGGCGTGCGTGCTTTGCTGGTGGATCACCGTCATCAAGGCAAAGGCATCGCCAAGCAAGCCATTCAACAGTTTGCCGATTTCGCCAAACGCCATTATCCCGAGTTTGATGCGCTTTATCTCACCGTGAATTGCCGCAACATACCCGCTTATCAGTGTTACTTAAAATCAGGGTTTGAAGATACCAATGAGCTTTACCACGGCGGCCCCGTTGGACCGCAGCACATCATGATGCAGCCGCTTTAACTAGAAAAACACCAAGGATGGATATATGAGAATTGAAATCGACAATTTAGAACGGCAGCAGGTGCTTGCGTTGTTGGAAGAGCATTTGCAGGACATGTACGCTACATCGCCACCAGAGAGCGTGCATGCGTTAGATGTAAGCAAGTTGAAGTTGCCTTCAATCACGTTTTGGACGGGCTGGGATGGTGAGCAGCTATTGGGATGTGTGGCAATTAGCCAACTAGAAGATCGTCACGCAGAGTTGAAATCGATGCGTACGACGCCGTCGGCGAGAAAACAGGGCGTGGCATCCCGCTTACTCAATCACGTGATTGAGCAAGCGAAACATCAGGGGATACAACGTTTAAGTTTGGAAACTGGGTCGATGGCATTTTTTGAACCCGCGCATCGCCTATATGAAAAACATGGCTTCGCGTACTGCGAGCCGTTTGGCGACTATCAACCTGATCCAAATAGCCGCTTTATGACCCTAGCGTTGTAGCCCGTCGCGACTAAAAGTTAAAGTAGTAATTAGCTCCTGGCGAGATGAGTGATGCACGCTCACGCGCCAGTTGTTTTCTTCTCTCTCTAATACGCTTCGCGTTGTCTTTATCTAAGTTTGCATCCAATTGATGATCAAGGCGTGATATCTCCGCATCTAACGCGTTAATGCGCTGTTGAAGCTGATATTCTTGATGGCCTAACTGATAGTTTTTAAGGAAAAGATCGTTAGAGCAAACGCCATAGTAGGTTTTTCCTTCTACACCCACCGTGTAACCATTGTCTGGCGAACAGTAAAGAATAGTGCCTTTATCAAAACCGTCTTGCCACTCAACGTGATTTGGCGTTACGCCTGCTTCGCGACAGTCTTTAATGTATTCGTACAAAATGTTTGGGTTGTTGCCTGAGCGGCCATCTTGGTAGCCGACGCGATACCAATCTGCGGTTTGGCATTGTTCTGGCGACATGCTGCTACAACCAGAAAGTAATGCAAACATGGCAAAGAGAAGCGCAATGCGTTTCATGAAGTGGATTCCTTGTTACTGCGTTAGGTTCGCTGATTATAAATGAACAGTGTTCATTTCCAATAGATAAAATTAATAATTACCGACTTATTGATGCGTTGAGATTGTGAGTTTGTCGGCTTGAAGCAAAAATTTTTTGCTTGTGGAACGAGCGTTGTTCGTCAGTAGTGATGTTACGAATAGAGTACTTTGCGTGAAGGTAGAGGCGAGATTAGTGAGGTGGGAACCTCTTCGTAAGCCGCATCTATAAACAGTTGCCTGCGCGAATGTTACTTTTTCTCAGAGATTCCCATATCAAAAGCCCCTCGTTCGAGGAGGAACGGGACTTTCGATAATTTTATGCTTAACTTTCAAATGAAAGTTTGTTGCCAAACGCGGACTTCCAGTCTTTATCAAATTGATCGACAGCCGACTGAACTGCTGGATGAGAAAACATCTGCGCGGCCACATCGACAGGCAAGGTAATCGCTTCAATACCTAACTTCATCACTTCCATCGCTTGTTGGGTATTCTTAAAACTCGCTGCCAAAATTTTTGCAGGCAGTTGGTTTTGATCCAGTAGCAATTGCAGGTCTGCGACCACTTCTACACCGTTTCCGTTCATCGCATCAATACGGTTCACATAAGGCGCAAGATAGTCAGCGCCACACAATGCCGCAAGGAAACCTTGCTGGGCAGAGTAAATAGCAGTGGCGAGCACTTGAATTCCCTCTTTTTTCATTAACTTAATTGCCGATAAGCCTGTTTCGGTTGCTGGCACTTTGACGACCATATCATAAGGTAATTCATGGATTTGGCGCGCTTCTTCCACCATGCCTTCTACAGTTGTGCTCACCACTTGAGCATGGAAACGGGGTGTGCCCCCTAACGCTTCTTGCATGCCAGCTAAGGTTTGGTTCAAGCCTTGTTTTGATTTCGCCAAAATACTTGGATTTGTGGTTACCCCTTTCAGAGGTAGGCATTGGTTAAAGCGTTTTACTTCTGCCACGTCAGCAGTATCTAAATAGAGTTCGATCATGGGTTCTACCTTATACAAAATCTTCGTTTTGATGATGGGATCACTATAGATCTGACAATCCGCTGAGATCTTGATTTTGATCAATTGTAATTTCAATTGAAACTATAATAATTTCACAAAACGAAAGTTAAGTAGCAATGTTTCATTATCAAATGAAGCTTTCAGAAAAAGAAAAGCGTGAAAAGTAGAAGAGCAAACCAAGAGGCGGACAGCAATGTATTTCAATATTCAGAGGTTCTCGACCCACGATGGTGATGGTATTCGCACCATTCTGTTTCTGAAGGGATGCAGTTTGTCCTGTCCTTGGTGCCAAAACCCAGAAAGCCGCAGTGAAAAGCACTCTCTGCTGTTTGATGAGCGCAGTTGTATAGCGGACTGCCAGCTTTGTGTGTCGGCTTATAAACAAACCGTAAACGGCGACATGGCAAGCGATGGTATCCGACGCATTGACGATCAAATCATCATCAATCGAAAAGCCATGAGCGAGGCGCAGATCATAGCGCTGCGAAACGTATGTCCAACACAAGCGCTCAGCATATGTGGAGAAGCGGCGAAATCGGACGACTTGTTTGAAGTGTTGATGAAAGACAAGCCTTTTTACGATCAAAGCCAAGGTGGCGTGACGTTTTCTGGTGGCGAGCCGCTGATGCAGCCAAATCTTGTGGCAGAACTTGCCGAACGTTTGCATCAAAACCATGTGTCTACGGCGGTGGAGTCGTGCATGCATGTTCCGTGGAAAAACGTAGAAAAAGTTGCGCCGTATATCGATTGCTGGTTAGCGGATCTTAAACACACCGACGAAGAAAAGTTTCTCTGCTGGGCGAAGGGATCGTTAAAACGCATCAAAGACAATTTTAGAAAATTGGCACCGATGGCTAAACGCATTGTTATTCGCGTGCCGGTTGTGCCGGGCTTCAATGACACCATTGATGAGCTCAAAGCGATCATTGATTTCGCAGCTTCATTAGAAAGCTGTCAAGAACTTCACTTGCTGCCGTATCACACCCTCGGCATCAATAAATACCGTTTGCTCGATATGCCTTACGAGTGTTCTGACAAACCATTAAATAATCCAGAACTGCTAGAAAACGCAATGCAATACGCAAGCGAACATACTCAACTTAACGTGATTGTTAGAGGTTAACCATGGACCTACATACCCTTCCAGAGCGAATCAAAGCCCACAAATCTGCACTGGTCAACATCGTAACGCCGCCTATCTGTACCGAGCGCGCAGAGGCTTACACTCGGGCGTATCAGGCAAATGAAGACAAACCTGTGATTGTGCAACGAGCGCTGGCGCTACAAGAGCACTTACGTACTCGCACCATTTGGATTAAGCACGACGAGCTGATTGTCGGTAACCAAGCGAGCAAAGTACGCGCTGCGCCGATCTTCCCTGAATACACGGTGCGTTGGATTGAAGCGGAAATCGACGAACTGGCCGACCGACCTGGGGCTGGTTTTGCGGTAAGTGAAGAAGACAAACAAAGCATTCACGCCATTACGCCATACTGGCGCGGTAAAACGGTTCAAGATCGCTGCTATGGACTTTTTACCGACGAGCAACAAGAGATTCTAGCCAGCACCATCATTAAAGCCGAAGGCAACATGACTTCGGGCGACGCGCACCTTGCAGTGGATAACGAAAAAATCCTGAAGATCGGTATGAACGGTCTGCTGGATGAGGTTCGTCAGCATCGCGCTAATAACGACGTGTCGACGCATGAAGGGTTGAAGAAAGAGCAGTTTTATAAGTCCGTCGAAATTGTCTTGCTTGCGATTCAGGAGCACATGGTGAGTTACGCCGATCTCGCTCTGGAAATGGCACAAAACGAAACGCGACCAGAGAGGAAAGCGGAACTGGAGACAATCGCAGAAAACTGTCGTCATGTGGCTTTCCATGCGCCAACCAACTTCTGGCAAGCTCTGCAACTGAGCTATTTTGTGCAGTTGATGTTGCAAATTGAATCGAATGGCCACTCTGTTTCATTCGGTCGGATGGACCAGTTCCTAAACGACTACTACGTGCGTGATCTTGAAAGTGGCACGATGAACAAAGCGTTCGCCCTTGAGTTATTGCAAAGCTGTTGGTTGAAATTGCTTGAAGTAAACAAGATTCGCTCTGGCTCGCACTCAAAAGCGTCGGCAGGTTCTCCGCTGTATCAAAATGTCTGTATCGGTGGCCAAAAGCTGAATGAGAATGGAGAACCTGAAGATGCCGTAAATCCGCTATCTTGGGCGATTTTGGAGTCTTGTGGTCAGCTACGTTCCACGCAACCGAACTTGAGTGTTCGCTATCATAAAGGTCTGAATCAAGAGTTCTTGATGGGCTGTATTGAAGTGATCAAATGCGGATTCGGTATGCCTGCATTCAACAACGATGAAATCGTCATTCCAGAGTTCATCAAGCTAGGTGTCGAGAAAGAAGATGCTTACAACTATGCGTCTATTGGCTGTATTGAAACCGCTGTTCCAGGCAAATGGGGTTACCGTTGCACGGGTATGAGCTTCATTAACTTTGCGCGTATTTTGCTGGCGGCGCTTAACGAAGGTGTGGATGCAACCACGGGCAAAGCCTTCTTGCCGCATGATAAGTCGTTGGCAAAAGGCAACTTCGAGAGTTTTGATCAAGTCACCGCTTCTTGGGCGGAGCAAATTCGCTACTACACACGTAAATCGATTGAGATCGATACCGTAGTCGACAGCGTGCTTGAGCAGCAAGCGCAAGATATTTTCTGCTCATCGCTGGTGGATGACTGTTTGGCGCGCGGTAAAACAGTAAAAGAAGGCGGAGCGAAATACGATTGGGTATCTGGCCTGCAAGTGGGTATCGCCAATTTGGGTAACAGTTTGGCGGCGATCAAACATTTGGTGTTTGAAGAAGCACAAATCAGCCAAACGGAACTGGCAAAAGCATTAGAAGAAGACTTCTATGGTATTGAGAACGAACAACTTCGCCAACGCTTAATCAACTTCGCGCCAAAATACGGCAATGACGACGATTATGTCGACCAACTGCTGGCTGATGCTTACCAAGTTTATATCGATGAGTTGGCGCAATTTGTCAACACACGTCATGGGCGCGGGCCAATTGGTGGTGGCTACTACGCGGGAACATCAAGCATCTCTGCCAACGTGCCATTTGGCGCATCCACGATGGCAACACCAGATGGTCGAAAAGCGAAAACACCACTGGCGGAAGGCGCAAGTCCAGCATCGGGCTCTGACCGTTTGGGACCAACGGCGGTGTACAACTCAGTCGGTAAAATTCAAGCCAATAAAATCTTGGGTGGTGTGCTGCTTAACCAGAAGTTAAGCCCAGCGGCTGTCGCTTCAGAAGGAGATAAGCTCAAGCTTTCAATGCTGATTCGCACCTTCTTTAATCACCATAAAGGTTGGCACGTGCAGTACAACATCGTCTCTCGTGAAACCTTGCTGGCGGCGAAAAAGAACCCTGAGCAGTATCGCGATCTCGTTGTACGAGTTGCGGGCTATTCAGCCTTCTTTACCGCGCTGTCACGAGACGCGCAGGATGACATCATCGCCCGTACCGAACACGAGTTGTGATGGTCTCAACCCCTGTTAATGCAGAAGGCACCGATAGGTGCCTTTTTGTTTACTCTTCAATGGTTATGCCACTAGAGCCGGGAAGCTGCGACACAAAATTGGAGCCCATGAGTTTAGAGGGTGTGTATACACCGGCTTCAGGCTTCGTATGTAGCAGGTGTTCTACAATCGCCAGAGATCCCGTTACGGTTAAGCTGTAGCCATTGGCCGTTTGTACTCGTGCTGTTTTGCTTTGTCCGAGTTTGTTACTTGCTTTACCCCACACATATGTGGGTAATTGGTTTCTTTGCTCCTCATTCGGTCCTTTTACGGTTCTTTCAATACGGCTTTTTATGAGGTTTTGTACCCAGGTTATGCCGAGAAGGGGGCGAACCCAATTCGCTCGTTTAGCGTTTTTTATCATGTTCGGCGATCCGGGAATAAAAACATCAATATTCTCAATCCCCGTGGTGTAATAGGCGGTTGAAACATCGCCCCACGGAATGGTCATCGCAAGTTTTTCGCCGTCACCAAAATCAATGTTGCGAACTTTATACGCTAGCGGAACGGTGGTGATTTTTCCGTTAAGTCTCACTTTTCCGCCTTGAGCCAAACCTTCGACAGACGTTTTCGCTGTGCCCGGAGAAAAACCAGAGCGAGAGTCAAAACCGAGAGACAAGTGGGTTGCATCTGGTAGCGCAGCTTTCAATGTGGCTGCAATGCAATCCGTTGGAATAACATCAAAACCAACACCAGAGCACAATACGACACTAGCTTCCTTTGCTTGTGATTGCAGCGTTTGTGCAAACTCAAATACAGAGATCTCACCTGTAATATCGAGATAATGCGCGCCTGCTTCTAGGCACGCTTTCATCATCGGTTTTGCCGTCGAAGAAAAGGGCCCTGCGCAGTTTAATACCAGTGAGGAACCCGAAATATGTTGGACCGCGCTGCTTTTATCCTCAAGAGAAAAAGCAAGACTTTGCAGCCCTAGTTCAGCCGCTAGGCTTTGTACTTTCTCTAAACTTCTACCTGCAAGGATTGGGTGGTGACCCCGTTTTACGGCCTCTCTCGCAATCAGCTCGCCTGTATAACCATTGGCTCCGTATATGATCCAACGCTCTGGGGATGATGCCGGTGTGTTATCTTTCATCAAAAAGCTCCTATCAATGCCTGCTTAAAGAGGTTTCTGGTCATTGGCTTTTTCTTGTTGAATTGTGGTCAAGCCTTGTTCGAATGTGGTGATTTGAAAATCTGGAAAACGAGTCTGAAACTTATCTGAAACAAAAAGGTTGTCAGATTCGTAGCGAGGCAAAAGCTCGGCTGCATCTCGAATGGTTTGATTAAATCGCCCAGCTAGCCACAATTGCCAGCGCTTGATGACTTTGTATTTCGGCTGAACGTTAAAAACCTTTGCCGCAACAGCGATAAACTCCCGATACGTCAGTCGACGATCATCGCAAGGCAAATGCCAAGTTTGTCCGTAAGCATCGGGCGTATTCCCAATTAGCGCCATGGCTCGGCTTGCGTCTGGCGTATAAATTAAGCTGCGTTTGGTGTCATCACGTAAAAACACTTTTGCGCTCTTTTGGTTAAGTAGATTATCGATAATGGCGGAATTAGTGATGCTTTGCGTTTTTCCCGGGCCGTAAAACTCCGGAGCGCGACAGATAACGGCTTCGATTTCTCCTTTATTCATCGATTCTAGCAGCATGTCAGTAATGACCGCACGAATTCGACCTTTTTCTCCATTAGGTTGAAATGGTGCATCTTCTTGTTGAGGCGTATCCGTTTGCGGGTACATGTAGGTATTATCAAAGTAAACAAGCTTTGCTTGATGAGTTTTACATGCGGCGATGACATTACGCATCATTGTTGGCCACTGTTCCACCCACAGTTGGGTATCCATTGGTAGCCCTGCAGTAAGGTAAACGATACTAGAACCTTTTACGGCATCTGATGTTTGTTTCGCGTCGAGCAAGTCCGCTTTTACCAGTTGATCCGTCTCGTTGACTCGATGCGGATTGCGGCTCACTAAACGGATGTCGCTCGTAAAGTCTCGTTTTAGGCTTAATGATAGCTCACGGCCAATTTGCCCACTTGCACCTAATATCGTTTGCATTCACCAATCTCCTGCTGTGTTGCTTTGATATTCATCCTAAGATTAAAGTTAGGTTTAAGGTCAACCCGCATTTTGAAGATAAATCAGATTAATTTTTATTGAATATAGAAATAAGGAGATGGCAGACCTGAGCTAAGAGCGAATGGTTTTGACAAACTCAATTTAGTGGCAGGTAGGGAACTTGCGAATCTTTAACTCAACATCAAGAGTAAAGCTTCGCTTGTTAACGTTGCTTTGCTTTGGTGACGGCTTTATTTTTATTTGAAGGGTTTTCTTTGGTCAGAATCGTTTGACCAAGCTGAGACATGACGCGTTTTGCATTCATTGCACAGTCCATGTCATCTGGCTTAGCTTCAATCTCTTTAAGTACTTTTTTTAACTTGCTTTTACTCTGCGCAATTTTTCGCTCAAGTTCGTCTAGCTCTTGGACTTTTTGCTGCAAGGTTGTCAACAACTGATGATGATCCCAGCTAGAAAGGTCGGATGGCAGTAACGCACTTAGTTCATCCAAACTGAATCCAGCTTGCTGACCCGTTGTGATCATGTCCAGAATCATTAACGCTTCTTGCGGATACTCGCGGTACCCATTGGCTTTACGGGTCACGGTTTTTAGCAGTCCGATGCGCTCGTAAAATCGAATACGCGAGGGAGCAAGGCCCGTTTTTTGCGCCAGTTCGCCAATTTTCATATCAAGCGTGTCTCATTAGGTTGATAAAATAACCTTACCATTTCTGAACATTCTCGCCAGTTTGGTGCTCGGTCGATTCGTTTCTTGCTTTCTTACCGTTACAGCTTGTGCAAAATTTCCACGCATTTCTTTGTGACGTCGTCGTACTCTTTTGTCATGTAAGCGGTAGTGATGGCACCTTCTTTCATGATGCAAATAGCATCGAGTAATGATGTGTTGTCTGATTTGAGATAGCGTTGAATTAGCTCACGAACCTGTTTTTTATGGTGGCGGCAATACGTTGCGATCTCGCCGCTGTCGTCACTGAATTCGGCGGACGTGTTGATGAAGAAACAGCCGCGAAACTCGCCCAATTTTTCCTCAGAACCATGAAACCAGCCGTTAAGCGCGGTAAACAACTGGTCGATCACGTCTGTGCTCGATTGTGCTGATGACAGTTTTTCCTCTAGCCACGCCATGAAGATTTGGTGGCGTTGTTCTAGTGCGGCGAGGATGAGCGCTTCTTTGCTCTCAAAATGGCTGTACAGTGTGCGTTTAGCCACGCCAGATACTTTAAGGACTTCATTGATGCCAATGGAGTTGATGCCCTGTTTGTAAAACAGCGACAACGCGGTATCGATCAATAACTGTTTCTTTTTGTTCATAACTACGTCCTCAAAAAGTTCTACAAACACATATTGACAAAGGTAGACAGATTTGTCTATTTTAATTTGTAGACAATTCGGTCTACCTTGAGGTGTTTATGAATAATTTAATTTTATCTTTGGTCGCGGGGCTTGGTGCGACATTGGCTATTGGTGTGTTGTCTTACGCCGAGGTATCTCTTACTGAGGTTGTACTTCTCATGGCGCCATTTGGTGCTACTGCGGTGTTGGTGTTTGGGGTGCCTAGCAGCCCTCTAGCTCAACCAAAAAATGTGATCATTGGTCACTTCATTACGGCATCTATCGGTATTGCGTTTAGCCAATACGTTGAGATCACGCCAATCACGCTGGCGATTGCGACTGGGTTAGGTGTGTCAGCGATGCTGATTACGAAGACAACGCATCCACCTGCGGGCGCAAATCCTATCTTGATCATGGCCTCTGGGCAGGGGTGGAGCTTTTTGTTCACGCCAGTACTGATCGGCGCGGTAGTGATTGTGCTGGTTGGTAAGGCGTTGCAGTTGCTACAGAGTCAGTACTTAACCCCTCGTTTGAACGGTCAAAAGACCTAATTGGGTTGCAAGTAAGGCCGCATTAGGGGATGACCTCTTTTGCGGCTTTTTCTTTTCGTGGATGCTTAAAAATAAAATCTGATTCTCTCTTGGTATTCAGTCGTATACATAAAGATGTTAGTTAAATTGGTATACCACTATGAATAAAATTCACCCCAAGAAGCTATTGCACAGCAAATGGACGGCGACGTCACCTAAAAATAAAGAGAAGCACTTTGTCGTAACAGAAATGGAGCTGGATGAAGAAGGCAATGTTGTGAAATGTGTCATTGAGGCGGTTATGAGTAAACGTGAGCAAGAGATGAACTGGCAAGACCTGAAAGACCCAGAGCTATGGCGGCAGGGCTGGAAGTAATGCACTTTGTTGAATTTTTCCTAGGTTTGAAATCGAAAGATGGTACTTAGCTGATAGGCAACGGTCTGTGTATCTGCTACGTTGAGTTTGTTCGTTATCAACTAAAAAGGAATGACTATGATCGATTTCGACAATTCATCAGTGTTTAAGCTTAAACCCATTGAGGTATCAAAAGTTAGGGAAGATTTTCACAAGTTTCTTATTGATGGCGAGTCGGTATTTGCGGGCTTTAAAACGGTTCGCGACCAAGTGGTGTTTACCAACAAGCGAGTGATTGCGGCGAATGTGCAAGGGATTACGGGCTCAAAAGTGGATTACACGTCGCTGCCTTATAGCAAGATCAATGCATTTTCTATCGAGACGTCTGGTACTTTTGACTTAGATTGTGAAATTGAGTTCTTCATGAGTGAGGTGGGAAGAGTACGTTTTGAAATTAAAGGTTCGTTTGATCTGATTTCTTTCAACCGTATGGTTAGTGAGTATGTACTAGCGTAAGGGAATAGAAATGAGAGCTTCATTGAGAGACAAAATAATAGAGGTCTGTGACAAAAAGATCGAAAGCAAAGGTGAGCAGGTTGGGCTCTCATTTTATGCGTTTTTCGCCAACAAAAATGATGATCCAGAACGGTTGATGGAGGCGGCTACGTGGTGGATTCAGACCCACCGGCTCGACCACTTCGAAAAAGCATTAAAAATCAAATCAATGGTGGAGTCTGGTATCTAAATTAAAAAAAAGAAATAAAGAAAGCAGACAAATGCCAACAACGTCGCGGATAAAACAGGGTAGATAATATAAGAGTCCTGTTTATTGGTTCTTTGAAAGCACAGAGAAACGAGTAAGACGTTGTAGACGACGAGCAGCATACTGATCATGGTCCCACTGTTAAGCGTTAAACTGGACAGCTGAGTTAAGAAAAACGCCAATAAAAGGTAGTCGAAGACAATTAACCATAAAAAGGCTTTCTTCAACAGATCGCGTTTTTTGTTTTCGGAAGGTGTTATGTGCATATAGAACTCAACTAAAAAGTCACAGTAACAGAGGTTTCAGTTAGAAAGGTCACCATCAGGCGAGGTGACCTTTTGAGGTTATAATTGTTGAATATTTACTTCGTTGGTGGCCGTATCACCCGAGTAATTGATGACTTCTTGTCGAATGACTGGTTGGTTAAATTCGGCTTTATCTTTCGCTTTTTGCAGTTCACTTTCTTGGTGGTTACCAAAAAGAGTTTCGAGTACTTTGGCTGCTGGCGTCGTTAAAATGAACAGCTCGATACGGCGGTTTTCGCTTGAATCTGGTTCATCAGGGTTGAGCAGTGCTCTATCCGACATGCCTGTGACCTGCATGACTCGATCATCCGGCATGCCACCTTCAACCAGCGTATTTCTTGCGACATCAGCTCGAGATGCAGATAGCGCCCAGTTTGATTGACGACCAAAGCGTTTTTTAAATGGAATCGCATCCGTATGTCCGCTGATGATCAGTGGGTTGTTCACACGCTGAAATACAGGCGCAAGTGCAAGTAATAAGTCTTCGAAGAAAGGGGTCAGCTCTGCGCCACCACGACTGAACATATGCTGTTTGTAATCATCTTGAAGGACGATACGTAGGCCTTGTGGGGTCACGGTGACGTTGACATTTCCTTGTGCGTTAATCTGAGCGGTCATTCGTTCAATGACTTTCGCCAGCGCTGCAAGTTGCTCCTGAGTATCGAAGTTACCAGGAATCAACGAGTCGATTTCTGGCCCATCGCCGTCACCTCGAAAGTATGAGCTCACCACGTGGTTGGAATTGTGTTTACTTGGCACAGAAGAGTCCTGTGCCAAGTCAATAGGAGAGATACTTTGTGAAGTATCAAATGGATTACCGTAACTCTTGTCGAATACGCTTGAGCTATGTAAGTGGGCGACAATTGCTTTACGCTCTTCTTTGTCTACCACCTGCATAACCCAAAGCACAAGAAACAGCGCCATTAGGGCGATCATGAAGTCAGCAAACGCGACTTTCCACGCGCCGCCATGAGGTTCATCATGGCTGTGTGCTTTGGCACGTTTGAACACTACATGCTCTTGTTTTTGCATTATCCCTCCTGTTCAGCTAACCACTTCTCCATTTGGTTGAATGTTGGTTTGATGTCTAGCTGAATATGTTTACGACCAGCGTCAATGGCGAGCAATGTCGGCTTCTTCGCTACGTAGGCAACCAAGGTTGCGCGTACGCATTCAAAAGCAGTCATATTACGTTTTACTCGCTGAGCCATGGCGTTACTTAGTGGGTCTAAACCACAGTAACAACCGAAAATACCAATGAATGTACCTACGAGAGCTGCTGCAACGTGATAACCAATCATAGCGATTGAGCCATCAATGGCCTGCATGGTGATAATGATGCCACCAACTGCTGCAAGAATACCGAAGCCAGGTAGTGCTTCTGCTGTACGCTGTAGTGAGCGTGAAGGCAAAAGCATTTCGTTTTGGATAGCTTCAATTTCTTGCTCTAGCAGTCCCTCTAATTCATGAGGCGACATTTGTCCCATTGCCATTAAACGTAAATTATCAGTAATGAAAGAAATTAGGCGATGATCCTCAGCAATCGTCGGGTAAGCGAGAAACATAGAGCTCTGTTCTGGCGACTCAATGTGAGAGTCGAGAAACTTATAACCACGGTTGCGCGCTGTCTCAAGCAAGTTATTGAGTAGCGCCATTAATTCCATGTAGTACTCATGCTCTTCTGTCGGGCCTTTGATGGTCGCAGGCACTTGGCGACGCATTTCTTTCAGTACGTGAGGTGGGTTACCGATGATCAAAGAACCAGCAGCAGCGCCAATGATGATAAGGAATTCGGCTGGTTGCCAGATAGCGCCTAAGTTACCGCCGGCCCACATGTATCCACCGAAGACGCACACCAGGATAGTGAGGACTCCAAAAAACTTTTGCATCTTGTGACTCCTAAGAGGACATTAATTGGTTGAGTTGTTTCAGCGCTTGTTTGTGAAGCTGACATATACGAGGTGGTGTCAGATCCAATACCAGAGCTATTTCGTGTAAGTTGAGTTCATGTTGATAGAACAGAGTAAGCAGCAATTGATCACGCTTCGGCAATTTGCCTAAAGCGCTATCTAAACTGCGACGAATATGCTCATGTTCCATGCCATCATATTGCCCGCCAATATAGCTATCACCACTGCTTTCCATCAGTTGGTCAAGGCTTTGCATCTCTCCCGCAAGGGCGGCATTTTGGCGGTTGTAATAGTCCTGCTCATTCGTCCCCAAGGCTTGGATGATTTCTGCATCCGTAGGCATCCGACCTAAAGAGCGTGTGAGATCTCGAGTCACGTCGTTGAGTTCGTGAGCCTGTTGGCGAGTTTTACGTGAGCGCCAATCTAACCGGCGTAATTCGTCTAAAATTGCACCTCGAACGCGACACACGGCAAAGGCAGGGAAATGAGGATCGTCAACATCGCCGTATCGGCGTCCAGCTTCAACTAGAGCGATAAGGCCAATTTGCTGCATATCTTCAATACTACAGTGAGAAGTGGCATGAACACGTAGCTGGTTAACGACGCGTTTCACCATAACTTGATGACGTTGCAGCAGTGCATTTTCGTCAATTGGGCGTGATGGCGTCGTCACTTCCTCTTCTGTGGTATAGGTGTCTTGTATATTCATGTCTAACATGGTTGTGCTCCGTTATTGCACAACATATTTAGTCAACAAAACATCGTCGATTTCGCGAACGATGTCTGTCTTAGCAAAAGCCAGTAAAAGCGTTTGTTTTACTTCGTTTTGCAGAATATCGATGGCACCCGCTTGCTGTAACTCATCAAATGTTTTGTCGCTAAACAATTTTAATAATGAGTTTTGTACCATTGGCATGTACTCATCAATGTCTTTGATGCGCTCAGGACGGCGTGTTTCAATTGCTAGTTCTAGCATGACAAAGTGAGTCTGTTTTTTACCTTTTACGGTCAAAACGACTTTGTCTAAAGGATGGAAGCTAGGACCTTTGCTTGTCGGTTCTTCTGTGACTAAAAATGACAATGGAGAATCATCGATCAAGGAACCAGAGTCAGGTGACTCTTGAGCGTGTTTGTTTAAGTACCAGATTCCGCCCATAATCGTGGCGGCCGAAACGAGGGCGCTGGTGATGATCATGGCGATAAACAGGGCGATCATTTGTTGTTTGGTCATAACCTTTTTCCTCGAGGATTAACTAGGCTTGAGTGTTCAGCCAGTGTTCTGAATAGTTTGTTGTTGTAGTTTGGAATGCACCAGATTCTCGTGCTGCGAAAATAGTGGCGTCTTCTTCATTTGTATGTTGGTCATTGCGACTCTGGCTTTGATCAGAGCCCACGTTGACATCGACATGGACGAAGTTCTGCTCTTGCAGTTCTGTGCGTAGACGCTCAGACACTTGCATTAAAGCTTCTCGTGTTGCGGCTGCATTGGCATTGATGTGCACGCTTAGTCGGTCGCCTTCAACACGTACAAGTAAATCCAGCTTACCTAAATCCGGTGGGTCGAGGCGGATTTTGGCTTCTTGTACATTTTGTTGCGCTTGAAGAGTCACACGGTCATGCAGAACTTGCATCATTTGCTCTCCCCATTTCCCAGCACTGGTGTCAACGCGCACAGCCGCCCACTCAGAGCCTTGAGTTTGAATATGACTCGTGGCAACGGCGGTGTTCGGGGCTTGTGGCGTTGGTGTTTGTCCTTGGAGTGGTGAGGCCGTTGGTTGCCCTTGAGCTGGTTGACTCAATAGGGTCTGAAAGTCGGCACTGGAGATTGATAGACGCGAGTTCGATGACATCGGTTGGCTTTGTTGCACCTCTTGTTGCTTTGGAGAGGTGTTTAGTAAGGCGTTATTTGAGTCTTGTATTGTAGACTTAACATCGTTAGCTACCGATAAAGGCGGAGTTTTTCCGAACTGACCCGACTGCTTTTCTGCCATAGTGAGCATACTCTGGGTTAGAGCCTGAGCTTGCATAGCAAGATCAGGTGATTCTGTTGAACCCAGTGTACTTGTCAGGTGAGCATCTGCTTCAGAAGCCGAGTGTTCGTCAGTATCCAAACCATGAGCATGCGCCTTTTCTTCGCTGTCCAAAGCTGGAGCGGTAAGATGAAAACTCGGCACGGTTGAAGCTGAGGCGAAACCTTGGCCGTCATACTGGCTATGCTCAGACATAGGGTTATGAGAAAAACCGTGTACAGCTCTTGCTTGTTTTATGTTGCCTTCATGGCCAGGTGATGCATTGCCGGATATTTGAGTTGAAGGAGATACGATCATTGAGTTAGCTCCATGGTCATCGCTAATTGATAGGCCATAGCGCGCTCTTGATGGTCATTGACCATGTTCATCTCTTTTTCTAACTCGTTCTTCGACTTTTCTAATCTAGCGAATGCATCAGCATGAACGGTTTTGGCACGTTGAATTTCAGGTGCAAGCTTAGGATCCTTCAAAAAAGGTTTGTGACTGATCAATAGCTCTCGCAACTGCAAGTCATAGCGCTTAAGCGCATGCCAATCTGCTGTTTTTGTAGCGAATTGGATGAGCTGAGATAAATGACGAAATCGCTCTGGCGACACTTTATGCTTGTTGTCCAAAATTCATCCAACCTTCACGAATGTTACCCATTACACGCTCGACATTAACCAAGCGATTCGCATCGTTCTGCACGCTGGCGTAATAAAGCTCAACTTGGCAGAAGTCATACAGCTGGCGTAAGTTTTCAGCAATTTCGCCACCATTCTCATCATCTAGAGCGCTTGTGAGCCCAATCAAGATGTTCATGCATTTGTTGATTCCGTTACCTTTCTCAGCCAAGCGATTCGCAGCCAAATGGCCACGAATACGTTCAACTTCATCAAGTAAGCCATCGATCAACATAATGACTAATTGGTGTGGGTTTGCTGCTGCCGCTTGCGCGTCGAGATCGACTTGTTGGTACGAGTCATAGCCAGAGTCCATAAGCATGAGATATTCTCCTAAAGCCTTAGCCAAACATTGACATGGTTTGGTTCATTTGGGTCATTAATGTATTCATTTGAGTGAACTGTTTTAGGTAACGCTTGTACGACATGTCGTATTTACGCTCTAAAGTAGTTTGTTTATCTGAGATGCGATCAATGTTTGCTTGTAGCGATTCTTTACGAGATTTGAACGCTCCAGAAGAGAATTTGAGGAATGGTTCGACCATAGCATCAATAGAGTCGAGTAAAGCGCCGTCGCCATTGAACATCGCTTCCAAGCCCGCACCGTTGTTTTTTTGTGCCTCGGCAAACTTTTCTTGGTCCACTTTCATTTTGCCATTGCGGTCCAATGTCACACCGATTTCGCTCAAGCGCATGCCGCCGTGCTCACCTCGAACCAGGCTGGTTAACTGGCTTTCAATCGAACGCATAGTTGGGTCGCTTGCCAGAGCGCCTCGCTTTTTATCTTCGCCGCCGATTTGCGTGTGCTCATCAATCGCAGATATCAATGTGTTGTAGGCTTCTACGAACTTATTGAGCTGCTCTTTTGTTGCTTCGTCGTCAGCTCCGATACCCAAACCAATAGCGGTTTCTCCTGAGGTTTGAGCTTTGGTAACGGTAATATCTACGCCATCGATAACACCTTCAAACGTATTGCTTGAGTTTGTTAGTTTTAGCCCAGTTCCTTCTGCTCCTAACCAAATCACAGCATCCTGTGGAGCACTTATCTGATTGAGGTTTGTGAATGCATCTTCAAACCAGGCTTGGCCAGTACCAGACGCTGATACGTTGATTTGGTTAGCAACACCTGTTTCAGTGCTTGAAAGCATAAAGTGAGTCTGGCCGTTTGAGCGCACTAAGGTTGCATTTACACCTGGGTTATCGCTGTCGTTATTAATTGCAGTCGCTAAGTCACTTATTGTTGCTGTACCATCACCGTCGGTATCGACTGTTGATAGATCAAGTGTCATCGTTTCACCGTTGATGGTGAATTCGAGAGTTCCTGAAGTCGGAACCTCTGTAGTGGCGTCAAGGTCTGCAGGCATGCCTGTAGAGACTTGATGTGATGTTGCAACTTGTTCAACGAAAATCTGGTAGCTACCGGATAGCGCTTTTGCGTCAGCATTAGCTGTAAAGTAACCTTCTTGAGAAATGCTTGTTGAGTTTTTAATGATGCTGCTAGTACTGCTGTTCATCTCTTTGAGAGCAGTTCGGAACTCACGCATTGCACTTTCAACTTTGCCCAAGGCAGATAACTGAGATTGGTATTTATCGGCTTGTAGCTGATAGCGCTGTTTAAATGGTTGAACGTCGTACGTAGCCAACTTAGTTGCCATGGATATTGGATCTAATGAACTCACGAGCTTATTCCCTCTCTCATCGGTAATTGGCGTAACTCTATGCCTGGAATATATGTCTTATCGCAAGATACGTGCCCAATTGAAATGAGCTTTTAAAACATAAGCTTACGATGTTATCTGGATTTGAGAGGAAGTAGATTTTCCACCTAGTGTGTTCCGCCTTCCTC
The DNA here is from genome assembly GCF_024747315.1 of Vibrio sp. HS-50-1. NCBI lineage: Bacteria > Pseudomonadati > Pseudomonadota > Gammaproteobacteria > Vibrionales > Vibrionaceae > Vibrio > Vibrio sp. HS-50-1. Next base: position 105,527 of record NZ_JAMPZF010000004.1, on the reverse strand, counting down.
TAGAAAACATCTAGTGTTTCCTTATAAGACAAGGCGACTAAAAAACTAAATTATTTAATCCACTTTAGGGGGGAGGGAGTTTAAGTAAACTATCAATAGTGCGGTATTTTAGGTTCTTCCTGCTATTTTATTGGGACTATTCCTACATAGTGGGATGTCGCTTTTTGGTATCTTTAACTTGGTATGTATTTGGTGTTTGTATTTTTCCAACGTTAGTTTAACACTTAGATAAGAACGGCAGAAATGAATGAATTTGTTTTGCGACTGATGAAATGTGCTCGATCTTACGAAACGTTTATTAGTGCTAAGTTACTGAGCAAACAAAATATTAATTCAGATGAACTAGCAAGTATCCTACAAGAAGCGATATCCAAGTTCCCTGAGTTGAAAACATATCAGCAAGGACAGGGAAGCGAGACAGTTGAGTTGGAGCTATTTAATAAAGTGCTTCATAATATAATGCGGAAAATAGGTTTTAGAGTACCGGAAGAGCAACGTGGGAATAAAAGCTATATTTATATTCGCAGGTGATAAAAAAGCCTCCCATAGGGAGGCTTTTTATTTTGGTATATTTTATTTCTAGTTCGTTATTAACGAAGTAGAGACATTGCCATACCAGGTAGCTGGTTAGTTTGAGACAGAACTGTCGTACCAGCTTGCATTAGCATTTGGTTCTTAGTCATGTTTGAAGATTCTACAGCGAAATCTGCGTCCATGATACGGCCTTTAGCAGCAGAAGTATTCTCAACCATGTTACCCAGGTTAGTCATAGTGTGCTCAAGACGGTTGATGTTCGCACCAAATTGAGCACGAGTAGCACCGATATCTTCCACTAGACCAGCTGCGCCACTGATTTTATCAAGAGCTGCTTTCGCTTTAGTTGTATCACCGATACCGTCTGTGATTGCTGCGTCAGCAAGAGTCGCTGCAACTTTCTGGATGCTTGCAGATGCGTCAACATCTAGAGTTTCAGCAGAAGAAGCACCGATTTGGAAGGTAACTGCACCAGCTTCAAAACCACCACCAGTTGCTAGTAGTTTTTGGCCACCAAAAGAGGTGTTGTCCACGATGTTCTTTAGTTCAGCTGTAAGCTGTTTAAATTCTGCGTCCATTGCCGCGCGGTCTTTATCGCTGTTTGAACCGTTCAAAGACTGTGTTGCTAGGTCGTTCATACGGTATGTGATGTTAGTCATCTCATCCATTGCGCCCTCAGCTGTTTGCATCATAGAGATGCCGTCTTGAGCGTTACGCATTGCTACTGACATACCACGCGTTTGTGCTTCTAGACGGTTAGCAATTTGAAGACCAGCAGCGTCATCTGCAGCTGAGTTTACACGGTAGCCTGTGCTTAGACGTTCCATTGCGGTGTTTAGAAGACCGCTTGTGTTGTTCAGAGTGTTTTGAGTTACAAGCGATGCGTAGTTAGTGTGCATTGATAAAGCCATCTTAGTCTCCTTAGTTAGTCACTATATCTTTCAGGCCTCGGGATATTCCCTAGTCACTAACTAGAGGCGGTCGGTCAGCTTTAATGATTAATTTGAAAATTAAAAAATTCCTAAAAAAGATCAAAATTGATGATTTTTAGTGACTTGTATTCCATGAAAATACAGATATAACATCAAATAACCTGAATAAGCCTGACTTAATCAGGGAAGCAGTCATCTATCAATATTGTCGTTCTTCGTTATAAATAAAAAAACAGCGCGAATAATTCGCGCTGTTTTATAAAGATTAATAGTTAGGATTCTGTCATTCCTCACCAAAAGATTGAAAAGAGAGGGAGGTCGGGATGTCACTGAAATAACCAAAGTAATAATTGGCCCCTAACAAGCGATAGCGGTTTAGCTCTGTTTGGCTCGCTACCCGCCCGGCTACCCAAGGGTATTTGTGCTTTCTTAAGAACTTAGCAATCGGTAGGAAAGCATGTCTTTCTTCTTTATCCTCTAATGTGACCGATAGTTTGATCATATCGGGGCTAAAGTCAGCGACTCGTTCGAAGTTCACTTGTGATGTCGCGACTTCAAACCAAAGTGAGTAGGCGTTTTCTCTTAACTTCTCTATCAGCGCTGAGACTTTATCATAGGCGCATAGCGTTTTGTCTGCTTGAAGAGAAGGAATCACATGTTGAAAAGCGGAAGAGTGAAACTGAATCATCTGTTCGAGAAAGTATATGCCTGGTTCCCATAGTAATGCGTCAATTCTTATCGGCACGACGACGTTACTGATTAAGTCGGGGTGAAAGGCTTCTAGCTGAAACTGTGTTTGTCGCAATGCGAGATAAAGACTGAACAAATCTAGGCAGTACTGCATTTGTTCAGAGAGTTCGAATTGATAGACGCTTTGTTCTCCACGCGTGCCAAATCTCAACGTCAGGTGTTGGAATTCTACCTCTCCTGATTGAGTCTCGCGAATGGCTTGGCACGCGTGTTGAATGTCATTGTGCTTTAAAGCATCAAATACTAATTGATCGTCATCCGTGACGATATGTTGTACTGCGAGACCAACCAAATGTTCGTACATCGCATGTGTTGAAATAAGATTAACCAAGGTTTCCTACCACATTGATTTGTTTGTTTTCTGGAATTTCGTTGTAAGACAATACTGCCAGTCCTTGCGTAAATGTGCGTGCGTAACGAGCCAGAAGTGGACGTAACTGAGGCATAACGAGAAGAATCGGAGGTAATCCCTGTTGTTTGAGCTGTTGTCTTATCAGTGGCAAGTTTTGTTGGAACTGACCAAGAATATTCGGCTCAATTGGGAAGCTGTCTAACATTACTGTACCAGAAGATTGTGCTTGTTGTAGCGAAGTCAGTAGCATTTGTTCTAGTTCATCAGAGAGAGCATAGACATTTAATTCGTTTTTCTGTCCCGCAATCAGGTTTACGAGCGTGCGTTTTAGTGCGCAACGCACATCAGATGCCAGTAAAATCGGGTCTTTAGTGTTTTCTGCGGATTCCAACATCGTGTTAGCAATCGTGCGAATATCTTTTAGTGGTACTTGGTCTAGTAACAACTGGCGATATACTTTGAGTTGCTGCGCAGGGTTAAGTGCCGCGGCTAGGGCTTCGGCTAACTTCGGTGCTTGCTGTGTCAAACGTTGCGTCATGGCTTCAACATCGTCGTGCGTAAACAACTCAGCAAGGTTTGTTTTCATTATCTTACTAATATGAGTCGCGATGACCGTGCCATCATCGACCACTTGATAACCCATGTTCAGCGCTTTCGCTTTGTCTTGATGTTCAATCCACACTGCTGGTAATTGGTAAGCAGGATCACTGCCCAAAATACCATCTACTTCACCGTACGTTTCGCCGACTGCAATCGCCATCAAACGTTCTGGCTCGATAAAGCCCTGTTCGATCACTTCGCCATTGAGAGAAATTGTATACTGATTCGGCTTAAGGCTTAGGTTGTCTCGAATACGCACCTCTGGTAATAAAAAGCCGACTTGTTCAGATAGGTTACGGCGCACACCGCGAATACGCTGTGATAAAGGTGCACCTTGTTCTTTGTTGACTAGGTGAACGAGACGGTAACCCAGGGAAAGCGACAACGTTTGAACATGAGGAATATCTTCCCACGTAAGCGGTGTATCGTCCTCTTGCATGGCTTGTGAAAGTGCTTCGACCTCCTCGATTTGGGAGTCTTGCACGGGCTTTTTCGTTTGACGCCAACCCGCGAAAGCTAAAGCACCCGCGAAAGCAAAAAAGGCCAAATGTGGCATGCCTGGTACCATGCCTATCACAGCCATGATGCCTGCGACGGTAAACAGTGTCGCCGGGGTTGCCAGCAATTGTTTTTGCATGGTTTCCGACATGCCATTATCGCTATCATTAATTCGCGTAACGATAATCGCTGCAGCCGTTGCCAATAGAAGTGACGGAATTTGAGCTACTAAGCCATCACCGATTGTAAGTAGTGCGTATGTTTTAAAGGCGTCAGATGCTGCGAGTCCATGCTCAAAGACGCCGATGCTGATACCACCAATGATGTTGATAAACAGAATAAGCAAACCAGCGATAGCATCGCCTCGCACAAACTTTGAGGCACCGTCCATCGAGCCATGGAAATCGGCTTCGTTAGCGACTTCTTTACGACGCAATCGAGCGGTTTCCTGATCGATAAGACCGGCATTTAAGTCGGCATCAATCGCCATCTGTTTGCCCGGTAAGGCATCCAAAGTAAAGCGCGCTGACACCTCAGAGATACGTTCGCCACCTTTGGTAATTACGACGAAGTTGATGATCATCAAGATAACAAACACCACCATACCAACGACGTAGTTACCGCCAATAACGACTTCACCGAACGCTTGGATGACTTTACCTGCCGCATCCCCCCCATTATGTCCTTCTAGGAGTACGATTCGTGTGGAAGCGACGTTCAGTGTAAGACGCAATAATGTCGCGACTAACAAAATTGTTGGAAAAACTGAGAAGTCTAATGGTCGCTTTGCGGTAGTGCTGACCAGCAATACTAGGATTGCCAAGACGATATTGAAGGTAAACAACGCATCCAATAGCAGGGGAGGCAAAGGTAAAATCACCATTGCCAAAATCATTAGCAAGACAATTGGAATGCCAATGTAGCCTTTGGTTGATGTTTGAAGTTGTTTTAACCGGTTAAGCATACTTTCGTGTCCTTGGATAAACGCGGGTTAATCAGTGCTGCAAATGTTTTGGAATCGAAAAATGAGGCAAAGGAGTTGGCTCTTTTCCTTCACCTTTACGGAAGGCTTTCAATTGCAAAACGTAAGTAAGAATATGTGCCACGGCAATGTACAGTTGGCTTGGGATTGCTTGTTCAATCGCCGTGGTGTGATAGATCGAACGAGTCAACGGTGGTGAGTTGATGATCTCCACCTTGTTTTCTCGGGCGATTCGTTGAATGTGCATGGCAGTTTCGTCTACGCCTTTTGCAACCACAAATGGAGCATCAGAAAGTGAAGGTTCGTACTTCAGAGCGACAGCGTAGTGAGTTGGGTTAGTGATGATCACGTCAGCCGTTGGTACCATCTTATCGATTTTACGGCGTGCAAACTGCTGTTGAATTTGACGGATTCGCTGCTTTACTTCTGGGCGGCCCTCGTTGTTCTTGAATTCCTCCTTCAGCTCTTGTTTGGTCATACGCAGCTCTTTTAGGTGCTCCCAACGTTGGTAGGGAATGTCTACAACACCAAATAACAACAACGCAAACCCCATCAACAGTAAGCCTTCAAAGAGAATAGACATCACGAGGGAAAAGCCTTGGCTTAAAGGTAAGTTTTGCATGCCTAGCAGAGGCTGTAAGTGGTTGTCTAAATAGCCATATAAGATGCCGAAGATAACGGCTACTTTGAACGTGGACTTTAAGAGTTCAACCACTGAGCGTGTCGAAAAAATGCGCTTTATCCCACTTAAAGGATTAATTTTGCTCAGCTTTGGCATCACGTTCGCTGGACGGAACATCCAACCGCCTAGCACAAGGCTACTACCACAGGTCACGATAATAATGACGGTAAACAATGGTAATAGCATGTCGATGATGACCGCTAAACTTTGTCCCAATTGCTCGACAAGTTGTTTAGGGTTTTCTAGGTCGGCTCGCGTCAGCATCATGTTGTAGCGAAAGATACCCGACATGCTTTCCCAAATACTATTAAGCTGAGAGTAAAAGTAGAGCGCTACCGCTAGAAATATCACCGCAGTAGTAAACTCTTTTGCACGAGGAATTTGTCCTTCCTGACGTGCTTTTTTTACTTTCTGCGGCGAGGCTTTTTCAGTTTTGTCCTGAGACGATTGATCGCTCATGCGCCCCCCAACATAAAGTTACTCAAGTGTCTGATGGTGTCGTGTACAAGCGCGGTGTAGCGACCCGGCACACCAGATACTGAAATTAATACGCTGAACAGGCCAAGAAGCATCGTCATTGGAAAGCCTAACGCATACACGTTGAGTGAGGGGGCGGCGCGATTCATCACACCAAAACTGATGTTGGCTAAGAGCATTGAAACAATAGCAGGCAGCGCTAGTGCTAAAGCAGAGGCAAACATCCAACCGAAAATATTTACAACGCCTTGCAGAGAAAGCGATGTGATGCCAGAACCGACCGGCCACACGACAAAACTTTGAATCACGATATCAATGACGAGCAAGTGTCCTTCTAGCGCGAGAAATAACAAGGTTGAAAATATAAGAAATATGCGGCCCAAAATGGCGACAGAAAGTCCGTTGATAGGATCATTCATCATTGCCATACCCAATCCCATTTGCAGAGAAACGACCTGACCAAGCATGGTGAAAACGTTAAAGAGCATGTGCAAAATTAGCCCAAACATCACGCCCCAAATCGCTTGCTCAAAAGCAAGGAATAGAGACGTCATGGAGAATAATTCGACTTGTGGCATTGGTGGCATCAATGGTGCGGTAATCACGACGATCGAAAGTGCCAGTAAGGTACGGATCCAAACGGGAATGATTGCATCACCAAAGAAGGGCATCGAAATAAATACAGCTCCCACACGAAAAAACGGCCACCAGAGTTGACCGAGTATCGCTGAGAGCTCTGCAAATGTGATGGCCATTAGCCAATCATCCCCGGTATGTTGTGGAATAAGAAATCAAACAGTTCCATGATTTTTCGGAGCATCCAATGACCCGCAAAAATCACCATCAATAGCGTAACGAGCAAACGTGGTAAAAAGCTGAGTGTTTGCTCGTTGATTTGTGTGGCGGCCTGGAAAACGGCGATACACAAACCGACAATTAAGCCAGGAACAACCAGTACCGCAACCATCAAAATGATCAGCCATACTGCATCGGAAAATAACGTTACGGTTAGTTCAGGGGTCATAGCATGCTCCTATTTAACCGAAACTGGCAGATAATGTGCCAACCGTCATTGCCCAGCCATCCACGAGTACAAACACCACCAGTTTAAAAGGGAGTGAAACAATCAAAGGCGATAGCATCATCATACCCATTGCCATGAGCACACTGGCGACAACCAAGTCGATAACCAAGAAGGGGATGAAGAGCATAAAGCCAATTTGAAAGGCGGTTTTTAGTTCACTGATGACAAACGCAGGCAAGACAACCGCAAAAGAAATATCTTCAACGTTTTGGTCGAGTGGTTCATTGGCAATACGCAGCATTTGCTCAAGAGAGCTTTGATGAGTTTGTGCCAGCATGAACTCTCTCACTGGTTTCTCTGCTACAGAGAATGCTTGTATTAGCGTGATTTCACCATTGTCATACGGTTGAAATGCATTTTCATGAATATCGCTCCAAACAGGTCGCATGATCAGCAAGGTCAATGCCAAAGCAATCCCAACCAATACGCGGTTAGGAGGGCTTTGTTGAAGACCAAGGGCTTGGCGCAAAATCGCGAGGACGACGATAATCCGAGTAAAGCTCGTTGCCATCAGAATGAATGCTGGAAGAAAACTGAGCGCCGTCATCAACAACAGAATTTGCAATTTAACGCTGTATTCTTGCTGTGTGTCGCCATCAGAAACGGACAGGATAGTTAAGCCGTTGTCAGCCGCCATGGTTGGGAAAGCAAACAAAAGTGACACCAGTACCAAAAGAGGTAACCAACGGTGCCAAGCGCTCAGATTTTTCATTGTGATGCCTACCTAAGATTATTGACCAACGCCACTCAATGCAGAGTCATGTACATCGATCAGACGAAGTCCGTACTTATCATTAACGACGACGACTTCAGCGTGACCCATTAGAGAGCCGTTTACCTTTACGTCTAAAGGCTCACCATTGAGCTTTTCAAGTTCGATAACCGTGCCTTCTCCGGCTTTCATTAAGTCCCCAAGTGGGATTTCTTTGCTTGCAACTTCCAGCGTGACAGTGACGGGAATACTTTTGAAAAAGCTAAGATCACGTTCCGCAGTTGCTGGTTCTTGTTGGAGCGTACTTTCAGCTTCAAAGTCTTCTAATTGAAAATCGTCAAAGTTCAATTCTTCTGCGTCGAATGCATTCGTTTCTGGCGCTTCGCTCATCGCTGCGGTTCCTTATCAGGGTTAAAGATCAAAACAAGTTGGCCGTCTTGCTCAGCAATACGACCTGTAAATAAAGATTGGTTACCAATGCTGACTGGAACCGTATTAAGAAGCTCAATTGGTAAAATATCGTTAGGTTGTAAGCCAACAACGTCGCTCAACGGCATCTTCTTTTTACTTAAAACAACATTCAGTCGAACAGGCGTTGCCTCTAAAGAGCGACAGAATGGTTGGTACAAATCCGTATCGGGCTGCAGTTCAAGCTGCTCGATCAGCGTTTGAATAAGGTGGCTATCTAGTTTGAGATGAATTGAGCCTTGGTGATCGTCAAACGCGATGTTTAATTGCACGTTAATTCCAATCCCTCGGGGCGCTTCGTACTCACCCATTTCCCACATCTCACCAGGTGCAAGCCAACCAATAATGATACGACTGATTCGCTCTTGTAAGCGGAGGTCACTTGCTGTCAGTGTTGTTGCTGAACGCTCAGTGCTGGCGCCATAGAACCGATCTGCCAGTTTTATTAACGTGTGAGAATCTCCATGAACAAATACCATGCCGCCTTCTTGGTGTTGATAGGTTGACGTTTGGTCTTTATCCATTTTTATCGGTGTAAAGCGATGCAAGTCTACAGAGGTTAAGCTAGCTTCCACTTTACTCGTACTGAGCCAATTTTGTAATTCAATCGTAAGGCTGGAACAAGACTCTGAAATCAAGCCTTCAAGCTTTTCACGAATGATATGAATAGGTTTGCCTAATAATTCTACATCAAGTAGTTGAATATCAGAAATAGGCTCGCTAACTCTATTTTCCATTTATATTTTACCGTGCGTTAACAATCGAAACTGTTTTAACTTAATGGCGTGTAGTCTACACAGAAATTTTAATGATCTTTTAGTTTCAAACTCTAAGATTGTGACTTTAGTTCACATGTTGCCTTGAGCATATAGTCTTAATCTTTTAATAAAATTTAAAAAGGGTTAGTTTCCTTTATAAATTGCTTAATAAGAAAATATAAAAATATTAAGCGTTTTTAGTTGTTATTAACTTTTTAAAACCATCTTCATGGTGTAACGGCTAATTTAGATAATTAAAATATAAGGCATTGTTTTTAAAGCTTAAATCTTGATTTTAAAGGTTTAGCTATGCTCTTGTGAGTATTTTGTAACCAGTTTCAATATTCAGAATAGGTAATTAACATGATTAGCTATGCCAGTTATCACGGCTTAGTGGCATATTTAATTAAATTGATAAGGTCATGGAATTGTAAGATATACATGAACCCTAACGGTTTAATAAATTGTAAAATATTTATTTTTGTCAGTTTGCTAGTGTCTAAGGTGACATATTCAGGTGAAGTTGTGACCATCCCCATGGACCTTTCAAAGTGGACATATAAAGGAAATAACTTTGAATGCAACTTATTGCACTCAAGCACGCCGTATGGGAAGTTTTATTTCCGTTCGGAACCTAACAATAAAACTTATTTTATTTCCGATATACATTATGAAAATAATAAATGGAAAACGATTGCTCTAATAAGTCAAAGTGCCCCTTGGTCTAGTGAGCTTTATAGAAAAGAGTTTGCTACCCTTGATTTTACTAAGCCATCCCAACGATTTGTCTTCAGCAAAGGTGCTGATGAACTCATGGATTTAATTGCTACTGGCAATTGGGTGACGTTGTCACTAAAGGGAAGTAATGCTTCCTCTTCGTCGGAGATTGTGATTCCGACTATTCAAATTCAAAACGCGCTCAAGTCATTTAATGCCTGTCGAGCGCGTTTGCCTAAGCTTTCGTTTTCAGAGGCACGAAATCTTGTTCTGTCTTTTGACTTTGGTCAGAAGGCGCTCAGTCGTAAGCAGCAAGAAACGCTCGCAGCGCTAAATAGCTATGTATCTGTTGATGATCGTGTGACCAAGATCTTAATTGATGGCCACACCGATAACGTTGGTTCTAGCTTGGCGAACCTTTCAGTATCACGTACTAGAGCAGAGCAAGTTGCCGAGGCCTTAGTTGAACTTGGTATTGATAAATCGATGATCGAAACAAGAGCGCATGGTTCTCGTTACCCAATTGCCAGCAATAGTTCGACGAAGGGCCAAGCGAAAAATCGACGTGTAACGTTGCGCCTAGTTAGAGATAACGAGCGAACGGCAGTGAAACACCACCCTGATGTACAACAACAAAATCAACAAACGAAAGTTAAGGTTCAATGATGACGAAAACGAAAATTTTGTTGGTTGAGCCGAATGAAGCTCTTGCTCAACCAGTATTGGATGTGTTGCAAAATGCAGGTTACACCGCAAAACACACTCGTACTGGCCGAGGCGCATTACTTGAAGAGCGAGCAGAAATCACTCTTGTGAGCTCTACTTTACCGGATATGTGTGTCCGCGAGTTTGTTGCTTGCCACCAAAAGCAACGTAACTCTGGTGTTGTTATCGCTATTGTCGATCAAGAGCAGGGAATCTTGGCGGCTGAGATGATGAAATCGGGAGCAACCGATTATCTATTACGCCCATTTGAAGCGAATCAGCTGCTCAATTTACTGAAGCGCGTTGAAGCGTTAGGTAAGCCAATGGCCAACATTGTTGCGGAATCTTGGCGAAGCAAGCAGGTACTGCAATTGGCGCATCGTGCCGCTTGCACCAGCGCCAGTGTGTTAATTACAGGCGAATCGGGAACGGGTAAAGAAGTGCTGGCTCGATATGTGCATGAGCACTCTCCACGTATTGATGGTCCATTTGTGGCGGTTAACTGCGCCGCCATTCCAGAGTCGATGCTAGAAGCGGTTCTATTTGGTCATGTAAAAGGTGCCTTCACAGGAGCGACTAACTCTCAAAGCGGTAAGTTTGAAGAAGCGAATGGCGGGACGATTTTGTTAGATGAAATCGGTGAAATGTCCCCTGCAGTTCAAGCCAAGTTATTACGCGTTCTTCAAGAGCGTGAAGTGGAACGCGTAGGCAGCCACAAGGCGGTGAAGCTTGATATTCGTGTTATTGCGGCAACCAATAAAGACTTACGTGAAGAAGTTCAAAAAGGCACATTCCGTGAAGACCTTTATTACCGATTGGATGTTTTGCCTCTGCACTGGCCGCCTTTGCGTGAAAGAAAAGAAGATATTTTACCGATCAGCCAGTTCTTTATTGAAAAGTATCAAGATAGCAGTCGCTGTCATCTATCCCAAGATGCGATCAGTGCGCTGAGTCAGTATCACTGGCCAGGCAATATTCGCGAGTTGGAAAATGTCATTCAGCGTGCATTGGTCATGCGTCATGGTGACTACATTACTGCCCATGATCTGATGCTGCCTATTGAACTTGTTGCGCCAGTTCCATCCGCTGAGCCAGCTTCAAGCTTTGGTCATGTAGAAGCGAAGAAGCAGGCCGAATATCAATTTATTTTAGAAAAATTACGTCAGTTTGGTGGAAACCGAACGAAAACCGCAAACGCGCTTGGAGTATCAACTCGAGCGCTACGCTACAAACTCGCAGCCATGCGAGAACATGGTATTGATTTACAGTCGGCACTAGGCTCGGCTGCCTAATAGGAGAAAAAATAGATGGCAAGTCAACCTACTCATGCGGTCTCGGCAGAGCAACTTATGTTGTCAAAAATGCAGGCGATGCAGGCACAAGTGCAGCCGCCAGAGTTTATCGTGAGTGCAAATCCTTTAGATCAACAATCACTAAACGCACCATTATCGTTCTCACAAGCGATGACAAATGTGTTGGATACAGTGAATCAACATCAATCAGTGGCTAGTCAAAAAATGACGGCCGTAGAAACAGGAAAAAGTGATGACCTAGTTGGTGCGATGGTCGCTAGCCAAAAAGCCAGCTTATCATTTAATGCTTTGATGCAAGTGCGCAACAAAGTCGTGACCTCATTTGAAGATATTATGAAGATGCCGGTGTAATTCATGTCAGAACTAACCCCCCAAGTCGCCGGAAATACAGCCATGACCTCCGGCTCAGCACAGACATTTTCTACTGCGAATAGCATGGACGATGTAACAACGAAGCTGAAGCAAATCTGGTCGAGTAGCCAGAGAAACCTAGTGTTATCTGCCGTACTCGCTGCGATTGTTGCGGCAATCATTGTGGTCGCTCTTTGGAGTTCCTCACAAAGCTTCCGTCCACTGTATAGCCAACAAGAACGTTTTGATATCGGAGAGATTGTCTCGGTATTAGAAAGTGAAGGTGTGAGCTACCGTATGCAAGAGCAAAATGGCCAAGTTCTTGTGCCAGAAGGCGAAGTTGCGAAAGTTCGCATGTTGCTTGCGTCAAAAGGTGTTAAAGCCAAACTGCCGACAGGTTTGGATTCGCTTAAAGAAGACAGCTCTCTCGGTACAAGCCAATTTATGGAAACGGCGCGTTACCGTCATGGTTTAGAAGGTGAGTTAGTACGCACTATCATGTCTCTGAATTCAGTGGCGAATGCGCGTGTTCACTTAGCTATTCCTCGTCAAACCTTATTTGTTCGTCAAAACAGCGAGAACCCTTCAGCGTCAGTGATGCTTGAGCTGAAACCTGGCGAAGACCTCAAGTCTGAGCAAGTTGAAGCAATCATCAACTTAGTGGTTGGTAGCGTGACGGCGATGAAGCCTGAATTTGTATCTGTTATCGACCAATATGGCCGTTTACTCAGTGCAGATGTTGCTTCGGCGGAAGCAGGTAAAGTCAATGCAAAATACCTTGAATATCAAAAGAACGTTGAGAAGCAGATCATTCAACGCGCAGCAGACATGCTTACGCCAATTGTGGGTCCGAGTAACTTCCGTGTGCAAGTCGCTGCTGATATGGACTTTAGCCAAGTTGAAGAAACGCAAGAGATTTTGGATAACGCACCTGTCGTACGTAACGAGCACACCATTCACAACAACTCAGTTGACCAAATTGCGCTAGGCGTACCAGGTTCTCTAAGCAACCAACCGCCGGTAACTGGTGAAGAAGTAGAAACGAACGATAGCCAAAACACCAACGCACGCTCTGAAGTAAACCGTCAGTATGCAGTGGGGAGTAGTGTTCGTCGTACTCAATACCAACAAGGTCAAATTGAGAAAATGAGCGTGTCGGTACTGTTGAACTCGAAAGCCTCTCCGGATGGTGTTGCTTGGAGTGAAGCAGATAAAGAGCAGATTTCAAATATGATCATGGATGCTGTCGGTATTTCTGCGGCACGAGGTGACAGCTTAAGCTTGATGAGTTTCAACTTCACTCCAATTGAAATTGATGCGCCTCCTGCGCTGCCGTGGTGGCAAGACCCTACAGTACAGCAGCCAATACGTTACGTTATCGGTGGTTTGTTAGGCTTGGCGATGATCTTCTTCGTACTACGCCCATTGATCATGCACCTCACAGGCGTTGATAAGCCAGTACCAGAGTTAGACTTTGCTGAGCCGCAAGAAGAGCCTGATTACGACAACCTGCAAACGCGTGAAGAGCGTGAACATGAAGAAGTGCTTGATCGCCGTCTATCAGAAAAAGGTATCTCAGCCTCTTCCGGCTTAGATGTAAACAGCGACATGCTGCCTCCTGCCGGTTCGCCACTAGAGATTCAATTGAAACACCTACAGCTTATTGCCAATGAAGAGCCAGAGCGCGTAGCCGAAATACTGAAACAATGGGTAAACATCAATGAACACAGTTCCATCAAAGCAGACGCTTAGTTATGTAGAACAAACCGCGCTCGTGCTATTAGGCATGGGCGAGGATGCCGCTGCGAAGGTTTTACAGCACTTTAGCCGTGATGAAACCCAGCGGGTGACTCGTGCAATGGCGAAGTTGAATGGCATTAAGAGCGATTCCGCTCGCGGCGTTATTCAAACTTTCTTTGAAGACTTTCGTGAGCACAGTGGCATTCGTGGAGCTTCTAAAGAATATTTGTCCAATACGCTACGTAAAGCATTGGGTAATGATTTGGCAAAAGGGCTGCTGAATACGTTGTATGGTGATGAAATTCGCAACAATATGCAGCGCTTACAGTGGGTGGAAGCAGAAACGCTTGCTCGTTTCATTGTGAATGAGCACCCGCAAATGCAAGCGATTTTTCTTGCCTATTTGCCAGCCGATAGCTCTTCAGCGGTGTTGAAGCACCTGCCACAAGATTACCATGACGAAATCTTGTTCCGAATTGCTCAGCTGCAAGACATCGATCATCAAGTTGCTATTGATTTGCATGAGCTCGTTGAGCGCTGCATTGAAAAAGTATCTGCAAGCCAAAGCACACCGCTATCTGGTGTCAAGCAAGCTGCTGACATCATTAACCGCTTTGAAGGTGATCGCGGGTCGTTGATGGAAATGCTGAAGTTGCATGATGAAGATGTCGTTAATGCCATTGAAGAGAATATGTTCGACTTTATGGTTCTTGGTCGTCAGCGTGAAGAAACCATGGACATGCTGGTGCAGCAGATCCCACTAGAATTGTGGGCGGTTGCACTTAAAGGTTCAGAAATTACGTTACAGCAAGCCATTAAACGTTCTATGCCTCAGCGTATGGTGAAAGCACTGGAAGACGATATGGAAGCGCGCGGGGCTGTTGCGCTAAGTCGTGTTCAAAAAGCGCGTCAAGACATCATGCAAATGGTGCGTGAATTGGATGAATCTGGTGAAGTTCAGTTGCTTCTTTATGAAGAGCCAACGGTGGAGTAACGTCATGGTAGAGACAAAATCAAGTACGATGCGACTGCCGCCGAGTGGATACCGTTTGCACCGTTTTCCGCCTTTGGCGCAGCCTAAGGCTATAGAAGACGAATTCGGGCTAGATAACCAAGGTTGGCAAGAGCCGCAAGTTGATATTCAACAACAGCTTGAAGCCGGTTTTCAACAAGGTTTACAACAAGGGCATGAGGAAGGCTTACGTCAAGGTATCGAGCAGGGTAAGCAACAAGGTCTGCTAGATGGGCAAAAAGAAGGCTTCCAAAAAGGCTTTGTGTCTGGTGAGCAGTCAGGAAAACAGAGTTTTCTAGAGGCGGCGAAACCCGTGAACGAGCTCTTTCATGCGCTGTCTCGCTGGCAAGACGAAAAAGAGCAACAGCAACGCCATATGATTTGTGAGCTGGTACAAAAAGTGGCTCAGCAAGTGATTCGTGCTGAGCTCACTTTAATGCCTCAACAGATCCTTGCTTTGGTGGATGAGACATTGTCTGCCATGCCAGGCAAAGCGGAAACCGTAACCGTGCATTTAAATCCGCAGGATTTAGAACGAATTACTCACATTAATGCTGATCTACCACAATCTTGGAAACTGGTGGCTAATACGGAACTTCCGATTGGTGGCTGCCAACTAGTGACCGATGATGCAGAGGCGGATGCAAGTTGCGACTCTCGTTTAGAAGCCTGTATGGACAATGTAAAACAACACCTTTTGGATGAAGTTAGTATTCCGCAGGTAGAATCAGAGCATGAGTAATACCTTAAGCCATGAGCTATTGAGTGAGCGTTTGAGCGAAGCATTGGCTTCGCTCGATTCAATCCCTGTTGCTCGCGTGACAGGGCGCTTGATTAAAGTAAACGGCTTAATGTTACAAGCCGTTGGGTGCCGGTTTAAACTGGAGCAGCGCTGTCTCGTAGAAACCGCAGAAGGCGACATGATCGAAGCGCAAGTGGTGGGCTTTGAGCACACTATTGCTTACCTAATGCCTATTCGGCGCTTAGGTGGCTTATTTGCTGGTGCGAAAGTCATTCCTCTGGACGGTGACAGTACCGTGCAGTTAAGTGCTCAGTGGTTAGGGCGAGTGCTGAATGGTTTAGGTGAGCCGTTGGATGACGGGGCACCGCTTAAAGGGGGAGATCGTGTTTCACTTGAACCAAAACCGATTAACCCATTGAAGCGACGTCCTGTTGATACCCCACTCAACGTTGGGGTGCGCGCAATCAATGGACTCTTGACCGTCGGAAAAGGGCAACGCATTGGCTTAATGGCGGGCAGTGGTGTCGGTAAAAGTGTTTTAATGGGGATGATCACCAAAAACACCGAAGCCGATGTGATTGTGGTCGGTCTTATTGGTGAGCGAGGCCGAGAAGTACGCGAATTCATCGAACGAAACTTAACCCCAGAGGCGCGCAAGAAGGCGATTATCATCGCAGCTCCTGCTGATGAATCCCCGCTGATGAGGTTAAGAGCGACACTGCTTTGTCATCGCGTTTCCGAGTATTTTCGAGACCAAGGCAAAGATGTTCTGTTGTTGATGGACTCTCTCACTCGATACGCCATGGCACAGCGTGAAATCGCTCTTTCGCTTGGCGAGCCTCCGGCATCTCGCGGTTATCCGCCCTCTGTCTTCAGCGTGTTACCGCAACTCCTTGAGCGTGCGGGCAACAGTGAAAATCAGCACGGTAGCCTAACCGCAATTTATACCGTGTTGGCGGAAGGGGACGACCAGCAAGATCCTGTCGTGGATTCTGCGCGTGCTATCTTAGATGGGCATGTCGTATTATCGCGTCAACTTGCCGAGCAAGGGCACTATCCTGCCATTGATATTAATGCGTCTATTAGCCGTTGTATGAGCACCTGTACACAGGAGGCGCATAGCACGATCGCGAATAATTTCCGCCAGATGTACTCCAACTATCTTCAGGTGAAAGAACTGTTGCCGTTAGGAGGCTATCAACCGGGGCAAGATCCTGAATTAGATCAATCTGTTGCTATGTATCCAAACTTACGTGCGTATTTACAACAAGCCGCTAATGAGTCAGTGGATTACCCAACCAGTTTGACCGAGCTCGCGCAGCTTTTTCAAAGTGCTTAACCAAGTGGGAGTGGCATCGTTGAGATGAAATCCAAGTTAAAAGCAGTGGGTAAGCTGCAACAAATGGAAGAAAAGCAACGTGATCGTGTGGGTCAACAACTTGATGCCATGCGTCAACGTCACTCCCATCTTTCAATGCAGTTGGAACAATTGTCAGCATTGAAAGGTCATGCGGGACAATCAACCAGAACTGTTCCAACACTGACAAGCGCAGCACTGATGAACTTTAATCGTGTCGATCAAATGCTGCAAAAAATGCTTCGCCACCATGAGCATGAACAAGCCGTCATGCAAGCGGAATGCGCGTCTGTACAAAAAACGCTGGAGCACAAACACGCTCGTGTTCAAGGGTTAGAAAAAGTGCTCGAACGATGGCGTACTAAGCAAAATTATGAAAAAGCGAAAAAAGAGCAAAAAATAATAGAAGACATCATCAACTCTCGTGTTAAGCGCAAGATATTATGATGTCTTATCGAAGCTATTTGGAGCGCGAATAATTTCTTCGGCGTCTTAGCCAACCAAACCAGCCTCCAAGCATGATCATCCCTGCGCCAAGTGCGCCACCACTACTGCCATTGTCCTCAAAGCCAGATGTGTTGGTATCTTCTGGTTCAAAGCCGGAATCACCTTCACTATGATAATCTTCTGTGCTTGCTAAGAGGGCATTGTAACGAGTCTTCACTCCCGAACTGGTTTGGGCTTCAATCCATGTTGTGTAATTTAGAACCTCAGTAAACACACTCGGAATCGCAGCGGATTCACAAACAGAAGAACCATAGCTTACAATACCGATTTGTTGATACATTCCGTTATTGTCTTGATAGGTGAGAGGGCCACCAGAGTCACCGCTACAAATACCGGTATAACTGCGCTCAGGAAACCCATTGGCACATAAGCTTTCTTGAGCATTAAACCCGGTCACTAAAGAAGCACATTGCGCATCGGTGAGTGGTTTTACTTCCGCCCATCGCAAATAACTTGGTCCATTTTCATCGTTGGTCGAGGTTTGCCCTAAACCGAATATCTGATAAACCGATTGGCTGTTGTAATCACCAAAATCTTGCGGCAACGTAATGGATTGAACGTTGTCGGTGATCGGGTGGGTAAGTTCAAGTACGGCGATATCATTAATCCATAAATCACTAGGCTCGTAATTTGGATGAATGACGATAGAGCGAACATCTTTGAATTCTTCAACAAACACATCATTCATTGTCGGGTTTTTTACTAAAACTCGTAGATCATTGATTGTCCATCCGTCAGAAAAAACACTCGGCTCTACACAGTGAGCGGCGGTTAAAATGAAGCGGTCATTAACAATCGTGCCGCCACAGATGTTGGCAAATTGATTAGCGCCAGTTTTGTGTAGAATGAGTCGTGCGAAAAAGGGCAATTGATTTTGAGTGGCTTGCTGGCCGCCTATGATTGCCGTTGAGATGCCTTGCTCTGAATGAGCGTCTTCACTTTCAGCGACTGCACTCATGGGTACTGTGAGGCAGAGTACGCTTAACCATATTTGATAACGCTTCATAAACCATCCTTGGATGAAAAGTGCTCTTTCTAACTTTATACTAATTTTTCAATGAATGTGCTTAACAAAAGGTTTCTTTAATTGAATGATTGTTGCAACCACGAGCGCAGAAGGTGAAACGATTCCAGCTTTAGCTTGTGTGGCGGGCATACAAAGTAAAGCTGTTGATGAGGATTAATTACGGGTTCGCCCAGCTCGATTAACTGGCCATATTTGATGTCATCTTTCACAAACAAGCGATGAGTGACCAATAACCCCAAACGACGAGTTGTGGCCTGGACGGCTTGTATCGACATATTAAAAGTGATTGGTTTTTTGCTTTTAGGTCGCAGGATGCCAGTCGCATTCTGCCACACGTTCCAGTCATTTTTTCTTCGTTCGTTAGTGACTTCAATGATGGGATACTGCTTTAACAGTTGAGCGATATTTGAGTCATTCGTCTTAGCTATCAATTCAGGGCTACACACCAAAACCAGTTCATCTTCACTGAGCTTTTCACAGTAATAATCTTGCCATTCCTCGGTGTTTCCATGCACGAGTGCTGCGTCGATGCCTTCTTGTTCTAGATTAAACTTGCCAGACAGGTTGGATAAACGAACGTCTAATTGCGGAGCAAAGTCCTGCAAACTCGACATTCGCGGAATCCACCAATGCAGCGCCAAGGAATTCACCATATTAAGCGTAACACGTTGTAAGTTTTGGTCTTGGATTAGCGCTTCTGTGGCATCGACAATTTGTTCTAAAGCTGGCGCAACCTTTCGATAATATTTTTTACCGTCAGCATTAAGTTGAACTTGTCTGCCTACGCGATCAAACAGAGGCTTGTTGACCTGACTCTCCAGTGATTTTATCGCCTGACTCACCGCCGAGTGACTCACACTTAATATCTGCGCTGCTTCTGTCATGCTGCCAGATTCCGCCACAGCGACAAATGCATAGATGGATTTTAGAGGGACTAATTTACGCATATTTTAGAAACCATAACATGATGAGAGATAAGTTGACTTGTAAGTTTTTCTTACATTAATAGTTAATATTACTCGCTATTTACAATAAGTGATATCTCATAAAATACTCCACATATTAAGGAGTATCGAATGAATGCAGTAAATAAATCTATCCTTTTCATGCTGATGTCTACGTTAAGCTTATCTGTTACTGGGTTGTTAGCAAAGCAGTTGACAGGTGAACTTTCCGTCACACTGTTTAGCTTCTTACGCTTTTTGGCTCCTACACTTATTTTGCTTGTCTTACTTCGTTTCAAAAATCTTACCTTTCCTAAAGCTGGGACGTTAAAACCGATTTTGCTTCGCGCCTTCTGTATCGGCTTATCACAGTTGTGTTTCATCGCGTCATTACAAACGTTAACGCTGGTAGAAGGGGTGGTATTGTTTGCCACTGGCCCATTATTTATTCCTTTGGTTGAAAAGCTGTTTATGGGAGGCCACATTCGCGTTTCAACATTGGCGGCTTTAGCAATGGCGTTTACTGGAGTGGTTATGTTGGCGGGAGTTGGTGGGGAGTTTACTTGGCGCTCGGATTTATTACTCGGTCTAGCTGGTGGACTCTTCAATTCCGGCTCTCAGCTTACGCTATATAAAGTGAGTAAAACTGATATGTCGCCATTAGAAATCAACTTTTGGGCGTTTGGGTTTGCTGCCGTATTTCTGTTACCGCTAACGTTGTTTAACGACATCGATGTTTTCCTCAAAGCCAATGTGATGGAATCTACTGTTTCTTCTAATATGCTGTGGCTCGGTGTGATGTCCCTGATGATCATTAACACCCAAGTTTTCCGCTCCAAAGCGTATCAACTGGCAAGCAGCGGCTCTCAACTTGCACCACTTATTTTTACTAACCTACTGTTCACCGCGGTTTGGCAGAGTGCGTTTTTCGATGACCGAATGAGTCAAAGCCAAATTATCGGGATGAGTTTAATCGTGCTCGCAACCATACTGAACACATGTTGGGTTCGCTTTACGGCGCATCGTGGTGGTAGGTTACAAGCGAGAACTTCTTAGCCTGTCGGAAAATAGAGGATTAAATAAGGCAAATCAGAGGTGAGGTTTGATTTTTTCTGACAATGAACTAGCGTCAAGAAAGGTTCAGGGAGAGAAATAATGCTTACGCTAAATTATTACGTTGAGATTTCGGCTACACCGCAACGGGTGTGGGAAGTGCTAACCGATGCTGAGTTATACAAACGCTGGGCACAGGCTTTCTCACCCCAGTCTCAATTTGATGGGATATGGGAAGAAGGGCAAGACATCACTTTTTTTGATCCCGATATGGGCGGAACGCGAGCGACTATCGATATCGTGCAACCGCAACAGCGCCTTGAATTTCATCACATTGCCATTTTTAATCCGGATAATAGGCAGCAACTGGATGGAGATTTAGCATCTAAGTGGATTGGATCACGAGAGATCTATCAGATCGACACCAACAGTGATCGTTTGTTACTCAATGTCACCATTCATACGCACAGCGACTTTGTTTCTATGTTTAATCACGGATGGGAAAAAGCGTTGCCCCTAATAAAAGCCATCAGTGAGGAGCAAGCTTAAGTCTGATACTCATCTTGGGCTGACGGTACGTCACGTGTAGGTATACAATAGCACGCAAGATAGCGCACCTAAGAGAGTGGATGATGGAATTTAAAGTTGATACCCATACACATACGTACGCCAGTGGTCATGCGTACAGCACCTTGATTGAAAATGCAAAATTGGCGAAAGAGAATGGCTTGGATATGTTCTGTACGACCGATCACGCAGAATCAATGCCGGGCGCGCCGCATTACTGGTTTTTCTCCAACCAAAAAATCCTGCCTCGATTTTTAGACGGTATCGCGATCATTCGGGGTGTGGAATCCAACATTCTTAATACCGAAGGCGACATCGATATTCCGCTGAGTGTCGATCGTAACCTAGATTGGGTTATTGCAAGTTTCCATGAACCTGTTTTTCGTCCTGCAAACAAAGAAACTCATACGGAAGCGCTCATTAATGTGATTCAAAACGGTCGTATTGATGCGCTTGGCCATCTTGGGAATCCAAATTTCGACTTTGATTTTCAGGCCGTTTTAGCGTGCGCGAAAGAGCATAATGTTGCGATTGAAATCAATAACACCACGCTAAAAGGGAATAGCCGAGTGGGTAGTGTAGACCGTTGCCACGAGATTGCACAAATCGGTAAAGAGCTTGGCGTCTTCTTCACAACGGGAAGTGATGCGCATTTCTGTCATGATGTTGGTAATCTGGATTTGGTTGGAGAGCTAATGGATAGAGTGGGTATCGATAGCAAAAAAGTGATTACTCACACCGCTCAGCAGTTTTTGTCTTTCTTAGCTCTGAGAGGCCGTAAGCCAATTCCAGAGTATGACGACATTCGCAACGCATAAACTTGATTACATTTTAGGTATGCACCTGGCGTAAGATTGCTTTACACTGCGACCCGGAAATACTCAACTAAGCTAGTTTGTCGCCTTTTATGGCGTGGGTTACTTGGGTAAATAAAGCCGACAGAGAATTCGGCACTATAAATGGAGAAGTGAAAATGTTACGTCCTTTAGTCCTAGGGTGTGCGATTGCGTTTGGCTCAACATACGCAATGGCAGAAGCGGTTGATTTAAAACAAAACATGAAGCAGATGAAGATGGAATTCAAACAGGCGGCAGAAGCGTCGGATGTTGAAACCATGAAGTCTGCAATTGATAGCTTGCAAGCAATCGTCGAGCAATCTAAGCGCGGCAACTATCCACCAGAGAAATTCGATACCTACTTAGAAGGCTTTAATAAACTAACGGTAACGTTAGACAAGATTGAGGCAGACTTAGACGCTGGTAACCTGCAAGACGCGAAAGCACAATTACGTGAAATTGATAGCCTACGTGAAGAATACCACGACAAGCGTAACCCAAGTATTTGGAGTAAGCTGTTCGGCTAATCGCGATAAAAGCTGACAATAGAATATGAAAATAGCCTGCCGTTTTGGTGGGCTTTTTTGTGTCTGTCAATTGCGTTATTGAAGAAAAGCTGTGAGGTGGCAACCACTTATTGATCCTGTTTTTGAGCTAGCACTCAGAATTAGTTACGCTGAATTAAATTTGTTAAGTCACCGTTATGCGTAGATTAATTCCTTTTTATCGCTCCATGCTATTTGCTAGTGCTCTAAGTTGGGTGCTAGTGACGCTGATGCCTGTTATCAATGCTCATGGTAACAGCATGGGCGTGTGGGCGACGCTATGTACGCTTAATGGTTTTGAATTGGTTCAAATCGAAGAAAGTGACAATGCCGTCAGCCATAAAGGCAAACCTTGTCCTTTTAGCCACTTTTCGACTTTTCATCATGATTCACTTCCAACTACACCAATACTTCCACAACTGAGCTTGGTCATTTCTGAAAGCTACACTTTTTTGGCTCTAAGTGTACGATTTGAAACGCCAGTTCCTAGAGCGCCGCCAGTTTCCCTTTTCTCATAACGAAAACAATAACAAGTAAAGTCACATAACACTGCCACTTTGAGCAGTAGTACTCCCGAATCTAAGTCAATTAGCGCCACATACGAATGTGTATGTGCAGGATGCGTTTGACTGAATTTGGGTGTTCAACAATGAAAAAAGGAAAATACACATGTTGAGAAACTCGGCAAAGCCTCAACTCAAGGAAGCCTCACGCGCAAAATCCATCTACTTTATGACTTGGCGATGGCACTTCTACGCAGGTTTGTTCGTCATTCCATTTATGCTCATGCTTTCCCTCACTGGGTTGGTGATGTTGTTTGATGATGAAATCGAACTGGCTCGATATGAAGCGACATTACAAGTTTCACCACAAGAGCACATGGTTCCTGTCTCTGCACAACTGGAAACCGTCAAGCAGGCGTATCCCGATTTTAATGTCACTCAATTTGTACCTGCTAAAACGGCCGATATTGCCAACCGCTTCTCGATTCAAAACCAAGAAGGCAGCTCACTGATTGTTGCAGTAAATCCTTATACAGGAGACGTACAAGGCACCATTAATCGTGGTGACAGCATCTATGAACTGATGAACAGCATTCACGGTACGTTGCTCATCGGCGACCTAGGCGACCGTTTAATTGAAATCGCCGCAAGTCTGGGGATTTTGCTGTTGGTGTCTGGTTTGTACCTTTGGTTACCTAGAGACAACGCCAGCCGCGGCGGCTTTTTGAAAATTCGCCTTAACAATGGTCCTCGAATTTTGATGCGTGACCTGCATGCGAATTTAGGTGGTGTGCTGTCGATTGTACTGTTGTTCTTTTTGATTTCAGGTTTGTCGTGGGCAGGGATCTGGGGAGCGAAAATGGTGCAAGCTTGGAATACCTTCCCAACCTATTACACATGGGGTGAGAAACCGGAATCCACACTGACACATAAAGATCTTAACCACGGTGCTTCAGAAGAGATGCCATGGAACTTAGAGCTTGCTGCTGTGCCAGAATCGAAAGATAAGCCCGCTCATGATCATGCCAATATGAAGGAAGAGATGGCATACGCAGGCAGTCATGATGCGCTCTCCATTGATGATATCATCCTCAAGGCTGAAATGATGGGCTTCACTGGCTATAAGCTGTTTTTACCACGCTCTGAGACGGGCGTTTACACCGTTGCAGCTAACTCTATGGGCGGCGACATTTCCGACCCAAGACAAGATCGCACCAGCCACTTTGACCAATATTCCGGTCGCTTGTTGGTGGATGTAACGTGGCAAGATTACAGCCTATTTGCCAAGTTCATGGCGGCAGGTGTGTCATTGCATCAAGGTGATGTCAGTGTGGTTAACAAAGTGCTCAACGTAGTGTTCTGTTTGGCGTTCATTTTAATCTCAATCACAGGTGTGGTGATGTGGTGGATTCGTAGACCAAGTCGCAGTGCCGCATTGGGCGCGCCACCTAAGTTTCAGCAAGACGGCATTTGGAAGCTTGGTTTAGTAACGTTGGTAGTATTGTGTCTGGCGTTCCCGATGGGCGGTTTGGCAATTGTTACCGTTCTCGCACTGGATTGGCTGTTGTTTAACCGCGTTGAGAAGCTGAAAACAGCGTTGAATTAGTAACAGACAAAGAATGGAATGGTAAAAGAGCCAGCGACGTGCTGGCTCTTTTTATTTCTGGTAAATCTCCAGTGGCAAGCCATCTGGATCTTGGAAGAAGGTAAAGGCTTTGCCTGTGAATTCATCAATACGAATTGGCTCAACTTCAACGTCATTCGATTCTAGGTAGGCTTTCACCTGTTCAACATCATCAACCAAAAAAGCGAGATGCCGTAGCCCTTGTGCTTCAGGAAAGCTCGGTCTCTCTGGTGCGCCCGGAAAGCTAAATAGTTCGACTTGGCTGCCGTCAGGTAAAGCGAGGTCAAGCTTGTATGAGTCTCTGGCTTCACGATAGTTCTCGGCAATGACTTTTAACCCCAACACTTCAGTGTAAAAGCGTTTTGACCTTGGGTAATCGCTGCAAATGATCGCGACATGATGAATGGCATTAAACATGGTTAGCCTCTTCAAACATGGTTAGTATCCTCGGAGACTAAATGCTCCTTAACGAAGTCAATAAACACGCGCAGGCGAGCAGGCATGTATTTGGTTTGTGCATACTGCATCGCGATAGCACCGTGGTAGTTACTCTTGATCATCCAATCCGATAGAACCTCCACCACTTCTCCTTGCTCTAACGCGTCTTTGATCACGAAGTCATGGAAGATTCCAATTCCCAAGCCAGACTTAACCCCGTTCAAGCGCATTTGAGAATGGTTGACGGCGTAGCGCCCACTGACTGCAATCGAATGAAAGGCTTCCTCTTTAAAGAACGACCAGATGTTGTCTTTGTCGTTCTCGGCAAGGTAAATACAATCGTGCTGCTCAAGTTCAGTCGGATGCTCAGGCATACCGTGTTTGGTGAGGTAATCTGGAGAGGCACATAAAACGAGATTGGTCTTGCTGATCTCTTTGAGTACCAGATTCTCATCGGGTTTGTCGGTGAGCTTAAACGCGACATCAATTCCTTGGCGGAACAGATCGATCTCACCATCTGCTGCACGCAGCTTAAGCTGAATATTTGGATAACGTTCAAGGAATGGCAAAACAAACGGTTGAAGCACCGAATTAAGAAATGCTTCAGGGGCTGCTACTGTGAGTGCGCCTGTTGGCTCAGCATGATCTTCCGCAGATAGCTCAACGGCTTGCTGCGCGGCATTCACCATTGCGATGCTTTGGTCGTAAACCTTTTGCCCAGCTTGAGTGATGATCAACTTACGAGTCGTGCGCTCAAACAATTTGACCGAAAGCGCTTGCTCTAATCGCGTGATCAACTTACTTAAAGCCGATGGCGTTACGCCGAGTTGTTTAGCAGCAGCGGTAAAACTGCCTTCGTTTACCACTAAGATAAACGACGCAAGATCAGGAAGTAGGGCAATGAGTTTTGGATTAACCATAATTGTTCAGTTCTGCGCAGCGGAATAACGATATTGTCTGGTACGGTTTCACGAGGTTCAAGTGTCACCATCTCGCTTTAACGATATTTTGCCAAAAATGCATTGAGTGCAGGCAAGCCAGATTCACCAGTATGGTATTGCTGCCAACAGTGATAAATGGCCGTTTCATGGTCTGCAATTAACTCGATAGCTTCTCGCTCAGCGATTGAATACTGTTGTGAAGCGTTCACTTCTTCATGCCACTCTCGATATTTGACCTCATAAGGTTCTACCCACTTCAGAAGAGTCGCTACCAACTCTTGCCATGGTAAACCAATCCACTTGGTTGCATCTGCCAAGCCTTTATCTAGCATCTCTTGGTATCGACTTTCGATATCCATGCCATTTGTCAGCAGTACAGGTTTGAGCTTTTCTGCGGTGAGTTCTTCCACTTCAATCAAGGTTTGCCACAGCGTTTGTTGTTCACTTTGGGCGTAATGGCTCAAGTAGTGGTTGAAAAAAGCGATGCCGTAGATTTCGCCATAGTAGGCAGACAGAACGTTATGAATCATGGTGAGAATCGTGATTTAAACAGAGAATACCGCATTGTAGGAGGGGAAAGCGCGACGTGTAAATACCTGAATATACTCAAGTGACTTCAAGATACATGGTTCAGAGCGTTATCACTGATTCAAGTTCAAGGAAAACAACGAAGCGGAATAGCGAGCTCTTTCCAAGTTGTTTGACGAAGAAATTGCTTCAGTGACACGCTCCCAAAGGGCGAGTTGCCTTGGTTCGCATGCTTCGTTAACAATTTTCGATTTAGAACCACTAGATCTTCAAATTGTTGCCTCGCCTTCAAACCAAGTCATTCTCGCTGAGCCAAGCATCTCGAGGTTACTTGAGTATAAATAAAAAAGTGCTGCTGACAGAATTCGAACAGAACTTGTGAGAATTTTATGAGAATTCGATGAAGTTGCTGATAGATTTGCTCGTCATTCTTAGAGGCAAGAACGCAAAACGTTCGAAACGTAATGCTTAACCTACTCAAGTCACGAACAAAGAAGCAAAGCCGTACACATGGGCTTGGGTAGTTCAACCCTCATTAAAGGATGGAATCACAATGAAAAAACGTACCCAACTCGGACTCGTCATGACTTCAGTCGCAATGGCATTAGGCTCTGCATCAGTGAATGCGGCGGAATTGGAAATCACCGTGACAAACGCAACCAAAGGCATCTACTTTACGCCACTTATTGTTGCTGCACATGGCTCTGACCTTCAAATGTTCAGAACGGGTCAAGCAGCAACGCCAGAACTAGAAGCAATGGCAGAAGGCGGTGATATCTCTGGTCTTGCTAGTGTGATTGGTAACGCTGGTGGTGCGGTGGTTGAGAACCCTGCTGGTGGCATTTTGAATCCGGGTGTAGCAACCACCTTCACCTTAGACAGTGGCGACCACGGTTATCTTTCTCTGAGCGCGATGTTGTTGCCAACCAATGACGGTTTTGTCGGCCTAGATAGCTGGAAGATTCCAACGGAAGCGGGTACATACCGAGCAACGCTAAGAAGTTACGATGCCGGTACAGAAGCGAACGATGAACTTGCGTCTAGCATGCCAAACCCACCTTTCATTACCTTTGGTACTGGCGGCACAGGCGTTGAAGCAACGGTAACTAACGACAAAGTTCACGTGCATCCGGGTAACCTTGGTGATAGCGATCCAACCGGCGGCATCAGTGACCTAGACAGCAGCAGCCATCGTTGGTTAAACCCAGTTGCAACCATCACAATCGTTGTGAAGTAAGGGGGATGTATGAAATACAGAATCTTACTAGTAGCAGCTTCAGTCGGCTTGCTCGCCGGTTGTCCAAGCGATGATGATAACGACGTAGTGAAATCGTACCGTTACACCGTCAACGTGGCGAACTTGACTGCGAATCAACCTATGTCTCCGCTTGCGGTACTCACTCACAATGGTGACTACCAACTGTTTGAAGTTGGCCAAGCGGCATCTGTTGAACTTGAGCATCTTGCCGAAGGTGGTAGTAACGCCGAGCTGATTGAATTGATGAACAGCAATGACAGTGTCTATCAAGGTATTTCAGGTAATGGATTGGTATTGCCTGGCGCATCGGACGAAGTCACCATCACGGTTGACCCTAGTCGTTACGGTTACTTGTCTGTGGCGTCTATGTTTGTGAATACCAACGATGCCTTTGTTGGTGAAACGGGGCTATCGCTCAAATCGCTCGCAGTGGGTGAAAGCTACGAAATGAGCATGAACGTTTGGGATTCGGGTACAGAGCTAAACGATGAGCTTGCCGAAACTATTCCGGGCCCAGCAGGTGGCGGTGAGGGCTTCAATGCCGCTCGTAATGACAGCAGTGACGTTGTTGCATTCCATGCGGGTGTTGTTAGCCAAGATGACGGATTAGCAAACTCAGCCCTCTCTGCGAACCATCGTTTCTTGAACCCAGGTGCGAAAGTCACCATCACTCGAGTCGAGTAACACAGGCTCCGATGACGTCTCCTTTCCAAAGCGTTTGTAGCCGAGCGCTTTAACCCTCATGGCGTCATCGGTGCCTTTTTTGAAAGAAATGCGTGCTTGTTCCGGTCATGTGCAAAATGAGGATACTCGAAGGCAAGGAAAGGACCATGGAACAACAGGCAATCAATTTAGTCGCGAACATTTTGCTGGTGGAAGATGACGATGATTTGGCAGAACTGGTTCAGATGCATCTCAAGTTTCAAGGACACCAAGTGGCGCGAGCAACAAATGTCGCCGATGCGAAAGCGCAATATCAGCAACAACCCTTTGATTTATTGATCCTTGACCGAGGTTTACCAGATGGTGATGGTCTCGATATCTGCCATTATTTGCGTCAGCAACAAGATTGGAGCCCAGTGCTCATGCTGACAGCCAGAGACGGTGAAATGGACAAGGTTGACGGCTTAGAAGCGGGTGTTGATGACTACATCACTAAGCCATTTAGCGTATTAGAATTCCAAGCACGAGTGCGAAACGTGCTACGCAGAGTCAGCCAAACCGCAGAAGCCAAAGTAGCAGATGAAGTCCTAGACGATGCGATGGATTTTGGTCCGCTGAGAATTATTCCGGAGTTGCACCAAGTATCCCTAAACGACAAAGACGTCACTCTTACCGCGACGGAGTTTACTTTGCTGCAGTTTCTCGCGACTCGTCCGGGTAGAGTCTACAGTAAAGATGAATTGCTCGATCATGTATGGAACACCAGTCATTCTGGTTATCACCACACTGTGTGTAGCACCGTAAATCGCCTACGCAGTAAGTTGTCTTTGTCTGACTCTGAGCATCACTTTATTCAAACGGTCTGGGGCGTGGGGTACAAGTTTCAGCCACGACAATAACTTTTCTCTTCCAGTCATTAGTGCTGTTTAAGGAGGCGATAGGATGAGCTTCAAATCTCGCTTAGTGGTATTTACTAGCTTGTGGTTCTGTCTCGCGGCGGTAGTGATTGCACTGACTTACAATTGGCAAAAAGAAACCATTGAGTTACGCACTAAGCAAAGCCTGCATAAAGAGCTAGCTAGCCACATGCGTGACGACAATCCGCTGATGATCGGGACGGATTACAACCCTAAAGCGCTCAAGTCGATCTTTCATACGCTCATGCTGATCGGCCCTGATTTTGAAATCTACTTCCTCGATAGCCAAGGCAACATCACCACTCATGCAGCACCAGAAGGGGCGGAGATCATGGGAGCGGTGGATCTGAACCCCATTCAGCAATTTTTAAACAACGAACCGCTTCCCATCTTAGGCGAAGATCCTCGTAATCGCGGTGAACACAAAGTGTTTTCTGTTGCGGCGATAGAGGAATTAGGCTCTACGGTCGGTTATCTCTATGTGGTGATTGGCAGTACCCGACATGACGCCATTGCCAATGCGCAAGTCGATACCCCTTACATCGCGCTGGCAGGATTGGTCTTAGTGTCCATTTTAGGCTTTGCTCTCGGGGCTTATGTGCTGGTCAAACGTAGCCTGTTGAACCCGATTGAGCGTGTGATCAAGCAACTTCAACAGCAAGCTGAACATGATTTTCACCTGCAACCTGACTTTACTCACCAAGTGCCGGAGCTCGTGCCGATTGCGCACTCTTATCAGATGATGGCGAAGCACATTCAGCAGCAGTTTTTACAGTTGGAGTATCAGTCTTCTCATCGTCGTCAGAGCTTGTTGCAGCTCAGTCATGATTTAAAAACGCCGTTATCGAGTGTGCTTGGTTATTTGGAAACGTGGCGTTTGAAACATCCGGAATCTGATCCTTTGATTGATGTCGCGTTCCGAAATTGTGAGAAGCTCTCAACTCAATTGCATTCTTTATTAGACGCTGCCCGTAAAGAAGCCCCAATGCCAAACTACGAGTACCGCCCCGTGGATCTTGGCGCGTTGATGGCAGAATGTGCTGAAACGATGCAGAGCCAGTTTTCTCGTAAAGAAGTGGTGTTGAAAGTGGATATCGATAGCGAAATCCAAACCGTGGGTGACAAGGGGCTATTGGAGCGGTTGGTATTTAACCTGCTTGAAAATGCGTTGCGCCACAGCCCAATCGGCTCGGAAGTGCATTGCCAAGCGCATTTGAGTGAGGATAAGTCGCGAATCCTGTTCACTTTTGTCAATCGAATTGATAAAGATGCCGTCGGGGGCGCATTAGGAATTGGTACAAAGATAGTGCAGTCAATTTTAATGTTGCACCACAGCTACTTAGAGACGTGCGAGACGGACACTGAGTATCAACAAAAATTCGCACTTCTCGCTGCTTGAGGAGAAGCGCGAATTTGGCTTATCGAATGACTACTTAATAACGCCACATACAACGCGCGCACCGCCGCCGCCTAATTTAGCGGGGTGGTCGGAGTGATTGTCGCCGCCAGCATGAATCATTAACGCTCGGCCTTTTAAATCTGATAATTTTAGGCGAGGCGCGACAACGGGCTGATTGGCATTGCCATCCATGTCCACATAGAGTGGAGGCAGGTCGCCTAAATGATTGTCATCGGTCCAAGGATAGCCATGCTTCCCTGTGTTGTTAGGATCATAATGGCCACCTGCTGCGCCGCCTAATACGGTTTTGTCATCCTTCTCTATGCTATCGCAAGATGGATTAGTGTGAACATGGAAACCGTGCACACCTGCTGACAAACCTGATAACTGAGGCATAAATACCACGCCATAGTCACTTTGTGAAATCTCAATGGTGCCAGCGCTCTTCTTGCTGTTGAGATCGGTCATCGCGACAGTCTGCGCAAGTACATTAGGAGCGGCTACGAGAGTGGCAGCAACTGAAATGCATAGCAATCCTTTTAACATGGGACTTCCTTCTTTTTGGTTGTACGCTCAAGCACATATTAGTGAAAACTTCTCTTCCTTATGTCTGTTTAGCGGTGGGTTTATGTCAGAGAGTGATGTGTCTCACTCTATGGTCTTAAACTGGTATCTATCTGCGAAACCAGCTCTCCATTATTACGACTTAACATATTGAGATTGTTCAGATATAAAAAGAATAGACGTCAATCAAAAAATAG
Organism: Vibrio sp. HS-50-1; assembly: GCF_024747315.1. Lineage (NCBI taxonomy): Bacteria > Pseudomonadati > Pseudomonadota > Gammaproteobacteria > Vibrionales > Vibrionaceae > Vibrio > Vibrio sp. HS-50-1. The sequence goes on along the minus strand of NZ_JAMPZF010000004.1, from coordinate 74,250 downwards.
CCTGAATATTTTTAAATTAACGCAAAGTTAAATTTTTAATGACTTTATAACAAAGCTCATAATTGTTTTATAAAGAAGTTGTCGGAATTGTCTTCTATAAAAAATAATCAATTTAATGAATATTTTAATGTGAATATGGTTGTTTATAGGTTTGTGGTCAAACTGTTGCTTATATCATCAAATAAGATAAAAAATTGGAACTAAAGTCACTTAATGGCAGAGGAAAAAATTAAACTCTGGTTTTAATGGGTAATAATGTTTTAGTAACAGATAGTTACGCACTTAAAATTAATAATATGGCTAATTTCCGACAAGGATTGAAAAAGATGAAAGACAAGGAATCTATTCAGACTAATAGCAGCCGCCGTAATTTTCTGAAAGGCGCAACAGGAGCTGTTGTTGCTGGTGTGAGTGCTTCCGCTTTCTCGGGCGCAGTTCAAGCACGAGAACAGAAAATTGATTGGAGCAGCCGCGGGCTAGGTAGAAAACACGATAAGCGCTTTTGGCGTAAAGTGCAACGACAGTTCGTTTTGGATAAACGTACGACTTACATGAACATTGGCACAACGGGTTCTATGCCAAGACAAGTTCTTCAAGATTACGAGCATAACAACAAGTTGGTGGCTAAGTATCCTTGGGATATGAAGGGCAAATTTGGCTCTTGGCCTTATGTCTCTGAGATGGTTCAAGAAGTAGCGTCTGGCTTTGGTGCTAACCCAGAAGAAATCATTCTCAGCCGCAATACTACTGATGGTCTATGTTCGATCATTAACGGCTTACACTTTGAACCAGGTGATGTGATTTTAACGACGCACCATGAGCATATGGCTGCAACATCACCGATGAACGTCGCAAAACATCGTTTTGGCGTCGATGTTGTTGAAATTCAACTACCGGTATTTACCGGTACTGAAGACGTTTCTGAACAAGATTACATCCAAGCTTTCCGCGACGCGCTTGATGCGCATCAAAACGTTCGCCTCATCATGTTCTCTCATATCACCTATAAAACGGGAACGGCGTTACCAGCCAAAGCCATTTGTGCTTTAGCGAAAGAATATGGTGTGCCTACGCTTGTAGATGGAGCGCATACTGTCGGTATGTTTGACCTCGATTTCCATGATATGGATTGTGATTTCTATGCAGGTTCTGGTCACAAATGGCAGTGTGGTCCTGGCGCAACCGGTATTTTGTACGTACGTGATAACGCCAATCGCTTGAATGAGTATTGGAGTGATCGTGAAAACCCGTTGTGGTTGATCAACTCTTCACTTTCTCATGCGGATTACTTAGGCAAGCAGTTACAGATGCAGTACATCGGGAACGACAACTATCCTGCTAAACAAGCGTTAGTTGATAGCTGTAAACTGTGGGATGAGATTGGTCGTGATCGCATTGAAGAACGTGTTCTAAGTCTTGGTAGTTTGTGTAAAACCTTACTTCAAGAGTACTTGCCACAAGCCCAAATGTACTCACCAAACGTGGAAGGTTTAACGAGTGGCTTAACCACAGTTAACCCATTCTCTGATGTGACGAATGAAGACATATTGACTGAATTCAGAGATCGTCTGCGTGAAGAATATGGCTACATCATTCGAACAACCAGCTTTAAGCTGCATAAAGATGATGACTTTGATACTTACGCACTCCGTATCTCCACGCACTTGTTCCATGACGAGCAGGATGTTGAAGGGCTCGTGGTGGCGATGACGAATTTGTATTACTCGTCGTTCTAACATCGTTGTTTATCACTCAAGCGCCCATGATTGGGCGCTTTGTGAAAGGTAAGGATATTATTATGTCAGTCAAAACATTCAAAAGAACTTTAGCGGCGATGGCGCTTATGGCGGCCTCTGTTATGTCCTCTTCCGCTTGGTCAGACGACTTACAACAGATCCGTGATCGCGGAGTGTTGCGCCATATTGGTGTGCCGTACGCTAACTTCGTTTCTTATATTGAACAAGGTGAAGTGGAAACCTTGACTGGCTTAGATGTAGAGATAGTAAAAGGCTTTGCCAAGTCGTTGGGCGTTAAGTACCAATATGTTCCAGCTCAGTGGAGCGATATGGTCGGTAAGCTGACGGGCCAAGATGTTCAATACCATAATAAGCAAGCCGTCGTGGGAGAAAGTGTTCCAATCGAGGGGGACTTGATCGCAAATGGCGTTACCATTCTTGACTGGCGTTCTGAAGTTTTAGACTTTTCACAAGATTACTTCCCGTCAGGCGTTTGGTTAGTTTCCAGAACAGATTCCACGCTGAGTCCGATTAAACCCAGTGGGTCGGTTGATGAAGATGTAAAAACCGTCAAGCAGCTTATTCATGGTCGCGAAGTGTTGGCGTTGGAGCACTCTTGCTTGGACCCTAACCTTTATGACTTATATGACACAGGCGCAAAAGTCATACTGCCTGATGGGGCTCGTCTTCTGAATGAGATGGTGCCAGCGATAATGAAAAATGATGCGGAAAGCACATTACTAGACGTCGCCGATACGTTAATTGCATTAGAAAAATGGCCAGGTGAAATAAAAGTCATTGGTCCAGTATCCGAAAATCAGAAAATGGCTGTTGCATTCCGGAAAAACTCGCCGGAATTACGCAAAGCATTTGATCGTTATTTAGATTCAATAAAGAAAGATGGAACCTACGAAAAATTAGTAAAAAAATACTATCCATCTATTTACTACTTTTATAACGATTACTTCATAGAAGATAGTAAGAAAACCCGATGAAAAAGGCCGTTAAAAAAATATCCAGTAAAAAATTTATTGCAATAAGCGCAATATTAGTCTCTATTTATTTAGCTATGCTTATTGTTGTGACAAGTTTGGGGCAAAATAAATTAAAAGAATCCCAACATAGGGAACTCGGTTTAAAAGTAAAAAGCTACGCAAGCACACTCGATAATTTATTTACCATTGCCAGTGAGGATGTTGATAATTTATCTACAGATAAAACAGTACAAACCTTCTTTGCTAATTTAGCCTCTGGCATGTCAATGGAGTACGGATTAGGAGCGAGTTTAATTAACTTGAAGCGTCGTTTCGATGAAAAGATAGATGGTAAGTTAATTAATAGCAGCCAAATCTATAAAAAGCTCACACTGGTAGGAAGTGATGGCACAACGATTGTCACGACGGGCTCTGAAGACAACATAGAGCATAAGATGGATATCCAAACCTTAATGACTCAACATGGGCATCCCGAAGAGGTTTGTGCAACTCGATATAACGACGACGTGCGTATTCAAGTCATTAAGCAAGTTAAGTTCTCTGGAAAGCCAGTTGCCTTTCTAATTGCAGATCTCAATAAAAACATTGTTATTGATCAGCTCACTAATCAAGAGCACGAAGACAGTTATAGCCGGATGGTGCTCAAAATAAAAGACGTTGAGATGGTCGTATGGGATACAATAAATAAAACGTCTTCTCATAATAAAGATGAGAATTATTTAATATCTGAAGCCGTTGATGGAAAGATATATTTTGAAGTGCCTGTTGAAAAACATCACTTCAAACTTATGGCTTGGTTTGAGCCTTTGAGTGAGCGAGATATTTTCACATCACGGATCTTCATTCTCGGTTTGAGTATTCTTGCTGTTATGGTTGTTATTGCGCTGTGTTATGCGTTCATTACAAACAATAATAGAATTGAATTGAAAATTAAACTTGAAGAAGAGAAAAAGCGAAAAGACATTCTTTCTCAACAGAACCAAAAACTAACTAACGAAATTGAACGCCGAAAAGCGTCTGAAAAAGAACTCGCCTTCCAAGCTAAATACGATACGTTGACTAACTTGCCTAATCGCAGCTACGGTTCTGAGAGACTAGCTTTGGAGTTGATTAGAGCGTCACGTAGTGGTTCAAAAGTATTGGTCATGTTTATTGACTTAGACCACTTTAAGCAGATTAACGATTCAATGGGTCACTTTGTTGGCGACGAGATCCTTAAACTTAGTGCTCAACGACTGCATCAAGTCGCGAGAAAAACAGACTTATTGGCGAGAATTGGTGGGGATGAGTTTTTATTAGTGATTCCTGACTTGCCTGATAATGACACCGCGAAGCGCGTTGCTTCAAGCGTGCTTTCGGCGTTTAACGATCCATTTGTATGGAACAACCATGAATTCTTCTTGAGTAGCAGCGTCGGAATGTCTGTATTTCCGGATGATGGAGATAATGCCGAGCAGCTCCTCGCCTGTGCTGACATGGCGATGTATCGCGTGAAGCAAGATGGACGCGATGCCTTCTGCTTTTATAACCACAATATGAACCAAGACTTGCAACGCTATTTGGATTTGGAAAACCGACTAAGAAATGCCATCTCCAGCCAATTACTAGAGTTGTATTATCAACCTATTATTGAGCTGAGCAGTAATAAAATTGTTGGCGCAGAAGCGTTAATGCGTTGGAATGATGAGAAGTACGGATTCGTAAATCCTGAAGAGTTTATCTCTATTGCTGAGAAAAATGGCTTGATTCATCAAATTGGTGAATTCGCTATCCAGCAAGCGTGCCGCCAAGCGGCGCAATGGCAAAGTCTGACGCCGCTGTTTGTTTCTGTGAATTTCTCCAGTGTTCAATTTAGGTATTGTGATCGCTTACTTGCGTTTATTAAGAAGAGCCTTGAGGAATCTGGTCTTCCATCAGATAAGTTCGATATTGAGGTGACAGAGAGCCTTCTCTTTAACCACGACTCAGAGCTATTAGACATGCTCAATAACTTAAGAGCGTTAGGCACTAAGCTTACCATCGATGACTTTGGTACTGGCTATTCTGCGTTGAGTTACTTACAGAAATTCCCGTTCGATCGCCTTAAGATTGATCGCAGCTTTATGCAAAATATGTTCGAAAACGACTCCGATCGTGAGCTCGTCAACGTGATCATTGCAATGGCGAAAGCGCTGAACCTTAAGATTGTTGCTGAAGGCATTGAAGAACAGCGTCATGTCGATTATCTAAAAGGCTTAAACTGTGAGTTCGGGCAAGGTTTCCACTATAGCCGCCCGTTACCAGCCAAAGACTTTGAAGCACTACTTAAACAACCAACTGGGCGATAACTCCTTTTATTACAATAATATAGGAAAGCATTAATTGAATTCGTGCTTTGAATTCATTAATGCTTTTCCACCTTAAGGGATAATCCTTCTTCCTTCCTTGAATTACACTACAATTAATTGATGAGTGATAGCCCGTGATGCCCGTCACATAAAGGCTCAACCTAATTCTAAACGAGTAAATACTCGCCAAAATAACCAGGAAGGAATTTCAAATGTCTTCTGCATTCTACCAACAGATTCAGCAGCAAATTGAAGAAGTGAAGGCTGAAGGTCTTTACAAATCAGAGCGCGTAATCACGTCTCAGCAGCAAGCGGCTGTTAAAATCTCTACCGGTGAAGAAGTATTAAACTTCTGTGCAAACAACTACCTTGGTCTTGCTAACCATCCTGCGCTAATTGAAGCGGGTAAAGCGGGTATGGACGAACACGGTTTTGGTATGGCTTCAGTACGCTTCATCTGTGGTACTCAAGACATCCACAAAGAGCTTGAGCAGAAGCTTTCTAAGTTCCTAGGTAAAGAAGACACGATTCTTTACACATCATGTTTCGACGCAAACGCGGGCCTATTTGAAACGATTCTAGGTAAAGAAGACGCAATCATCTCTGACGCACTAAACCATGCGTCAATCATCGACGGTGTTCGTCTATGTAAAGCAATGCGTTTCCGCTACTCGAACAACAACATGGAAGAGCTAGAGCAACAACTGATTGCTGCGAAAGAAGCAGGCGCACGCCACATTCTTATCGTTACTGACGGTGTGTTCTCAATGGATGGCGTAGTGGCGAACCTTCCGGCTATTTGTGACCTAGCTGAAAAATACGGCGCACTGACCATGGTTGATGACTCTCACGCGGTTGGCTTCATGGGTAAAACGGGTGCAGGTACGCACGAATACCACAACGTGGTTGACCGTATCGACATTATTACAGGTACGCTAGGTAAAGCAATGGGTGGCGCTTCAGGCGGTTACACGTCTGGTAAAGCGGAAGTGATCGACTGGTTACGTCAGCGTTCTCGTCCATACCTATTCTCTAACTCTGTTGCACCAGCAATCGTAAGCGCTTCTATCCGAGTTCTAGATCTACTAGAAGAGAGCGGTGACCTACGTGACCGTCTATGGGAAAACGCAGCACACTTCCGCGCACGTATGGAAGCTGCTGGTTTCACAATGGGCGGCGCTGACCATGCGATCATTCCAATCATGCTAGGTGATGCGAAAGTGGCAGCAGAATTTGCTGAACGAGCACTAGAGAAAGGCATCTACGTAATCGGCTTCTCATTCCCTGTGGTACCAAAAGGCCAAGCGCGTATCCGTACTCAAATGTCAGCAGCGCATTCTCGTGAGCAGCTAGATCGTGCAATTGATGCGTTCATCGAAGTTGGTAAGGACATGGGTCTTATTTAAGACTCTAGGTCCTAGATAATAGGGCCTTTAATTAAGGTTACATTATGAAAATTAAAGCATTATCAAAGCTAAAGCCTGAAGAAGGCATCTGGATGACTGAGGTTGATAAACCTGAAGTTGGCCATAATGACATTCTGATCAAAATTAAGAAAACCGCTATCTGTGGTACGGACGTACACATCTACAACTGGGACGAATGGTCACAAAAGACAATTCCAGTGCCTATGGTTGTCGGTCACGAATACGTGGGTGAAGTGGTTGCGATTGGTCAGGAAGTTCGTGGCTTTGAAATCGGTGACCGCGTATCTGGTGAAGGTCACATCACTTGTGGTCACTGCCGTAACTGTCGTGGCGGTCGTACTCACTTGTGTCGCAACACGATCGGTGTGGGTGTAAACCGTGAAGGCGCATTTGCAGAATACCTAGTGATTCCTGCATTTAACGCGTTTAAGATCCCTGACGAGATTTCTGACGATCTAGCATCGATCTTCGACCCGTTCGGTAACGCGGTACACACTGCGCTTTCTTTCGATCTAGTCGGTGAAGACGTGCTCATCACTGGTGCTGGCCCAATCGGCATCATGGCCGCCGCAGTTGCGAAACACGTCGGCGCTCGTCATGTGGTTATCACAGACGTAAACGAGTACCGTTTAGAGCTAGCTCGTAAAATGGGTGTAACACGCGCAGTAAATGTTGCTGAAGAGAAGCTTGAAGATGTAATGGCTGAACTAGGCATGACAGAAGGCTTTGACGTAGGCCTAGAAATGTCTGGTAACCCAGCGGCATTCAACTCAATGCTAACCACAATGAACCACGGTGGCCGTATTGCATTACTCGGTATTCCACCATCAGATATGGGCATTGATTGGAACCAAGTGATCTTCAAAGGCCTAGTTATCAAAGGCATCTATGGTCGTGAAATGTTCGAAACATGGTACAAGATGGCTTCACTGATTCAATCTGGTCTGGATCTATCACCAATTATTACGCACCACTACAAGATTGATGACTTCCAAGAAGGCTTCGATGTCATGCGTTCAGGCATGTCTGGCAAAGTTATCCTTGATTGGGAATAATCTGCTCAAATAAGAAAGCGCTCCGAAAGGGGCGTTTTTTTTCGTTTTTTAAACGCTTAGATTTTTTATTATTTAGCTCACACCCTATCTCTTTTCGTTTCTAAAAGCTGTCTAATTCAGAAAAAACTGCCTTCTTCGTGTTTCAACGTATGCAGAATACACTAAAGGCCTTTTACTTTGTGTGGTTAATTGGTGGTTTTATATTCCAACCTAAAAGAATATCTCGGTGTAAAGCACTGCTTTTCTTTTGACAACTACAATGAACTGACTTCTTTTTATCTTTTTAATCTTGATATGCACTTTGTTTTATTTGTTGAGCTATAACTAATAATACAATCATCTGTATAGAGTTCACAGAGATAGAAATGGAGCTTCATATGAAAATTTTTTGTTTGATTATTCCCTTGTTATTTACAGTGTTGAGCTTACAAACGAGGGCAGAGACAATTAGCGGTACGATAGACGTTTCGATCAATTTAGTGGAAGGCTGTGTCATTAATGGCAACAATGCGGTGAACGGTTCCAGTAATATTGGTTTTGGCTCATTAAATTTTGGTGACGTTCCGGCCATTTTTACTGAGCAAGAAGCAGTCTTGACTGGGGAAGGTGGTACGGGGATCGAAATACTTTGCAGCAATGGAGTCACGCCTACTTTCTCTTTAGTCAGTGGTGCCAACGATCCCAGTTCGACGACAGGTAATCACGCAATGACCAACGGATCCGAGTTTGTGGATTACACTCTCTTCACTGATTCAGATCGTTCTACCCAGTTTACCTCGAGTAACCCTATAGCACTCTCTACATTTAATGGTGTTGATTCAGAGACCATTAATTTGTACGCCACGGCATACGGTACCAGCAGCGTCGCAGGAAATTATGTTGATACACTAAACGTAACTCTGAGTTGGTAAGTGAACTCTATATTACTCAAAGCATTTTTATTCACCGCCTGTGCCACTTTTTCCTATCCTATTTTTGCAGCGCAGAGTGAAACTTTCCAAGTGTCAGCGACCATTGATACGGGGTGTCTGATCAATGGTGCGCTGACAGAAGAGAGTAACACTCAAATTGGAACAATAGGAGAGTTAAACTTTGGTGAACATTCTGCTATTTATGTTGCGGAAGTAGAAGGCAGCATCACCTACAACGGTGGGCTTACGTTAAGTTGTACCCCTGGCATAGCCATGAATATTAAGATTGACGGTGGTTTGAACGCTTCGCTAGGAGTACGCAAGCTGAAGCACACAGAAAAGTCGAGTACGGTGGATTATTTATTATTTGAAGATGCAGAGCACTCTCAAGTATTAGACATTGATACCCCCTATTCTGTTGGAACTAATGAAGACCCTGACAACATTCAGGTGCCAATTTGGGCAAAGGCGATCTTAAATGGAAATGAAATCGCTGGTATTTATACAGATACTCTTACCTTAACGCTTGAGTGGTAAGCGCTGTTTCGAAGAAATGATAACCTTCGGAGAAATTAAATGGATTTAATAATAAAAAGACTGGTTTTCGTCATTATTTTCTTATCAACGTTAACTTCACAGGCCTATGCTAATTCTCTCCTTATTTGGCCTATTTACCCTAAAATATCTTCTGAATCGAATGCGACATCAATTTGGATGGTTAATCAAGGCACTGAAGATTTTTATTTGCAGGTTCGTATTTTTCAGTGGGGACAGAAGGATGGACAGGATACATATGCGCAGCAACGACAACTGATAGCTACGCCTCCTTTTGTGAAAATTGCACCTGGTGCCAAGCAACTTATTCGTATATTAAATCAAGATGGGGCGCTTTCGAATAAAGAGTACGCATATCGTATTATCATCGATGAACTCCCGCCAGCTAAAGGGCCTCAAGATGAAAATAAAGAAAATGATCTGGCAGTAAAAGTGAGAATGAGATATTCCATACCATTGTTTATGTACGGTAAAGGGATGAAAAGACAATCCCAAGGAACAAATGAAGTTTGGAGCGGACTACAGGCAAAGATTATAAAGAGTAAAGATAAGAGCCTTATTCATATAGAAAACACCAGTAATCACTATGTCAGATTAGTCAACCTAGCAGTGACCGCGCCAAACCAATTGCCTTTTATCGTTTCGAAAGGGTTAGCAGGGTATATATTACCTGAGCAATATAAAACGTGGCCTATTTCTTACTCCAATATGAAAAATATAAAAGTAAAGGCGGATATTGAAGGTAAGCGTTACGTTATTCCACTCGAACAAAATGAATAAGATTTTATATTTATCTTGTTTATTTACCAGTATGACGTCTGGCGTGGGTTGGTGCGATAACGTAGTGACCCATTTATCGCAGTTACCTAGCCCTGAAAACTTTTCTTATGAGAACTTTGAAAATATTCATTTGTCGTTAGAACTAGTCATTAATCAACGACCGACTGGTTTAATCTCGGATGTTGAACGTAAAGGCGAGCGTTACTTCGTGTATAGAGACGATTTACTGTCTGCTGGCGTGGTCGCGGATGTATTACCTGGAACCCAAGAGAAGTTAGACATAACATCAATATCGGGTGTAGAGGTCGATTATTTGCAATCGTCACTGCAATTATCAATCACATTGCCTCCGAATTGGTTGCCGATGCAACGCTTTTCTGCGCAGAACAGGAGGCGTTTTTCCCCTGCTAAATTCGGAACTGGTGGGTTATTTAATTACAGTGTGTTTGGTGTTTATGATCACGAGAGTAGTCAAAAAGAAGTATCTATTAACCACGAATTGAGAGCCTTTTCTGAATTCGGCGTACTTTCTACGACGGGAATATTTAAATCTAACCTTCATCGAGATGTTCAAGCGCAACAAAGTAATAAATATACGCGCTTCGACACGAGGTACGAATATGTTGATCAAAGTCGTCGATTGCGCTTTGAAGTAGGGGATTACATTGTGAGGCCCCTTGCATGGAGTCAACCAGTTCGAATGGCTGGTATTCAACTGTCACATGACTTCTCTATGCGTCCAGATGTGGTTACCGCCCCTTTACCTGCATTTTATGGCGAAGTAACTGCTCCCACGACGTTAGATTTATTTGTAAACGGATTAAAAACCGATTCACTGTTTGTGGGGCCGGGACCGTTTGTTATCAATGATATTCCAATGGTATCGGGAGCTGGTGAAGCCACAGTGATTGCAACGGATGCCCAGGGAAGGCGGACTGCAATGACCAGTCCATTTTTCCTTTCAGCTAACTTGCTGAAGGCTAACTACACCTCTTACAACGCCAGTTTTGGTGCTTTACGCCAAAACTATGGCAACGCTTCAAATGACTATGGCGATGGTGCTGTTGTCGCAGCTGCGAGGCACGGAATGACAAACTGGCTAACGTTGGAGGCACAAACCGAAGCGAAAGATGACTTAATTGTTGCGGGAGTCGGTTTTGTTACCAACCTATTCAATATGGGAACGATTGATGGGGCGGTAAGGTTTAGCAATTATGAGCAGAGAGCGAGTTCCTATTCAGTTGGTTATAGTTATCAATCTCGAATGTTTAGCTTTTCCGCTCGTACCCAAGTTGAGAGCGAGGGATTTTACACGCTTTCCCAAGCACCAGAGAACTTGAGAAGTGACAACACTAACGAGCGAGAGAATTTGTCTCGGCATGTCTCTCAGATAAATGTTGGCGCCCGGCTGAATGAGTGGGGTTCGTTATCAGGGGGATACTTTGATGTTCAGCAAACCGACTCTCGATCGAGAATACTTAATGTAACTTACAGCCGCTCGCTTCCGTTCGATATCAACATGTCATTATCGTTTAATCGAAACATCGGTGGGGAGGCAGTTACGTTAGCACAATTCTCATTACCTTTGAGCGCTTTCTCTGGTAGCGCGGGATTAACCATGAAGCGTGAAAGCGATGGTCATCTTAGTGGCCGTGCTAGTGTTAGTCGACTTGCGCCGATTCGAGGTGGTTGGGGAATCAACTTAGCGCATGATATTAATGAAAAGCCTGACAATAGAAAGCAGGCCGATGTTACTTACCGAGCCTCTTGGGCGGAGTTCCGAGCGGGCTTAAACGGGACGAGTGGTAATTACGATTATTTTGCCGAAATGTCGGGTTCGGTTGCGTCACTCGATGGTGAAATATTCCCTGCAAATAATGTGTATGATAGTTTCGCTGTTGTCAGTACTAGCGGTTTTGAAGGTGTGCCCGTCAAATATGAGAATCAAGTCGTTGGATTAACTGATGATGACGGTTACTTACTTGTGCCGTGGGCAATGGCATATTACACCGCAAAATATGAAATTGATCCGCTTAGATTACCAGCCAATGCTTTTTTCCCAACAACAGAACAATACGCGTCGATACATTCTGGGTACGGCTATTTGCTCGAGTTCCCAATAGCTTTGCAAGTTGCGTTAAGCATGGAGGTTGTTGATGAAAATGACGCCTACTTGCCATTAGGAACTTATGGTCAATCAGATACTGGAGTGGTAGGGCAAATTGGTTGGGATGGAGTGACGTATTTTGAGGGGCGTAATGTAGGTGAGTACATTATCTTTTACCCCGAAGGCTTTCCACCATGTAAAGTATTTATAACGGGACTCTATCAAACACGGAGCGAGAAAATACAGACATTAGGTAAACAAGTCTGCACGAAAGAGCAAAAAGCAGAGGTACAATTATGAGTCGGTATTCTCGTTATCTTTGGTTTTTTCTTCTTTTTATATCGTCCGGTAACATGGCTTGTGAGCTCACTGCGCCGACGCCTTTGATTCAATTTGGAAGCGTTTCCTCGTTTACCGTTTCAACTATTCAGCAACAGAGCTCAGCCCAGCCTCACGCAGGGATAACGTGTGACTTTTCTACACTTGTTTCTTTGTTGAGTGGCGACTATGTGTCTGCAACGTTTAACAGTACTAACGATGGGCGGTTGCTTAATGCGGCGGATATTAGTTCGGAACTTAGCTATCAGATTTTTGGAGATCCAAGCCTTTCGCAAGAGTACATTTTTGGCCAAACTTACAATTTTTTTGAAATTGGGCTGCTCGATTTACTAGGTTTATTTGGCACTCAAGCTGAATTTCCGCTTTATGCCCGGACAGGAGCTGGTAGTAATCTCTCAGCAGGGACTTATCGAGACCATATTACGGTGTCTTGGATTTGGAATTATTGCTCAGGAATTGGAGTTGGAGGCGTATGTCTTGGGCGAGAAACAGGCAATGCACAAAGCTTGATTACGGTAGAGTTGGAAGTCACTCCCGATTGTATGATCACGGCGCCAGATATTAATTTTGGTTCATCACCATTGGTGGCAGGTTTTGACCCTGTCAGTCAGGTTATATCATTAACCTGTACCAAGAACAGTGCTTTTACCATTGGTTTAAACGACGGTGTGAATGCCTCCGGAGGCCAACGACGGATGGCATCTGGCGGTAACTATTTGGAGTATGAAATCTATAAATCCTCATCGACGGAGCGGTGGGGGGATACTGGTTCTGAACGTCGTGAACAGAGCGATGTGGATACGGGTGACACCATTCCCGATGGCATCACTCCGCAGAACTTCAATTATCGCGCAGAGATAATAACAAGCCAAACCACCCCACCTGCTGGCACTTATACCGACTCGATAATCGTTGATGTTCAATTTTGAGCATCATATCAATTGCATAACTAGAGGCATCTATTCCAAAAAACTTTTGTAATCATAGTTTTCACTCTATTCCCGCTTAATTCTGTGCGATTAGTATGGTTTTGTTTTCACAACATTTAACTTGAAGGAATAAGGAAAACTATGAAGAAGTCACTGGCAGCACTAGGTTTGGCGTTGGTATTTACAGGAACAGCTTACGCAGCAAGCTGGGGTTACGAGGGGAGTCACGGGCCTGAGCATTGGGGCGAGTTTGCGTCTGAATGTTCCAAAGGTCAAAACCAAAGCCCAATTAATATTGTCTCCGCAGCAGAAGCGAAGTTAGACAAATTGCAGTTCGACTACCATGGCAAAGCAATCTCATTGCTCAATAACGGCCACACCCTGCAAACCAGCCTAGAGGGTGACAACACACTGTTGATTGATGGCAATGCATTTACGTTAAAGCAGTTCCACTTCCATACCCCGTCAGAAAACCATGTGGATGGCAAAGAATACCCTTTAGAAGCGCACTTTGTGCATGCTGATACAACTGGCCATTTGGCGGTTGTGGCCGTGTTTTTTCAATCCGGAAAAGCGAATCCAGATTTAGCGAAGTTACTAGCAAACATACCAAGTAAAGATCAAGGTGTAGAGATTAAATTGCCATTTGAAGCGGATGCGTTGCTTCCAAAAGACAAAGCGTATTATCGCTTTAATGGCTCACTAACGACACCACCATGCTCTGAAGGGGTACGTTGGTTAGTGATGAAAGAAGCACAAACCATTTCCCCTGAGCAGATTAAAGCGTTTACGACAGTGATGGGGAAAAACAATCGTCCTATCCAACCATTGAATGCTCGTATGGTGTTAATGCAACACTAACCAATCCAAGCAAATAAAAAATGAAAAAGCCCGCTTGAATAAAGCGGGCTTTGTTATTGGTATTGATGGAAATTAGAAGCCGTGATCTTCTTGCTCTTCAGCTTTTATCATTTGAACTGGGTCGAGCTTGAGTGTTTGAGTTGGGAAGGCGATATCTGCTTCGTGTTCTTTAATGATGTTAATTACTTGAAGAAGAACATCCTGTTTAACCTCATGGTATCTCACCCAATTCACGGTTTTTGTGAAGGTATAAATGAAGAAATGCAGTGACGATGGACCGAACGTATCGAAGTTGACGATAAGCGTTTGGCGTGCATCAATATCTTTGTGATTCTTAAGCATCTCTTTCACCGCTGTAATGATTTGCGGCATTTTTTCGGCGTCGTCGTAACGAAGTCCAATTTTTTCGTAGATGCGTCGGTTTAGCATGCGAGATGGGTTTTCTACGACTATGTTGCTAAACACAGAGTTTGGCACATAAAGAGGACGCTTATCGAAAGTTCGGATGATGGTCATTCTCCAGCCAATTCGTTCTACCGTACCTTCAATTTGGCGATCTGGAGAGCGGATCCAGTCGCCAACTTTAAACGGACGATCGAAGTAGATCATAAGGCCGCCAAAGAAGTTCGACAGCAGATCTTTCGCCGCTAAACCAACGATTAAACCACCGACACCACCAAAGGTGAGCAATCCTGACAGTGACAAGCCAAACGCCTGCATCACAGTGAGAATTCCGACGGTAATAAAGAACAAGCGCGCGACTTTAGCTATCGCTTGCACTGTGGTTTCATCTCGGTTTTTTTGTTCTAGGACGTACTCTTCAACATTGGTGATGAGTCGCATAACGGTCCAGACGAAGATACTGATCACCAAAATCAGTTTCAGCGTGCTTAACCAGTTTATTTTATCGTTGAGCTCGCTCTCTAATATGATGCCGATAGAGACGGTTGCTGGCCAACACCAAATGAGTGTACTGACTGGCGCTTTTAGCGCATCAAGCAACATGTCATCCCAGTGGAAAGGGGTTTTCTCTACTAGTACTGCGAGACGAGAGCGGATCAGTCGCCAAGCTATCCAAGCAATAAAGCTGGCGAGTGTAATGAAAAGGACACTCCCACTCCAATCTTGATGAGATGTTTCAATATAGCTTTGCAAATCGGTAAACCACTGTGACATATGTAACTTCTTTCTAGTGAACCATGGAAGGAAAGGTAGCAGATATTACTCCTTCACCCCAGTGATTTCCTTTAAATCATTTACTTATGTATAAATCGCCTGAGGTAGGCTATTTCGTGAGGTGAAAAGTGAGTGGTCGAAACTGGGTGATGAGCCGCCGTTCCATTCGTGTGCGGAGCTTCGTCATCTCCGATATGCGTTGATATTTGAACGATCAATTATAACTTCTCTGACTTATCGCTAACATTTATCTTAAGTAAGTGTGAGAGTGTATTGGCTCTTGAATTAGCGGAGGCAGATATGGAATTTACAGAGCTGGATCGAAACGCGCTCTACGACATCTGGATGTCACAAAAAGCCAAAATGCACATCACTCAAATGGAAATGGCGAAGCGCCTTGGTTTGAGTCTACACGAGTTTTCTGGCTTGTTACGTGGTAATTCTCCACTGACGCTAGGTTTTGTAAAACAGCTATGCGAGCAGCTACATGTACGTCCTGGTCAGGTGATTCCGTCTTTGACGGAGCGTGATCTATCTGCATCTGGTACGGTTTATTTACAAAATCGTGTGACGGTGGATGGCGATATCAGTAACGTGTTTATCGACGGAAACCAAGTCGTGATCGAGTACGTTCACCAAGTTAGTTAGCTTGCTCGTCAAATTATCGGGTTGAAGAGCAATAAAAAACGAGCCAATTGTGGCTCGTTTTTTCGTTTCTGTTTTTAATCGCCAGCAAAGATTATGGGATTTTCACCAAGGAATCGCGAGAAAGATCCGCGATAGACTTCGCACCAGTAAGCGTCATAGCTACACGCATTTCTTTGTCGTACAGATCCAGTAGGTTTTCAACGCCTGCTCCGCCTTGTGCTGCCAATGCGTACACAAATGAACGGCCAAGAAGCGTACAGTCTGCACCAAGTGCGAGCATACGAACGACATCAAGACCAGTACGAATACCAGAGTCTACGAAGATCTTAAGATCGCCTTTTACCGCATCTGCAATGCTTGGTAGTGCTTTAGCACTTGAAAGCACGCCATCTAACTGACGACCACCATGGTTAGATACCACAATGCCATCCGCGCCGAAACGTACCGCATCTTTCGCGTCTTCTTCGTCGAGGATGCCTTTGATGACCATAGGGCCATCCCAAAAGTCACGAATCCACTCAAGATCTTTCCAGGAGATAGACGGGTCGAAGTTTGCGCCTAACCAGCCGATGTAATCTTCTAGTTTTGTTGGTTCGCCGCGATACGTTGAGATGTTACCTAAGTCGTGCGGTTTACCAAGTAGACCCACATCCAATGCCCAGCTTGGGTGGCGCATCGCCTGGAATACACGACGCATGGCTGCGTTAGGGCCACTCATGCCTGAGTGCATGTCACGGTAACGCGCGCCAGGAACTGGCATATCAACGGTAAACACCAGCGTTGTTACGCCCGCAGCTTTTGCACGCTCAAGCACGTTCTTCATAAAGCCACGGTCTTTAAGCACGTAAAGCTGGAACCACATTGGACGTTCAATTGCAGGTGCGACTTCTTCAATCGGACAAACCGAAACAGTCGACATAGTAAACGGGATGCCTTTTTTCTCGGCTGCTTTTGCTGCTTGCACTTCGCCTCGGCGCGCGTACATACCAGTTAGACCAACAGGAGCTAGCGCGATTGGCATTGCCAGTTTCTCACCGAAGATCTCGGTTTCTAGGCTCAAATCTGTCATATCGCGTAGGACGCGTTGGCGAAGGGCGACATCACCTAAATCGTCAGTATTACGCTTCAGCGTGCGTTCGTCGTAAGAGCCGCCATCAATATAATGGAATAGAAACGGGGGAAGCTTGGCTTTCGCGGCAGCGCGGTAGTCAGTAGAAGCTGAGATAATCATAATGGTGTCCTAGCGGTTATTCTAAGCAAAGTTGTGGAGCAATTTGCTCTTTCGTTGAGCCTTCATCGCAAAGCAGTGAAGGCATCAAAATGAGTATAGTTATCTATGGTTCACTTACTTTTGAACTGCTGATGTTGGTAACTCATTTACATAATTGATTGAAAAATTTTGTTAAATCACTCAATCAGTTATACAAATTGGAAGGATGACACAGCTGCCGGGGGGATTGATGTAGCAAGCTAAATCAACATGTCGGGGTAGTAGTGCTGACAGCTGTATCAAATTTGGCAGGGCTACAAACCCTGCGTTTCGCGTTACTTCATCAAGACATCCGTCATTTGGAGGCCGTAAATCAACACCAAACCAATAATGCCCGTCATTACAATGTAGTAGAACGTAGGGATAATCGTCTTACGCAATGTTGCGCCTTCACGACCAAGTAAACCTACGGTGGCTGATGCGGCAACAACGTTGTGAATCGCAATCATGTTACCTGCGGCAGCGCCAACGGCTTGAAGCGACACAACAATCACACTCGAAATAGACAGTGTTTGTGCCACTTCGAATTGGAACTGGCTGAACATCATGTTTGAAACCGTATTTGAGCCAGCGATGAACGCACCCAGCGCACCAACGGTGGCACTCAGTGCTGGGAACGCAGAACCGACAAGGTCAGAGGCAAAGTTAGCTGTTGTAACCGGCATACTTGCTAGGTCAGCGCCGTTAATACCAGAGTTGATGAAGATACGAACCATCGGGATGGTAAATACCAAGACAAACCCCGCGCCAATCAGTGTTTTGCTTGACTCGCCAAACGCTTCACGCAATGGTTTTACGCTGCCACTTTGTAACATTGCGGCAAGCAGTGCGACAAACACCAGAATGCCGCCTGGCAGGTACAACGGCTGAATAGCGGCACTCACACCAGTCTCACCAAGAATATTGCTGAATGACAAACTTACGCTTTGTACAAAGCCTTTCAGTTCCGGACTTACGCGGCTTGCGACGAGAATTACCGCCAGCATTACATATGGTACCCAAGCTTTTACGATGCTCATTGGCTTGCCTGGATTGTCGTTTAGATCGACTTTTAGCGAGCCCAGCCATTCAGCAGGCCATTTGTCTTCGCTTTCGAAATCCCACTTAGTCTTTGGTACTAAGAAGCCTTTTTTCGCTGCGGTAACAACAATAGAAAGACCAACCAAACCACCGATTAGTGAAGGGAATTCTGCACCCAAGAACACACCAGTTAATGCGTATGGCACAGTGAAAGAGACACCTGCGAATAAAGCAAATGGTAGAATATCCAGACCTTCACTCCAGCTTCTGTTCTTGCCGAAGAAACGTGTTAACATCATCGCCATTAATACAGGGATCATCGTACCTACAACAGCGTGAATCACAGCAACGTGCGCGGTGATATCTTGCAGGTACATTTCCCATGTTGCGCCTTGTGCAGCCAAAGACTCACTGATGTTATGGGTGTCTAAACCTTTGTTTACACCCACGATGATTGGCGTACCCACCGCACCGAATGAAACTGGCGTTGACTGAATCATCATGCCCATTAGGACAGCGGCTAGCGCAGGGAAGCCGATTGCAACCAGTAATGGCGCAGCAATTGCTGCCGGGGTACCGAACCCTGATGCGCCTTCAATGAATGAGCCAAAACACCAAGCAATGATGATGGCTTGCACACGGCGGTCAGCTGAAATATCGGTAAATCCATTACGGATAGTGGTGATCGCTCCAGTGTGTTTTAAAGTGTTGAGCAAGAAGATGGCACCAAACACGATCCATAGAACAGAGACAGTAATGCCTAGCCCTTGGAATACAGAAGCCAGTACGCGATTGGCTGACATATCCCAAAACATTAGGGCAATAGCGACGGTTAAACCGAACGCAACAGGCATGGCTTTTTTAGCAGGCCAGTTGAGACCAACCAATAAGATGGCGGCAACAACAATTGGCGAAAATGCCACTAGGGCAAGTAGGGTTTCACTCATTTGTACATCCTTCGTACGCTGACTTCTCGAACGGTGTCAATCCGCTGTAGAGGTGACTTTTTGTTGTAATGGTTTTGTTAATTTGGCGTGAATTTACTCCTTTATTTTTTGTTGATATAGGGAAATAATGAAAATAATTAATTCCAAAAGTGACATAATCGTATGAGAGCAGACGACTTAATCCTATTTTCTCAAGTAATCGAACTGGGCAGTTTTAGTAAGGTTGCAGAAGCAAATAACCTTACAAATTCGGTAGTTAGCAAAAGAATGGCAAGGTTGGAGGAAGAGATAGGGGCGCAGCTATTATATCGAACAACGCGTAAATTGACCTTAACCGAAGCAGGTAAGGTGTTACTCCACAGTGCTAAAAATGTGAAGCAGGCCACTCAGGAGGCTATGGACGCTGTTGCAGGCTTTGGAGAGAATGTGAGCGGTCACATAAAAATGTCCGTGCCTTGTATCTCTGGAGATTTGATACTTGCTGATGCCGTTGCGGAATTTTGTAACCTTCATCCGGGTCTGACCGTGGACATGTCATTGGATAACCGCTTTGTCGATTTGGTGGCTGATGGTTACGATTTAGTCATTCGAACTGGCTACCTAGCCGATTCCAGTTTGATCGCACGACATATTCTCGATTCCCAATGGGTGGTATGCGCGTCCCCTTCATATATCGCTAAAAATGGGAAGCCGATCGAGCCGATTGATCTCACCACGCACAATTGTCTGCAATACGCTTACCAAACCACAGGTGCAACAGACTGGGAGTTTAAAGGCGAAGATGGTAATTACATCGTCAAAGTATCGGGCTGCTTTTCTACTGATAACGCGACCGCATTACGTAAAGCCGCTCTGGGCGGCCATGGTATAGCTTACGTCCCGCGATGCTTGGTGTATCACGATATTCGCAATGGTCAACTGGTGGATATTTTTCCTGAACTAGTGGGTAAAAAGTTGGGTATCTATGCGGTGTACCCGTTTACTCGTCAACCACCGAATAAAGTGAAACTGCTTATTGAGCACATTCGTGATCGTTACTTAACGATATCTCATTATTTCTAGTTCCTTCATAGATTTAAAACAATGTCGTTGAAATCAATATTGGGTGCTCTAAGGTAATCACCGCAATAAAACGATATGAAAATAAACAACTTAATAAAAACAACGGAGTAACACGGACGTTATGCATTACCCAAAAACACGTAAAGATTCTGTCGTGGACACTTACTTTGGTCACGACATTGCCGACCCTTATCGCTGGTTAGAAAATGATCGCAGCGAAGAAACCGCACAATGGGTTTCGGGTCAAAACTCAGTGACCTTCGATTTTCTTGGTCAGGTCCCGTACCGCCAACAAATCCGTGACTTGGTCGCGAACAGCCAAAACTACGAAAAATATTCCCAGCCATTTGTACGTGGTGACTACACCTATTTCTACAAAAACGACGGTTTGCAAAACCAAAGCGTATTGTATCGCCGTAAAGGCGAGGGAGAAGCCGAAGTCTTCCTTGACCCAAATACGTTCTCTGAAGAGGGCACGACCTCTCTTGGCGAAGTCAGCTTCTCGAAAGATTATCGTTTGGTCGCGTATTCCATCTCGGAAGGGGGCAGTGACTGGCGCAAGATCTTTGTTATTGATGCGGAAACCAAAGAACAGTTAGAGCCTGAGATTGTGGATGCGAAGTTTACGTCGATTTCTTGGCTGGGCAGCAAAGGCTTCTATTACTCAAGCTATGATAAGCCGCAAGGCAGTGAGTTATCTGCGCGAACTGAACATCACAAGCTTTATTATCATGAACTTGGTACACCTCAGTCTGAAGATAAAGTGATTTTCGGTGAGTTGGATACGCAGGTTCACCGTTATGTGTCTGGTACCACGACGACGGACGATCGCTTCCTCATTATTTCTGGCGCAGAATCCACATCGGGTAATCGTCTGTTTTATATCGATTTACAGTCTGAGTCCCAAGCGATTGTGACCCTTCGTGATACAACGCAAGGCGACACCTACTTGATTGATAGCCAAGACGAAACCTTGCTGCTTTACACCAACCTAGATGCGCCGAATGGCAAAGTTGTCAGCTACAACACCCGAACAGCGCAATGGATGGATGTGATTGCTGAACAAGAACAGCCGTTAGAAATCAGCAAAGGTGGCGGTTATCTGTTTGCGACTTATATGGTGGATGTACTTTCTAAAGTGCAGCAGTTTAACTACCAAGGTGAATGGATTCGAGATGTTGAACTGCCGGGAGAGGGTACGGCTTATGGTCTAGCGGGTAAAAAAGAAGAAACCACGCTGTATTACACCTTTACTAACTACGTGACGCCACCGACGATCTTCTCATTTGATGTTGAGTCTGGTGAATCGACGCTGTTTCAAGAAGCAAAAGCGCCATTCGATCGCAGTGAGTATGAATCAAAACAGGTGTTCTACACCTCAAAAGATGGCACGCAAGTTCCGATGATCATCTCATACAAGAAGGGCATCGCGCTTGATGGCAGTGCGCCAACCATGCTGTATGGTTACGGCGGTTTTAACATCAGCCTCACTCCGATGTTTTCTGGCAATGTGGCCAACTGGCTGGAATTGGGTGGTATTTACGCTGTAGCCAACATGCGAGGCGGCGGTGAGTACGGTAAAGCTTGGCACAACGCAGGCACTCAGCAGCAAAAGCAAAACGTATTTGATGACTTTATTGCGGCGGCGGAATACCTGATTGAAAACGACTACACTAGCTCCGAGCGCCTAGCGATTCGTGGTGGTTCAAATGGCGGCTTGTTGGTTGGTGCGTGTATGACGCAACGTCCTGAGTTATTTAAGGTGGCGCTGCCAGCCGTAGGTGTGCTTGATATGCTCCGTTACCACACGTTTACGTCTGGAGAAGGCTGGAAGTATGACTATGGCACGTCTGAGCAAAGCGAAGCGATGTTCCAATACTTGCTTGGCTACTCTCCTGTTCACAATGTAAAAGAAGGCGTGCAGTATCCTGCGACATTGGTGACAACCGCCGATCAAGACGACCGAGTTGTGCCAGCACATTCGTACAAGTTTATTGCGGAGCTGCAAGACAAGCAGCAAGGTGCTAATCCAGTATTGATACGCATTGATGTCAATGCTGGTCATGGTGCAGGGATGCCGCTGAGTAAGCAAATTGACCTCACCACAGACGTGTATGCATTTACGTTACATAATATGGGTATTGAGTCGATTTAATGCTTTAGTTGCTCGAAGCTTCTGAGAATAAAAAATGCCGCGACACTGTCGCGGCATTTTTCATGGTTGGGGGAACTCAATTCATACTGTTTGCTTGTATGTGAGCCAGGTTGACTAAGTCTGACTCTTGAACCAACCAGTCTCGGCGGCCAAACCGAAAGGCAGCTACGCCATTCTTAAGACAAGATGAAATCATCACCTTTTCTTAATCCTAGTTTATGAATATGAAACTGTGATGAACCTAAGCCGCATTGTGCTGATTTTCACTGTTTTCAAGATCAAATGAGGCATCTATCAGTTTTTTCGTGTAGTCATTTTTAGGGTTTTGGAAAATATTTTCGGCCGTACCTTGTTCCATGACCTCGCCCTTTTGCATGACTAGAACACGGTCAGAGAGTGCTTTAACTACTGATAGATCGTGGCTAATAAACAAGTAGCCAATATTATGCTTTTTCTGCAAATCTTTCAGAAGGTCAATCACAGTCAGTTGAACTGAGCGGTCCAATGCAGAGGTCGGCTCATCAAGCAAAATAAACGAAGGTTCAAGGATCAGTGCTCGCGCGATAGCAACACGCTGACGCTGGCCTCCTGAAAACTCGTGCGGATAACGGTTGATGGACGCGGGATCTAAGCGAACCTCTCGAAGCACGTCGCGTGCTTTCTGCATACGTTCTTTTTTACTCAACGTTGGCTGGTGGGCAGTTAATCCTTCAGTGATGATCTCGCCGATAGTCATACGAGGAGAAAGCGAACCATAAGGGTCTTGGAACACCATCTGAACGTCTTTTTTCAGCTCAAAACGTTCTTTGTTTGTTAGCAAAGCCATATCTTGGCCTTTGTATTCGATTTTACCTGTGGATGGCAAGAGGCCTATCAATGCGCGGCCGAGGGTAGACTTGCCTGAACCGGATTCCCCAACAATCCCGAGTGTTTCCCCTTGTTTAAGCTCAAGAGAAATGCCTTTTACCGCTTCGAAGTACTCATTTTTACTGGCAATAAAATGCGACTTTATCAAGAATTCGACTCGTATATCGTCAGCTTTTAATAGTTGTGTAGCACTCTCGCTAATAGGGTCCTTACTGCCTTTTGGAATAGAGTTGATCAGCATACGTGTGTATTCGTGCTTTGGGTCTTCGAAGAGTGTTTGCGTTTCGCCTTCTTCGACGACTTCCCCTTTACACATCACAATGACACGGTCGGCAAAGTGTTTTACAACGCCTAAATCATGAGTAATAAAAAGTATCGCCATGCCCATCTGAGCCTGAATTTCTTTAATCAGGTGCAGCACTTCTGCTTGAACCGTGACATCCAACGCCGTTGTTGGTTCGTCGGCGATCAAAATATCGGGCTCGTTAATCAGTGCCATCGCAATCATGATGCGTTGCAACTGACCGCCAGAAAACTCGTGCGGATATTTGCTGTACGCTTTCTCTGGCTCTGGCATGTGAACCAGTTCAAACAGCTCTAACACTCTCGCTTTGGCTTTCCATCTATCCACTGGACGGTGGCACATGATGGCCTCAGCGACTTGGATTCCCACCCGCATGTATGGATTCAATGAGGTCATCGGCTCCTGAAAAATCATACCGATACGATCACCGCGAACGCTTTGCATTTCACGCTCCGTTTTATCCAAGATGGAGCTACCCTCAAACATGATGGATGAGTTCGTATGCAAAATAGCGTTGTCTGGCAATAGTTTCATCAGTGCATTGGTTGATACTGACTTGCCAGACCCAGACTCGCCAACGATGGAAAGCGTCTCGCCTGCTTTTAAATCGAAGCTAACATTCTTTACTGCATCGACGATCCCATCGTTTGTCGTAAAGCTGACCGATAGGTTATTCACCGAAAGAATGGTTTTAGAAGACATCACAGATCCTTGTGGTTGATAAAGCAAATGATACTCAAGCAATGGACAGCACAAACCTAGCTGGCCTCAATGCTTGGGCTTTAGATTAATTATAAAGGTGAGAAGGCGAAGACTTTGCCGAACTCATCGCTTGTAAATGCAAAAACTGCTCATGTGCTCGCGTCACATGGTCTAGCTCAATCATCCATTGAGCATTGCGTTGAGCAGAGCAAAATGCCGCCATATGAGCTAACAAGTCTTCACTTTGTTGACCAAGTAAATGACCCACACGCTCAATAAGTTCATGATTCTCTAATTGCAAGAATTGAAATAGTGCGTACGTTTGATTGAGTGTTGAAAAAGCATCGCGCTGTAATCCGAGTTTGTTGAGAATCTCCGATTGTGCAACGCACGCATCTCTCAGCCCGGTGATGAGACAGACAAACTGACAAGGTTTGGTGTGAGCATTTTCGAGCGCCGAATGAATGTGGTTGGGTAGATTGCTGAGTACATCGTCGTATAAACGATGTGCCTCGGGCCAATGGCCTTGTTCCATCAATTGCTCTGCTTTCAAGTAGCGCATCCAGCATTGCTCAATATTCATGTCCATCTCCACAAGAGTTGATTTGTTTTGATATTAAATGAAATTGATTATCAATTGCAAGTGCGTGTTGATATCACTTTTGTGCTCATAAAATGTCCAATCAAACTAGGGTGGAAGGTAAATCACTTAAAATTAAGCAAATAATCTCTACACTCAAATGACGAAAATAAGAAAAAAGGAAGTGGATATGGCAATACTAAGATTGGAAGCTAAGCAGCTATATTCTGTAGCAGATCTAGAGAATATGCCATGTAAGTCGACCAAGGAGTTACCTCCAATTGATGAGATTGTGGGCCAAGAGCGCGCGCAAAAAGCGGTCGAGTTTGCGATGTCTATCAAAGAGAAAGGGTATAACATCTACGCCATTGGTCAGAATGGGCTAGGTAAACGCACCATGATCCTGCGCTATCTGAATCGTCACCAGCACGATGCAGCAGCCTTGTTTGATTGGTGTTACGTTGCGAACTTTGAAGATACCCGCACACCCAAGGTATTGAAGCTGCCTTGTGGTATCGGGAATAAGTTACGTGTTGATATTGAGGCCTTAATGGGCAAACTACTGAATGCTTTACCCCTAGCGTTCGACAATGAAATGTACTTTAGCCGCGCTGAGCGATTAAAAAACCAATTAGCGGCGAAGCAACAAAACGAACTGGACCGCATTAGCCGAGAGGCAAAAGAGAAAGGCATTAGCTTGACGCTTACCACACAAGGCGATTATCAGTTTGTCGCCATGAATGGTGACGAGCTTCATACGGAAGAGTCTTTTGATGTACTAAGCAAAAAAGAACAAGAGCAATTCAGCGATGCTATTGATGAACTCGAAGTGCGATTGCGCTCGATGGTTCGTGAGCTTACGGAGTGGGAAGAGACATACAGCGATAAAATCAAAAAGCTCAATGATGAAGTGACGCTTGATGTGATTACTCACTTCATCAAAAAACTCAAAGTGGATTACGCGCAATATTCCGAAATCAAAACCTACTTAACTGAGCTGCAAAAAGATATTGTTGAAAACGCAGATATCTTCCTTGACCAAAGTGGTGAGCAAGGCGAAATTGCAACGGCGTCGTTGGATAAAAAATTGCCACGTCGTTATAAAGTGAACGTCTTGGTAAGTCGCAACAGCAGTGACTTTCCTATCGTTGTTGAAGAAAACCCCAATTACCATTCGCTCTTCGGTTCGATTGAGACAGCCACTTTCAAGGGAACCGTGTTTACCGACTTTTCGCTGATTCGTGCGGGGAGTTTGCATAAGGCGAATGGCGGCGTTCTGTTAATGGATGCACAGAAAGTGCTTGAACAGCCTTACGTTTGGGATGGTTTGAAGCGCGCACTGCGTGCTCGTCAATTGAGCTTTACCTCCCTAGAAAAAGAAGTGACATTGACAGGGGCGGTATCACTCGATCCCGAGCCTATCCCGCTCGATATTAAAATCATTCTGTTTGGTGACTACCGAACTTATCAATTGCTGCAGCATTACGATCCAGAGTTCAGTGAATTGTTCAGAGTGACAGCGGATTTTGAAGATGAGATGAAGCGAACGCCAGAGTCGGAACTGCACTATGCGCGCTTTATTTCTAGCGTCGTGAACGATAACAACATGCTGCACTGTGATAGAAAGTCCATGGGACGGATTATCGAATACAGTTCACGCTTGTCTGGTGATCAAACCAAGCTATCACTCCACTCTGCCAATATTGCGAATTTATTACGTGAGTCAAACTACGTTGCTCGTCAAGCCAACTCCAACATGATCCGTATCGGTCATGTGGAAGAGGCGCTCAAGAACCAAGAAATGCGAGTGAGCCGATTACGCGACAACGTGATGGAAACGTTTGTTAACGGTACAACCTTGATTCGCACTGAAGGGAAGGCTATCGGTCAAGTGAATGCCCTCTCGGTATTAAGTACCAGCGACTACATGTTTGGCGCGCCGAATCGCATCACCGCGACGACGTGTTATGGCGATGGGGATGTTATCGATATCGAACGCAGTGTGGATTTGGGCGGCAGTATTCACTCTAAAGGCGTGATGATTCTATCGGCCTACTTGTCTTCCGTGTTTGGTAAAACGGCGCGAGTACCATTAACCACAACGATTACGTTTGAGCAATCTTATGGTGGTGTCGACGGTGATAGTGCCAGCATGGCTGAGCTATGTGCTGTAGTGTCTGCTTTTTCAAAGCAACCAAACCGACAAGACATTGCGATTACAGGCTCGATGAATCAGTTTGGTGAAGCTCAGCCGATTGGTGGTGTGAACGAAAAAATTGAAGGCTTTTACGATGTGTGTGTGATTAAAGGTCGTCATGAAGGGCAGGGGGTCATTATCCCGCAATCTAATGTTCATAACTTGATGCTCCGTTCCGACATCGTGAAAGCAGTAGAAAAAGGTGAGTTTAATATTTGGGCGATTGATCATGTCACTGAAGCCATCGAGCTGTTCACGGGGAAAGTCGCCGGTGAGCCAACCGATGAAGGTTCTTATCCAATAGATACGATTTTTGGCCTTGCTCAAGCTAAGCTCAATTCGTTGAGAAAATAGCCTAAAACCGTCCTAAATGTGAATGTATCTCATCATAAGTGATCACAATTTATCATAACGACAATATCCCGACACTACTGTCGGGATATTGTCAATAACAGATTGAAAATGGGGACTTTTTGTACTAGACAAAAGTGTGATCGACCTCTAATATTCGCCACTTGTTTATTCGTCTGGGAACTTTCCCGTCGCAAGGAAGCATAGATATTCAAATAACCGAAATGCAGCTTCAGTATTGAGAGTTGCTTGAGTTCGTTTGGATATAGGCATCACGCATACAACTGAGGTCCAGTCATGCAGTTATCACTGAAAAATTTGTCAGTACGAACGCAAATTTTGGTTCCGGTATTATTTACCGCGATTGTTTTGTTTATTGCTTTGTGGATTACTAAAAACAATCTTCAAGCTGAGCAAGATGTTATTGCTTCCAACCAAGAGTCTTTGGTTTTCCATAAAGACACTTTGGCGCGTATTGACGATGAAATTTATCCACTTCGTATTACAGCGGTTTACGCTATCTACGACGCTTCCCGTCGTGAAAATTTTCTTAATGAATTGAAAGAAGGCTTAAAGCAGGTTGAAGCTGATTTAAGTGCGATTGAAGCTCGTAATCTGTTTCGTGAAGATGCGATTAAAGTTCGCCAAGCGATCGAAGCCTATGTTCGATATTCAGAGCGCTCAGTGGCTTTCTTTAACCAGTACGATCAAGGCTTGAAATCGGACAGTGAGTACCGTGCATTCATTAAAGAGTACCGTAATGTTGGCCGAGAAATGGTTCAACAAATCAATACTCTGTCGAAGCATGTGAATGATCAAGCAGAGCAGTCAACCATAAGAAGCCATCAACAGAATGAGCGTGTACAAAACAACGCTATGCTGACAGTTCTTGCGGTATTTGCGTTCTCATTGGTGGGAGCGTGGATCTTATCAGGCATGATTGTTACGCCTATTCAAAAACTTCAAGAAGTGATGCGTCAGTTGGCAATGGGCAACTTATCAGTTCGCGCAGATGTAGATGGTGATAACGAAATTGCGAAGCTGAGCAAAGATGTTAACCAAACAGCAGAACAGCTTTATAACACGGTCGACCAGCTTACTCGCATCAGTGAAGAGGTTGCATCGGCATCGACTGAGCTTGCCGCAGTAATGACGCAAGCAGAAGCGAATGCTCAGCTAGAGCTCGCTGAGATCGAACAAGTTGCATCGGCTGTTAATGAACTTGCTAGCACGGCAAACAACGTGAGCGATAACGCAACGTCTGCGGATTCGACAGCTCGCGAAGCTGATGGTCTTGCGCAATCAGGTCTGGCTATCTTCCAAGAGAGCGCAGAAGCAAGCGCACAGATGTCTCAGGCATTGAACGATGCAGCGCAAGTCGTACTGCGTTTAAAAGAGCAGTCGGTTCAGATCAACGACGTTATTGAAGTGATTCGCGGTGTCTCTGAGCAGACCAACTTACTCGCATTGAACGCTGCGATTGAAGCAGCGCGTGCTGGTGAGTCTGGTCGTGGTTTTGCGGTTGTTGCGGATGAAGTACGTATGCTCGCGGCACGCACGCAAGACTCGACTCAAGAGATCCAAACGATTATTGAAGAACTTCAAGCGCAGTCTGGGCTTGCGAATGACAGCATGCAAGTCAGCCTAGACATGCTGAGTCGTAACAACGAACTGACGCAGCAAGCGAATGAGGCATTGGTTGGTATTACCGAGTCGGTAGCAAACATTAACGATTCAAACACGCAAGTGGCAACCGCAGCCGAAGAGCAGTCTCAAGTCACTCAAGACATTAACCGCAACGTGGTTAACATGTCTGAACTGGTTAACCAGAATGTGGCGGGTATTAGTCAAAGCGCAAGCGCGAGTACTGAGCTTTCATTACTTGCAGAGAAGCAGAAAGAGCAATTGAGCTTCTTTAAGCTTTAATTCGCTATTCGCCTAACAAAATGTATAAATCCCTGAGCTATTGCTTAGGGATTTTTTTGTTTGTGAGAAACTGATTTAAAATCAGGAAGTCTATCCAAAACAGTCATTTAGTGAAAATATTTTGCGAGCAAAATCACATATAATGAGATTGTTTTTATATTTTTTGCGTCAAATTTTTTTTGACGCGAACGATTTTTTTACCTCAACCGATAACTTGATGGTTGAGAGGTATTCATATCGTCATTTTACTTGGTGTTTTCTTCTATAAGTGCTGTTTATTCAACGCGTTGCGTGAAAAATAACAGCTGCTACTATGCCGCCAGTTTTCTCGTTGGTACAGAAAAGTCCTGTTTTTCTGGTGAGAAAATACATATAAAACAATGATATGGAAAATAACAATGAAATTAAAAACTTTAGCTGTAGCAGTGGCGCTAATGGCATCAGGATCTCAAGTTGTCGCTTCAGAACTATACAACCAAGATGGCACTTCTCTTGAGATGGGCGGCCGCGCTGAAGCGCGTCTTTCTATGATGGATGGTAAGGCAAAAGACCGTACTCGCATCCGTCTTAACTTCCTAGGCAAACAGGAAATCAATGAAAACCTATACGGTGTTGGTTTTTGGGAAGGTGAGTTCGAAACAAAAGAAGAAGGTGCCGTAGATAACAACAGTGATCTTGAAACTCGTTACGCTTACGCAGGCCTAGGCGGTAAATACGGTGAAGTAACTTACGGTAAAAACGACGGTGCATTATTCGTTCTTACTGACTTTACCGATATTATGGCTTACCACGGTAACACTGCCGCACTTAAGCTGCCTGTATCTGACCGTACAGACAACATGCTTTCTTACAAAGGCCAATTCGAGCAACTAGCTGTACGTGCTAGCTACCGCTTTGCTGACCGTACAACAGACGTGAATGGTTTTGCAGATAACAACGAAGATGGCTTCTCTCTATCTGGTATCTACGCATTTGCTAATACTGGTATTGAACTAGGTGCTGGTTATGCAGACCAAAACGATAGTGATGAGTTCATGCTTGCTGCTGCATACTCTGTAGGTGATTTCTACTTCGCTGGTAACTACACAGGCGCAGACGTGGATGTTGCAGGTGAGTCTGCGGATTACAAAGGCTACGAACTAGCTGCATCATACACTATGGGTCAAACTGTATTCACTTCTACGTTCAACAAAGGTGAACTAGAAGACGCAGATACTGTAGAAAACCTAGCTGTTGATGTTACTTACTACTTCAAGCCTAACTTCCGTGGCTACGCATCATACAACTTCGATCTAATGGATAACGAAGGCGCTGATGAAAAAGATGAGCTAGCGCTAGGTCTACGTTACGACTTCTAAGTCGAAACTGTTATCTAAGATTCTGCCTTATTCTTAGTAAACAAAACCCCTTACTTTACAGTAAGGGGTTTCTTGTTTTCCGGGTATCAAAACTGGCCGATGCTTAGTGCTCGTTATCAAAGCTACCTTTTTAGTGTGAGTTTAGTCCCATCAAATTTTAGGTGACTCAGGAGGCTTTTAGCGTTGGTTTTACCAACCTCATCAAACTCCATTCCATAGCGAGCATGGTGTGTCGATTTTTGTAAGTTACAAATACGACCTCGCAATGGCGCGAGCATGTGGCTTTCACCGGGCATGGTTAGGTCCAATGAAACGCGATCACCAACCTGAAGTGGTCGGCTCATTGGTGATGTCACAAAGCGGCACCCACTGCGAGATAAATCTCTTATTTCGCATTCAGTTCGATAGGCTTCTAAACAAACGCGCGCCCTCAAATTCACTTCGTAACGTACTTCTTTACGAAGCTGAAAGACCTGCATGGTGTTGGGTAGACTTAGCACCAAAATTGGATACGGGTCGCCGAGTCGGTGCTGCAATTGCGCCCGAAATGGAATGACAGCACCTTCCCCTCGATGAGAGTACGCTTTTACATTGATCCAAAAGCCTTCTTGAAAATAGAATTTCAAGTCTTCATCGGAGATGTTCGGAACCTCTATCAATGCAGTATTATTTGAGTGACAGCCAACAAATGTGCTGGTTGTAATAAACTTTGTACCAACGGGGGTGGTGACGTTTAAGCTCACTTCACTGCCGTGTTCGACCATTGCCATTGCATCGGTGCTATTTAATGTACTTGCCTGACGTTCTGGTGCCTTCTTGCTTTGCAGAGGTAGCTTGCCGTCTCTGGCAATTGGGCTCATATTTCTCATTATAATTGTCGTACCTGATGTAAGAAGGTAATCGCGTGAGGCGAAGCAGCACTCTCGCATGGTATCGATTTTATTCAGTGATATAGTTTGATTCAATCAATCTGTAACAAAAATTAGAGAGCAAGATATGCATAAAGTAACTTATGAAGTTGAAAACAACACATTTTGGGTTGATTTAGAACAAGGTTATAAAGCCAAGGTGGTTTATCAGCTTGAGAATAATGTCATGCACATCACATCAACGGTTGTTCCTGAAGCACTGCGAGGTAAGGGGTACGGAAAAGTGATGATGGAAGCGGTGTTGCCAGAAATTGAGTCACTCGGTTATCAAATCAAACCAGTTTGCCCATATGTTATTCACTATATGGAGAAGAACCAAACGTGGTCACATCTGCTCGCATGATGATGAACGACAACCACCAACGTTACCAAAGCATTGGCCAGGAGCTAAAGCTTGGGAATTATCAATCGTTAGAAGTCATACAATCGCTATGGGGAGGCTATGGTGAGTTAGTCCGAGTTAATTATTCAACTTGTTCGGTGATCATTAAGCATGTAAAACTCCCTAAGCCTTCAGAGCACCCAAGAGGTTGGAATACGGACCGCTCTCACCAAAGAAAGCTGCACTCTTATCAGGTGGAAGTGAATTGGTATACGCATTTTTCCAGAGAGGTGAGCACTCGCTGCCGAGTACCACAAGGTCTAAAAACGTTCCAATCGGAGAATGAATGGCTCATCGTGATGGAAGATCTCGCCGAGGCAGGCTTTCCAAAAGTCATCACCGATGCAAAGCTAGAACATCTACGAGCCTGCCTTGCTTGGTTGGCGAACTTTCATGCGCGCTACATCGGTGTTCGCTCGGATAAGCTGTGGCATAGCGGCACGTATTGGCACTTGGCAACCAGACCCGATGAGCTTGAGGTGCTGCAAGACACCGATCTAAAAGATGCCGCTCAATTGATTGATCAAACGCTTTCGCAAGCCAAGTTCAAGACGCTTGTACACGGTGATGCCAAATTGGCGAACTTCTGTTTTGATCGAGAAGAATCAAGCGTTGCTGCGGTCGACTTTCAATACGTCGGACATGGCTGTGCGATGAAAGACGTAGCACTGTTCATGAGCAGCGCCGTCAAGCCAGAACGTTGTGCAGAGATGGAAGTTTGGGTCTTGGATACGTATTTTGCTCAGTTGCAACAGGCGTTAATGGTTTATCAGCCGAATCTTGCCCCCAATGAAGTCGAGCGCGAATGGCGTCCTTTGTTTGCGGTTGCGTGGGCTGACTTTCAACGATTTGTGAAAGGTTGGAGCCCCGATCACTGGAAGATCAATCCTTACACAGAAGCATTGACTAGCAGAGCGCTGACTCACTTACGAAAGTGAGTAGAAGTTTAAGAAGAAAAGCCTCCAATTAGGAGGCTTTGATTTATTTTTTACTTGGCCTGATACGTGCCATGTAATAGGTATTGATGAACTCGCCATCACGGAAGGAACCGTCAATCGCTTCACCCTCAATTTTAAATCCATGCTTTTTATAAAGCCCAATGGCGGCGTCGTTATCGGCATTGACCTCTATTTGAATTCTTCTCACGTTTAGCCAGTTATCCGCCAGTTCAGTGACTGTTTCTATCAGTTTGCTACCAATACCGAGTCCGTGGAAACTATCATGTACTCCGATGCCAAATGATGCCGTGTGCATTGTTCTCGGACGCTGCGAGTGGTGAAAGCCAATGTTACCCACTACTTTACCATCGATTTCAGCGACGTAGCTGTAAACACCATCAGGTATGTTTGACAATCTTTCCACCCACATCGCGAGCGAAGGCTTTGGGAGTTGCAGGGTTTCACGTTGTGCTTTTGGTTGTGAATAGATTTCTACGAGTGCCGCTGCGTCTTCTACGGTCGTTGGACGTACGATAATTTCCATGCCTCTCTCCTTCGCTTTTTAGTATTAATTTTCAATCTAACCACAGTTCCTTATTTTGGATAGTATTTTTTTAAGTTTGAGAGATAAACACCTTTTAAATTAGGTTGTTATAGCGATGTTTTTCTAAATTTTAGTAGTCATTTATCTTTGAATTTAGCGAATAGATTGCAAAGGCGTTGAATTATTGTACTGAAAATGGCGTGCACGGCAGAGTATCGTGGTGAATTTCATGTTGGAGGAAATAAATGGAATGATTCAAACTGTGACGACGGCACTGTACATCAGTTGACTTGAATCAATTGAGGGTGGAGTTACCTCTTATGAGGTATGGGGAAGAGGTACGTTTAGCGCTATTTATGCTTAACTTGATAAAGGAGTTTCGTTGAGGAAATAGCATGAAATCCTCTCAGTCTAAAACATCGCAAAGTCGGCGTCGATTTTTGCGTGATACTGTCCGAACTGCGGCAGGCGTTGGCGCAGCGGCGTGTGTGTTGGGCTTACAATCGCTGCAAAGCCAAGCTCGAGAAACTAAAGGTGTGCCTATTCGCCCACCCGGTGCTTTGCCAGAAGGCGATTTCGAATCAGCCTGTATTCGATGTGGCTTGTGTGTTCAAGCATGCCCTTACGACACATTGAAACTCGCGACATTACTTTCTCCTGTAGCCACTGGTTCACCTTACTTTACTGCGCGCGATATTCCCTGCGAAATGTGTGAAGACATCCCTTGTGTGGTCGCTTGTCCGAGTGGGGCGCTGGATCCTAAGCTAACCGATATTGATGACGCTCGCATGGGGACAGCGGTTCTTATTGACCATGAAACTTGCCTTAACTGGCAAGGGCTACGATGCGACGTTTGTTATCGCGTTTGTCCGCTGATTGATGAAGCCATCACATTAGAGATGGTTCACAACGATCGAACTGGCTATCACGCCAAACTTATCCCTACAGTGAATTCCGAAGTGTGTACCGGATGTGGCAAGTGCGAACAAGCGTGTGTGTTGGATGTCGCTGCTATTAAAGTCGTCCCGACGGATTTGGCGAAAGGCAAAGTGGGTAGTCACTACAATTTTGGTTGGAAAGAGATCGACAAACCACTCGAAAATATCCTCCCTAGTGAGACGCCTGTACCGGAAGGTGCGCTTGAATCGCTAAAAGGAGGTAAGTAATGGCAAAGAACTTAGCTCAAAATGCTGGCAAAGAAGCGGTTGAAAAGCTTGGCTGGTGGCGCGCGCATCGGTTTTTGATTTTACGCAGACTATGCCAGCTCACCATCATTGCGCTGTTTATGGCTGGGCCGACACTGGGAATTCTAACCGGTAACCTGTCATCAAGTATGTTGCTCGATGCAGTGCCGTTAAGTGACCCGTTAATTTTACTTCAAGCTTTGGCGACAGGGCATGTTCCGGAGTTTAATGCGCTGTTAGGCGTAGTGATTGTCGTGGTGTTTTACGCGATTTTAGCGCCGCGCGCATTTTGTGCGTGGGTGTGCCCGTTAAATATCGTGACAGATTTGGCGGCTTGGCTGCGCAGAAAGCTCAACATTAAAGCGAGCTATCGTTGGTCTCCTACTATTCGTTATTGGCTGATCCCTGTTTTGATGTTGGGTAGTGCGCTATCTGGCGCGATTCTTTGGACATGGTTAGATCCAGTGGCGGCACTGCATCGCGGATTGGTGTTTGGTATGGGCGCAGGTTGGGTGTTGATCGCACTGGTGTTCGTACTGGATTTACTCTTAGTTGAGCATGGGTGGTGTGGGCACTTATGTCCACTGGGTGCTACCTATGGCGTGATAGGCCGAAAAAGCCTGTTGCGCGTTACTGCTGTTCGCCGCGAAGATTGCACCAAATGCATGGATTGCTTTTACGTCTGTCCAGAACCTGAGGTGCTTCGACAACCATTGAAAGAGGGGGATCGTCGAGTTATGGATCAAAACTGCATCAGCTGTGGCCGCTGTTTGGATGTGTGTCCAGAACATGTGTTTGAATTTAAGAATCGTCTAACAGTAAAGAATATCGATTAAGTTACTGAGCCTCATCACTGGCGTTTCTACCTATTTCTCTCGATATTTCAACATCGCGCTTAGCCAAGGAATTGAGTGCGATGTTTATCTTCATAACAATATCCCTATGCCATATCTGCTTGGTTTGGGCTGAAAATAATAATGATATTGCGAATTTGTTACATTTGAAGCTATGATGATGCCTTCATATTTAAAGGAAACATCATGACTACCTCATCGCAAGGCTGGAGAACGCCGCAAAATTTCCTCCTGTTAATTTCCATTATCGTGCCCATTGCTTTTTCTACCTGGATGGCGTTGTTGAACAACTTTGTTATCGAGAAAGCGAACTTTGATGGCGCTGATATCGGTTTACTTCAAAGTGTTAGGGAAGTACCTGGCTTTCTCGCTTTCACCGCGGTATTCGTTTTACTTTTTATCCGTGAACAACGCTTTATGCTCGTCTCTTTGGCGATGCTTACGCTTGGTACGGCATTAACAGGTTATTTTCCCACTTTGTACGGTCTACTTTTTACCACCTTGTTAATGTCCACCGGTTTCCACTACTTTGAAACACTAAAGCAGTCTTTGTCTTTACAATGGCTATCGAAAGAAGAAGCCCCGGAAATGCTGGGTAAATTTATTTCTGTTGGGGCTTTGGCTTCTCTGTTTACCTACGGTGCGATTTGGGTTTCGCTCGAACAGCTCAAACTTGATTTTAAAACGGTCTACTTAATGGCTGGTGGCCTAGGTTTTGTGCTTATTTTGGTGATGGCATTTGCTTTCCCTCAATTTAAAACAAAAGTGCCTCAAAACAAGAAACTCATTCTGCGTAAACGTTACTGGTTGTACTATGCGCTCACGTTTATGAGTGGTGCTCGCCGTCAGATTTTCACTGTTTTCGCTGGCTTCTTGATGGTAGAGAAGTTTGGCTACTCTGCCGCAGACATTACCTTGCTGTTTTTGATCAACTATGTCTTTAACTTCTTGTTTGCGAAGCGAATCGGCCGCTTCATCGGCGTTGTTGGTGAGCGCAAAGCGTTGATGTTTGAGTACGTCGGTTTGATCTTCGTGTTCGTCGGGTACGGTTTGGTGCAAACGGCAGAGTGGGCGGCAGCATTGTATGTTGTCGATCATTTATTTTTCGCGTTAGCGCTTGCGATTAAAACCTACTTCCAGAAAATTGCCGATCCTGCCGATATGGCGTCGACCGCTGGGGTTGCGTTTACTATTAACCATATTGCGGCGGTTGTGATACCCGTTACGTTTGGTGTGATTTGGCTGGTTTCTCCTGCTAGCGTATTTTACATCGGTGCAGGTATGGCGGCTGTGAGCTTACTGCTGTCACTTAATATTCCAGCGAAGCCAGAAGAGGGCAATGAGACCCGCTTATTAAAGTGGAGCTAAGTTGGTACTTACTATCTAGTAATAGAAGTTAATTATTGTTAATAGCTTCATTGACTTGGGTGCTTATGCACCCTTTTCTTTATCCTCATGCTGTGTCTTCTATGGTTGTACATATCTATTGGGTCCGTTAGGGTTTTATACCTAAGTATGTTGAAATTACTCGGGTACAACATGAGTCGAAACACTAAGGAGGGTTTTACAGTGCAGGTACATGGCAGGGAGTTGGATTTAGATCTAGGAAACCGTCACGTCGTTATTCAACGTCGCTATGAGGCGTTAGGTGCTGCCAACGATCTGCTCATAGCTATTTGGTTTTTAATTGGTAGCTTTTTCTTTTTGAATGATTCGTTGATTGAAAGCGGGACTTGGCTGTTCATCGTAGGCAGCGCACAGTTGATCATTAAGCCCCTGATAAAACTGATGAGTTTAGTTCATGTTGGTAGCTTAAATAAGCAACTTTCTGGCACATCAACGAGCCGCTGAGATTACACGCCTATTTTGAGCACCTGCAAGCAAAAGGCTAATGAGCGGGTTATCGAGGGGAAAGAGGGAAACATAACGTGGTCACAACACTAACCACGTTATGTTCAGCTTGAAGCTTTAGAATTTAAAACGGATACCAGAACAGTTGTGTGTCCATAATACGCTTGCTGATCGCAGCAATCACTATCACTGCAATCCCCGCCATGCAGATCATATCGGCTTTGGTAAGTGGTTTTAGGCTGTACCAAGTGCGAGATGAGTGACGGCCAAAACCACGTAGTGTCATCGCGTTTGAGATTTGGTCTGCTCTGTCCAAACTAGAGAAAATCAGAGGGCCAAGAATCTTCGCCACGT
This sequence comes from Vibrio sp. HS-50-1, assembly GCF_024747315.1. NCBI lineage: Bacteria > Pseudomonadati > Pseudomonadota > Gammaproteobacteria > Vibrionales > Vibrionaceae > Vibrio > Vibrio sp. HS-50-1. The sequence continues at coordinate 36,629 of NZ_JAMPZF010000004.1, read as the reverse complement.
TCTTCATACGAGTGAACAACGGAGCCTTCTTACTCAGTTCTACTCCACGTGCTTGTTGCGCGTGCATGATGTTAACAAAGTCCTTTTTCACTTCCGGCAAGTAGCGCAGCGTTAAGCTCACGGCATAGGCGATTTTGTAAGGCACACCCAAGCGGTTCAAGCTGGCTGAAAACTCCGTCGGGTGAGTGGTAAATACAAACACCAACGCGATTGGGAACATGCTGAAGTATTTCAACGTCACTGTTACCAGATAAAACAACGTCTCTTGAGTGAGCGAGTAATTACCGGGTAACGGGAGTAAAACCGTTGATGAGCCCATGAACTCAGTACCTTGTTGCGGTGCTAACGCGAACATAAACAGGGCATTGATCAGCAATACCGTGCCTGTACCGAGTAAAAGTGGTTTATAGACATGAAATGGCACTTTGGTCATTTTCAATAAGCCCAAACCAAGCACAATCAACAGTGCAATGATTCGCAAGTCAAACGTGGTCAACACCACCGTTACCCAAGCAATGAAAAGCAAGAACTTAGTAATGCCATTCAACTTATGAAGTGGCGATTGGGTATCGATGTAGTTGATACCAAACTTCATCTTATTGTCTTTCATGCCACCGCTTTCTCTGGTTGGTTTACTTCGCTGCTTTTTTGTTGGCGGTGCGCTTTCTCTACATTGATAAAATGCTGCATAAAGCCATTGGTGTCTTCGATGCCAACTTTCGTAGCCAACTCAAACAGACTTGTTGTGGTGAGGTTCGCTTGGTCTAGTAGCTCTGGACTGCTGAATACCTGCGTCATTGGTGCATCCGCGACTAATTTACTGTCTGCAATCACGATAGAGCGCGTGGTGTATTCCAGCACTAAATGCATGTCGTGGGAGATGATCATCACGGTTACGCCCAACTCGCGATTGAGCTTTTCGATGAAACTCAGCATAGACGTGTAGTTCCGGTAGTCCTGACCTGCCGTCGGTTCATCAAGGATCAGAAGCTCTGGTTCCAAGACCAGAATTGACGCAATGGTCACGCGCTTTTTCTGGCCATAACTCAATGCTTCGATTGGCCAGTGACGGTATTTGCTCAAACCGCACAGCTCAAGGACTTCAAGTACTTTAGCTTCGATTTGTTTCTCTTCAATGCCACGATTACGGAGGCCGAAGGCCACTTCGTCGAAAATCATGTGATGGGAAATCATGTGATTCGGGTTTTGCATCACCACGCCCACTTTCTGGCTGCGCTCGAAGATGGTCAGTTCGTTAAGATCTTGACCATTCATGCTCATTGAGCCGCTATCCGCTTCAATAACGCCCATAATCAGTTTGGTGATGGTCGATTTACCCGAGCCATTTTTGCCAAGTACAGAGACAAACTCGCCACGCTTGATGTCAAAACTCACGTCTTCTAACGCGTTTTTCTCACCGTCGTAAGAATAGGTGAGGCCACGGACTTCAAGTAAAGTCTCGGCTGGTGTTTTAGGTCGTTGTGCTGTTGAACCATCAAACCATGCTTGTACTGCTGGTTTATATTGCTCTAACGGTAATGTGGTTAAGCTAGAAGGTTTTGCATCGCCCTCAATCGCGCAGCCTGCTTCTTTCAGAGCCGAAATATAAAGCGGTTCGCGGATGCCGTAATCTTCTAGCAGAGGCGACGCTAAAATTTCATCTGGCGTTGTATCGGCAATGATTTCGCCGCTTTCCATCAAGATAATACGGTCAACGGAGCGATGCAGAACGTCCTCAAGACGATGCTCAATGATTACGATGGTTTTGCCTGTTTCGCGGTGTAGCTCATCGATGATCTCGATGGTTTTTTTACCCGTTTTAGGGTCAAGCGCAGCTAATGGTTCATCAAACAAAAGGATATCGACGTCATCGACGAGAATGCCCGCCAAAGAAACACGCTGTTTCTGCCCGCCAGATAAATCGTGGGGAGAGCGATCTAACATCTGTTCCAAGTCGACCATTTTGGCCGTGGCTTTGACCAATGGGTACATGTCGATGTTAGAAGTTAGCTGGTTTTCCAGCGCAAATGCGATGTCTTCGCCAATGCTCAAGCCGACAAATTGGCTGTCCGTATCTTGCAGTACGGTGCCAACTTGCTCAGTGTATTGGTGCATGTCGAAAGGGGCGGTGTCTTGACCATTGATGGTCAGTGTTCCACTGGTTTCCCCTTTGATTGCGTGTGGGATCAGTCCGTTAAGACATTGCCCAAGGGTAGATTTACCACTACCACTTGGACCGATAATGACGATTTTCTCTCCTTTCTCTGTCCTTAGATTGATATTTTTTAGCGTCGGTTTGTCCAGCGACTCATATCTAAAAGAGAAGTTAGAAAATTCGATTGTCATTCGACATTAAGCCTCTGTTAAGTTACGGCTTTGCTTGTTACGTTTAGCGACAGACTTAAGAATGAAGAAGCCAACAATAGCAATAAGAATGGTGTTACCGATCGCGATAATAGAAAGCTGGGTAAACACTTTAGTGAACGGTTCTGCGTATAAAATCGTGTCGAGGAATGCAGAGCAACCGTAACCAAATACGTTGCCTAATAGCGCAAGTACTACGAATAACGCGAAGTCTTTCATATTGAAATCGCCTTTCTCTAAACGGTAGCGCGTTAGAGAAGGGAATAGACCGATAATCAAACCAACAATACCTGAACCAAGTACCCAAGTGAGCCATACGCCCCAACCTGCGAATAGGTCAGTGACCCAGTGGCCAATAAAACCAACCAAAAAGCCAACAAGTGGGCCAAATAGTACTGAGAACAATGCTAATACTGCCATGGCTGGTTTTAGCGTTGTGTTTGCAAACACAGGGATGCCAAACATAGGTAAGCCACCGATGCCGTAAAGAGCAGCACCGATTGCAATAACCACAACGGTTTTAGCAGAAAGATTCATAGATAACCTCAGTTCAATGGTCGATTTTAAAGAACGTTCATTTATATTGTTGGAAAGCATTGGTTATTTGATTGTGTAACATATATACAAAACAACCAAGTTGCTTATTGTTTGCTCTATTTTTCTTCAGGAAATGTGTGATTTGATTCACGTATCCCTTTGACTGGCTTTGTTTTTTAGCAAGCATTAAAAATAAGGCGCGCATTATACAGAATATTGATAAAAGTGGGAATGCTATCTGTCTGGATGGCTAGAATGAAATCGGAGGCTGATTGTCAGCCCCCGATTACACTTTCTGATACTATTTTCATCGATAAATGAATGAGCTAGCTGTTCATTAATGGTCTAGGTACAAATAATTCTGCCAGCTCTTCATGCGAATCAGCACTTTGCGCATCACTGACACGTGAGTAAAGCTGTCTGAGTAAACGGCGACTTCAACCGCGGTACCCATTGGTAGGTGGTATTCGCTCAAATCGTCCGTGATTTTCAGCTTCGCAAATACACGTCCGCTTGTGCGCAGGGCATCGGTACCAAGCAGAGCACCTCTGGCTTGAATTTGGCTTTCACCAATAGCTGGAATCACGTCGATGACTTCGCCACGGAATACCTTGCCCGGTATCGCACGGAACATAAACTCCGCTTCAAAGCCTGCCTTCAAACGTTGTAGCGAGTTTTGTCTGAACGCTGCGGTGTACGTAATGTCTTCGGTATGAACGAAGGTCATTGCAGGGGCAAGCGGCAACGGCACAGCCATCACACCAGGGCGCAAAGCCAATTGCGTAACGTAACCATCGGTTGGCGCACGAACGACGGTTTGCTCAAGGTTGAACTCTGCTTTACGTAGCTCAGCGAGTAGTTGCGCGACTTGGGTATTCTCACCGCCGATTTCCGACTCTAATGCGATCTGTGCTTGCTCTTGCTGCAAAATGGCAACGTCTAGCATGGCTTCTGCCGCTTTGTACGCTTGGCGTCGAGTATCTAGATCTTGTTCTGTAAACGCGCCGCGATCAAAGCCCCTTTGATATCGGCTAAATTCTCTTTGCGCTTTATCTCTATCGGCTTGTGCTTTCAAAACTGCCGCTTCTGCCTCTCTCAAGTCAGACTCTAAACTCAACGCGCCTTGGCTTGCTTCTTTAACTTTCGCTTCAAGGCGTGCGACTTCCGCTTCAAAAGGCACAGGGTCGATTTTGAACAGAATATCGCCGGTTTTGAGCGGTTGGTTCGCTTGAACGGGCACTTCCACAACGCGGCCACGTACACCAGAGACGATAGGCGTAGTTGGGAACACTTGGTTACCTAACTGAGTAAATGGGTGGTTGTAGTTCATAAGAAGGACGAGTGTGCCCACCAACACTACGCCGCCAAGTACGGCTGTAGGTACGGTCCATTTGTTCAAAGGAATATTAAAGACTTTAAAAATGGCGATACAAAGGGCTGTATAAGTCAGAATCAGCAATAAATCCATTATTCGTCCTCTTTACTTTGTTCAGTCAAAGGCCTTTGCTGAATCTTTTGTTGTTTCAACATCGATACTTCGTTTTTGAGTTCGTTGACTTCGTCGATGAGCTCTTCAAGACGGTGATGAATGTCGTGAGTTTCTTGCTCAAGTTGTTTGAAGCCCCAGCCTCGCTCCTTGCGCCACAATGTTGCCCATATCCATAAAAATGGCCACAGTGCATGTAAAGTGAAAAGGCTAACCCAGCCTGCGTAATGAATTGCGTCTTGATGAGGGTGTTCGCGTTCTTTAGCAATTTCATACGGAATATCGTGAATAACGATAATCCCGTAGAAGATCACCAAAGCAACGAAGATGAGTAACCCAAGTGCAAAATAGTCTAGAAACATCTTACCTGCCTGTGCTTGTTACCTAATGGAAAATCTTACGTAAATGAACAGTTTAAGTATTTGTCTTAACTATCGTTCAATCAAGTTATTTTGTACTTGAATTATGTTTATGCGATATCCGTATCGATTGCGATTCGGGGACAATAAGAAGTGAAGGCGACTATATTCAAACTAAGTAGTAATAAAGGAAGGAATAGAGAATAAAAGCCACGGTTATGCCCCAAGTGAAGGTTGGGGCACGGTTTAAAGTTCGGTACAGACTTGGTTTCGGCCATTGGCTTTGGCGCGATACAAGGCTTTGTCGGCGCGGTAGAAGGTTCGTTGGGTATTCTCTCCTTCTCGATGTAAGGTAATCCCGATCGATACGGTCAACCCCCGCTCGCCAAGAATATCGTCCCAACCATATTGATAAATGCGTTCGCGGTAATTCTCGGCATGCATTTCTGCCCGTTCTAGATTGCTATTCTCTAGAATGACAAGAAACTCTTCACCGCCAAAGCGAACGCAAGAAGCGCCTTTAAACTTGAAGTATCCTGCTAATTCTTGAGACACACGTTTAATCGCTTTGTCTCCAACAAGGTGACTGAGCTCGTCATTGATGGACTTAAAGTGGTCAATATCGATGACCATCAACGCAAATTCAGTATCGTGCAAAAGCAGGTCTTTGAGTTTGACTTCTAACCAACGTCGGTTGTGCAAAGAGGTTAGCGGGTCAGTAAAGACATCTTGCTGTAGTTGGGCGACCGTATTCTTATGTTGTTTGGTGGTTTCCTTGAGCTCTTTGTTTTCAAGTTCTGACAAAATGAGTTTGAGCTGTAGCTCAAAACGAGAAAGTCGACGTAATTGAGTAGAACCCAATTCACCAATTGGAATGTGTTTGACAAGGTCAGATTCAATGCGAAACGCTTTTTTTTCACAGTTTAATGCTTTCTGAAATAACCCTTGAGAAGCGTAAACTTGACTCATTGCGTTGTAAAAATGCTGAGCGACAAGAGGAGACGAGTGCTTCTGAATTCGTTTACCGATAGAGTCCAGCACTAAGTTGGCTAAAGAGATGTGTCCGACACCGTTTAGACAATATGCGGTCTCGATTTTGACCATTGTGGACAACCAGTACGTGGTAGCACTGCCCGTCGTATACTGAACATTCGAGATAGCAAGCAATGCGTTAGGGTAATCCTCTTGCAAACGATGCAGTTTGGCTCGGTAGAGATGAATTTGCGCAGCAAGGTTTTTATCACTGACGAGGATACTTAGCTCTTCACACTCACTCAATAATTCTTGTGCGTCTGCGGTACGGTTCAAACTGATGTAACAAGCAAGCATGTAAAGCTTGTAGCGCAGACGTAGGGAGCGACTGCTAATGGCGTGATCGATCGCATCGATTTTTTGGTAATAACGCAAAGCACGATGGTGATCCCCATAGGCATCGCACAAATTGCCCATTCCAATAATAGCCAGTACGTACTCATCAATATAGCCATATTCGACGGCGATATTCGTTGCAGCAACATACTCGGTTAATGCTGCGTTGTAGTCACCTACTTCTACTAAACGATCACTCAAGCTTGCTTTTACAGACAGAATATCTTCTACATCGTCGGGTAAAACGAGCAACTCAAGGGCTTGTCGTAGTTCTTCGATGCTGTCGTTGAGCTGTTTAATTTCTCGTCGATACTCGGCACTAATGATATAGCAATGTGCTTTTTCTCGGTTCGTGGATGCAATATGTAACCCGATGTGCTCCCACAGCGTAATCGCTTCTTCACCAGAGACGGAAGAAGGATCGATGCCTGCGTCAGTAACCTTGCTAAGCAGTTGTTCCATGCTTCATTACCTCAATATAGCTTTCTTCGAGTTGCTCTAAAGTGAATGGGAAGGTCAGGATATCTTGCAAATACAGTATCGGTTTGGGACCTTTCAGCCCGCGACGTTTCCATGGATAGATGTCTAACATTGCCTGAACCGTGCGATAGACATCTTCTGCTGCTTGACCTTTCTCTGCAATTAACATAGCTAGTCTGTCACTGGAAATTCGTGAGATGAGATCACTTGAGGTCGTCAATGCATGAACTAGCTCAGTACAAACATCGAGAAATTCGGGGTTTGCATGCTGAATCATAATGATCGCGTGGTTGGAGCGTTTGAGCTCTGTTTTAAACAGAACTAACTGTTCCCACCAGTAGGTCTCGGACACAACATTAGAAAACTGTTTTTCAGGGTCATATTCATGTTGAGAACGGATACGATTAATCAGCTTACGCGCTCGTTGCTCTAGCTGGCGTTTGGAGCCGCGTGCTTTATCCATACTGACTCGATGAGTCTGTTCTTTGAGCATTTTAAGTGCATGTTTACGGTATTTTTTAAACGCGTTAAACGCTGATTCAAAATCACCTTGCTCTTCAGCGACTCGAGATTGCTGAAAGCAGATCTGACTTAGTAGCTCGCCGTTGTCAAAACTAAGCGCGGACTCTTCTGCTGCGAGTAATAACTTTGCTGCACTATCCGTATTTTTGCGCAAGAGTTCGAGCCTTGCGCGGCTAATAAACGAATGTGCCTTCATCCAAATTAGATCATGTTCAATAGCGAGTTTATGTGCCTTTTGTGTGGCTTCTTCTGCGGCATCAAGGCGTTCTAGCCCAAGTAGCGCTAGGCCTTTAAAGTCCCAGATCTCGGCTTGCCATGTGCTGTCATCATGATCTTTTAGTACTTCGGTTGCACCATCCAGCACAGTGAGCATTTCGACAAACTTATTCAGTAAGTAATAGTCCCAAGCCAACAGGATACGAGCTTTGCCTTCCAACCAAGCAATACGGACGTTGTTTGCCACTTTAACGGCCAACTCATGAGTGGAAGCGGCAAGTTGATGCTCATTTGTGATGCGCCATACGTTGCCAAGCCCAATTAGAGATTCGATTTGAATTTCAATATCATCAACGAGGGCGGATTGTTCGAGTGCATTAATCCAATATTGTTGGGCTGAGTAATACTTTGCTTGTCCCCAATATTGGAGAGCAAATAAATGAAGAATTTCGGGCAGGTGGTCGTCGGTTTCAAGTTGGGTTTGCTTGCTGTAGGCGTCTTTGACTAGCTTTAAGCCTTGTCGGTAATCCATTAGGCACCAACAGCACTGCGCCATTATCAGCAATGCTCTGATTTCACCATCCACAAATAAAATTTGCTCCGCGCGGATACGGTATTGCTGCGCAATACTGAAGGTGTGTTCAGGGGCCGTTTTTATTTGGCCTTTAAGCTTTTTGAGCTCATCTTCTAGCTGAATTTGGTTTTTATCCAACGTTCACATCCATGACTATCGAACTGGAATTCACACCTAATATTAAGTGGTTAGATGCATGTTTTATTACCAAAACGATGCGGATAACGCTTTGGTAAACGATTAGGTGCCGTAATGTATACTGTCACAGCCCCTAATTACTACATCTAAATGCCAATAGTTACGATAGGAGCTGTTTGATGGTCAAAGGAGCATCAGTGACTTCTAGCCTTTGTGCGGCGGTAAGACCCTGCTTATCCTGATAGCACAAATTATGCCAAGCTCTGAATATATCTAAAAGAGGTAAAATTCCAGCAGGTCGTAATTTGCGACGTGGCTCGTTAATGAAGCTTTCGAAAAGGATCTGGAAGCGATTTTGATAGAACTGCACATGGCGAGTTGTTGCAACGTTAAACCATTTCTCGGGCTCATTTCTATCACCAGCAAGGTAGCAAATGCCTTTGTGGCTTTCGTCTTGAGTGGAGATCGCCCAGCGATCTCGCCACCAGCTCATATAGGCGATATCGACCTTGCCAAAAGGTGTGCTCATGTCCCAATTTGCATCTTCTTCTACGTACATCAAGTCGACATTTTTCTCTTTAATTCGAGACAAACAAACGCTCAGTGCTGCCGAACGTAGCAGGGGATCTTGAGGCATATATAGAGATACACGTTTGTTGGGGCAACACATATCAAGTACATGCAAGTAATGAGCGTATGATGTGTAAGGCGGACGAACTAATGCACCTTTAGATGGGTAATGGAATACGGAAAGATTACCAAGAGGATCTTCCACGTTACCGCGAGCCAAAATGGTTTGGTATTTTTGGTCAATACGCTCACGCAGGAGGTTCGAAGGTTCCGCTGGCGGTTCACTTGCTTCCGCTGTGTACTCTTGGGAAACAAAACGAGAGACCTCGTCGTACGGGTTATGGTCTAGCGTGGCGATTGGCTCTTCATCAGCAGAATAGTTCACATGTTGACAAAGAATATAGCCTGAGTGGGCTTCACCAGAAACAATCCAGTAGACACCATTATTGCTGTTTGGCTGCAATGCAACATAGTTTGAGGCCAATTCATAGTGCGTTGCGTGGTTTACCCAACGAGCATCAATAGTGGCTAATTTACGGCGACAGCGACTCGCAATATGATCAACATGGTCGTAAAAGGTTTTCGGGTTGATACTGAGTTTTCGGCAGATCTCGCGCACAGAGTAACCAGTAAACAATAAGCCCATTAAATTCTCTTGGAATTGTAGCTTCTTGTTCGCGCCTGACCATTTATCAACAAAGGTACTTTGACACGCTTTACAACGGTAACGTTGACGATCACCACTGTAACCGAAAGCGTGGTAGAGGTGTTTATGTGTGTGGACGGATAGTCCAAAGTTCTCGCAATCATCATTGCGGCACGCAGGCAACCCGTCACTGTGGACGTGTCGCAGGCGATGAAGTTCGTTCACGACATCGCGATTGTTAAGTAAGGGGGGGAAAGCTCCGCATTCACGGCATACCATCGCCGGACGTTTAGGGTTAGCATGTTGCAGAACGTAACGCTTTGCATCACTCAATCCAAAGTTGTCACACGCCAATGTTTTACAAAAGTTGAGTTGTAACCCATCTGCGTCTTTTGGCAGTTCGCCGTTAGACACAATCGCCCCCTCGGGATAATTCGGGCAGCCAGCAATAACTCTGGCTGCAAATTATTACTTACTACTTGTTCTTAGATGTTGATTGCGGTTTCTAGAGCAACTTTCATCATGTCGTTGAACGACTTTTGACGCTCTTCTGAGCTTAGTTTTTCGCCACGGATGATGTGGTCAGAAACCGTTAGGATAGTTAACGCCTTCGCACCTAGGTCTGCAGCAACACCGTAGATACCAGCCGCTTCCATGTCTACACCTAGGATGCCTAGTTTTTCCATCTTCTCGAAGATGTCAGCTTCTGGTGTGTAGAACAGGTCTGCAGAGAATACGTTACCAACTTTCACTGGTACTTGTTGAGCACGCGCTTGGTTTACCGCTTCTTCTAGAAGGCCGTAGTCAGCGATTGCAGCGAAGTCGTGGTTGTTGAAACGGATACGGTTTACTTTAGAGTCTGTAGAAGCACCCATACCGATAACAACGTCCATTAGGTTAACGTCGTCACGTACCGCACCACAGCTACCTACACGGATTACGTTTTTCACGCCGTATTCTGCGATTAGCTCGTGTACGTAGATACAGCAAGAAGGAATACCCATGCCGTGACCCATAACAGACACTTTTTTGCCTTTGTAAGTGCCAGTAAAGCCGAACATGTTACGAACGTCACAAACTTGCTTCACATCTTCAAGAAACGTTTCTGCGATGTATTTAGCACGTAAAGGGTCGCCTGGCATTAGAACCGTTTCAGCGAAATCACCTGGTTGTGCATTGATGTGTGGGGTTGCCATAAGTGCTCTCCAAAGTTTTGTTTTGATAAAACGCCTCTAGTATAGAACGCTATTACCAATTCTGTTGAACTTGTTCGTTTTCGTTGAAGCAATAATATCGGGACGTACAGTAGCCCCTTGAGAGCTTAGTCACAAAAACCACGCTTTTAGAAACCATGAACACCATTGATAACTAAATCTGTTGAAAGCAAAAGAGCAATCGATTCGCTTTTGAGCGATTTGTCGATTGCGCGCACAAAATAGACACTGAGAACATCAAAAACTTTTGAGAAAGCGCTGATCGAAATGCTCTTGAGAAAAGTAAAACGATTAAATTGTACAGTTTATTTTCTTGTACAATATGAAAAGCCTTGCTATAAGTTATACAACAAAACATTTTGTATAGGGATGCGTCATCATGGAATCTTCAATCAAAGTAGGTATCAGTTCTTGTGTTTTGGGTGAACGAGTTCGTTTTGACTCTGGTCATAAAGTAAGTAACTTTGTGACTAAAGAGCTCAGCCCATATTTTGACTTTGTTTCGGTATGTCCCGAAGTGGGCGTAGGAATGCCAGTGCCGCGACCAACAATTCGTTTGATTTCCGAAGAAGAGCGTGTGGCGCTGGTAGAAACTAAAAACCCAGAAAATGACCATACCGATAATATGCTTGCTTACTCTGCTAACAAAGTGGAGGAGCTACAAAGCGAGCAACTTTGTGGTTACATCGTCTGTGCCAAGTCTCCAACTTGCGGTATGGAGCGCGTCAAGGTTTATAGCAAAAATAACGCAGCGAAAGAAGGCGTCGGCTTGTACACACAAACGCTGATGAAAAAAATGCCTTGGTTGCCCGTCGAAGAGGATGGCCGACTCAACGATCCTGTATTAAAAGAAAACTTTATTACCCGAGTATTTTGCCTAAACGACTTTTATGACTCGATGGACGGAGAGCCAACTCGAGGCAAAATTATCGATTTTCATTCGCGCTATAAGTTGACCTTGATGGCGCATCACCCTGAGTCATACCGCTCTCTTGGTCGTTTAGTTGCCGATGTCGCTAGCTATGAAATCGAAGAATTCTATCAAGAGTATCGCTTGGGTCTTATGAAGGCACTTGCGAATCGTGCTAGCCGAAAAAACAACACTAACGTGCTAATGCATTTACAAGGGTATTTTAAGCGCGCTTTAACTAAAGACGAAAAAGAAGAATTAGCAACAGTAATTCATGACTACCGCACTGGTACATTGCCATTATTAGCACCGTTGACATTGATTAAGCACTACTTAAACACTTATCCAGATGAGTATTTAGCAAAACAGAAGTTTTTAGAACCGTATCCGCAGGAGATGAGATTACGCTATGGTTTGTAGTTCAGAAGAAAAACTATACGCGATCCGAGATGTCGCAGAAATCACGGGTGTGAAGCCAGTTACGCTAAGAGCTTGGCAGAGAAGATACAATTTGATCCAGCCTCAGCGAACAGAAAAAGGGCACAGACTTTATCGACAGCAAGATCTCGATACGATTCGTGAAGTCCAGAGTTGGCTCGCGAAGGGGATTGCAATCGGTAAAGTAAAGGGACTTTTGGGAAAAAGTGCGGACGTAGAAGTCAACAATGAAGTTCGTACTCTCGAAGAAGTAGAGACCATGTTATCAGCACTGTCGAAACTGAATCGAGGCAAAGCGGAGAGCTTGCTTGCATCTGTTCTCAAAGAGTATCCATTGAACTTGGTTATTGAACAATTTATTGACCCTGTATTTGACGCGCTGGAGATGGTCAAAGGATCGCTGAGATCGTTGCAGATGGGGTTATTTCAAACTTGTTTGATTACTCGTCTTGCCCTTGTTATCGACTCTGAAAACAAAGCCGCTTCCAAAGGGAAGTGCTTGCTTATCAGCTTTGAACAACATAGGGAAGCAGAGAGCTGGATTCAAGCGGCGAAGTTGTGTGAGCAAGGGTATCACACGACGTTGATCGACAAAGTTGATGATGTCTCTGGTTTACTGGAGCACGAAGTTGTTGATAGCTACTCCCTCATTTACCTGTTTTCCAATAAAGCGCTGGCAGCTAAGCAAGTGGAGTCCATCAAAATGCTTCAAACACGTTTTGGCGAACGTATTGGATGTTCTGAAGTGATTGAGAAACTGCACCTAACAGAGTAGACGAAACGAAGGAGACACCATGATCTTAGTATGGTTTCGACGTGATTTACGAACGTTAGACCACACCGCACTTAAAGCGGCGTTAGATTCAGGTCAGCCTGTTGTCGCTTGTTTTATCGCGACGCCAGAGCAGTGGCGAGAACACCACATGGCGCCGATGCAGGCGGATCTCATTGCTCGTCGTTTAGAGTATCTCAACGACGAGTTGGAAAGCCTGAATGTTCCCTTTTTATATAAAGAGGTGCCGTCGTTTTCTGATTGTACCGAAGTGATTAGTGAATGGGCGAAAACACTTGAAGCAACGTCTGTTATGGCGAATATTCACTATGAAGTGAATGAACGAGAGCTCGATGCACAAGTGAGTGAGGCGCTAGCTTCCCATGATATCGACTTTGAACTGTTCCACGACAAATGTGTGCACCCACCAACGACGGTTCTCAATAAGCAAGGTGAGTATTTTAAGGTATTTACACCATTCAAACGTGCTTGGTTGACGCAGTTTCAAATGCCAGCGGTAACAAAGCCTCAAGAACAAGCGCCGCTAAGCAGCAAACTATTGGAACAATTAGAGCCGATTCGATTTAGTTCAGACTTCACGTTTAGCTATCCTCGAGAGTCCAGCGAGGATTGGTTTGCTTCGACCAATGATGTTTTAAAGCAGCTTAGGGAATTTGCTCGTGAGCGCAGTGATGCTTACAAGGAAGATCGAGATTTTCCGGCTATTGATGGCACCAGTCAACTGTCTCCCTATTTTGCGATTGGTGCATTGTCACCAAGGCAATGTATTGCTCGTTTGTATGCTGAAAATCAACAAAATGACCTAACAGAAGGGAAAGCAACTTGGTTGAGTGAGATCATTTGGCGTGAGTTTTATCAGCATCTGTTGGTTTTCGAACCAAAGCTCGTTAAAGGCAAAGGCTTTATCGACTGGGAAGATAAAATTCAATGGTCTTATGATGAGCAGGCTTTTGAGCGATGGAAGACAGGAGCGACAGGGTACCCGATCGTCGATGCAGCAATGCGTCAGCTCAACCAAACAGGCTGGATGCATAACAGGCTTCGCATGGTTGTCGCGAGCTTTCTCACCAAGGACTTACACATTGACTGGCGTTGGGGCGAAGCGTACTTCATGAGTAAGCTGGTGGACGGCGATTTCGCAGCAAACAATGGTGGTTGGCAGTGGTCTGCATCGACGGGGTGTGATGGGCAGCCGTACTTCCGTATTTTCAACCCGATAAGCCAAGGTGAGAAGTTTGACTCTGATGGTCAATTCGTGCGCCACTGGGTGCCTGAAATCAAAAGTGTGCCAAACAAATACATCCATAAACCTTGGACTTGGGAGGGATTTTCTTTACTGGAATATCACAAGCCGATGGTTGATCACAAGACAGAAAGAGAGATAACCTTACGGCTCTTTAAAAGTGCCAAGGAATAAAGTGAAATGCTTAGCAAAAAGCGATCAATGAGTTTCGCAAAACGTACGCTGTTATCTGTATCGTTATCTTTAGCGAGTGGTTTGTCATTCGCTAAAATGTACGAGCTACCAGAGGATGGCAGTCGTTTAATTGGTCGCCTTGAAAACCACGTCGTGCAAGAAGGCGAAACCATGGCAAATATTGCCAAGCACTACGATGTCGGGATGCTAGGTTTAATGGCGGCAAATAAAGGCGTTGATCCCTTCTTGCCAGAAGAGGGACACGTTCTTACTATTCCAACACAACTGATCCTCCCAGATGTACCCCACAAAGGCATTGTCATTAATTTAGCGGAATTGCGCTTATACTACTTCCCGAAAGGAGAAGATATTGTGCATGTATTCCCCGTGGGAATCGGGCGAATTGGGCGAGACACCCCGGTGATGACAACGCGTATTAGTCAAAAGCGTCCAAACCCTACGTGGACGCCGCCAGCCTCGATTCGTGCTGAGTACAAAGCGAAGGGCATTGACTTGCCAACCGTTGTACCTGCCGGTCCAGACAACCCGCTTGGCATGTTTGCATTGCGTTTAGCCTACGGAAATGGTGAATACCTTATTCACGGTACCAACAAAGATTTCGGCATCGGCATGCGCGTGAGTGCAGGGTGCATTCGTATGGACCCAAGCGACATTGAATGGTTGTTTGAAAAAGTTCGTAACGGTGAAGAAGTGAATATCATTAACCAACCAGTGAAAGTATCACTAGAGCCGGACAGAAGTGTATTTTTAGAGGCACATGAGCCATTGACTCGCAGCAATGGTGAGAAAGATCACCTACAGGTACCAAAAGAGTTAAAGTGGTGGCTGGATGAGTTCGGACTGAAAAATGTGAAGGCTAAAGCAGCGATTGCCGCACAGAATGGAGTTCCTGTCGAAATAACCGCGCCTTAACAGGCGTTAAGACGCGGTATCAAATCTTACTTAGTGTAAGACTGAGCGATGTTATCGATACGCTCGTTAGCACGCTCAGCTTCTTCTTGAGCAGCCATTGCTGCTGCACCTGATTTTTGAACGTCAGATTGAAGAGCTTGTACGTCTTGGCTTAGTTGGCTAACTTGGTTGCTTAGTTCGTCTAGTTTTGCTGCATTTGCTGTTGCTGCGTCATCAGAAGAAGCACAACCTGCTAGTAGAAGTACTGAAGTTGCTGCAGCTGCGATCAACGTTTTGTTCATATAAGAACTCCTTGCTTATAGTGAAAGTCTCGCTACCAACTATTATTTTATACAGCAGCGAGGTTAAATGTGGATACATTTTATCAGTACATGATGTAGCAAAAGTCAAAAAAACCCAAGAATTTCATGGAGTACCTGACGTCAACTTTTACCTGAGCTTAACAAAGGTGAGTGAATTATCATCTCCCTTATTCCCACAACAGTTCTCATAGCAGGTGTTTTTGCCACGTTCCTGATATCAATAATTTAGACGATATTGACACAAATGAAAGTTTCTCGGCGCAAATAACTGCCATTTACGCAGTTTTATTGGAGAACGAGAGGCGCACCTTGAGCTCGCTTTTCTCTAAATCTTAAGCCAAGCAGCTGACCAATAAAGCGAGGGTTTGTTCTTAATTGAGCCGCAAAGGATGTTTTGTTTTCATCCGTGGGAATTAGTTTGTGTGATCTCTATCTATACTCCTATGATTTGCGGTATTATACCGAGCTTTATTTTTTTGCTGCGTTAGAGCGGAAACGACATTACAGAGCGCTCAGACGCTGACTGATTTATTGGAGAATACTTTGCAATTTAAAGATCTAGGCCTAGACAACCGATTGTTGAAGAACCTAAAACACTACGATTTTAAAAAACCAACTGACATTCAAAAGCAGGCTATTCCTGTTGCGATTGCAGGCAAGGATTTATTGGCATCTTCGAAAACGGGTTCGGGCAAGACTTTGGCGTTTGTATTACCAATGCTTCACAAGTCTTTAAAGACAAAATCGTTTTCTGCCAAAGACCCTCGCGCAGTTATTCTTGCTCCCACTCGTGAGCTAGCGAAACAAGTGTATGGTGAGCTTCGCTCTATGCTTGCTGGCCTATCTTATGAAGCTGCATTGATTTTGGGTGGTGAGAACTTTAATGATCAAGTGAAAGCACTGCGCCGTTACCCGAAATTCATCGTGGCGACACCAGGACGTCTGGCTGACCACTTAGAGCACCGCTCGCTTTACCTTGAAGGTTTGGAAACGCTGATCCTTGATGAAGCAGACCGTATGCTGGATTTGGGCTTTGCACCAGAGCTTCGTCGTATCCATAAGGCAGCTAAGCATCGTCGCCGTCAAACATTAATGTTCTCTGCGACGTTGGATCACGCAGACGTAAATGACATTGCGGCTGAAATGCTTAATGCTCCGAAACGTATTGCTATCGGTGTTTCTAACGAAGAACACAAAGATATCACGCAAAAATTCTACTTGTGTGATCATCTTGATCATAAAGAGGCGATTCTAGATCGCGTACTTTCAGAAGCAGAATATCGCCAAGTTATCATCTTTACGGCGACGCGCGATGATACTGAGCGCCTAACAGCGAAGCTAAACGAGAAGAAACTGAAGGCCGTTGCATTGAGTGGTAACTTGAACCAGACTCAACGCAATACGATCATGAGCCAGTTTGAGCGAGCGGTATTCAAGATCCTAGTGACAACAGATGTTGCTTCTCGTGGCTTGGATATTGCGACAGTGACACACGTCATTAACTTCGATATGCCAAAGCATACTGAAGAATATGTACACCGTGTTGGCCGTACGGGCCGTGCTGGTAACAAGGGTGATGCGATTTCTCTTGTTGGTCCAAAAGACTGGGATAGCTTTAAACGTGTAGAAGCTTACCTACAACAAGATCTTGAGTTTTCAGTATTCGAAGATCTGAAAGGTAAGTTCAAAGGCCTGAAGCCACCTAAGCCAGATTTCCGTAACAAGAAAGCAACAGCGAAGAAATCACGCCCTCAAGCGAAGAAGTCGGCTAAGAAACCTGTTAAACGTGACAAGAGTTTCTACAAAAACGTATCAGTGGGTGATGATGTGTTCATCCCGAAGAAAAAGCCAGCGGCACCAAACTCTGAAGAGTAAAAGTCGCTCCAGTTTTCAACTGATTTTAGTTTTTCAAAACCCGAGTGTTCGCACTCGGGTTTTTTTATGCTTATCTCCAGGCGAAATGATGTCTTTCTGTACTAACGTGTTTGCTAGGCTTTTATATTTGTCTGGTTTTATATAAACAGCATAGATCGCTAATTTAGAGAGATATTAAGTTTTATCACCTCGGTCCAAGCAAACGTTTTTCCTCACATACTAGATAAAAATTTCACATGATTATGAAAATGATAATTGATCTCATTTTTATTTAAGGGCAAAATACGCGCCATTGTATTAATCCTATAAATGAATTTGCTCTCTATATGAAATTTACTCATGTTTTTTTAGGGCTCATAATTACCTCTAGTTCTTGCTTTGCCGTTAATGATTTTAATTGGTTGCGAGATGACGCTCGTAAAGATGAGCGAGTTCTTACCTACCTAACAGAGCAGAACCGTAAGACTGAACAGTATCAAAAAAAATATCAGACGTTGACGCAAGATCTGCTCGCGCAGTGGGAAGCCATGGTGGCAGATAAAGGTGATAAACCATGGTCGATCGTAAATGGACGCGAATGGACGTTAACGCGTCGTGACGGTGGTTATGTGTTGCTATCACGTTTGAACCAGTATGCACAAGAGAACACAGTATTTGATTTCTCTGAACGTCAATCTGCATATCCGTATTATCAAGTAGGGCAGTGGCAAGTAAGCGGAGACACGTTGCTTTTTACTGAAGATATTGATGGCAGCGAGCAATATCGCGCCGTGGTTGTTGATTTACTCTCTGGCCAATCTACGGAGCTGGCAACGCACGTCGATAGCGGTGTATTGCTTTCACCTGATGGTAAGATGGCTTACCTCGTTTCGAAGGAAATGCGTACACAGCGACCTCATCAGATCCTACGCATCTCCACTGAATCTTTGGCTAAAACAGTTGTATGGCACGAATACAAATCAGATTGGTTACTTTCTTTCTACCGTGCGGCAGATAGCCGTTACGTGGTGCTGCAAAGCAACAACGAGTCAACCACAGAGCAGAAGCTTGTTGATCTAGAAACGGGCACCGTAAGCGATTCACTGAGAGTGCCGGAAGCGGGCGTGGAATATTACGCGGATGTGGCGAAAGGGCGCGTTTACGTCAACAGCAATCTTGAAGGTACATTTGCACTTTATCAAACCGATCTAGCACCTCTTAGCGCAACATGGCAACGCTTTACTACCCTTCGTGAACCGCTTGACCAGTTCTACCTTTATGATGCAGGAGTTGTGGCACTCAGTAAGCCGAACAACGTAGCGACATTGACGGTGTATTCATACCAAGGTCAGGAAAAAGTGATACTGCCATTGGAACAGGATGGCAATGTCGCTTGGTTGAGCACGTTGGGCGATTTTGAATCAAACAAGATTCGTATACGAAGCATGTCGATGACTACGCCTCCTCAGTGGGAAGAGTTCGATGTAAAAACGCTGACTAAAACCTTGTATTCTCAAGATGCTTACCAAGATTTTGATAGTCAACGTTATGTCTCCCAACGCATTTTTATCAAGTACGATGGTGTTTCTGTCCCGGTCTCTTTAGCGTATCGCAAAGACAAATTACACGCGCAATCACCTGTGATGATTTACGGCTATGGCGCATATGGTTTTACGATGAAACCGTACTTTATGCCTCAAGTCATAAGCTTGCTCGACCAAGGCGTGATTTACGCTATCGCCCATGTTCGCGGCGGTGGGTACTTTGGCGATGAGTGGCACGAGCAGGGCCGTGGTGTGCGCAAAGCCAATTCTATTGGTGATTTTGTCGCGGCCACTAAGGCGATGCAAACGTTTGAACGCGGCAATAGAGAGATTTTTGCCATCGGTTCAAGTGCTGGTGGCACGTTGGTCGCGGGAGCGGTTAATCAAGACCCTAAATTGTTTTCAGGTGTCGTGCTTAAAGTACCTTTTGTTGATGTGGTAGCAAGTATGTCGGACACCTCACTTCCGCTGACCACACAGCAGTATGGCGAATGGGGTAACCCAACCAAATCTGAGCAACTGGCGCTAATGAAAGCGTACGATCCAATTCTCAACATTCATAAAGACGCTTACCCACCCATGCTGGTTCAAGTCGGTTTGATCGATCAGCGCGTGCCTTACTGGGAAGGTGCCAAGTATCTCGCCAAGGTTTCCGCGCTAAGTGAGCGCGACGGGCCGTACTTGTTGCAGACCGATTTTAATTCGGGCCACCAAATGGACCCACGACAAGCGCAAGAACAACAAGCAAAAGAATACGCCTTTCTTTTATCACTAATTAAAACATCTAAAGCGGAGCAGTAAATGAAGCTTACCCCAGTGTCAGCGGCAGTACTTTCGGTACTAGCTGCCAGCCAAGTGCACGCCAAATCTGACGTTTTCTCTATGGAAGAGGTCGTGGTGACGGCGAATCGGATTGAACAACCAATGTCTGAACTAGCAGGCAGCGTCGCAGTTGTCACCAGCGAAGAGATTGAACAAAAGGGCGAAACAGAGCTTTATGATGCGCTGCGTCACGAACCTGGGGTAAGTGTGTCGGGTGGCGCTGGTCGTCCACAAAACATCACGATTCGAGGCATGACGGGTAACCGCATTATGATCATTCGTGACGGTATTCGCTCAGCAGACGGTTTTGGTGCGAATGACAGCAATGACAAAGTGGGCCGCGATACGTTTGATCTTTCTAATTTGGAATCATTAGAAGTAGTGAAAGGGGCGAGCTCCTCAGTCTTAGGTTCTGGTGCTATCGGTGGCGCTGTGATTCTAAAATCCAAACAGCCGGGCGAGTTTTTAAAAGATCGTGACTTTTATGTTGATGCCACGGGCACGTACACGGGGATCAGCAATAAATACAAAGGTGCGAGCAATCTGGCATTTCGTTCTGGCGACACGGAAAGCTTAGTCAACGCGGCGTATTGGCAAGGTGAAGAGACGCGTAACTTCAGCCAAGATTTGTACAACCGCGATTTGGATGGTTACAGCGCGTCATACGCCATCAATCATTTTTTCAATGATGAAGTGATGGTCAAAGCGCGTGCCGAACTTTATCGGCAAGACCAACAACGCCTGGAAGGTTCGCCATCTATACAGAAGGATGGCAAATGGCATATCGAAGACTTCGCAGAAGATGAATCGACAAAAGAGTACAGCGCTTATATTGGTGCAGAGGTTACACCGATTAATCCAACTTGGTTCGAAGAGTTAGATACAAAGGTCTACTGGCGCCACACCGAAGTGGTGGAAGACACGAATCGTTTAATGAGACAAGTTGACCACAATGGTTTGACTGTTAGACGTCGCGAGCTAGAACACAAAACCTTCATTGACGAAACAATTGGCTTCCGTGGTGATTTCACCAATACGATTTATGCTGCAAATGCTGAGCACCAATTGGCTTACGGTATCGAGCTTTCTACTGACTATTATGAACGCACAGATAGCGATTCCAAGATTGATTGGAACGGGGTAACGCCTTCGACCAAACAACCTTTCGCTCCTGCTCGTGCTTATAACATTGGTCTGTACGTTCGAGACATGGTGGAGCTGGATAAATGGACCATTACAGGCGGCCTGCGCTTTGATGCGCATCGTCTAACACCGGACGGTGAGGGTGAAGTGGGCGGTTTCCCATTAAAAGACATGGATAGCTCAGAGGTATCTCCAAGCCTATCGATTTCTCGTGAAGTGTTTGCCAATAACATCGCTTATGCATCTTATAACCACGGTTATCGTGCTCCGGAATACGACAAAGCGTATGGCTTCGTAAACCATGACTTTGTGCCGCTAACGCCGTTTGTCATTGCACCGAACATGGACCTAGAGGCTGAAACTTCGGACTCCTTTGAAATCGGTAACAAATTCGATAATGGCCGCGCGCAACTTTACGTTTCTGCATTTTACAACAAGTTCCAAAACTTCATTGATGTTGTTACCACAGGGCAAGATAACTTCGGTAACTACATCAAGCAATACCAAAACTTACACGGCGTTGAAACCTACGGCGCCGAGCTTTCTGCCGCGTACGCTTTCACTTCGTCTTGGAAGCTAAGTACCAAGCTTGGTTATGTGGACGGAAAGGACGCCGAAGGCGAGTACGTTCGTAGCATCACACCTTTCGAGGGCAATGTTGGGCTGAACTATCAGCAACAAGACTTTAATGCGTTCGCGACGTGGAATTGGGCTGGTTCGATGGATCGTGTGCCGAGTTGCCAAACGTCGCTCGGACAAAAGACAGAATGCGCACAAACAGAGGCATGGAACACGCT
Source organism: Vibrio sp. HS-50-1 (assembly GCF_024747315.1). Classification (NCBI taxonomy): domain Bacteria; kingdom Pseudomonadati; phylum Pseudomonadota; class Gammaproteobacteria; order Vibrionales; family Vibrionaceae; genus Vibrio; species Vibrio sp. HS-50-1. The sequence goes on along the minus strand of NZ_JAMPZF010000004.1, from coordinate 15,202 downwards.
CGATCTGGGGGCAAGTTACCAAATCACCAAAGATTTTCGTTTGAGTGCGACGATCATCAACCTGTTCGACAAAGAATACATTCGCTACCAAGACGTTGCTGGCATAGCAGATGAGAGCAAACGCTACTCAACGGAACCAGGTCGTTACTTTACGGTTAACGCGAAGTACATCTTTTAGTAGGAGCCCTGCATGAAACTCAAACTTTTAGCGCTTTCTCTTGCATTGGCAGGCGTTCAAGTGACGAACGCTGCCGAGTGGGATTACCCTAGCGCGGCTATTACGGTCACGAACCAAGCCGAAGCGCTGCGCTACTTACAAGCCAATTACGCTAGCGCTGGCGAACTTAAGTTTCGCTATCAAACTCGTTCTCAGCTCGGAGATCATTACAACTTTGATGTGTGGGTCGATGGGCAGTATCAACCGCAACGCACCATTGTGCTGTCGACTAACCAAGACAGTCAAGTTGAGCGTATTTTCAAAAGCCTTGAAGATACGGTGATTCGTAATGGTGAGGCGATGCCAGCCGCAGAACTGGAATTGCCTGTTCGATTGGAAGTGACCGAGCCGCCAGCGTTGAACTCTGGTGAGTTAGTGACGGTTCCCGTCTCACTCTTTGATCCTGATTTACGTACGATGCAGCAACAAGCTGCGCCTGATTCCGCTTGGAATTCGTTAGAGGATTATCCGCAGCCACTTCAATATGTTGAGAAGCAGATTCAAGTTTTGCAGTCTGGCGGCAAGTTCTACCTAGCCAACGAGCGCGTTAAACAGGTGGATGCACTTGCATTCCTGCCTACACCTGCGGTAGGTGCGGAGCCCGTACGCGATACAAGCAGTATTTTGCCGCCTGAAGGTGTTCAATCTTTTGCTGATGTAAAAGCGATGCAAAGCGCTCAGCTTGGCGACAATGCCTTTTGGCAGTTGATGACGTTTTACCACCTTGACAACTCACTGCAGTACTTATCGAGCTTGAGCTATGACTTATTTGAAGAGCCGCTTCGTTTTGATGGACGTGGTGTAGCGCTAGAAAGCTCTTCTTACTACACAGGTTCGCGTGCGCTGATGTTGGGCGTTGGCGGAGTATCTCCGGATGCTGCGGATGCAGATGTGATTTTGCACGAGCTAGGACACGGGATTCACTATCAAATCGTTCCCGATTGGGCGTATGGCCACACTGGCGCGATTGGAGAAGGTGTTGGTGATTACTGGGCGGGCAGCGCGAGCTACCGAACACAGTATTTAGACGCAGCTCGCCGTGGCCAAGAATTCGAGTTAGATACGGTGTTCAACTGGGACGGTATGTTCGGAACACGCAAAACAACTCGTAGCTTATGGAACCAAAGAGCGCGTTACTTCGAGAGCTCAGAGTATCCAGCGCACGTTAGTGTGGGCGGTGAACTCGGCGATGAGCTGTGGTCAACGCCACTGTTCCAAGCGCTTAAAGCATCGGTTGAACGATACGGTGATGACACCGATAGCGTGTTCCGCGAGTTTGACGCCATTGTTCTTGAAGGCATGTATGGCATTGGTCGTGGCGTGAAAATGCATGATCTGGCGGAATCGACCGTGTTTGCCGCAAGCACGTTGTTCCCAAATAAAGACTATGCCCAGTTCCTGACGGACAGCTTCAACAAACACAACTTGCTTAAAGCGCCTTTTCGTGTTCGCTATGACGCTCGATACATCGCACAAGGTCAAGACGTGGGAGTGAGCCTGAGCCAAACTGGCCGCGAAGCGAGCATCAGAGGGCAATGGCAGCTAAATAACGCATCCGTTTTTGACTTTGATGAAACGCTTTCTGACTCGATCTCAATGAAGGTGGCGTTACCAAGCGGTCTGACATGTGGCACGCAATTCGATTCCTCTATTTCATTGGATTACCAATTTGCTGAAGGCTTAAAGACTCACCAGTGGAGTGAAAAGTTGATGCTGGTTAATGGTACGCCAGAGCTCGATATCCAGCCTCAACCAGTGAACTCCGCTTTGCCGGAGCAGGGTGACAGATTGTTCTCTCAGACACTATCGGACAAGTCACGCACGATTGATGATTCGTTTGCGGTTTACCTGAACATCGAACATGACTCACTGCAGGATCTGCAAGTGACGCTTGTGTCTCCACAAGGTAAATCGGTCGTGCTACTTAGCCATCAATCAAGCAATACCAATGTGTTTAAAGGTTACTTCACCGCTCAGTATGACGAGGAGTTACAAGCACTTGTCGGTCAACCGAGTTGGGGTACTTGGCGTCTCGAAGTATCTGATCGCGTGTCAGGGAACTCTGGGGTGTTGAAAGAGTGGGGTGTTAGTCACTTTGCTCAGTATCAGTGTAGTGCTGATACCACTAAAGAAAGCAGTGGTGGTGGTTCAGGTGGCAGTGGTTCGCCTTGGACCTTGGTAGGACTTTTCCTGCTTTCAATGGTGAGAGTGATTCGTTCTCGTTAATTAAAATCTAAAGAAGACAAAATTTATGAAGTTTCAATATTCTTTCGTTGCTATGTCACTAGCCCTAGCTGGTTGTGGCGGTGGTTCTGGTGGTGACACGTCAACACCGACCTATAATTTAGCTGGCACCATCGTTTCTGCAGGTACACTTCTTGATACGCCAGTATGTATCGATTTAAACCAGAACTACGTTTGTGATACTACTGAACCGAGTGCTAAAACGGATAATGCTGGTAAGTTCTCCCTGACGTCAAGCGACAAGAACATTTTGACTAGCACGATTCTTGCTCAAGTTGATCAAGGCTCAAACCAAACGTTGCGTCTTGCTGCTCCAGGCCAAAACTTAGCCACGGGTAACACAGTAAATGGTGTAACAACATTGCTCGCAGGTCTTGTGATTGACGGTAAAACCGTTGCTCAAGCTGAAGAGATTGTTAAAGCGCAACTGGCTAGTGTAGGCGTTTCGCTGAATGGTTCGGTGATGTCTAACGCAGAAGCCAGCGAGCTAGACAAGCTAGAGCAAAACACGGTTGCGCTATTAGCTGCGATGCAACCACAACAAATGACCAAAGGCGTAGCGCTGCTTGCTCAAAGTCTTAGCTTCCAAGGTAAATCGCTAGCCTCTGATCTTCTGTCTGAAGCGGAAGTGAGTGCATTTGCTGAAGAAATTGCAGCGGTTGTTGAACAAACGGTTGGTAGTAACGATACGGGTGCCATTCTTCACTTTGCTGATGGCGCTGCAGACGTTGCAGAGGTTCAAGCTTCTTACCCTGGTCAAGATGCGGAATACGGCTTCGACAAACAGGACAAGCAAACGTCGACAGGCGCGGGCTTTAAGTTCGTTAAGCTAGATTCACAAGGCGCTGCTTTAGCTGCAGATGCCACTGAGTGGGCTTGCACTATGGACGAACGTACTGGTCTTGTTTGGGAAAATAAGAGCGCGGATGCGAGCTCGGTTCAATTCAAAGATCGTACATTCGTGTATGAGTCAGCAACATTCAAACCGTATTACGAAGATCTTGAAGTCGTTGGTTGTGTGGATGCTGCTGATGGCATATGTTCAACAAGCCAATATGTTGAACATATAAACAAGCAATTACTATGTGGCATTAGTGACTGGCGCCTACCAACATACCAAGAGTTCTACGATGTTCTCGACTTAGGTGAGACAGAGAAAGATGCCGACGGCAATGTCTATGGTATGACGACAGCTTATTTCCCTCAACAGGGTAAAGGCAGCCCAGATGCTAAATCAGGTGCTATTTGGCTAAGTGATTTCACATTTAATAATTACTCTCCTGCTAACTACGAAGGTGCACTTCAATTTGCAGTGGTTGCAGCGAAGGGCGCTGACCGTGGCCACGTCAGCTTTGTTGAAATTTATTCTGACAAAGTAGAGCGTGACACAGGCACGTCATTCCAATTCCCAATCCGTCTAGTCGCAGTGAAGGGCCAATAAGATGAAGAAATTAATAACTGTACTATCTCTTGCTTTGGCTTCTCAAACTGTAATGGCTGCACAAGAGTGTTCTACTGACTTTGCTAAAACGGCACCTAACACGCGTTATACATATTCTGAGAGCGGTACCGTAACAGACCTAAAAACAGGTCTAACATGGATGCGTTGCCCTGTTGGTTCAACGTGGAATGCGGCAAACGAAGCTTGTGATGGCGCTGCGACTAAGATGTCATGGCAGTTAGCGCTATCAACCGCTGAGCAAATCCGCAATGAATCAGGTAATCATGTTTTATATGACTTCGCTGGCAAAAAGAATTGGCGCATACCAAACATTAAGGAGTTGGTCGCGTTGACAGAACGTGCTTGCCATAGCCCTGCGATGAACGGCAGTGCATTCGCAAGTGGCTACACGCTAGAGGTGGGTGACTATGCTGGTTACATCTGGAGTAACACACCAAACGGTGATGGCTCAAACGTTATGGTGTTTGATTCATTTAATGGTGAGGTTTACAACTGGAACCCACTAGAGTCAACGAACATTTCCTCTGTTCTGCTGGTTACTGACGAGGAGTAATCACCCCGTTGGATTTTCACGAATCCAGATGTTAACAAGCTCCGCCAGTGCGGAGCTTTTTCTTTTCTAACCTTTGGAACTTATCGTGTTGTTCAGAGATTTAAACTTGGAACTGCTTAAGCTGATGTTTTTGGTTTTCTGCTAAACCAGACAGTTCTTGAGCGGCAGCGGCGGATTGCGTAATGCCAGTTACGTTCTGGCTCACCAGCTCATAGATGTTCGTTAAGTTGTTGTTGATATCGGCCGTGACCTGTTTCTGCTCTTCTGATGCGGTCGCCACTTGCGTGTTGATTGAGTTCAGAGCGGCGATAGCATTACTGATATTAGCAAGTGATTGGCTAACTTCTTGTGCCAGAGCTTGGTTGTCTGACAACATGGCTAAGCTAGAGTGCATGCTTTCATTCGCGTGACCAGATTGCTGCTGAAGCTCTTCGATGATGGTTTGGATCTCTTTCGTCGATTCCTGAGTTCGCGCCGCTAACATACGTACTTCATCGGCGACTACCGCAAAGCCTCGGCCACTTTCGCCCGCTCGTGCAGCCTCGATCGCTGCATTCAGTGCAAGCAAATTGGTTTGCTCAGAAATGCCTTCAATCACTTCGATCACGCGACCAATGTGTTCTGATTGATCTTTCAGCGATGTCACGACGGCTGCGGCTTCGTTGAGTTGTTCTGCCATTTTTTCGCTTGCGCGAGTGCTTTCCTCAAACATGCTCAGACTTTGTGAGGTAAGCATGCGTGCTTGATTTGATGCGCTATCGGCTTCTTGTGCATTGGTCGACACTTCAGCTGCAGTCGATTCTAGTTGGTTGATTGCCGAAGCCACTTGCTCAACTTCTTGCTTTTCTTGATCTGAGTTAACGCTGCTTTGAGTCATAACAGTCGCTAACTCGGTCGATGCTGATGCCACATCTTCACTAATTCGAACTAATGCACTCACGGTTTCACGCAGTTTGTCGATGGTTTGGTTTACATCCTGAGCCAGTTGCGACACTTCGTTTTTTCCGATGGCTTCGGCTTTAACCAATAGATTTCCCTTCGCGACTTCTTGCATGGTTCCTTGAAGGTTACGAATCGGTGCAACGATATAGCTGGCTAGTATCCAACTAATAAGCGAAGCAGCACTCAAGATCACCGCAAGTGAAACCGCACTGTAAGTGAGCGTGGTTGAATGCTGTTCGCCATTCGCTTCCACTTCATCGGTGACGATTTGATTCAATTGTTTAGACAGGTTGTCGATGGCGTTGATCATTGCTTCGCCAGCCAATCGATATTCTGCCATCGCAGATTCGTACTTTTGATTGAAATCGGATGTGGTGTAGCCAGAAGAGTGTTTGGTGGTGAGCAGAGGTGTCATGGTGACGCGCGTGAAATCAACATAGTGATCCATGGCTTTGCGCATAGCATTCACTTCGGTTTGAACGCCTGGGAGGCTATCGATGGAATTCAGAAAATCGCGGTTTTTGTTTTGTCGTTCAGACAGTTCTTGGTTGAGAGATTGGACATCTTCGGCTCTAAATAGACTGTAAATGGCTTTGATGCGCATAGCGTAGGTGTTGTCTACGATGGCGCTGAGTTCCTCTTTATGAATGATCAGCTTGTTGGTGGAAGTGGAAACCTTATTGAATGCTTGGTCGAGCTTGCCGATTCCGACGCTCAATCCAATGATGAGTAATACAACGGTGAATAGAACAGGTAAAAAGACCTGAAGTTTAATAGAAAGCGTACTAAGAAATTGACGCATGATTGACCCTCTATCGGTTTGATTATTATCTTTTTTATAAATAAGCATTTCGATTTTAATTGCCATACTCGTCAAATCAATGACTTACTCATATCCAATTGTTATGAAATGTACCAAAATCGATGGAGTTATCATTTTGAGCGCGCGGCAATTTATAAAAGCGCTAAGCTAAAAACGGTAGAGGGATCAGTCGCGGAATTAATATACAGAAATGACAACGTGTCATAGAGGGTTCAACTAAGTGAAACACAACTGTCATATTCAAATTCTAAAGTGAGCACCGTTCAAGTGAAACACAACGGCAATAAAGCCACTTAAGGAAATTGTGATGAAAAAGACAGTAATCGGTGCAATCGCACTTCTAGGCGCAATGGCAGTGACTCCTGTTTCTGCTAAAGAAACTATCTCTGCAGTGGGTTCTAGCAGCGTAACTCCACTGATGGAAGTTTTCTCTGAAACGTACATGAAGAAGAACCCTAACGTATTTATCGAAGTTCAAGGCCCTGGTTCTTCAGCTGGTGTTAAAGCAGCAAAAAATGGTTCAGCAGACCTTGGTATGTCTTCTCGTAATCTAAAAGACTCTGAAAAAGAATCAACACTAATAGAAGAAGTGGTTGCTCGTGATGGTATCGCAGTGGTTGTTAACCCACAAAACAAACTGCCTGGCCTAACAGCAGAGCAAGTGACTGCAATCTACAAAGGCGAAGTATCAAACTGGAAAGAAGTCGGTGGTGCAGACAAGCCAATCGTAGCAATTACTCGTGACACGGCTTCAGGTACTCGTGGCGCATTTGAAGACATCATGTCTCTTAAAATGAAGATTTCTGGTAAGAAGGTATCAGCTATCTCTCAACGTGCTCAAGTTGCAAACGGTAACGGCGCACTCAAAACAATGGTTGCATCTAACCCATACGCAATCGGCTACATTTCACTAGGTACGGTAGACAACACAGTTAACGCTCTAGCAATCGACGGTGTTGATGCAACAGTGGCTAACGTGAAAAACGGTTCTTACAAAGTAGCTCGTCCATTCCTTGTTCTTTACAAAGAAGGCAAGCCATCAGCTGAAACGCAAAAATTCCTAGACTGGATGCTAACTGAAGATGCGCAAAAGCTAGTTGACCAAAACGGTTACATCTCAGTTCACTAATTTTATCGGGACTCTTAAGTTTGCTCAGCCCACCATTTAGGGCTGAGCCTTTTCTATCCATAGTGTTCACCGGCAAAACGCCCAGAACCGTGAGATTTTTTAAATGACCATCGCAACAAATAGTGAAAAGCTTATGAATACTGACGCTAAAGCTATCAGCAAGCCCGGCCTGCGCGAGAAACGTCGCGTAGACTGGAAAGAGCGTATCTTCCACGGCTTGTTCCTAACCAGTGCCGTTATCGGCATCGTCTCATTAGCCGTTATTGCTTACTTTATTGTTCGAGAAAGTATCCCGGCATTCCAAGAAGCTGGTGTATCGGGCATCGTTCTTGGACAAAACTGGCTGCCGCCTGCACTTTACGGTGTTGCGACAATGATTGTTGCATCTATTGTATCGACGGCAGGTGCGGTAATCGTCGGTGTGCCAATTGGTGTGCTGACGGCTATCTTTATTGCCGAAATTGCACCAAAGCGTCTTGCGGATATTATTCGTCCTGCAGTTGAGCTTTTGGCAGGTATCCCGTCTGTGGTTTATGGTTTCTTTGGTTTGGTCATCATCGTACCGCTGATTCAAAACATCTTTAATGTCCCTGCGGGTAACACGATTTTGGCAGGTATCATCGTGCTTGGTGTGATGATTCTACCGACCGTAATCACGGTATCTGAAACGTCTATTCGAGCTGTGCCTCGTGCATACAAAGAAGGCTCTTTGGCACTTGGCGCTTCGAAAATCTACACAATCTTCAAATTGCTCGTTCCAGCGGCTCGTTCAGGGATCATGACGGGTGTGATTTTGGGTATTGGCCGTGCTCTAGGTGAGACAATGGCGATCATCATGGTGATGGGTAATGCACCTGCTATGCCAGAAGGCATCCTAGATTCGGCACGTACGCTAACCGCAAACATCGCGATTGAAATGTCTTACGCAAGCGGTATTCACGCCAACGCTCTTTACGCCACCGGTGTTGTACTTCTGGTCTTCATCATGTCGTTGAACGCTGTACTTCTTTACCTAAACCGAGAAAAAGCGAAGTAATCGCTCGTTAAAGGTGACTATTATGGATCGCGCAAAACTAAAACAAGCTCGCCAGTTCAAAGATAACGTCTTTAACGCTTTGGTTTGGATTTCGGCTGCACTAACGGTAGGCTTTTTGTTCTGGATTATCTGGTACATCCTATCAAATGGTCTACAACACGTAGATTGGAACTTCATTACTGATAACTACACACGTACTGGTGAAGAGCACGGTATCTTCCCGATGATCGTCTCGACCATCTACATGGTTATCGCATCCATCGCGGTAGCGGCGCCACTGGGTATCATGACGGCAATCTACTTAACCGAATACGCGAAAGTCGGTAGCCGATTGGTAAAGATTATCCGATTCTGTACTGAGTCGTTGGCGGGTATCCCGTCGATCATCTTCGGTCTGTTCGGTATGACGTTCTTCGTGGCAATTCTTGGTCTGGGCTTCTCGATTCTGTCGGGTGCACTGACTCTAAGTATTCTTATTCTGCCAGTGATCATCCGTACTACGGAAGAAGCACTAATGGCAGTGCCTCAAACGTATCGTGAAGGCTCTTACGGCCTTGGCGCTTCAAAAATTTACACTATCTGGCGTTTGATTCTTCCGAGTGCAATGCCAGGTATCTTAACCTCGGTCATTCTAAGTATTGGTCGTGTCATTGGTGAGTCTGCTCCAGTATTCCTGACAGCAGGTATGGTTGCACGTATTCCGGATTCTTTATTGGATTCAGGTCGTACATTAACCGTTCACCTTTACAAACTGACTACCGAACTGTTTACCGTTGAAGAATGGAATCAGGCTTACGGTACCGCAACAGTGCTTATCGTGGTTGTTCTTCTGATCAACATGGTAACGAAACTGATTGCTAGACGTTTTAACACCGCAACTTACTAACAACACTAATTAAGAACGCACGTTAAAAGACACGAATTCAAGATTTAAGAGATTAAGAAAATGAACAAATTTGATATTGAAAACCTAGACTTATTCTACGGTGAAAACCAAGCACTGAAATCGATCAACCTACCAATTCCAGTTCGCCAAGTAACGGCACTTATCGGCCCGTCAGGTTGTGGTAAATCAACGCTTCTACGTTGTTTGAACCGCATGAACGACCTAATCGAAGGCGTGAAAATTACGGGTAAATTGGCGATGGACGGCGAAGACATTTACGGCAACATTGATGTCGCGGATCTTCGCATCAAGGTTGGCATGGTGTTCCAGAAGCCAAACCCATTCCCGATGAGCATCTACGAAAACGTGGCTTACGGCCTACGTGCTCAAGGTATCAAAGACAAGAAACACATTGACGAAGTGGTAGAGCGTTCACTACGCGGCGCAGCACTTTGGGACGAAGTGAAAGATCGTCTGAAGTCACACGCATTTGGTCTATCGGGTGGTCAGCAACAGCGTCTGTGTATCGCGCGTACTATCGCGATGGAGCCGGACGTAATCCTGATGGATGAACCAACGTCGGCACTTGACCCAATTGCGACACATAAAATCGAAGAACTGATGGAAGAGCTGAAGAAGAACTACACCATCGTTATCGTGACTCACTCAATGCAACAAGCGCGTCGTATCTCTGACCGCACTGCGTTTTTCCTAATGGGTGAGCTGGTTGAGCATAACGATACTCAAGTGATCTTCAGCAACCCTCAAGACGACCGAACTCAAGGCTACGTAAATGGTGATTTCGGTTAATTCGCCATATTTACAAGCATAACTAAATAACTATAAGCGATGGTAACTTTGCCCCTCTTTGTGAGGGGCCTTTTTCTTTTCAAGCTGCGGATTTATAACACCAACCTATACCAATAATTCTTGCAAGGAAGCACAAATATCCCTCCCTTTTTTATAGAACATGTAACTTATGTGAAATGCGGTTATAAAAGTGCTGAAGAGCTCTCGAATGTGAAACTAAGTCTGATAATTTTGCGAATGACTTAACAGCTCAAATTTGATTGTATTGATTGCATATGATGGCCTAAGTAGTTTTTTATCGAGAATAAAAAAGTAGATTAGGTTGGTAGGGTGAGTTTAAGAAGTTTTACAAGAAAAGTGTCTTCAACGAGGGATCATCGCTTATTAGCGGAGGCGATATTTGATCATCTAGAGAGTTTGTTCTCCCCTCAAGCCTTAGCCATTTTTGAAGATCCTTCAATCAATCCCCGTTATTCTGTGAGTTTCTCTCGCGGGGAGCTTTACCCAATCCAAAGCTATCCTGACAGCTTCTGGGAGTGGGCGAGTCAGTTTGACACTTCTGAAAGCATCATTCCTCTGGCGATCAATACTTGTAACTGGAACCACACCCAAGATTTAGGTGGAGATAGTTATATAATGATGCTCGATAACACGCCTATCAAACGCACCTACCTACTGATTCAATCTGTTCATGCTCGCACGGCACACAATATCTATGAAGAAAGCTATGATGCAATGCAGCTTGCAGCGGCGCGTTGGCAGTGCATTCGCGCCGAGAAAAATGCGTCGCAAGAGATGAGACACAGAGACATTCGTGAAGCGCAATATGTCGATGAAATTAACCAACGCGAGCGCTTTATCGAGAACATGAAGTTAGTTCAGCAAGTTGCACTCGAGATCTCCAACCCTGATTCCTTAAAAGATTTGTATTACAAAGCCGTCGAAGCGCTACGTCAACGGTTGGGGTTTGATCGCTCCACACTGATGCTGCTAGACATGAAAAAGCGCAGTTTCAGTGGAACATACGGCACGGATGAATCAGGCATCACCATTGATGAGTTCCATACGCAATACGATTTACACCAACTGAGCGAAGAATACATCGCTGCGCTGTCAAGCCTTGAGAGCAACCTAGTGATCGTGGAAGATGCGCCGATATACACAGCTGGTAAAGTGGTTGGGCAGGGGTGGAACGCGATGTTGATTCTACGTGATGGCAATGAGCCATTTGGTTGGTTCGCGCTTGATAACTTTATTCATCGCAAGCCGATAACAGCGTATCAAAAACAGATGTTGGACTCGTTTGGCTCCCTTTTCTCACAAATTTACATTCGAAAGCGCCAAGAGCAGAACGTGCGTATGTTGCATTCAAGCATGGTTGAGCTATCACGCTGTACAACCGTCAGTGATGTATGTAAATCGGCCGTCACTTTTGCCATCAAAAATCTTGGTATTGATCGGATGGCGGTGTTTTTGACCGATGAAAACTGCTCATACATGCAAGGTACTTGGGGGACTGACATTCAAGGCAATGTGGTGGATGAGTCTTATTTCTTTGGTGAGACACAAGACTTTTCGTTGATCAATTTAGCTCGCGCCGTACCTAGTGAAGTTGCATTTGAGGAATCCGTTCCTATTTATCATGACTGTAATATTGTCGGCTTTGGCTGGGCTGCGATGACGGTTTTGACTTCGAATAGCAGCGGGCCCATCGCCTTTATTGCCGTTGATAACTTATTGACGCGCGCGCCGCTGACTTCTCAGCTACGTGAAGTGATTCGTATGTTCGCTTCCAGTCTAGCGGAGGTTTTGCAGCGCACTCAAGCGCAAGAGGCGATTCGCGGATTAAACGAAAACCTGGAGTTAGAAGTACAGAACCGAACCAAAGAGTTGGAAGAAGCCAACCGACAGCTTGAGGTGCTTTCTAAACTTGACCCTCTGACACGTCTTGGCAATCGCCGTATGTTAGAACATGTGATGCAGAAATATTGCGCGCTAGAGTGTGAGGAAGCGATGTTCTTTGGTCTTATCCTGATTGATATTGATCACTTTGGCTTGTTTAACAATCACTATGGCCATCTCGAAGGGGATATCGCACTAATGCGCGTGGGTCATATCTTGGATCATCATACCAAAGGTGAAGACGAGGTTTTCTGTCGCATTGGTGGAGAAGAGTTTGTGTTACTAATGATCGGCTCTGATCAAGAGGCGGTAAAGCAGAGAGCGGAACGTATTCGTCAATGCATTGAAGATGAAGGCATCAAACACCAACACAACCCAGAAGGGGAGTTGCTCACTGTGTCAGTCGGTTATTCTTGCTACAAAACGAAAGGCAAAGACTTTAATTTCGACCATCTTTACCAGCTGTCGGATAAGGCACTCTATCAAGCGAAGAGTCATGGTCGAAATTGCGTAAGGCGATATGAGCAAAAAGATCAAATAGTGGCGTGACGTGAACAATAATTTGTCCACTATTGTTATTTTTATTTGTAAATTTATTGCTGGTATCTATCTTGTCCACTACTTTTATATTGCAGTGTGCAACTTGATTGGTATGGGTGTGATTATGAAAAAAGGTAGTGTGTTACTAGCAATGTTGGCGTTGAGTTTCACCGGAGTATCTCAAGGAAAGCAATATAATAGTGTAAGTGAATTTGAACCTTTTGGATATTTGGGGGTAGGCTATCAGTACGCCGACGCTGATATAAATCTTGGCTCTTTGGGATCGTACTCGTTGAATAACTCTCTTCTAGGCGCGATGTTTGGCTACAGGTTCCATCAAAACTTTGGTGTTGAAGTCCGAGGTTATGGAAGCGTATCTGATGATGAGTTATATGGCATTTCAGTTGAGGTGGAACGTAATTTTGCTTTGTTGGCAAAAGGTTTGGTTCCTTTGGGTGAAAATGTAGACCTGTATGGGTTACTAGGATACGGGAAAATAACAGTGTCAGCGGACGGAATCTCTGACAGTGATGAAGATTTGCAATATGGGGTTGGATTTGCATTTAATAAAGGAACACCATTAGAACTGCAAATTGAATGGATTAAGCTTTATGATGACAAAGGATTAGATTTAAGCGGTGTTAATTTAAATATTGTTTATCGTCTATAAACACATTTTGATTCTTTGAAAATAACAATGGCAGCGTTTAGAGCGCTGCCATTTTTCTTTATAGTTTTTCTAGCTGGTGGTCGGTTTTCGTTACGTTTGCTTTGCCAAGGTTTTGAATTTTTGCCAGTAGCGAGTCTGGACGCCAAGGTTGTTGATTGGCACTAAAACGCGCTTGGTTCATGGCGTCAAGCTCTTGTTTTACGGCTTGCGCATCACCAGGGCTTAACCTGTCTCGGTGAGTGTTTAGATACTCGTTTACTGAGCGTTCAATTTTAGCAGCGTCCCCTTCATTGATGACTTTTTTCAACGCATCAACGCAAAGAGGTTGCTCGGTATTCGAAACCGTTTTACTCGCCGTCATAGGACGCTTCTTCCATGCCCAAATCGCGATTCCTAACGTCGCCACCCAAAGTCCAGCGAAAACAAGGGTCAGGGTTTGCCAGAGGCTGCTCACTCCACCGTTTGGTTCGGGACTGATGGCTGACTCAGGTGGTGTTGGCAGAGGCGACTCCGGCAATGTGATAAGCCCGGTGTCACTTTGCTCTGTGTCTAATTGTAGCTCTGGTAACGTCGCTTTTTTCGCTTCATCATTTTGGCTGTCCCACCAGTTCAAATGGTATCCCGGCAAGGTATATGACCCAGCCTCAGTGGGGATAATGACTTGCTTCACTGTCATGATAACGGTGCCATCTCTCGCGCTGTCGAATTGAGGCTGTTCTGGGTAGACTCGCAGCGAACTTGGATAATCAATACTTACTCGTGGAAGGTATTCGGCTTGTGTTCCGCGAGCTTTAATTTGAATGGTTCGAGTGAGTGAAGAGCCCTGTTTGACAGTGTTGAGCGCATTAACCGACAGTGGATTACCTTGATCGTCTTGCCAGCTCTGCGTCATTTCTAACGCTGAAGCTGGAAGCCATTCCCCTTCAAATTCACTTGGAATTGGTTTTACCTCGATAGGCATTTGCTCAGCTTTGGTGTTGATTGGCATGATCTTGGTAGAGCCCGTCAAGCTGTCGCCATAAATGTAAGAGCCTGTCAGTCTAGGACCTATCAAGGTGTAAGTACCCGGCTGATTCGCCGTTAAGCGAAACGACTGTTCAATGACCGCTACTTCTAATCCATTTAAGATCTTTTGTCCCTGCTGTAAGCCACCAATAGCTTCAAGCTTCATGCCTTCAATCTGTGGAGGCACAATTTGTGGGTTATCAAGACGGCGGGTATCCGCTTTGATCAAAAGCTGCATACGTAATGTCGCAGATTGCTGAGGGTACAGCGTGCTGTTGTCGACACTGATATTAAAGCTAAATAGGTCATCGAGATTGGGTTCAGCTTGGCTTGCGGTGACACGAAGCTTTATTGGCTCCGTTCTCATACCATCTGCGGAAAAGCTCGGAATAGTCAGAACACCTTCTTTCATCGGCGCAATCGAGATACTCCACTCAGTACGTACAGATTTTCTTCCGTTAATGTTATTGCTAGAGCGCCCATAACGAGGTTGACCCAAGAAAAAGTCGTTCTCAAGTACATTAAAGTCAATTGCATCTGAGCTGAGCTCAGTATCTGCCATGATTCTGAGGTTGATCACTTCATTCTTAGCAACTTGTGTTTTATTGACGCTTGCTTGAAGCGTCTGTGCCATCACCGAGAAGCTGGATAATAGGCTGGCCACAAGAATAAAGATCAGTTGTACGCCTTTGTTCATCACGGGCTTACCACTCCTTTTGAGATTGTTGTGGAGGTTGTTTTTGTTGAGCTTGAAGCTGCATTTGTGCACGAATCAAAAAGCTTGGATCGCGAGCGCTTTCGACTGCTTCTAGACGACGGAATTCAGGATTATCCCGATGCGTGTTTTTTGGCTGCACTTGAGCCTGCTTTTCACCTCGTTTCGGTCGATGCTGCTCTGTTTTTTGCTTTTCTGTTTTATTTTCAGATTCTTGCTGATTTTGTGACTGTTGTCCTTGCTCTTCCTTCTCACCGTTTTGAGACTT
>NZ_JAMPZF010000049.1:0-8533 GCF_024747315.1 Vibrio sp. HS-50-1 | reverse complement strand
AATATAAGGAAATATCACACATGTCGGGAATTACAGATTTAGATGAACTCCTGAGCTCCATGAGTCCAAAGTTGGTTGACGCTGAGTTCGTTTTTTGTACGGTTTCAGGCTCGCTCAGAGATTACATTGAGTTAAACCCAGTCGCTACGTTCATCGAATCCGAAGGTTTAACCTTAGTTATCGAAAAAGCAGTTGCAGAGAAGACTGGTTTATCGTTTGAAGGTTCGTATAGCCAAATTACGTTAACAGTTCATTCTAGTTTGGAAGCTGTTGGTCTTACAGCAGCAGTGGCTAACAAGTTGGCTTCAAAGGATATTAGCGCAAATGTGATTGCAGCTTATTATCACGATCATATCTTTGTTCAAACAAGTAAAGCCGAAGCAGCAGTGTCAGCGTTAAAAGAGTTCAGCGCATGACGTTGGGTCATATTGCTAACAAACAATTTAAGAGTGATTCGGCACGCGTGGCATTTTTAGTATGCGTTGGTTTTAGTGATTATGGTGGTATGCGGCGGCATCGGTATTGCGTGCCTCACACCTTAATTGGGCGTTAAATTTACGGGGAAACTATGAAGGTAACTTTTGATTCAAATGTTTGGGAAAATATAGTTTCTCCAGATAGTGATAAACCATCGGTTTACGAAAGTTTAAGTCGGGATATTTGTAATAATGAAATTGAGCCATATTTCTGTGAAATTGCTCTTTCCCTTGAATCAATCTTCAAGGCTGATCGCTTGTCTCATACTTCAACATACAAACCAAAAATTGAAGTGGTCACAGAAGAATTTGATGGAAATCATTTTCATGGAGTGGTGGGCTTTGGCCCGGACAATGATGCTCATCCGGGAATGCATCCTGCACTAGCTTTCAAGTATTCA
Source organism: Vibrio sp. HS-50-1 (assembly GCF_024747315.1). NCBI lineage: Bacteria > Pseudomonadati > Pseudomonadota > Gammaproteobacteria > Vibrionales > Vibrionaceae > Vibrio > Vibrio sp. HS-50-1. Next base: position 7,656 of record NZ_JAMPZF010000049.1, on the reverse strand, counting down.
AAAGCAGTTGAACTAGGTTTCAAAGTAATCACGATGACTAATATTGGAACGGCTAGAGCAAAAGAAATCCAAGATAAAACAAAGGTTAACTTCTCATCTATCGATGAATTTTGGGTATATGCTGATCGACTGAATGAATGTTCAAAGTTTATTGAATCTTTGGGCTGTGGTTCAAGTTCATACCACAAGCTTGTAGAGCATTATGGTATAAAAATGTCTCCGTATAAAAGGCTAGCTCAAATGGCGTCAAAGACCGAAATCAAGAAATTTGCCGCTTCAGTTGCTGAGTGGGCTGATGGAGACTCTATTTCCGCTCACTATGCATTTGGTAACGACTACTTTTGTACAAATGATCAAGCTCGGAATGCTGGTAGTCAGTCTGTATTTCATTCTGACAATCTACGTTTAGTAGCAGAGAAGTTTGGGGTACAAGTAATAAGTCCAGAGGAACTTGTAAATTTAACAAAGCATTTAAGACGGATTCCCAACGCTCGGCATTTTTAGTTTACTTCAATTTCGGTGTTTACGGCACAATACTTTAAGTTCAGTGGTCTGCGTTGCTCACCACTTAATGCGGCGTTATGTGCTTAGGGAGAAAAAGTAACATGCTTAGAAAGTTGGGAGAGTTCCCGAATAAGAGCGTTGTAGAGTATGCAACATTACTTATTCGAGTGAGAAATGATCTTCTACCTCAAAACCTGCGCTCTTATCATTGGGAGCACGATGATAATTCAATGATCACTGTCAGTGTTTCACCTGCCGGACGATTGCGTGGGAAGAGCATTTACCTTGATTCTGTAGATTTAGCAGAACAGTTTGCAGCCTATTTGCATCAACAGTTCGAAAAACGAAAATATAAATCAAACTACACAATCGAAGTGCTTGTTGACACTACTTCACAAGGTAAAACAGTAACTCGTTGGAAAGAGTCTGACTCTCGTGATGTAAGGGATGTGCTTTCGTTAAATGTACGCACATAACAAACAGTTCAAGTGGGATTCAGCACGCGTGGCATTTTTGTTATGCGTTGGTTTCGGTGTTGAAGTGCAATGCGGTAGTTTGGTCATTGCGTGCTTCACCCCTTAACTGGGCGTTAGCACTAGGTCGGTATCAAAGGCTAAAAGTTTCTGTGTTTATTGGTTTCTTTTCCTAGCGTTACACCTGACCAAATGTGCCTTTCACGTTCGCTCCGGTGGCACTAGATGCGAAGTTTTCGTTTTGAGTTCATCGTTTACGGTTTCTAACTTTCGGTCTATTTCTCTGGTGTTGTTTCTTTGGCGCTGAGAAATTTTCGGCAAAACAAGCGTTTCTTTGTCGCTGTTGTTCAAGTTCGAAGCCGTATTCTTTGCTAATTTGAAAGCGGTGAACAAGGGCAGTTAAGCATGTTTTTCTTCTAGCCAACTTACGTCTTGAAGTTAGTTTTCAGTTTGGCAGCTGCCCGTTTGGTTTCAGTGTTTTTAGTCATAAATTTCGTGCTATATTTCAATATCTTGGCGTGTGCCAACGGCTTAAATGGCAGCGTGCTAACAAACAGTTCAAGTGGGATTCAGCACGCGTGGCATTTTTGGTATGCGGTGGTTTAGGTGTTGAAGTGCCATGCAGCACATCGGTATTGCGTGCTTCACCCCTTAACTGGGCGTTATGTTGAGAAGGGAGTTATGAAAACTTTATTGAAACAAAGTAAATTGGTCAGTTTTAAATTAATGTATAGCTTTGTCACTAGAGTATTAATTTGTGGCATGTTTGCTTACTACTTAGTCGAGATATCTAAGGTTCCATTTTTCACACAATTAGGATATATCGCATTTTTTTGTGCTGTATCTTTAGCTGCTGAGTATTTAGTATCCAAACCGAAACAGTCGCTAGAAGTTGTGCTTGATGGTAATAGTTTATCTCTTTTAGGTACAAGTATAAATACTGCTGATATTAATGAGATTTTGTATGCGCAAACCAAAAGGTTTGAACATACGGTAAGGTTTCGTTTCAAAAATCATACCTATCAAGACTTTGAACTAGCTTCTCCTGACTTAATTGAAGATCTAAGATTTTACCACTTTCTAGTTGAAAACCAGTTGCCTGTGAAGACGCTAGATAGTCATGAACGTGTTGCTTAACATCTCAACATAACAAATTGTTCAAGAGTGATTCGGCACGCGTGGCATTTTTACTATGCGTTGGGTTTAGTGATTAAGGTGGTATGCGTAGGCTTCGACATTGCGTGCCTCACACCTTAACAAGGCGTTATGTTCTTGGAGGACATGGTGGAATATCAAAGGGACAGGGTAACTTCTGGCGTTTTTCAGAAACTTGTTGTAAATCTGTATAAAGCCCTCGTATTCAAGCTTTCAAACAAAAAAGAGAAGCTAGAATGGCAGCTTCTCTTGATAGCCGACTGTTTACGAATCATTGGGCTTTGTAGGTTAGCTTATCGGATGGCTTCCAAAGTGCATACTTCAACGTCTAGCGTTAAGAACAAGTTCTGGTCAACCCATGTTTCAGGTATGGCTCTGCAATATTCAGGTGACATGATTGGCGCTGAAAAAGCATTCTTAAAAAGCCAGGACTTTGCTTGTGAGCTTTCTTTGAGTTTTAGCTTGCAGCATTTGGGTAAATTGAACGTTGAGGTTGGCAACTATAAACTGGCAGAGCAACAGTTCATAAAAGCATTGGCAATTCGAGAAAAATTGAAACGGGCTGACTTGGTAGAGTCGACTAACAGGGCGATTCGAGGACTACAAAAGCTACGAACATAACAAACTGTTTAAGAGTGATTCGCAACGCGTGGCATTTTTACTATGCGTTGCGTTTAGTGTTTAAGGTGGTATGCGGGAGCTCCGGTATAGCGTTGCTCACACCTTAACAGGGCGTTAGTTTGCAAGAGGAAAAATGCAGCTATATCGCAAGATCTAGTGGTAAAAGCTCAAAGTTTAAGTTGTCGTATTAGCTTCCAATTTTAGTGTTATCTAGCGTGGTGAAAATCCAAAATTGGCATCGCTTCAACGGTTGATTTATTCTTTGGGGCGGTGACTTTAGAGTTAACTGAGTCGAACTTTCTTGCTGAAACTCTGTTCGTTGAGTTTGTTGGTACAAAAGCCGATTTACTCGCTGAAATGGCGTTTTCCCTGGTGTGGTAAGTTCATGTGGTTTCAGTGGCTTTGTTGAAAGTCCGCATTGTGAGATTGGTTTTCCAAAAGCGCTTTTTGGTGTTGTGAGTTCGTTTTCTGCGGCGTTGTTTGTTCCACGTGGTTTCATTGACTAGCCGTTTTTAGACTACGCCTGACTTAAGTGCATCAAAACACATAAAGTTTATTGTTTGCAAAGTTTAAAGTGACTTAAAATCAATGCTTTGGGTTTGCAAACTAACAAACTGCTCAAGAGGGATTCGCAACGCGTGGCATTTTTACTATGCGTTGAATTTAGTGATTAAGGTGGCTTGCGGCGGCTTTGGTATTGCGTTGCTCACCCCTTAGCAGGGCGTTATGTGAATGGAGTTGTAAAACGTAATGAAATACACGGTAGTTAAAGAGTACAAGGATGCGCCAGAGTCACCGATAAAAGTGGTAAAGGGCGAACAATTGCAATATATCGAATAGTCCAACCCCAATGGAGATTGGGCCAATTGGATATTATGTAAAGGTGCGGACAAAGAAGGATGGGTTCCTAAGCAAATCCTAACCGTTGATGGCAGCCAAGTTACAGTACTTAAAGATTACTTTGCGAAAGAGCATACATTAACGGTTGGTGAAACCTTAATTGAAGATTACGAGCTTAATGGCTGGATTTGGTGCTCAAAGTTAAATACGGAGGGTGAATTAGCTTGGGCTCCTTTAAATCATCTGTCCAAGAAGTAAATTCACATAACAAAGCGTTTAAGAGGGATTTGGCACGCGTGGCATTTTTAATATGCGTTAAGTTCAGTGTTTAAGGCGCTTTGCAGGGGCTTTTGTATTGCGTGCCGGCACCCCTTAACGCGGCGTTAGTCGCCAGAAAAAGCTAGCAATCAAAATCATGTTTTTAAGCTCAAAATTTGGCTGCTTGTTGTTCGGTTCACAGGTTCATCGTCGTTGGTCCAAACTCATTTTCAGCTGTTTTAAGTCCAAAGTTTTGTAACTGCTCTAGCGGCTGTTTTGTCCATTGGTGCTGACAGAGCTGGGCAATCGAGAGTCTGTTTTGGGTTGCAACTCTGCTCGGTGAGTTTGTTGGATACAAAAGCAGATTTACTCGCTGAAATGACGTTTTCTCTGGTGTGGTAAGTTCCACGTGGTTTCAGTGACTTTGTTGAAAGCCCACACTTTGAGATTGGCTTTCCAAAAGCGCTTTTTGGTGTTGTCAGTCCGTTTTCTGCGGCGTTGTTTGTTCCAAGTGGTTTCATAGACTAGCCGCTTTGAGACTACGCCTGACTTAAATGCATCAAAGCACATAAAGTTTGTTGTTCGCAAAGTTTAGTTCGGCTTAAAATTGTCGCTCGGTGCCTCGCGACTAACAAACTGCTCAAGAGGGATTCGCAACGCGTGGCATTTTTTCTATGCGTTGAATTTAGTGATTAAGGTGGTTTGCGGCGGCTTTTGTATTGCGTTGCTCACCCCTTAGCAGGGCGTTATGGCGCAGGACGAAAATGGACAGAATCGTAGAATTAATAAAACGTGATCCAATAAGGACTGAGGCACTAAATCATGTGTCTCAGCTGAATTTACCTCAGTGCTATATAGCAGCAGGTTTCGTCCGAAATCTAGTTTGGGACTCGTTACATGGGTTTAAATCTACGACTCCTTTGAATGACGTTGATGTTATCTATTTCGACCCGAATGAATCCAATCCTGATACCTACTTGTATTATGAAGTACACTTGAAAGGCTGTATGCCAGAGCTTAACTGGCAAGTTCGAAATCAAGCTCAAATGCATCAACGTAATGGTGATGAACCTTATCAAAGTTCAGTGGATGCTATGAGCTATTGGCCTGAAAAAGAAACAGCCGTTGGTGTTCGTCAAACAGGCGTGAATCAATATGAAGTTATCTCAGCGTTTGGGTTTGAATCTTTATTTGGTTACTGCGTCACGCATAACCCTAAAAGGTCACGAGCAACATTTGAAAATCGTGTAAATTCGAAAGGATGGTTAGTTAAGTGGCCATCTTTGAGAATTGCGCCATAACAAGCAATTTAAGAGGGATTCACAACGCTTGGCACTTTTGCTTCTACTTCAGTTTTAGTGTTTATGGCACAATGTTTTAGGTTGGTGTAGGCGTTGTTCACCCCTTAATTGGGCGTTAGTACGGGTTTGACATCAAGGGTCATAAGTTTTGGTGTTTATCTGTTTTGGCGCTTGTCTTTACACCTTTCATTTTGTACCTTTCACGTTCTTTCCGGTGGCACTATATGCGGAGTGTTCGCTTTGATTTCACCGTTTACGGTCTCTAACTCTTAGCCTATTTCTTTGGCGCTTCTTCGTTTTCGTTGTACTTCCTGAGTTAATCTTGTCGTTCGTTTGGTGTTGCCATCAAAGTGCGAGGATCGAATCCTTTTCTAATTTGAAGTCAGTAAAAGTAGGTGAGTTCAGTACGTTTTTCTTCTAGCCAACTTTCGTCTCTCTATCGATTTTAAGTTTTGTAGCTGCCCGTCTCACTTCAGTGTTCAAAGCCTTTCATATCATGCTACTTTTCAATATCTTGGAGCGCACAAATAGAAGTAGCGCATGTACTAACAAATTGCTTAAGAGTGATTCGTAACGCGTGGCATTTTTACTTTGCGGTGGCTTATGGTGATTAAGGCGCTGTGCGGTAGCTTTTGTATTGCGTTACTCACACCTTAGCAAGGCGTTATGTGCATGGAGGCGCAATGAACATAGGTATCTACATTTACGATCAAGCAGAAGTTCTTGATTTTTCGGGACCATTTGAAGTTTTCAGTACAGCTAAACGGCTTGGTGCTGAGAGTCTGAATATATTTCTAGTCTCAGAAAGTTCTAAGCCGGTTGTGGCTCGTGGTGGTTTTAAGGTGTTACCTGATTATTCGTTACAGGATCACCCGCCAATAGATTTACTGGTTGTTGTGGGTGGTGTACACAGGGATGAAATGTGTAAGCCAAATATCATGGCTTGGCTGGCTTCGGTAGTCCCTCTAGCTTCTGAAGTTGCATCAGTTTGTACTGGTGTGTTTCTTCTGGCTCAAGCAGGTCTAATCAACAATTTAACTGTGACTACCCATTGGGAAGATATTCCTGATTTAGCTACTCAGTTTCCAGACTTAAATGTTGTTAATAACCAACGTTGGGTAACTTCTGGAAACCTGACTACTTCTGGTGGTATATCTGCCGGTATCGACATGAGCTTACATCTCGTGTCAAAACACTACGGCCATCAATTTGCCGATACAGTGGCGAGGCAAATGGAGTACAACTGGCAAGAATGCACATAACAAAGCATTTAAGAGTGATTCGCAACGCTTGCCGTTTTCGCTTCGCTCAAAGTATAGGCAAGCGCCGCTCACACCTTAATGCGGCGTTAGGCAAATAGAGAAGTACGGTGAATGAAAAATAAAAAGAAGATTGCTAGAAAGCTACGAAGAAAGCTGGCGAAAGTACAACGCAGAAAGCAAAGAAAGAATAAGAGTTATGTACCGAGAAAACAAAAAATGAGTCAACTTGATAAGATTCTAAAAAAGTCCATGTTTGATGTAGAACATGCGCTAAGCTTGTATGCTACAACCTTTTTCTATTTACCAGCAAAATTGCTATATGATAAAGAGTGTTTAAAGCAGTACGAGGATATTTCAAAGAAATGCCATATCTATATTATCGGCTATCTGCCTAAAACAAAGCTGTTGAGAGGGTATCAAGAAGAACAAGATGCGGTATTAGAGTTTGAAATAGGCTCGGTTAAGCATGACTTCAAATTACCATTACCTAAAGGCTGTCGGTTAGAGTTAGATGATGCTGTTCCTTACGCTGTAAATGAGCAAGGGCAAAAGTTTGCGATACCTGAAGAAGCAATAAATCTCTTCCTGCAACAACACTCGAAGTTTGAAGTGAAATACGTAGGGCAAGCATACGGGAAAGACGGTTCCAGAAACGCCATTGACCGATTAATGAAACACGAAACACTTCAAAAGATCTCATTAACTGGCGTGCCAGATAATTATGAACTCCAGTTATTGCTTTTGGAGGTAGAGCCAAGTCCACAGTTAATTACCGCATTGAACCCTTTTGCACAACAAAAAGACGAGACCGGTGGCAGAATCAAAGCGGGTCTAGATAAACTCTTTAATACAAGTGAACAAGAAAGGATTTCTTTGTACGAGGCTGCCTTAATACGTTATTTCTACCCCCAATTTAATCGAGAGTTTAAGGACAGTTTTCCTTCTACAAGGCTTAAAATCTTACATGATTGCTATGAAAAAGACTTTTCAATGGTATCAGCAGAAATTATCTTCGATGAGCTTCCATTTCAACTATGGTCAGACTCAGTGCCAGCAAAACATTCACATATGGCTGTGCATGACCTGCATGATGATGAGTCAAGAAAAGCATTTTTCTACGGTAAGTAAATTTGCCTAACAAAGCATTTAAGAGTGATTCGCAACGCTTGGCAGTTTCGCTTCGCTCAAGTATAGCCAAGCGTCGCTCACACCTTAATGCGGCGTTAGCCCTTTTCGAGGAAA